>SBGU01000022.1 GCA_006226495.1 Alphaproteobacteria bacterium
GGGTGCCGGGGCTTCGGCCTCGGGGTCCGGGCCGCCGTGCCAGCCGCTGCCGGTCGACGGGAACGCCTTCATATCGGCTTCCGATTTGTAGGTCTTGGAATAGGGACCGTTCGGGATGCCGCGGCCGGCGGTGCCAAGCGCGATGGTCCGGCATAATTTGACAAAGATTGCCAAAACCTGCCATCATCGGCGCCAGATTTGGAGATCAGACAATGGCGACCATGAATGTTTCCCTGCCGGATGAAATGAAAAGCTGGGTTGAAAGCCAGGCGCGCACAGGCCGCTACAGCAATGCCAGCGACTATGTGCGCGACCTCATCCGCGACGATCAGGAACGCAAGGAAAAGATCGCCCATTTGCAGGCGCTGGTGTCGGAAGGCCTGGCCAGCGGCATCAGCGACAAATCGATGGACGATATCCTCGCGGAAGCCCGCCTCCGCGCCCAGAAGGGCTGACGGCGGGTGTCCTACAGGCTCAGCGGCAAGGCCGAAGATGATATCATCGATATCTATCTGCAGGGCATTGCCCTGTTCGGCGCACAGCAGGCCGAACGGTATCATCACGAAATGGCAGATATTTTCCGATTTTTGTCCAATGAGCCAATGGCGGCGCGCGAACGTTTGGAAATCGACCCGCCGGTCAGGGTGCATCCCTATGGCGCCCATATCATCATCTATATTGTTGAACCGTCAGGCGACATTCTGATCCTGCGCGTCCGCCATGCCCGGGAGGACTGGCAGGACAGGCCGGTGTGAGCCCGCCCCCGCGCGCAATATTCACTTCCGCTTGTGGCGCGGTCCCGCGAACACGGTCGCGAGAACGATAATCTTCCGGCTACCCCTCTCCCAACTGTGGCCAGGGCGTGCCGGCACGCCGGGCCTTCGTATCCCTCTCCCAATGGGGGAGAGGGCAGGGTGAGGGGGCGGCATCGGTGGCCGACCCAAGAAAAAAGCCACCGGACATGCGGTGGCTTTCTGTTTTCTGGCTTTAGGGCCGCTTATTGCTGGCCGGCGCCTTCGGCGGGTTCGGTGGCTTCAGCGGGCTCGGTGGGTGCCGGGGCTTCGGCCTCGGGGTCCGGGCCGCCGTGCCAGCCGCTGCCGGTCGACGGGAAGGCCTTCATGTCGGCTTCCGATTTGTAGGTCTTGGAATAGGGACCGTTCGGGATGCCGCGACCGGCGGTGCCAAGCGCGATGGCGTTGGCCATTTTGGCCACCGGCGTATAGTCAGACTTCATGCTGTTGATCGCGCCCACGATGGCGTTGGCGATCAGGTCGGCGATGATGTTGCCCGAGTTGCTGGACTGGGACACATAGACTTCCGACTGGTTTTCCCACATGGTTTCGCCCGTGAGCGCGCTTTTGAGCGCATAGTTGAAGGCAACCGTGGTGCCCGATGCAAACACCGAATAGTTCGAATCCCAGTTCAGGATTTCCACATACAGCACCATGTCGGTGTGGAAGATTTCACCAAGCTTGCGCGGGTCGGCAGAATGTACGAGCGCGGCATCACCCAGGCCGTCGGCTTCCATCGAGCGTTTCACCATGTTCACCGGGAACACATAATAACCCTTTTCGCCCAGGATGGTGGGCAGGGTGGTGAGGAAAAAGTCCGGTGCTTCGGCTTCGTTCGAGCTGTTGACCACCGGCACCACCAGGATGGAGCGCGGGTCCACCTGCCGGTAGGCGGTGTAGTCATAGGGTTTGATGGTCTGCTGCTGGGCACAGGCACCCAGGGTGCAGGCGGCGAGCAATGCGATAAGGGCCTTTTTCATGATCAGCGGCTCCCTGCGGCGTCGGCGGCGTCGGCGGCGACCGGTTTGCCCTCGATGCGGGCGATAACGTCATTCATGAAAGGCGCGGCTTCGGGCCAGGCGTCGCGTTCCTTGCGGAAATAGACCAGCGCCTGGTCGCCACGACCGGCGGCATACAGTGCATAGGCATAGTCGGCATACAGCCCGGGCGGCACATGGCCTTTTTTCTCGGACTTTTCGACGATCTGGCCCAGTGCGTCGGCCAGTTCCTCGTTGCTGGTGGCGTCCTTGTAATGTTTCAGCAGGGCATAGTCATAGCCCGCCCAGGCATATTGGGTCTGTTGGCCGGCACAGGCGCCCAGCACCAGTGCACAGGCAAGGGCCAGACCGGCCCTTCCAGTAGTTGTGAAACGCATAAAGCCCCCTTGTCTGCGTTAAAGGATCGACCTCAGGGGAGGTCGATCTTGCGGGTGGTGTTTTTGGAGAAATAAAGCTCGCCCGAGAAAATGGGCGCGCCATTTGCGGCCTCGACCCGCACCATATGGGTGCCGGTGTCGGTGGCAAAACGGGTCTGGTCCTTGCTGACCGTGCCGATGGGCCTGCCGTCGACAAAGATGACGGCCCCAAGGGGCATGGCGGAAGCGTCGATCACCGGGCTGTGGCTGGCGGCAACCGTATCATGGTGCGGCATGGCCCCGCAGGCAGAAAGCGCGGCGGCGGCGGCCAGCAACAGGGCGGCGGTGGCGGTCTTTTTCATGGTCTATTCTCCGGCCACGACATACAGGCCTTCGGGACGGCCGTCTTCGATGCTGCCCGAAACGATTTTGGCGACCGAGCCTTCGGTCACTTCGGTTTCACCGAACAGTTGGGTGATCTGGATTTCAGCCACCGGGGTCGGCGGCAGCGGGATGTCAAAACCGCTCTGGCCGCTTTTGATCACTTCGCCGGCTTTCACCACCTTCAGGCGGTCGCCCACCTTCAGGCCCTGGTGCTGGCCGCCCGAGATATAGACATTGCCGCCCTGCACCTGCAGGATGTCGGTACGCCAGGGCCGGTCGCCCAGCTTGCCGACCAGTTCGTTGATCACGTCGGAAATGGCGGCGGACAGCGCCTGGTCATCGAGCGTGGTGTCATATTCGGCGGTCGAGCCCACACCCAGCACGGTTTTGGTGGTGGTGGTGCTTTCGCCGCTGCCGGTGGCGGAATGGAACACCAGGCCGGTTTTCACATCCACCAGCCGGATGGTCACGGTGGCGCGCGCCACCTGGGTTTTCTTGCGGTTGAACAGTCCGCGCTTGCCATCGGTCGCACGGCCGAATTCGACCACCGAGCCCACCACCAGGGTATCAACCCCGATAACGCCGCTGTCGCCCGATACACGCTGTTCACGTTCGATGCGCGAAATGTCGGGCCGTTCGAACACCAGGAACCGGTCGGCTTCGGTCAGCATCGTGCTCAGGATATCGGATGCCTGTTTTCCCAAGGGGTCCAGGTCCTGGTCGCGCAACAGGCTCTTGCCATATTGGGTCTCGTTCGAGAAACGGCCGACCGCGATTTTCAGTTTCAGGTTCTTGGCGGCTTCGGCTTCCTGCATGGTTGCCTGCGCCGGGTGGGACAGGGCCGTCAGCGCCAGGGGGCTCACGGCAAGTGCGACTGCCAGAAGTTTGGCAGTCCCGGTGACCTTCATCATAATATTCGGTTCCTGAAATAGGGACAAACAAGTGCATCAATTCAATTAAAATGCATTATAATCGTGTCGACACTTTGGCCACAACTGAATTTATTTCAGGCACGAACATCTGTGTGCAACCGGCAATGACATGCTGTTGCAGATGCAACAGATTCCGGTACGGAATGCAGACGGTTTCGGGCCGTTTTGTTGCATATGCAACAGGTTGAAACGCGCCTGGCGGGTGTAATACACGGCATGCGTGGCCCCATTGTTGCCAGATTTGCCGCCGGGCCGGCCGCCCCAAAGCCACCCGGATGCCTCCCGGAAGTCTCTCGGGGGCCCCCAGAATCAGATGGATTTTTTGCCACTTTTGGTATTAATGAAGTCAGGGCTGGGTGAATTTGGGGGATTTATGCGTCGGCAGTTCCGATTCTTTTCAATCATTGGCATGTTTTTCCTGTTGTCCGCCTGCGTGGCTGACACGCCGCCACCGGCGCCCCTGGTCTATGAACATGCCGGCAATGTCTGGCTCACAGGCGCCGGCAACAGTCTGACCCATACACCGTCCGGTGTGGTTTTCCCTGAAAAAGCAGGCGCTTACCGGCGCGGCAAGGTCACCGACTTTGCCGAAGACGGCAGTGATGTCGGGGTCGGATATTGGGCTGTCGATACGGCCGAAAATGGTTTCAGGTCCGAAATAACCCTTTATGTGACCTATGGCCCGCAGGTGGGTGCCGGGGACTATATGGATATTGCCAGCAATGCCATTGTCAGCCGCTTCGAGGGCGCGGCCCTGACCGACCAGGGCACGTTCAAGGCGGAAGATGGCAACCCGCCACCTGGGGCATATCGAATTTATCATATTGAAATCAATGATGTTTCCTACCGTTCGGGGGTCTGGGTCACGAAGGTCGGACCCTGGCTCATGAAGGCACGCTTCACCTATCCGGAGGTCCCGGACCCGTTGCTCGAAACGGTGCGCGCCGGGCTCGAACAGGCCATGCGGGAAAGCGGCGAGCAGGTGGCCTTTACCCTCAGCGCCCACGATGCGGAGGACGCCCCCGCCGATATGCGACCGGTGGCCGACATGCTGAAAGCCGTGTCATGGGGTGCCGAAAAGCCCTGATACTTGAATGTGTTACCCGGTTTTCCAATTGTTTCTCTGCCGGAACGGCGCGGGCGGGCAGGGCTATGTTCTGCGGGTCTCAATTTCGCCACGGTACGGTGAAATACTGCCACCATGAAGGAGACCAACATGACCAAGTATCCGTTACTCCTGGCTTTTTTGCTGTGCCCGCCGGTTCTGGCCGACGATGTGCCCGCCGATGAAAATGCGGTCGATACACCCCTGCAGGCGGAAACCGTGATTGGCCCCGACTGGTCCCTGCCGCCTTACTGCGAAGGGGACGGCTGTGATGCCTACCTGCCCGCCGTGGCCTTCAGCCAGCAATATCGCGACCGCCGTGCCGAACGGCGCTGGGATGCCGCACTCGGTGGCCTCTCCGGTGCCCTGATCGGCGAGGAAATCGGCGGTGTTGCCGGTGCCGTTGGCCTTGGCGCCCTGGGGGCGGCCCTTGGCTACCATACCGACCGCGACAGTTGGGAACGCCAGGAAGAGGCCCGCCGTTATGACGCTGCCTGGCAGCGCGGCGACGATATCTATTATAACCCGGCGCACACTTTGCCCTGGAACCCGCACTATTTTCGCGGGGCAAAGTCTAAATGACACGCAGCGCCAGGGTTCATGCGCTGTTCAGCTAGGCGCGCATACTGTGGTCTCATAAGAAGACCCGGAGGTGTAGATGTTCAAGAAGCCGATTATCCTCTTGATGACGACAGCGATGCTGATGCCGTTGCAGGCTGTCAGCGCAGACGACAGCAAACCCAAGCGCGTTGAGCAGAAACAGGAACGCCAGGCCAAACAGGCCCGGCCAGCCCGGAAAGCCGACCAGCCGCGCCGTGCGCGGGAAGATGGCCGCCCGGCGCGCGCAGAGCGCCAGACCAGGCCCACCGAACGCGCGGAACAGGGCCGCAGGGACGGCAACCAGCAAACCGAACGCCGGGACCGCCCTGAGCGCCCTGTGCGCTCTGACCATCAGGAGCGTCCGCCCCGTGCCCGAGACGTTGAGACCCGCCAGGACCGGCAGCAGACCAGCCCGGTGCGCCATGTGCCGCCCCAGGCGACGGACAATCGCACCGGCCGGCTGAATGACGGCAATACGGTGCGTCGCGGCCTGGAAGGCGACGTGCGCCCTGCGGGTGTCAGCAAGGCCAGCTACACCGACGGCGGCGGTCACGGTGGAGGCAACGGCGGCAACAATAATAACGGCGGGAACAGGGGCGGCGGTAACCGTGGCGGTGACAACCGCGGCGGCGGCCACAATGACCGCGGCGGTAACGACCATCGGGGCGGTAACGATCACCGGGGTGACAATGACCACCGTGGCGGCCATGACAACCGGGGTGGCAACAATCACAATAGCCGGCATGACCGTGACAAGCACCATGACCGCGACGACCATCGCTGGCGCGGCCGGGGCGGGTATAATTATGGCTATCGCAGTGGTTACTGGGATGGCTATCGCAACAGTTACTGGAACCACAGCCACCGTACCTACATCTATTACCGGCCCTATTATTTCGGCGATTGGCCTTATTATTCAGGCTATTGGCCGATGCGGGCCCACTGGCTCTGGTTCGGACACCACCATCATTATCACTATGGCGACTATTGCCCGGGCGTGAGCTACGAATATACCGTGCATTATGAACGCGATCCCTATGACTATGAACCGGCTACGGCCAACAATCTGGTTGGGACCGTTCTTGGCGGCGTGGTCGGCGGCATTATCGGCTCGGAAATCGATGGGGGCCGGAACCGGACGGCTGGCACCGTGATCGGCGCGCTGATCGGCGCTGCAGTCGGCAACTCGATGACCCGCCCGCAAAGCAGCGGTACCACCTACCGGTCGGTATCGGCCAGCAGCTATGACAACAGTTATGACGACGGTGCCTATGTTCCGCCGCGCCAGGTGCGTACCTGCATGCGCTATGAGATGCGCCAAGGCAACTATACCTGCACCAAATGGGAAGTCGAATATGTCTATGACGACAACAACTGACCGGGTGCAGGACTGACCGGTTCGCCTTGGCGGACCGCCGGCAACAAAAAGAAGGGCAGCCATTTCTGGCTGCCCTTTCGTTTCGGGAATGGAACGGTTAGTTGCCGCCCCGATCATCCTCGTAATATTCGTCGTAATTCTGCGGCGGTTGCGGGTTGTTCGGCCGAAAAGCGGCATGGTCGAGCCGGACACGGCTGCGGTCGCCGCTGAAAACGATGATCACCGGCGCACCATCGGGCAGGGGTTCCTTGTCTTCCTGCACCAGGGTGACCAGATTGCCGCTTTCGGTGCGGATGATATATTCGTAACCACCTTTGGTTCTTGCCGATTTTTCAACGCCAGAGCCAATCAGGCCGCCGACCAGCGCACCACCAATGGCGCCGATCACGCTTTCGGCGCCGCCATGGCCGATGGTCGAACCGGCGGCCGCGCCGACACCGGCGCCCGCAAGGGTGCCGACACCGCTGTTGCCCTTGATTTCGACCCAGCGGAAGCTTTCGATTGTGCCGCGTTCAACGCGCCGCACCTGCCCCACCGCGTGGGAATCATAGGTGTGTGGGGATTGGGTCCCGGCACAGGCCCCGAGGGTCAGTGCAAGCGGGAGAACCATCGCCATTTTGGCAAATTTGTTTTTGTTATTAATCATTTACGGCTCCTATCCTGCGCTTGGTACGCCTTTCTGCTTAGGCGCTAAAGCGGGCAAATTGATGGCAATCATAATATCGCCGCCCAGTATGGCCCTGTGCGCTGAATAGCCGATGAACGAAGAAGTCGGTTCAAAGCAGGCATATCTGTCATGGCCCGGTAACAATTGATCGGCACAAGGCAAAAGGTTTGAAAGGGTGTCAATGAACCTGCTGGACGTGATTTCGAGCCCTGTTGTTCCTGTGGGCCCTGGTGCGCGCTGTGGTGCGGTTTACGACCGTTTCCAGGCGGATACCGGCCTTGTTGCCATTCCGGTTGTGGATGCGCTGCGGCCGATCGGCATTCTGCGCCGTGTCGACTTCCTGACCCGCCTCGCCGACCGCTATGGCCGGCCGCTTTATGAAAAACGGCCGGTTGTCGAATTGATGGACAATGATCCCTTGATGGTGGACGACAGCCTGTCGTTCGAAGCGCTGAACCAGTTGCTTGTGGAAAGCCGAAAGGCAGTGCAGGACGGCTTCATCATCATCCGCGATGGTTGTTACCGGGGCGTTGGTACCGGCTATACGCTTTTGCAGGCCAATATGTTGCGGGCCGAGGAACGCATGCGAGAACTGGAAGCGGCCCGCATCGAGGCCGAAGCCGCGACCCGGGCGCGTACCCAGTTCCTGGCCAACATGAGCCACGAGCTCAGAACGCCGCTGAATGCCATCATCGGTTTTGCCGAATTTATCCTGAGCGAACAGGCCCGTGGGCGTTCCCTCGAAGAATCCGGCAATTATATCAACGATATCCGCGATAGTGGCCGGCATCTGCTGGGGGTTATCAATTCGATCCTGGACCTGTCGAAGCTGGAGGCGAATGCTTTTGTGCTCAGGGAAGATTTTGAATCGCCGCTCGTGCTGGCCAACGAGGTCCTGCGCATGATGGACGGTATGACCCGTGCCAAGGAAATCAAACTGATCCTGCATTCGGCCGAGCTGGATGTGGACCTCTATGCCGACCTGCAGGTCGTAAGGCAAATTCTGATCAACCTGTTGTCCAATGCCATCAAATTCTCGCCCGCCGGGTCAACGGTCGATTTGATCATCAAACGGGCTACCGGCGGCGGTATTGAGTTTCTGGTTTCTGACGAAGGACCGGGCATGGCGCCACAAGTTCTTGAAAAAGTTCAGGAACCATTTGTCCAGGCCGATGAGGGGCTGGCACGCCGTCATGACGGTACGGGGCTCGGGCTGCCGCTCGTGAAAGCTTTCATGGAAGCACACGGTGGCCGGTTCCTGCTGACCAGCGCGCTTGGCATCGGCACACGCGCGATCGTGACCTTCCCGTCCGCGCGCAGCGTTGCGCGGCAGGCGGCCAAATATGCGGTGATCTAGCGCACGGACGGCTGCGCAAACCGCTTCTGCTTTGCCCATTCTTTTGCTATGATTTTCCCAACAAGGGGCAGGCCATGGCCGCCCGAAAAAATGTCCGCTCAAAAACATCCAGCCCGAATGGGCGACAGTGCGTCGGCAACGGACCCAATGCGGGGCCCCTGGAACGCATGAGGTGGCTTGTCCGTGGAATGGACGGAGAATCGGGATGGGACAGAGAGACCGGGATTTATATGGCTATGTGGTGGACCGGCTTGCGCAGGCAGAGGCGGGCAGGGCAGACGCTTTATATGACCTGGGTCTTCTTTATTCCACGGGACAGGGTGTCGAGCAGGACTTTGTCCAGGCCCACAAATGGTTCAACCTTGCCGCCATCCGGGGTGTGTCCCGGGCATCTGTCGACCGGTGTGAACTGGCACGCGACATGAACCGGCGGGACATTGCCGAAGCACAGCGGCAGGCCCGCGAATGGCTGAGCACACATTAAGGTTTTCCCTGAAAAATTAGCCGGTTACATCCGGCGGTCCTCTTTCTATACTGCCAGCGAAAAGGAGCTGGCAGTATGATTACACTTGAAGGACAGACCATTCTTTTGACCGGTGCATCACGCGGTATCGGTGCAGCGACGGCGCGGCTTATTCTTGAAGCCGGCGGCAATCTTGTCGGCAGTTACCAGACCGGGCTTGGGGCCTTGTCGCAGCTCGCGGCCGAATATGGCCCTGCGCGGGTCAAGGCCATTCAGATTGATCTGGGTACCCCGGGTGCAGGCAAACGGCTGTGGCAGGAAGCGCTGGCGTTCAAGGGACGGCTGGATGGACTTGTGAACAATGCCGGTATCGCGCCCGAGACGCCAATCGATGCGCCCGACGGGGACTGGGCCGTCGACTGGGCGCGTGTCATTGCCGTGAATGTGCAGGCCGTTGCGGACCTGTGCCGCGAAGCGGTGCTGACCTTCCGCGCACAGGGCGGTGGCCGTATTGTTACGGTTGCCAGCCGGGCCGCTTTTCGGGGCGATACGCCCGAATGCCTGCATTATGCCGCCAGCAAGGGCGCGCTTGTGGCCCTGATGCGTTCGATCGCCCGCGGCTATGCGCGTGAGGGGATTTATGGTTTCATCATCGCACCCGGTTGGGTGAAAACCGATATGGCAACAGGCATTTACGAGCCCGGCAACGAATACAAGCTGCAGGAAATCCCGATGGGCGACGCCGCGCCACCGGAAGATGTCGGCAACATGATCGCCTTCCTGCTGACCGGCAAGGTCGACAATGCAACCGGTGCGACCTTCGATATCAATGGCGCGAGTTATGTACGCTAGGCACTACGAAAAAAAAACGGCGGCTGTTTCAGCCGCCGTTTCTGCATCTGATGGTCCCGCAGCTTTAGTCGGACTTCACTTCAAGCGCCTTGGCAATGAGGAAGGCGACATGGTCACGGTGTGCCCGTGTCGCCGCGTCACCGCGCCAGCGGGACATGTCCTTGCCCAGTTCCCGCAGGTAGGCGAACGCACTTGAACGGGCGACATAGTCATAGTTCTCGCCGTCCAGCATGCCGATCAGCAGTTTCACATAATAGACCTGCAGTTCCTGCCGGAACGTGTTCACGGCACCACGGCTGTCATCCTCGAAAATGGCGGCGGTCAGGTCGCCCATCATTTCGTTGACGCTGTATTCATTGCCGTAAAGCGCACTGTCCGTCAGGCGCAGCAAGGTCCGCGGGTGCAGCAACTGCGCCAGAATATCGGCCTGGATCGCGCCTGCACGGGCATGCACTTTCGGGTCTTCGGTGCCCGCGAAATGGAAGAAACCACGCCGCTGGATCGCGAGATGTTTCAGCAGTTCAGGGTCCGTCTGGAAGGCGTCGGGCGCAAATATATAGTCCCGCAGAAGCTTCATGGCCTGTTTCTGCTTGGCTTTTTCTACCGGGCGATATGGGACCGTTGCACCTGCCTGGCCGGCAACCGCGCGGTCGACATAGACACCGCCGATATAGCGGGACGCGACCCGGCCTTGCCAGGCCATGTCGCCGGTCACGATCAGGTAGGCATTCCGCAGTTCCTGATAGCTCTGGCCATCGACGCTGAATTTCCCGAGGAGTTTGCCAAGGGCATCATTGTCCAGCTTCAGACGGTCTGCGGCATAGGATACAGCGTCGTCGGAGAAGTCATAGATATTGACACGCGGATCGATACCCTTGCCGGCCCAGCGCATATCATCGGCATCGTTGCCGAACGCCAGCTTTTTCTCGGTCGAGCGGGACAGCAGCGCCTCGCGTTTTGCCGGATCGTCCATATCGGGGTCGTACCCGAACTGGATGGCCCAGATATCATAGGGGCCCGGCTTGACGGTGTAATAATGGGCCTGCTTTTGGCCCGGAGGCGCAAAGTTGATGGCCGGATAATCCATCACCGAGCCCACAAGGCCGTCATCCTGCGCGCTGATCTTGTGCGCTTCCGCATAGGGACGGGCCTGGGTGGCCTTCATATTGTGGTTCAGGCCAAGCGTGTGGCCAACCTCGTGCAGCATCAGGTAATAGACCGATTCCTCGATCAGCTTCTGGCTGGCATCGGGCCCTTTGTCCGCAATCGCGGCGAGGGTGTTGCCCAGCATGTTGTTGAGTTGCAGGTAGCCAGCAACATTACAGTTGCGTTCATGGGCTTTCAGCGACTGCATGAAGGCCTGTTCTGCGGCTTCCTGCTCACCCGTGCCCAAAGCCGCGGTTTCAAAGATTTTGCCGGCGTTCATGCGGTTGGTCAGGAAACTGAATTCCAGCATGATGTCGGCGCCCAGGATCTGGCCCGTGCGGGGGTTGGTGAAGCTCGGGCCATAACCACCAAAGGGCGGGATCGGGCTTGAGGTCCAGCGCAGCACGTTATAGCGGATGTCGCCCGCGTCCCATGTCGCATTGTCCGGCTGGATATTGACCTGGACAGCATTCTTGAAGCCGGCAGCCTCGAACGCGATGTTCCAGGATTCGACGGCCTTCTTGATCACGGGACGCAGCTCAAGCGGCGTGGTGTTTTCGATCCAGTAGACGATCGGCTCTACCGGTTCGGACACTTTCGCCGACGGGTCTTTCTTGACCAGGTTCCAGCGGTTGATCATGTCCCGGTAGGGTGTTGCTTCCCGGCTGGTCATGTCATTCACGAAATCAAGAAAATAGCCGACACGTGCATCGTCGAAGCGCGGCTTGTAATTGTTGTGCGGCATCTCGATCAGGGTGTGCTGCACCTTCACGGTTACGTTGCGGGCGTCCGTGATGTCGAACCAGCTTCCGGTATTCACCGGCGCCGGGTTCGAATAGACATAGTCGACAACAATGGCGGTATTCTGCGGATAGTTGTGAATGTCGGCGATGCGGGTCTTTTCCTTCGACAGCTTGCCGAGGTTGAATTCCTGCCAGGGTTTGGCCATCGGATTCGGCGTGGGTTTGACCTGGTCGAACACTTCTTCCTCGAACAGGCCATCGGCTTTGATCAGGTATGATTTGCCGTCTTCCGATTCAGCCTCGATCTTTTCGACAGAGAGGCTGGACTGGCTGATATTGGCGTCCTTGGCGCGGACAAGCGGGCTCGACGGATCGAAATAGAAATAGGGGTTCACTTCGACAAATTCGATTTTGTTGAAGTGTTTTTCGACGCGGAACACGATCTGGCGGCGATACTGGCCGCGGAAATGGCCACCTTCGACGACGCCGTCTGCCGTGTGCGAGAAATAGATGAATTCCTTGCCGATCTGGTCATCGCGGATCTCCATCGACAGGGCACCTGTCTTGGGATCGCGATACAGCTTGAAGAGGCCATCGATCTCGGTCTGGTCCTTCACCAGGTCGGCGATGGTCTTTTTCTTCTTTTTTTCATCTTTTTCGGTTTTCTCTTCGGCCTTTTCGCCGCCTTCGGCTTTCTCTGCAGCAGGCTCGTCCTCCTGCTTGGTTGCAGCCGGTTTTGCTGGCGGCTGTTCCTGTGCGATCGCAGGCAGGCCGGCAATGCTGATGGCAGAAAGCGCGACACCCAGGAACAGGTTGCGCATGAAGGTTTCTGGATTGGTCACGTTGTGTGTCCCCCCTTTTAATCAGGTTCGCGGATGGCGAACCTCCCCCATTCGGTACACGCGAGGGCATATACCGGTTCAAACTTCCAGTTTTTAGTCAGGGGCGGCGATAGTCAATCCACCAATTGTCCGTTGGCCGCCCGAATGGCACGCTTTGCCGCAATTGTGGCCTTGGCCGCCGGTATCAGCGCGCCTTCTTCACCGCATCTTCAAAACGCGGGATAAAGGCGTCGCAGCCGCCGGTCGGTTCCTTGGCGCTGGCTGCAGTCATGATATTCTTGAATTCAACCTGCCCGAGGACACGTTCATAGTCATCCTTTGCCATCATGCGCAGGCGGGCCTCTGCCTTGGCGATAAATTCGTCGACAAGGTCTTCATCCACGGCACAGAAACGGGCAGCGCCTGCATAGGTGGCCGCTTCGCGGGCAACAGCCATCATGGTGTCCTGCGCTTCATCGGCATAGGATGGTGCGGCCAGAAAACACGCGGCAAACAGGGCGGCTGATACGATTTTTCGATTGTGGTTCATTCCATCTCTCGCTTGATGAATTTTCCAAACATTAGCCGCCACAATTGTGGCAGGCAAGCGGAGAAACCTGTCAGAATTCAAGGCGCAGCGGGTCGCTGTCCGCCCGTATCTCGCCTGCCTTGCGGGCGCCATTGACAACAGCCATGACGGTATTGGTCTGGCCCGGAAGGTCATGGAGGAACATTGCATTCATTACTGTCAGGGATTTCGGCGGCGTCGGCCAGTCGGCTTCCATGTACAGCAGGACTTCCTGACCCTTCAGTTCCATGCCCAGGTAGGTCAGGGGCAACGGTTTATCGTCCACTTTGACGTCCATGGCCTGCAGCGCCCAGTGGCCGACCGATTTTTCCAGCTTCGGATAATCGGCGTCCTCAAGGAAGGTCAGCCTTTCACCAAGATCGAGCGACAGGCGAGCCTCAAGCTCGTGCGCGTGCAACTGGATCACAAACTCGACCGAATGGTCACTGGCATTCCAGTCGATGCGGGTGAAGGTTGCAAAGACATTGTGGGCACCCGCAGGTACGGAGATCGCCCAAAGCGACACAAGCAAAGCCAGGGTGGCAACATACACACGGTGGAAATGGAAAATCTTCATGTCAAACAGTCGCATACTCGAAGCCGACAACCCGGTTGCGGCCATAGGTTTTGGCGCTGTAAAGCGCCTGGTCGGCCCTGTCGAGAGCCGGTTCGATCGTAATTTCATCCGGCAGCCACTGCGCAACACCGATGCTGGCGGTAAAGCGGAATTTCTCCGTGTCGCTGACCGTCTGGTGGCGGGCAGTTTCGCGCCGGATGGTTTCCGCAAGCCGGATGGCATCATCCAGGCTGCAGTCTGGCAGGATCGCGGCAAACTCCTCGCCGCCCATACGGCCGATGAAGCCGCGTTCGCCGATCGTCGCCTCGGAGATATGGGCAAAATCACGGATGGCGACATCGCCAGCGGCATGGCCGTAGGTGTCGTTGATACGTTTGAAATGGTCAATATCCATCATCAGGACCCAGATTTCGTCGCTATCGGTCGCGCGCCGTACAGCATCTTCGCCAAGCGCCGTGAAGCGGCGCCGGTTCAGCAGGCCCGTGAGTGAATCCGTGTTGGCCAGGCGTGTGAGTTCCGCCTGCTTTGCTTCCAGTTCGGCCTTGGCGTGGAAAAGTTGTTCTGCCAGCTCAGCGGTACGGGCTGCATCGGCTTCTACCATTGACTGATGCATGGCACTGTCATCATTGGCCATGCGCACGTGGGTCAGGTCTCGAAGAATCCAGACCCGGCTGTCTGACCCGGCTACAGGGCGCGTAATGCGCTCGAACACGCGGCCATCGCCAAGATACAACATCTCTGTAAACTGGATTTCAGGCGCGGAAAGTACGGCATCGATAACCTGATCCGCCTGGCTGCGGTCTTCCATGTCCCGGTGCAGGACATCAAAAAGGTCGCGCACATGGCCAGCATCCGTGTGACCGGAAAATAGGGCGCGGGCGGCCGTATTCAGCAACTCGACCTGGCCGTTTACGCCTGAGACGATCAGGGCGCCCGGCAAAATATCTGCGTCCACGAGATTACCTGAATCGCTGGCTTTGGCGCGATTTTTACCGAAGTCATGAAGGGCAAGGACAGACAGAGCGCCGACAAAAGCACCTGCCATGACAAGCAGGATGCTGGTCTTGCCTGTGTCGAGCCATATGCCCAAAAGGAGCAAAAGCGCGCCAACACCAAGACCTGTCTTGATTGCGTCTTTGTAGGCCATAGTCACGTTCTGATATTCACCCCCGGCGCAAAAGGACCGTACCGGCCTATTTTTGTCAAGTGTCTTAGCTCTGCCCTAACAAATCGTTTTCAGCCGGAAAAAATCGGGGGGCTTTTGCCCCCCGATCCAGTCTATCAGTTGCCACCGTCTTTTGACGATTCTGTGTCCTTTTTGATCATTTCTTCGCCATCAAGGACTTCTTTCATCAAATTGTGCGGCTCGGTGCTCTTGAACAGCTCAACGCGCGTCATTTTTGGCTTGGCCGGCCATGCGTTGTTGCTTTCGTCTGCGTCTGCGATCTCGTGGTTGGGATCAAGGACGACCGATTTGATCTTCTTGTCCTTCACCAGAAGCTTGGTCACATGCTTCGCGTCATGGCGCCAGATTTCGGCAGCGATGCGGACTTCTTCATGGGTGCCGTCTTCATATTCAACATCCAGGACCAGGGGCATAACAAGCCCGCCGATATTCTCGAAGTCCAGGAAGTAAAGCTCGTGCCCGTCTTTCAGCAGTTCCTTTTCCCAGTCTTTCAGACCCTTGATCTTGTCGGCGTAGGCCCGCTTCTGTTTCTCGGTAACGATGAAATCGTCGTTCTCGTTATAGAAATCCAAAAGCTCCGGATATTTGTCGACCCGGTGCTGGGCCAGTTCTTTCTGCACCCGCATCTCGCCGATATAGCGATTGGCATCCGTGTCTTCTGCTCGCTTGATCGGGTTTTCGACCTCGGGGTCTTCGGTGTTGATTCGGGCGTGTGTGATGCCGGTCAGGGCAATATCCACATGGTCCGTAGTGTAGAACCAGCCGCGGAAAAACCAGTCAAGATCCTTGGCCGATGCGTCTTCCATAGTGCGGAAGAAATCGGCCGGGTACGGGCGCCTGAATTTCCAGCGCTTGCCATATTCGTGGAACGCAAAGTCGAACAACTCGGGCCCCATGACCGTTTCACGCAGGATATTGAGCGCCACGGCCGGCTTCGTGTAGGCATTCGGGCCATAACCGATGATGCTGTCTGACTGGGTCATGATCGGCACCTGGTCAGGGCTGGTCATGTAGGGGATCACACCGCCCGGCACGGCCCGCCGGGCCGGGTAGTTCACTTCCCATTCGCGCTCGGCCCGGCTTTGCAGGAAGCTGTTGATGCCTTCATCCATCCAGGCCCAGTTGCGCTCGTCGGTGTTGACGACCATCGGGAAGTATGTGTGGCCGATTTCGTGGATCACCACCGAGATCAGGCCGTATTTGGCCCGCTTGGTATAGGTGCGCTGTTCGCTGCCATCGTCCTTTTTCACGATTTCAGGGCGTGGGCCATTCGAGGTGATCATCGGATATTCCATACCGCCGCCAATGGGGCCATTCACCGAAATGGCGACCGGGTAGGGGTATTCGAAGGAATAACGGCTGTAGGTATCAAGCGTATGCGCAATGGCCTGGGTCGAATATTTGTCCCAAAGCGGCATGGCCTCTTCAGGATAATAGGACATGGCCATAACGGTGCGGCCGCTGTCAGGCAGTTTGACACCCCAGGCGTCCCAAACAAACTTGCGCGACGACGCAAAGGCAAAGTCGCGCACATTCTTCGCGCTATAGCGCCAGGTCTTGTTGCCTTCGGCGCGCTCTTTCTCGTTTGCCATGGCCTCTTCGGCGGTGACCACAAATACCGGATGATCTGCGGTTTTGGCTTTCTCGAAGCGTTCGCGCTGTTCTTTCGTCAGCACATCCTTGGGGTTCTGCAGCTCACCGGTCGAGCCAACGATATGGTCCGCAGGCACCGTGATCTCGACATCATAGTCGCCAAATTCGAGGGTGAATTCGCCGGTGCCAAGAAACTGCTTGTGTTCCCAGCCCGCAAGGTCCGTGTAGGCGGCGAGGCGCGGGAACCACTGGGCGATGAAATAGACATCGTTGCCGTCGCGGTCATAGGTCTCATAACCGCCGCGGGCGTTCATCACCTTGGCTTCAGGAATGTTGAACCACCAGTCGATATTGAAATTGAAGGTCTCGCCGGCTTTCAGCGGTGTCGGCAGGTCGATGCGCATCATGGTATCAACGATGGCATAATGCAGGTCCTTGCCGCCGGATTGCACCTTGGTCAGTTGGAAGCCGCCTTCGAAGATTTCGGCCCGTGCGATATAGTGCATCGTGGCGTAGTTCAGGCGCTTCGATGCCTCGGTGCCCATGTCCATGGTGCTGTAGCTGTCGGCATGTTTGGCGAAGCGGTTCTGGTCTAGCTGCAGCCAGATGTAATTCAGTGTATCCGGCGAATTGTTGGTATAGCTGACCGCTTCATTGCCGGTTACCTTGCGGCTGTTCTCGTCGAGTGCAACCTTGATCTTGTAATCGACTTCCTGCTGCCAGTACTGGTGGCCGGGTGCTCCCGATGCAGTCCTGTAGACGTTTGGTGTCGGAAGATCAGCTTCCAGTTGACGGAACTTGTCCTGGAAGGTGCCTTTGGTCTGTTCGACGGCGTCGGCGACCGCCGGGTACGAGATGAGTGCGGCGAGCACAATCCCCACAATACGCATGTTTCCTGCCCTTATACTTATGTTGGCCCTGAAAAGAGGTTCTAGGTTCGC
Source organism: Alphaproteobacteria bacterium (assembly GCA_006226495.1). Classification (GTDB taxonomy): domain Bacteria; phylum Pseudomonadota; class Alphaproteobacteria; order Sphingomonadales; family Kordiimonadaceae; genus Kordiimonas. Next base: position 17,459 of record SBGU01000022.1, read on the forward strand.
GCCGGAGGTTAGGGGAGATTGTGCGACCCGGCAAGCAGCTACAAAAAAATGTGAACGGCCCGACGAAGGGCGGCCCCGGAAGTCCTCGTACCATGGGTACTGACCACGACAGGTGAAACAGGAATAAAGGAACAACAAAAATGATCGACAAAACCAGGACCAAACTCGTTGTTATTTCGGGCCTTCTGCTCGTTGCTGGTGCGGCAGCAGCGGACGACAAGCCGCGCGACATGTTTGCCGACCTCGATACCAACAAGGACGGCGTTATCACGCATGAAGAAGCCATGGCCAAAGTGCGTGCCAAGTTTGCCGAGTTCGACAAGAACAAGGATGGCTATCTCGAACTCGCCGAGCTTCCCAAGGAAATGCCGGTGCCCGAGCGTATGGAAAAGCGCATGGAAAAAATGAAGGAACGCATGGAAGAGCGCGCCGAGCGCCGGGGTGAAGAGTTCGACCCCGAAGATCTGGAGCGTCGTGGCAAGCCGACCCGCATCCAGTTTATCGCCCGTCACGACCGCGACGGCGACGAGCGGGTATCCCTTGAGGAATTTGCCGACCGTGCCATTGGTCACTTCAAGCGCGCCGACATCAACGGTGACGGCAAGGTTACCAAAGAAGAGGCCAACGAGGCTCGCAGCCATCATTTCGGGAAAAAGGAAGGTAAGCATCCGGGACGCCGCTAGGCCAAGGGTGCCATTCCAATCACTCCTCCCAAGAGCGATCTAGATCCGGAATGAGAGCCTCAGGCGCACCCAGTGCTTGCCCTTTTCAAGGGGCGGCGCTAGGGTGCGCCAACACTTTTCACCAGTTTGAGGCCGCTTGCCATGTTCAAAGGTTCCATTACCGCCCTGATCACCCCTTTTGCCGAAGATGGCAGCGTGGATGCGAGCGGTTTTCAGAAGTTCGTTGACTGGCAGATCAAGGAAGGCACGCATGGCCTGGTGCCGGTCGGGACGACGGGTGAATCCCCGACCCTGAGCCACGAAGAGCACCGCCAGGTGGTCGAACTGTGTGTCGAAGCTTCGGCCGGCCGTGTACCGGTGATTGCCGGCGCGGGTTCCAACAATACCCGCGAAGCGATCGAACTGATCCAGCATGCCCAGAAAGTGGGTGCCGATGCGGCACTCGTGGTGACCCCTTATTATAACAAGCCGAGCCAGGCTGGCCTGATTGCGCACTTCAAGGCACTGCATGACGCCTGCGACCTGCCGATTGTTATCTACAACATTCCTGGCCGCTCGGTCGTCGACATGCGCACGGAAACCATGGCGCAACTGTTCCAGGACCTGCCACGCATTGTGGGTGTCAAGGACGCGACCGGCGACATGAACCGGGTCACTGACCAGCGCGCCGCCATGGGCCCTGACTTTGTCCAGTTGTCGGGTGAGGATGCAACGACCCTTGGTTTCATGGCCATGGGTGGCGTGGGCGCGATTTCCGTTACGTCGAACGTTGCGCCGAAGCTTTGCAGCAAGTTCCAGGAAGCCTGCCTTGCGGGCGATTATGCTACGGCGCTCAAACTGCATGACAAGCTGCTGCCGCTGCACCGGGCCATGTTCATGGAGCCGAGCCCGGCGCCTGCGAAATATGCCGGTTCGCTTTTGGGTGTGTGCCGTGACGAAGTGCGCCTGCCGCTGATGCCGGCCTCCAAAGGTGCCCGTGCTGTGATCGCGTCAGCCGTCTATGGTGCAGGCCTCGACCCGGTCCAGCTTGGATAACCGCCATGGCGGCCAAGAAAAAAGATAAAAAGCCGGCGTCTCGTATTGCCGCGGACAACCGCAAGGCAAGGCACCTTTATCACATCGAGGAAACCTTTGAGGCCGGCATTGCGCTTCAGGGAACCGAAATCAAATCCCTGCGCACGGGCGAAGCCAATATCCGCGAAAGCTATGCCGAGGAAAAGAACGGCGAGCTTTGGCTCGTAAACGCCCATATTCCGGAATTTTCGCACGGCAACCGCTTCAATCACGAGCCGCGACGCCCCCGGAAGCTGCTGATGCACAAGCGCGAAATCAGCCGTCTTGGCGGTGCTGTGTCGCGAGACGGCATGACCCTCGTGCCCTTGCAAATCTATTTCAACGATCGGGGCAGGGCGAAGATCGCCATCGGCCTCGCCAAGGGCAAGAAGCTGCACGACAAGCGCGAGGCGGAAAAGCAGCGCGACTGGGACCGGCAGAAATCCCGCTTGATGAAGGACCTCGGCTGAGCGGGAAGCATGCCTAGAACGGCACGGTTACAATGAACCGGACCGGGCTTTCCGCGGCACCCGCAATGACGGCATTTTTTCCGGTGTGCAGGCGTGCCGTCGCCTTCAACGTATATTTGCCGAGCTTTTCGCCGTTGACGATCGTGCCGTGCGGGCTGCCGAGATCGCGTATCCAGATGCTGCCTTCGCGCTTGATGATCTCGAAATGATTGGGCGCGAGTTCAGGCGCGCCTGGCAGAGGCACTTTCAGGCTGGCTGGGCTTGCCTGCGCGTGTTTCTGCGGCGTGTGCAGATTCCCGACCAGAAAGGGAAACTCGGTCAGTTCCACGAACGTCAGCAAGCGATCGGCCACTACACGGGAATTGCCCTCGATTGTTGGCTTGTCGCTTTTGAAATGCTGGGCCTTTGCATCCGTTCGGTCAGCAGTCTGTTTGGCGGCATAGCTGCTGCGCAGGCGCGCGGCCAACGTGTGGACGACATGTCTGACCAGCGGGTCGGCAAAACTGCGCCGGAAGGCTTCTGCATCGATAAACAGTACCTTGCTTGTTTTCGATGCCCGGGCACTGACGCTGCGGTTGGTCCGCTCGATGACACTGACTTCCCCCAATAATTCACCGCTGCCGAGGGAGGCAATATGGTGCGCCTCGTGGTCGTCGTGGTGCCAGATGTCGATCTGGCCATCGAGGATCATGTATATGCCGTCGCTGGCCGCGCCCTGTTCATACACGGTCTCGCCGATATCGAAGGTGATTTCCTGTCCAAGCGTATGGCCGGTGTCGGTCATTTGTCGCGAATTCCCCTGTGTCCCACGCAGCCGAGTTTACGGGTTTTTCCGTGGGCCGGCAATGTTGATGACAAAGCGGATATGGGCGCAGGTTGTATCCTGAAACCACCATATCTGGTGGCATTAGTGCAAAATTAAGGAAATTGTTGTGTAATGGAGTCGTTGGTAACAGCAAAGGTAAACGCAATGGTTGCTCATGTCCTCCCCCCGAACTATGCGACCGCAATTGCCGCCATGCGCCCCAGCCTGATGCGGGCGCTGACAATGGCTGTGGAGTCCGGCGATGCCGCCGGTGCTGCGCGCCTGTATGCTGTCTGTGCCGGTCCCGATGCCGCCGCCCATCTCCGCCCCCGGGATGCGCTTGAGGTTGTCGGGGCCTGGCTCAGCCGGCAAGGTGAAGTTGCGAATGACCTGATGGCGGCCTGACCGCCCGGGTTTGAAATGCGTTCCGAGTAGCATGCGGCGGCCCGACGGGGCCGCCGTGTTGCATTTCAGGACCGAATGGCCTTTTCGCAGGCCCGCAGCGCATTCATGAACATGTCTTCGGTCAAACGACCTGTATTCACATTGTAGCGCGAGCAATGGTAGCTATCGACCAGGATCAGGCCGTTCGGCAGGTGATGCACGGCCTCATGGGCGAAGGGGTAGGCGGCAAGTCTGAAGCCAAAATTCCGGATGGTGGTATCGTGCGCGATTTTGCCAAGCGCGAGCAGTACCTTGAGGTTCGGCAGTGAAGCGAGCCTCGATTCCAGGAACGGGCGGCAATTGTTGATTTCGCTGCCAATCGGCTTGTTTTCCGGCGGGACACAGCGGACCGCGTTGGTCACCATCGTGCCGACCAGCTCGAATCCGTCGTCAGGGCGCCGGGCATAGTTCCCTTTTGCCCAACCCATCTGCAGCAGGCATTTATAGAGAAGGTCTCCCGCATAGTCGCCAGTGAAAGGACGGCCCGTCTGGTTGGCACCTTTGAGGCCTGGGGCGAGGCCTACGACAACCAGGCTTGCATCTTCGCTGCCGAAACTGGGCACAGCGCCGTTGAAAAAGCTGGGGTAGGCAGCCTGATTGGCTTCGCGGAAGGCGACGAGGCGGGGACACAGGCTGCAGTCGGCGGCGGGCTCTGGCGGGAAGGTTTCGGGTTTCATTCTGGCCTCGGTTCAGTCGGATATCAAAAAAGGCGGCTAAGATGGCCGCCTTTCGGGTCGTTGGTCAAGTGCTGCGAACCCGCTCAGGCGTGTTCAGTGTCCATATGTTCGGCATAGGCCGCGTCGAAGGAAGGCTGGGCGGCGGGTTTGCGCACACCGCCTTTGCGGCCGACGATTTCGCGAAGGTCATCCAGGTCGATAAACTGATCCGCCTGCCGGCGCAGTTCGTCGGCGATCATGGACGGCTGGGTCGAATTCGAGCTGACAACAGTCACGCGCACCCCGCGGCGCTGCACGGCTTCGAGCAGGCGACGAAAATCGCCGTCGCCGGAGAACAGAACCACATGGTCGATATTTTCCGAGATGTTCAGCATGTCGACCGCAATCTCGATGTCCATGTTGCCCTTGATCTTGCGGCGGCCATGTTCATCGGTGAATTCCTTCACCGGCTTGGTGACGAGTGTGAAGCCATTATAGTCGAGCCAGTCGATCAGCGGCCTGAGCGGCGAATATTCCTGGTCTTCAAGGATTGCGGTGTAATAGAAAGCGCGGATCAACCGACCTTGCTGCGAAAAGTGCGCGCGCAGGCTCTTGTAGTCGATTTCCATTTCCAGGGCACGGGCCGTGGCATACAGATTTGCGCCATCAATGAACAGCGCGAGGCGTTCCTCGGGGTAGAAAATCATCTCTGGGTCCAATCAGCTAACAAATAAAAAATATGTTTCGACAGCTTTATACTGCGGGGTGTGGCAGTTACCTTCTGTCTGGAAACGATTCTGGTTTATAAACGTGCAAAAGTCCAGCCTTTCAAGAGATTGTGACCATATGTCAACACAAGTGCAGCACCGTATTTTGCTCGCATTCGGCGGGAACCTGCCGTCTGTGGCGGGTTCGCCGCTTGATACACAAATTGCAGCAATAACGCGATTATGTGCCGCAGGACTGACGCTTGAGGCTGTGTCGGCTGTCTACAGGACCTGTCCAGTCCCACCTACCGGACAGCCCGATTTCATAAATACGGCGGCTGCCTTCAGGACGGGCCTTGCGCCTGCTGACTTGCTTGCCCTCTGTCTCCGCACCGAAACAGCGTTGGGGCGGGTAAGGGGTGAACGCTGGAGTGCGCGGACGCTGGATGTCGACCTGATTGCCTATGACAGGCTGGTGCTTCCAGACCAGAAAACCTGGCAGAGCGTTTTGAACCATGCCGATCCGGCACATATTCTGCCGGAAGCCGTCGTGCCGCACCCGCGCATGCACCTGCGAGGCTTTGTGCTTGCGCCGATCGCGGATGTTGCGCCGGACTGGATACACCCGGTCCTGGGTAAAACCGTAAGGGCAATGCTGGCGGACGAAGCCAGCATCGACGGGCTTGCAGGAGTGGAGCGCATTGCCGCGACTTTTGGCGGATTCCCCGCTTTACAGGGCAGGGATGGGGCTGTATAAGCGTGCGCTCGTATTAAGTGGATTGCCCGTAATATGGACAGTCCCGCAAGAAGTTTTGGAGAGATAGCATGGCTCGCGTCACCGTAGAGGATTGCGTAGACAAGGTTCCCAACCGTTTTGACCTGGTTTTGGCCGCTGCCCAGCGTGCCCGTCAGATTTCAAGCGGCGCGCCGCTGACCGTTGATCGCGACAACGACAAAAACCCGGTTGTTGCGCTTCGTGAAATCGCTGACGAGACCGTTGTTGCCGCCGAACTGACCGAAGCCGTTATCCAGGGCATGCGCCGTGTCGTCGAGTCCGACGAGCCGGAAGAAGTTGACCTGTCGATCCTGATGGCCGGTATGGATGCACCGGCCGCCGGCAAAGGCGATGACGCCTGATTGACAGGTGCCATGCGCTGGTAAAGTTCAGGAAACCCGGCATTCTGCCGGGTTTTTTGTTGCTCGCGCCTTTTCTGTCGCACCTGCCACAGAAGAGGCTGGATAATTCCTGCGGAACCATTATTTCTGGTGATACTGTCTGCTGTGTAACGCGTATGAGGACGTCAGGTGATCCGTCAGTTTGAACTTGTGGAATTGGTGAAGGCTTACGACAAGAATGTCGACGAGGCGCTTCTGAACAGGGCCTATGTGTTTGCGATGAAAGCACATGGCACCCAGATACGCGCGTCCGGCGACCCGTATTTCTCCCATCCGCTTGAAGTGGCCGGCATCCTGACTGCGATGAAGCTGGACTGCAACACCATTGCCACGGCGCTGCTGCATGACGTAGTCGAAGATACGGTCGCCACCGTCGAAGAGATTGAGGAACTGTTTGGCCAGAAAGTGGCTGAACTTGTGGATGGTGTCACCAAGCTCTCGAAGATCGAACTTCAGACCGAAAGCGAGCGCCAGGCCGAAAACTTCCGCAAGTTCGTGCTGGCCATGTCGAACGACATCCGGGTGCTGCTGGTGAAGCTGGCGGACCGCCTGCACAACATGCGGACCCTGAACTATATCAAGAAGCCCGAAAAACGCCGCCGCATTGCGCTTGAAACGCTGGAAATCTACGCGCCGCTTGCCGAACGCATCGGTATGCATGAACTGAAGGACGAGCTGGAGCATCTGGCGTTCCAGCATCTTGATCCCGAGGCGATGGAGTCGATCTCGGCCCGGCTGCATTACCTGATCGAACAGAGCCCCAACCTTGAAGCCGATATGGTCACGGCGCTGCAGGCGCTGATGACCGAGAATAATATTCAGGCGACCATCAATGGCCGCATCAAGCGGCCCTATTCGATCTGGCGCAAAATGGAACGGCAAAACATCACGTTCGAACAACTGTCGGACGTCATGGCGTTCCGCATCATGGTGGACGATATCGCAACCTGTTACCGGGTGCTTGGCATCGTGCACCAGAAATATCCAATGGTCCCGGGACGGTTCAAAGACTATATCTCCACGCCGAAGCGCAACCTGTACCGGTCTGTTCATACGACCGTGATTGGCCCTTTGAACCACCGGCTTGAAGTGCAGATTCGCACCCATCGCATGCACGAGGAAGCCGAGATCGGCGTTGCCGCACACTGGCAATACAAACAGGCGGCGGACAAGGTTGATGGCTCGCAGTATCTATGGGTGCGCGAACTCCTGGAAATCCTCGATCACACCACTGACCCGGAAGAGTTCCTTGAGCATACCAAGCTCGCCATGTTCCAGGACAAGGTGTTCTGCTTCACGCCAAAAGGCGAACTTGTGTCGCTGCCGCGGGGGTCGTCGACTGTCGATTTCGCTTATGCTGTGCATACGGAAGTGGGTGACCACTGCGTGGGTGCGAAAGTGAACGGTCGCATGGTACCGCTTCGTCACCAGTTGCAGAATGGCGACCAGGTCCAGATCCTGACCAGCAAGGGCCAGACACCGTCGCCGCGCTGGGAAAGCTTCGTCGTAACAGGCAAGGCGCGCTCGGCGATCCGCCGCTATGTGAAGCAGCAGCAGATTTCCGAATACAGCCAGCTTGGCCACACGCTTCTCGAAAAGGCCTGCCGGCGCAACGGTCTCGATTTCTCGCCGCGGGTGATTGAAGAAGCCGCGCGTGTTTTGAACCTGGACGACGCGCCTATGCTCTATGCACTGGTCGGGCAGGGCACTCTGACCGAAGATGAAATTCTGCGGGCCGCATTCCCGGGGTTCCGGGAAGATGCACGCGCTGAAGGATTGCCAAGCGTGCACCATGATTGGGAAGCCATGACAGACGCGGCGATCCCGATCAAGGGCATCAACAAGGAATCTGCCGTTCATTTTGCCGAATGCTGCCACCCCGTTCGCGGCGACCGTATTGTCGGCATGCGCATTCCTGGCAAAGGTGTGGAAATCCATACAATCGACTGTGGCAGGCTTGACGATTTCGACGACCGGCCCGAGCTGTGGATCGACCTCAAGTGGCAGGAAGATGAATCGGACGATGCTTTCTACGCTGGCCGCCTGCGCCTTGAGGTCGTCAACGAACGTGGTGCGCTCGCGACCATTGCGGCAATCGTGTCCAAGGGCGGTGGTAATATCTCCAATCTTGTCATTCCGGACCGCGACCCGGAATTCTACATCATGGTGATTGATGTCGAGGTGCGCGACGTAAAGCACTTGAACGATATCAGCCGCAGCTTGCGGGTCAGCAGGGTCATCAGCAGGGTTGACCGTGTCATCGGCTAGGAGACGCTGACTGCCGCGATTGTACGCTACATTCTGTCGCAGCCGGGTATCCCACTGTCGCAATTTCGCTTGACGCGGCAGGCATGGCACTCTATCCGCGCAGCAGACGGTCGGCAGCCATCAGGAAGAAAAGGACAGATACATGGATCAGGAAGCAGTACTTCAGGAATTTCGCGATGCCAAGGCGCTGCTTGAAGGCCATTTTCTTCTGTCGTCCGGGCTTCACAGCTCTGTCTACCTGCAATGCGCCCGGGTTCTGATGGACCCGAAACGCGCCGACAGGCTATGCAAGGCATTTGCCGACAAATTGCGCGCAACAGGTGTGGAAATTGACCTGGTTGTCAGCCCGGCAATGGGCGGTGTGATTGTGGGTTACGAAGTGGCACGCCAGCTTGGTGTGCCGGGCATTTTCACCGAACGTGTCGATGGTGAATTTGCGCTGCGCCGCGGTTTTGAAATCCCGAAGGGTGCCCGCGTCCTGATGATGGAAGATGTTATCACCACCGGGCTGTCTTCACGGGAATGTATCAAGACCATTAACGATTGGGGTGGTAACGTGGTGGCTGCAGGCTGCCTGATCAACCGCTCTGGTGGCAAGGTGGATGTCGGGGCGCCGGTCACGGCCCTCGTAACAATTGAAGCACCGACCTATAAGCCCGAAGAATTGCCTGAAAGCCTGAAAGCTGTTCCGGCCGTCAAACCGGGTAGTCGGGGGTTGAAGGCGTAACCAAAGAATGCTGTTCAGGCGTCGGATCGGTCTGAGTCTCTGGCAAAAGCTGCTCGGTTTCCTGTGGCCGCGTTCGGGCTGGGTGCGGGCTGTCAAATATATCTGGCACCGGGTTGCGCGCCTTCCCGGTACACCGCACAGCATCGCCGCCGGTTTTGCCGCAGGTGCAGCGGTTTCCTTCACACCGTTCCTGGGCCTGCATTTCCTGATGGGCTTTGGCCTTGCGTGGCTTGTGCGCGGAAACTTGCTTGCCTCCGCCATCGGTACGGCCGTTGGCAACCCCTGGACATTTCCCTTTATTTTTGCGCTGACCGGGCAGGTTGGCGCCTTGATGCTGGGCAACGATGTCACCTCCCATGTTCCTGCCTGGAGCTGGGGCGCTCTCATTGATGCGCCTGTTACTTATCTCACCTCTTTCCTGCCGCTGGTATTTCCGCTTATTGTAGGCGGTATTCCCGTTGGTATTGTGGTCTGGGTGCTGTTCTATATGTCCCTGAAAGGGCTTCTGGTCGGCTACCACACCAACCGCCAACAGAGGTTTAAAGCAAAAAGGCCGCCGTTAAGCGGCTCAGAAGGCAGGGTATGAAAAGGGATCACTTGCGCCTCGGCGTGAATATTGACCATGTGGCCACAATCAGGAACGCGCGCGGCATCCGGCACCCGGACCCGGTGCGCGCGGCTGGCCTCGCGGTAAAGGCAGGTGCCGACGGCATTACAGCACACCTCCGGGAAGATCGGCGTCATATCTCGGACGAAGATATCGCGACACTTTCGGATGTGCTGACCGTGCCGCTGAACCTTGAAGTGGCAGCAACTGACGAGATGCTTGAAATCGCCCTCAGGCATAAACCCCATGCCTGCTGCCTGGTCCCTGAAAAGCGTCAGGAGGTCACAACCGAAGGCGGGCTGGACGTTGCAGGGCTGCACGACCATCTTGCGCCCTACGTGCAATCTTTGGCCAAAGCCGGGATACGTGTCAGCCTTTTCATTGATCCTGATGAAGAACAATTACGCGCGGCCAAAAGCCTTGGGGCACCCGTGGCAGAGCTGCATACGGGCGCCTACTGCGAAGTGTCGGGCGAAGCGCAATTGCATGAGCTGGAGCGCATTCGCAGGGCGGCCCGGTTTGGTGCCGGACTTGGTATCGAAATGCATGCAGGCCATGGCCTTGCCTACGATACAGTCGGCGCCGTTGCCGCTATCCCCGAACTGAAAGAGCTCAACATCGGGCACTTCCTGATCGGCGAGGCTATTTTCCATGGGCTCGAGGTTTCCATCGCCGAAATGCGCCGGCTGATGGACGAGGCACGTGCCAGCCAACCCGTTGGGCGGTCCTGAGATGACCGTGGATCGTGATATCGCGGGCTACCGGTTTGAAAGAACCAGCCTGCTTGAAGAAGCGCTGACCCACCCATCCCTTTCTGGCAATCACAATTACCAGCGGCTGGAGTTCCTGGGCGACCGTGTGCTTGGCCTTGTGATTGCTTCCTGGCTTCTCGAGGCCTATCCGGGCGAGGCGGAAGGCAAGCTGAACCGCCGTTTTACCGCGCTTGTACGCAAGGAAACTCTCGCGGAAATGGCGCAGACCCTGGGAATTGCCGCCGCGATCAAGCTGACGCCAGGTGCGGAGGCCGAAGGCACACGGGACAAGGAAGCGGTGCAGGCCGATGCCTGCGAAGCCGTGATTGGCGCCATGTATCTGGATACCGGCTACCGTGCGGCCGAAAAATTCATCCGCAAACATTGGGCGCCGCTCATGAAGGATGGTCCCAGTGTCTACAAGGACAGCAAGACCCAGCTTCAGGAATGGTGCCAGGCCCGAGGACTGCCGCTGCCGTGTTATCGGCTTGCAGGTCGCGAGGGGCCGGATCACAACCCCGTATTCACCATTGAAGCCTGCGTTGAAGGCAAAGGTTCTGCGTCCGCATCTGGCGGCGCAAAACGACAGGCTGAGCAGGCGGCAGCCGAGGCGCTTCTTGGCCTGCTGACAGGAGAGAAATAGAATGGCGGAAATGCCACAAACCGAAACCCGTTGTGGCTTTGTCGCGCTGATCGGCGCCCCGAACGCGGGCAAGTCGACCCTTCTGAATGCGCTTGTGGGCGCGAAGGTCGCGATTGTCACGCACAAGGTGCAAACAACCCGTACCAAAATCACCGGCATCGGGCTTCATGAGAACGCCCAGCTTATCTTTATCGATACCCCCGGTATTTTTGCGCCCAAGCGCCGGCTGGACCGCGCCATGGTGAGTGCCGCCTGGAAAGGCTCGGAAGACGCTGAAACCACCGCACTGCTCGTTGATGCCCGCAAGGGCGTGAATGACGAGGTTGAGCATATTATCGCCGGCCTGAAGGATGCCAAACGCAAGGCCGTACTGGTCCTGAACAAGATCGACCTTGTGCGGCGCGAGAACCTGCTTGCGCTGGCGCAATCGCTTTATGAAACAGGTGTTTTCACCGAGACATTCATGGTGTCGGCGCTGACCGGCGACGGCGTCAATGACCTGAAGGCCTTCCTCGCAGAACAGGCGCCTGTGGGCCCCTGGATGTATCCGGAAGACCAGATCGCTGACGTGACCATGCGCCTCTTGGCCGCTGAAATCACGCGCGAAAAGATATATCTGCGCCTTCATGACGAGCTACCTTACGCCACAACCGTGGAAACTGAATCCTGGGAAGACCGCAAGGACGGCTCGGTCAAGATCACGCAGGTTATCCATGTCGAGCGGGACAGCCAGAAAGGCATCGTCATCGGTCGGGGCGGCAGCATGCTGAAGCTTCTGGGCCAGATGGCGCGCGAGGACATGGAAGAAAACTTCGAGCGCAAGGTTCACCTGTTCCTGCATGTCCGTGTGACCGAACGCTGGGCGGACGATCGCACCATGTACAAGGACATGGGCCTCGACTACGTCGAATAAGGGATATTGGTACCAACCGGAGGGCGCGCATGGAATGGCAGGATGACGGCATTGTGCTTTCTGCCAGCCGCTACGGCGAGAATGACGTGCTTCTCGAGGTAATGACGGCAGCACATGGGCGTGCCCGTGGTTTTGTCAAAGGCGGCAGCGGTCGCCGGCAGCGCGGCAACCTGCAGGTAGGCAACCGCCTGCGTGTCGCTTGGTATGCCCGTATCGACGGCAACCTTGGCCGTTTTACCCCTGAACTGGTGCACAGCCCGCTGGGGCAGATGATGGGGGATGGCGGTCGCCTTGCGGCACTGTCGGCGATTGCGGCCGTTGTAGCGTCCGCCATGCCGGAACGTGAAAACCATCCTTCGATATACGAGCGCTTTCTGGCCGTGCTCGACCTTCTGGAATATGAAGATAGCGACACGGTACCATGGGCCGGCGGACTGGCGCGCCTCGAGCTCGCGATTCTTGCCGACCTTGGTTACGGTCTCGACCTTGCGTCCTGCGCTGCCACCGGCACGACCGAAAACCTGGCCTATGTCTCGCCAAAATCGGCACGGGCTGTCAGCCTTGAAGCCGCGGGCCCCTATAAGGAGCGTTTGTTGCCGCTGCCTGCTTTCCTGCTGGAAGGGCCGCTGGGCGACGCTTCGGTCGATGATGTTCTGGATGGCCTCAGGCTGACCGGATTCTTCCTCGATCGCCAGGTTTGGGGCGTGCACGGCAGGGGACAGCCCGCAGCGCGCGAACGCTTTATCGCGTCGCTGGCAAGGGCTACCCGATAGGGCAAAGAAATTGTGGATAACCACAACATATTGTAGCGTTTGTGTGCTTGCTTGCTATAGTCAGCGGCATGACGACACATCCGGAATTCAGTGAAAATATCATCGAGGCCCCGTTCTCCAATGCATTGAGCGAACGGTACCTTGCCTATGCCTTGTCGACGATCATGTCCCGCTCGCTGCCGGACGTGCGCGACGGGCTGAAACCCGTGCACCGGCGCCTTTTGTACGCCATGCGGCTTTTGAAGCTTGATCCCAAGACGGGCTACAAAAAATGTGCCCGCGTGGTCGGTGACGTAATCGGTAAATACCACCCGCACGGCGACCAGTCGGTCTATGACGCCATGGTGCGTCTTGCGCAGGATTTTTCGGTCCGCTTCCCGCTGGTGGACGGCCAGGGCAACTTCGGCAACATCGACGGCGATAATGCAGCCGCGATGCGGTATACTGAAGCGCGCCTGACCGAAGTGGCCGCCACCCTGATGGAAGGTCTCGACGAAGACGCAGTCGATTTTCGCCCTACCTATGACGGTGAGGACGCGGAGCCTGTTGTCTTCCCGGGGGCATTCCCGAACCTGTTGGCCAATGGCTCAAGCGGCATTGCCGTGGGCATGGCGACCAACATTCCGCCGCACAATGTAGGCGAACTTGTCGATGGCCTTCAGCTTCTGATCGAAGCGCGGCGCGATCCGTCGCGGGAAGTTACTGTTGCTGATCTGCTCGACCGTATCCCGGGGCCGGATTTCCCGACCGGCGGTGTGCTGGTCGAGAACCGCGAGACCGTGCTTGCCGCTTACGAAACCGGACGTGGCAGCCTGCGGGTCCGTGCGCGCTGGGAACGTGAAGACCTGAGCCACGGCATGTACCAGATCGTGATCACGGAAATCCCGTTCCAGGTGCAGAAGTCGAAGCTGATCGAAAAGATCGCCGAACTGATCAACGACAAGAAAATCCCGATCCTGACCGACGTGCGGGACGAATCGACCGAAGACATTCGTGTTGTGCTCGAACCCAAGAACCGGTCGGTCGACGAGAAGGTCCTGATGGAAAGCCTGTTCAAGCTGACCGAGCTTGAAACCCGCTTCTCCCTCAATATGAATGTCATTGCGCTGGATCAGCGGCCGCGCGTTCTGTCGCTCAAGGACATGCTGGACCAGTTCCTGGATCACCAGATCGACGTCCTGCTGCGCCGCAGCCGGTTCCGGCTCGAGAAAATCGAGCGCCGGCTGGAGATTCTGTCGGGCTATCTGATTGCTTATCTGAACCTGGATGAAGTGATCCGTATCATCCGGGAAGAAGACGACGCCAAGGCCAGCCTGATGTCGACCTTCAAGCTGACGGACAACCAGGCCGAAGCAATCCTGAACATGCGCCTGCGTGCCCTCAGGAAGCTTGAGGAAATGGAAATCCGGGGCGAGCATGCGAAGCTCGAGGCCGAGCGGGACGATATTCTGGCCCTGATGGGCTCGGAAGCTTTGCAGTGGATCGCGGTTGGCGACAAGCTGTCCGAGGTCAAGGCCATGTTCGGTCAGGAAACCGAGTTGGGCAAGCGCCGCACCCGCTTTGGCGAGGCGCCGACTGCCGAGATCGTGCCGCTGGAGGCCATGATCGAGAAAGAACCAATTACGGTGGTCTGCTCGAAGCGTGGCTGGGTCCGTGCCATGAAAGGTCATGTGAAGCCCGAAGAAGAGCTGAAATACAAGGAAGGCGACGAGGCGCGGTTCCGTTTCCATGCCTACACGACCGACAAGATCTTCCTGTTCGCGACCAACGGCAAGGTCTACACAATCGGCGGCGACAAGCTGCCGGGCGGCCGCGGCATGGGTGAACCTGTGCGTCTGATGGTGGATATGGATGCCAACGACGAAATCGTGTCGCTGATGCCTTATATTCCGGGAAGCAAACTGTTCGTCGCGTCCAGCATCGGCAAAGGCTTCCTGGCGGAAGCTGACAATGCTGTCGCCATGACCAAAGCCGGCAAGCAGCTTTTGAACGTGCCGGATGGTGGTGTGGCAAGTCATTGTTTCGCGGTCGATGGTGACAGTGTCGCTGTCATTGGCGACAACCGCAAACTGCTTGTCTTCGAGCTTGAAGAAATGCCAACCATGGCGCGCGGGCAGGGCGTAACCCTGCAGCGTTACAAGGGCGGCTCCATGTCTGACGTGCTGGTATTCCACAAGGCCGACGGCCTGACCTGGCCGATGGGCGGCAATTCCGACCGCTGGCGCACGGAAACCGACCTCGCCGTCTGGACCGGTAAACGTGGCAACGCTGGCCGCCTGCCGCCAATCGGCTTCCCGCGCAACAACAAGTTCCGCTGAGTGGATTGAAAATCGCGAAAGCCGCGTTAGTTCATGAAAGGTGCCTTCGGGCGCCTTTTTGTTTTGGGGAGGAATTTATGGCGACAAGCAGGGAAAATCTGGACCGCTGGTATGCGTTTGTGAAGGGCAAGGACCCGGCGGCGCTTGATGCCATGCTGGCTGACGAGGTGGTATTTCATTCGCCGGTCGTGCACACGCCCCAGAAGGGCCGCATGCTGACCGGCATGTATCTTGGTGCAGCGGCAAACGTGCTGGGGAACGACGACTTCACCTATGTCGGTGAATATCTTTCGGACAATGGCGCCGTAATCGAATTCAATACTGTGATCGATGGGATCGCAATTGACGGGATCGACATGATCACCTGGAACGACGCTGGTCAGATAACGGAATTCAAGGTCATGCTGCGGCCCCTGAAGGCCGTGAACAAGATCCATGAAATGATGGCAGCCATGCTGGCAGCATTCCAGAAGGGCCAGCGCGCAAGCTAGAGCGGGCTATTCGTTTTGCCTTGGCGACAAAGCACCAGGGGCGCTGCACATTGCAGTGGCAACAGGTGGCGGGTAAAGCTCTGGTGATCAGCCTGCAAACAGTTGTTTCGGTAGCCAGGTCACCAGTTCGGGGAACAGGCCGATCAGCAACAGCGCCGCAAGCTGGATCAATACGAACGGGATCACCCCACGATACATGGCTGTGGTTGGAATGCTTTCCGGCACCACGCCGCGCAGGTAAAAGAGTGCAAAGCCGAAGGGCGGGGTCAGGAAGCTGGTCTGCAGGTTCATGGCCATCAGCACACCCAGCCAGATCGGGCCATGGCTGCCGTCCATGGCCAACAGGGCCGGGGCGACAACAGGTACGACCACAAAGGTGATCTCGATAAAATCGAGGAAGAAGCCCAGCACGAACATTACCAGCATGACCACAATGATGGCGCCCATGTGCCCGCCCGGCAGGCCGTGCAGCAGGTTTTCAATCGCGGTATCGCCACCAAGGCCGCGGAAGACCAGCGAGAACAGTGCCGCGCCGATGAGAATGCCGTAGATCATGCTTGAGATGCGCACGGTTGATTGCAGGACTTCCGGCAACACGCCATTGCGGTAGGTACGGTACAGGGCATAGCCAAGGCCGGTGATGAACAGGATGCAAAGCAACACAGTGCCTGCGTATGCCATCTTGTCGATGACCGGGACAATGTCACGGCCGAGGCGCAGGTCCGCTGTGCCGGCAATGGTGAGGATCAGGATAAGGGCGGCAAGGCTGCCGATAACGATCCGGCGAGTCCTGCCATCAACACGCGCGGCACCCAACAGGATAGCGCCGATTGCACCAACTGCAGCCGCTTCTGTCGGTGTGGCAATGCCCGCGAGGATCGAGCCCAGGACAGCGACGATCAACAACAGGGGCGGCAAAAGTGCTGCGAACAGCCGGCCATAGAACGCCTTGTCGAGACGCTCGCCTTCCGCGCGCGGAA
>SBGU01000015.1 GCA_006226495.1 Alphaproteobacteria bacterium
GGATATCGATATCCCGCTGGTGGCGCGCCATTTCTATCACCATGCCGGCTGGGCCCAGCTTCTGGACGAGGACCTTCCCGACCATGAAGCCATCGGTGTCGCGGGGCAGGTGATCCCCTGGAACTTCCCGCTGTTGATGCTGGCCTGGAAGGTGGCGCCCGCCATCGCCGCCGGCAACACCGTGGTCTTGAAGCCGGCTGAATTCACCTCGCTGACCGCGCTTCTGTTTGCGGAACTGTGCGAAGAAGCCGGCCTGCCGAAAGGTGTGGTGAACATCATCACCGGCGAAGGCGACACGGGCGCCATGCTCGTGAATTCGGATGTCGACAAGGTCGCCTTCACCGGTTCGACCGACGTGGGCAAGATCATCCGCCGCGCCATCGCCGGCACCGGCAAGAAACTGACCCTCGAGCTCGGGGGCAAGTCGCCCTATATCGTGTTCGAGGATGCCGATATCGACGGCGCCATCGAAGGCCTTGTGGACGCCATCTGGTTCAACCAGGGCCAGGTCTGCTGCGCGGGCTCGCGCCTTCTGGTGCAGGAAGGCATTGCCGACCGCTTCATCGCCAAGCTGAAGCGCCGCATGGAAAGCCTGCGCGTTGGCCACAGCCTGGATAAATGCATCGACATCGGTGCCGTGGTGGACCAGGTGCAGAAAGACCGCATCCAGGAACTGGTGGATGCGGGCAAGGCCGCTGGCGCCCAGGTCTGGCACGCGCCCTGCGACTTGCCGGAAAAAGGCGTCTTCTATCCGCCGACCCTGGTCACCGGTGTGGGTACAGACAATATCCTGTTCAAGGAAGAAGTGTTCGGCCCGGTGCTGACCGCCATCACCTTCCGCACGCAGAAGGAAGCTGTGGCGCTCGCGAACAACACACGCTACGGCCTTGCCGCCACGGTCTGGTCCGAATGCCTGTCGCGCGCGCTTGAAGTTGCCCCCGCCCTGAAGGCCGGTGTGGTCTGGATCAACGGCACCAACATGTTCGATGCCGCCGCCGGTTTTGGCGGCTACCGCGAAAGCGGCTTTGGCCGTGAAGGCGGTCGCGAAGGCATGATGGCCTACCTGAAGCCCAAATTCGAAAAGGGCCTGAAGGACTGGAAGCCCGCTGCCAAGCTGGCTGAGGTTGCCAAACCCAAGGGTGCCGTGGGCCTGCCGGGTGTGGACCGCACCGCCAAACATTATATCGGCGGCAAGCAGGCACGGCCTGACGGTGGTGATTCTGTTGCCGTTGGCACCCACAAGGGCGCCTATGCGGGCCTGGTGGGTGAAGGCAATTACAAGGATATCCGGAATGCGGTTGAAGCCGCGACCGCCGCACAGGGCTGGGCCGGCACAAACGCCCACCTGAAGGCGCAAATCCTGTATTATATCGCCGAAAACCTGAGCTACCGCGCGGATGAATTCACGGCCCGCCTGAAGGACCTGACCGGCGTAAGCCAGAAGGCTGCCGAGCGCGAGGTCGAGCTGTCGGTCGAACGCCTGTTCGCCGCTGCCGCCATTGCCGACAAGCATGACGGCAAGGTGCACACCCCGCCCATGCGCGGTGTTGCGCTGGCGATGAACGAAGCCATCGGCACCGTGGGCATCGTGTGCCCCGATGAAGCGCCGCTTCTGGCGTTCGTGACCCTGTTCGCCTTCGCGATTGCGGCCGGCAATAGCACGGTGGTGATCCCGTCCGAGCGGTATCCGCTCATCGCGACCGATTTCTACCAGATTTTCGAAACCTCGGACCTGCCGGGTGGCGTGGTGAATATCGTCACGGGTGCCCGCGACGCCATGGCCCTGCCGCTCGCCAAACATTATGGCGTCGATGCGGTCTGGTACTTTGGCGACCGCGATGGTTCGGCGGCCATCGAGAAGGCCGCAGCCGACAATATGAAACGCACCTGGCTCAGCTACGGCAAGGCTTATGACTGGACCGACAGCCGCCAGATGGCTGCGCGCCTGATGATGGAACGTGCCAGTGAAGTGAAGAATATCTGGGTCCCCTACGGCGACGCCAACGAAGGTGGCAAAAGCTACTGACGTCGCCCGAAACTGGTGCAGAAACCACAAAAGCCCGGCACGCCTGCCGGGCTTTTTCTTTGGCTTGCATAGCGAAACCAAGGTTGAGCCGCTCGCGCGATGCATGTATCGTCGAACGGTATAAGATATAATCATGTGCGGGGCATGTATGCGCGTTGACGATACGTTGGCAGCGATAAACGAGGCCGAGGACCAGGAGTCGCTTGGCCGGCTGATGAGCCGGTTTGCCGGTTCTGTCGGCTTGCGCGGCGCCTATATCATCGCGATCCATCCGCTGCTGGGCATGGTGTCCGTCGATGACCGGCCGGCTGAATGGGTGCAGCTATACGACAGGCAGGGGTATATCTATCTGGACCCGGTGGCGCACCGCATCATTGCCAGCGAGGGCAGCTTTACGTGGGACGACTGTTTTGTGCGCGAGCATGTCAGCGACGCCCAGCGGGCCCTGAGGGGCCAGGCCGGCGAATTTGGCCTGGCGGACGGCTTCAACAGCGTGTTCCATGGCGACAAGTCCTTCATCGCCAGTAGCTGTTTCTTCAGTGACAGCACCCGCGAGTTCCGGGACAGCATGCGCGCCCACCGGCCGGCGCTTGCCAAGGTGGCCGCCGCGGCCCAGGAACGCATGGTCGGGATGCTGCTGCCCGAGGTCGAGGTGCCCAAGCTGGCCCCGCGCGAGGTCGAGTGCCTGACATGGGCTGCAGTCGGCAAGACCAACGGCGAAATCGGGACCATCCTGTCGCTGTCGGCAAACACGGTGAACGGTTACCTGAGCTCGGCTGCCCAGAAACTCGGTGTACGCAGCAAAATACACGCCGTCGTCAAGGCAATGCGCCTGAAGATTATATTTCCGCTTTGAAATACAGCCTTTTGATGTATTGACCCCTCGGTTCAGCGGGGTGCGTTACTAAGTAACGTAAGGCAACCTGTGGTGATCAATGATATCCAATCAGGCGCATTTCCACGGAGTTTCTTATGCCTCATCCAATCGATATCAGCGTCGGTGAACGACTGCGCGCCATCAGGCGACAACGGGGCCTTACCCAGTCCGAACTGGGCGGTACACTTGGCCTTACCTTCCAGCAGATACAGAAATACGAGCGTGGCGCCAACCGCATATCGGCCAGCCGGCTCGCGCTTCTGGCCAATGCCCTTGCAGTGCCTGTAGGCGCCTTCTTCGAAGATGGCGACACAGCCGGCATCGACCGGAACGAGGATGAAATCCAGGAACTTGTCACCTGTTTCGAGCGCATGTCGCCCGCCCTGAAGGAAGACTTCGTGCGGCTGATCGACACCATTGCGGCTAACGATGGTCGCCCGATGATCTAGGCCAAAACAAAAGGCCCGCCGGACAGGTGCCGGGCGGGCCTTCGGTTCATTCGGTCGGTTGTTTGCTAGAGCACTTCTTCCACGAAGGCGCGCAACAGCTTCTCCAGATGCACGGCGGCAATCGCGCCATATTCCATGGTTTCATGGTGGGTCAGCTCGGCCTGCATGCCGGCGGCCAGGTTGGTGATTGAGCTGATGCCAACCACTTTCATGCCGCAGTGGCGGGCCACCAGGCATTCGGGCACCGTCGACATGCCGACCGCGTCCGCGCCCCAGGTCTTGAATGCCCGGATTTCGGCCGGGGTTTCAAAGTTCGGGCCCTTCGCCATCAGATACACACCTTCATGCAGGGTGATATTCAGGGCTTCGGCGCATTTGTGCAGCTTTTTGGTCAGCTTCCTGTTCCAGGCTTCGCTCACATCCGGGAAACGCGGGCCGAACCGGTCGTCATTCACGCCCACAAGCGGGTTGATGCCCGAGAAGTTGATATGGTCGGTGATCGCCATCAGGCTGCCCGGGCCGGCCTTTTTGCGCAGGCTGCCGGCGGCGTTGGTCAGGACCAGGATTTCGACACCCAGCGCCCACAGGACCCGGGTCGAATAACCGAGTTTTTCTTCCGAATGGCCTTCATAGGCGTGCGCCCGGCCCTGCATGCAGATAACCGGCTTGCCTTCAAGCTTGCCGATCAGCATGCGACCGGCATGGCCTTCCACGGTCGGCTTCGGGAAACCGGGCAGGTCGGCATAGGAAAACACCGTGGCGTCTTCCATGGCGTTTGCGAGGCTGTTGAGGCCGCTACCCAGCACCATGGCCATCCTGGGCATATCGCCCTTGAAATTTGCCTTGATATGGGCCGCGCAGGCCTGGACGTCTTCGTAGGTCATAGCTGGCCCCTTTGGCTCAGAACTTCATGTCCGGCAGGTCAAGGCCCTTGTGTTCCTTGATCTCGGCCAGGGTCATGTCCGACAGCTCGTGCGGGAAGACCAGCCAGTCGTCGGTTTCGTGGCAATAGAAGTCCGGGCTCAGATTCGTGACATTGCGCTTCGGCTTGTAGAAGACGGTCGCAATCTTGATCACTTCCGGCGTATTGCGGCGGCATTTGGCTTTCAGATGCTCGACGATGGCGGCAATCGACCGGCCGCTGTCGAACACATCGTCAACGATCAGCAGGCTGTCTTCAGCGTTGATGTTGTTGATGATGTACTCGAGGCCATGAACCTTGACCTCTTTCTGCTGCTGCATGCCGATGTAGCTTGAGGTCCGGATGGCGATATGGTCGGTGTGTACACCGTAATAATCCATGATCTCCTGAACCGCGATACCGGTCGGGGTACCACCGCGCCAGACGCCGACGATGAATTTCGGCTTGAAGCCGCTTTTCAGGATTTTCACGCCCAACTGGAACGAATCGTCCAGCAGTTCCTGGGCGGTGACATAATGTTTTGTAACGGTCATCTGTAATCAGGCCCCTTTGGTTCCAAACAAGCGGTCGCCGGCGTCCCCGAGCCCCGGCACGATATAGGCCTTTTCATTCAGCCGTTCATCGATCGAAGCGGTCACCACCGGTACGTCCGGGTGTGCGTCTGTGAAGGTCTTGATACCCTCTGGTGCGGCCAGCAGGCAAACAAAACGAATGTCCTGGGCGCCTGCGTCCTTGATTTCCTGCACGGCGCGCACGGCACTGTGGCCGGTCGCCAGCATCGGGTCCAGCACCACATTCAGGCGCGAGGCCAGGTCCTGCGGTACCTTGAAGAAATATTTGCGAACCTCGAGGGTTTCCTCGTCGCGCGCCAGGCCGACCTGGCCGACCCGCGCCGACGGCACCAGGTCCAGCATCGGGCCCAGAAGGCCGTCGCCCGCGCGCAGCACGGAAATGAAGGTCAGCTTCTTGCCGGCCAGCACGGGGGCTTCCATGCTGCAGATCGGTGTCTCGATCTGGATCTTGCCGATGGGCAGGTCGCGCAGGGCTTCATAGCCCAGGAACAGACCGATCTCCCGCAGAAGCTTGCGGAATTCTGCGGTGCTGGCCTCCTTGCGGCGCATAAGCGTCAGCTTATGTTGCACAAGTGGATGATCCACAACTGTAACATTTGGGGTCATATGTTGGCTCCGTCGGCAACTGGAAATGCCATTGTCATACGGTCAGGGGAACAGAATGTCGACTGAATCTTGACCATACTGTCAAAAATGGTTGACCTGCCGCCTGTGCTCTGGTTCCCTTGCGCGCCTCAGCATAATGAAGGCATAAGAAAGCATAAGCAAATTTGTGCTGATGGGGAGTGACAAAGTCATGAAAAACTTCTTTGGCCGTGCGGTAATCGGGTTTGCCGCGTCTGCCGTCATCGCTTTTGCGGCTGCAGCCGCCGATTTTACGCCTGTCGTTCTCTATGATGTCGGCGGAAAATTCGACAAATCCTTCAACGAAGCGGCCCATGTCGGCGCCGAAGCCTTCAAGAAGGAAACCGGCGGTGAGTATCGTGACTTCGAACCCACGAACGAAACCCAGTACGAACAGGCACTGAAGCGATTCGCCCGCCGGAACGCCGATCTGGTGATCGCGGTCGGTGTCGGTTATTCGGTTGCTGTACGGAAGGTGGCCGAAGAATTCCCCAATGTGAAATTCACCATCATCGATGGCAATGTCGACCTGCCCAACGTGCAGTCGATCACCTTCAAGGAAAATGAAGGCTCGTTCCTGGTGGGCATGATCGCGGCCATGAAAACCGAAACCGGCCAGATCGGCTTTATCGGGGGCATGGATATCCCGCTCATCCGCCGCTTCGAGGAAGGCTACCGCCAGGGCGCGAACTATGTGCGCAGCGACCTGTCCTTCATCGAAAATTATGTCGGCACCACCGCATCGGCCTGGAACGACCCGATCAAGGCGGCAGAACTTGCGAAATCGCAATATGCCCGCGGTGTGGATATCATCTTCGCGGCCGCCGGCCCGTCGGGCCTTGGTGTCATCCAGGCCGCCAAGGACAAAGACCGGCTTACCATCGGTGTCGACAGCAACCAGAACCACGTGGCCCCCGGCCATGTGCTTACCAGCATGCTGAAGCGTGTTGACCTTGCGGTCCAGGCAGCCATGACCGATGCCAAGAACGGCACCTGGAAAGCCGGCCACCGTGTGATGGGCCTCGCTGAAGGTGGTGTCGATTATGCGGTCGACGAAAATAATGCCGCGCTGATTACCGCGGAAATGAAAACCCGGCTTGATGAAGCCCGCGCCAAGATCGTCAGCGGCGAGATCGTTGTCGACGATGCCGAAGGCGCCAACAGCGCGCACTAGCCGCGCCGCCGGGACCCGGAATGTCAGCCATGCCCGATGACCGCGACCTTGCCATTGAAACCCGTTCGCTGACCAAACGCTTCGGCGATGTGGTCGCGAACGACGGGCTTTCGCTGAAGGTGCGGGCGGGCACGGTGCATGGCATCGTTGGCGAAAACGGCGCCGGCAAATCCACCATCCTTAAAATGCTGTTCGGTTTCTACCAGCCAGACGGCGGCGAAATCCGCGTCTTCGGCACACCGGCCCGGTTCGAAAACCCGGCGGCGGCCATGGCGGCGGGCATTGGCATGGTGCACCAGCATTTCATGCTCGTGGAACCCTTCACGGTGCTTGAAAACATCATGCTGGGCGCTGAAGGTGAACGGAATCTGGACGAGGCCCGGCGCAAGGCGCGGCAGGCGCTTTTGTTGCTTGAGCGACAGTTTGGGTTCAACCTGCCGCTCGACAAACCGGTCGAGGAACTGCCGGTCGGTGTCAAACAGCGGGTCGAAATCCTGAAGGCGCTGTACCGCGGCGCCGAAGTACTGATTCTGGATGAACCCACGGCGGTTTTGACCCCACAGGAAAGCGAACAGCTTTTTGCCCTGATCCGGCAGTTGAAGGCCGACGGCAAGACCGTGCTGTTTGTCACCCATAAACTGAACGAGATCATGGCGGTCACCGACGATGTAACGGTCATGCGCGGCGGCCGCATCGTGGCGGAGCGCCGCACGGTCGACACCTCGGCGGGTGAACTGGCGGAACTGATGGTCGGCGCCAAGGTCGCGCGCGCCAAGGCCCGCGAAACGGTTGAAGGCAAGGGCGTGCGCCTTGCGCTTGAGAATGTATCCGCGACCGACGACCAGGGTCATGAAGCCTTGAAGGGTGTGTCGTTCGAGGTGAAGGACGGCGAGGTGCTGGGCATCGCCGGTGTTGCCGGCAACGGCCAGACCGAACTGTTGGAAGTGATCACCGGCCTGCGCCCTGTCACTGGCGGCAGCATTGCCTATGAGGGCGCGGTGGTCGCAGCACCCGGCAAGGTTACCGATCCCATCAGCCTGCGCCGGCTGGGTATGGCGCATGTAGCGGAAGACCGGTTGAAGACCGGCGTGGTCGAAAGTTTCTCGGCCGAGGCCAATACCATGCTGGGTTACCAGCGCGAGCCGGATTTCAGCCGCCATGGCATCCTCAGGCTGAAGGCGCTGGCAGAAACCGCCAAACGTTATTTCGAAAGCCAGGATGTGCGGCCCCGCAACCCGAAGCTGGCTATCGGCAGCTTCTCGGGCGGCAACCAGCAGAAACTGGTGATCGCGCGCGAAATCGCCCGCGATCCCAAACTCATGGTCATCGGCCAGCCGACCCGCGGTGTCGATATTGGCGCTGTGACCAAGATTCATGACCAGATCACCGAACACAGGAACGCCGGCAAGGCGCTTCTGGTTGTCTCCGCCGACCTGGATGAACTGCTGGCCATTTCCGACCGCATCGCCGTGATGTGCGAAGGTGTGCTGGTGGGCATCGTACCGGTCGAAGACGCGGACGAAAAAACCCTCGGCCTGATGATGGCCGGCGAAAAGCGGAAGGCAGGCTGATGGCGGACGCGCGCAAACTGCCCTTCTGGGTGGACAATATCCTGCTGCCGACCCTGAATGTGCTGGCGGCTTTCCTGGTGTCCGGCATCGTGATCTGGGCTTTGGGCAACGACCCGTTCGAGGCGCTGTCGCTTCTGGTGCAGGGTGCCTTCGGCTACCAGGAAGCGGTGGGTTATACCTTCTATTATGCCACCAACTTCATCTTCACCGGGCTTGCGGTATCGGTCGCGTACCATGCCGGGCTCTTTAACATCGGTGGTGAAGGGCAGGCGATGCTGGGTGGCCTTGGCCTGACGCTCGGTGTGTTTCTGGTGGGCGGCAGCTCGCCGCTTCTGGCCGTGATCTTCGGTATTCTGGGTGCGGCGCTGTTTGGTGCGCTGTGGGCTTTTGTGCCCGCACTCCTGCAGGCCAAGCGCGGCGCCCATATCGTCATCACCACCATCATGTTCAATTTCATCGCGTCTTCCTTGCTGGCTTACCTGCTTGTGGGTCCGCTGAAGCGGCCGGGCGGCCAGATGCCGGAAAGCGCCGATTTCCCGGATGGGGTTGGCCTTCTGCAGTTGCATGACCTTCTGGGCATGGTCGGCATCGATTATGAAAACAGCCCGATGAACATCTCGTTCCTGATTGCGCTGCTGTGCGCGGCAGGCGTCGGTTTCCTGCTGTGGCGCACGCGCTTCGGGTTTGAACTGCGGGTCGCGGGCCAGAATGCCGGTGCCGCGCGTTTTGCCGGTGTGTCTGTCTCGCGCATGACCGTGATGGCCATGATGCTGGCGGGTGCCTTGGCGGGCATGATGGGCCTCAATGAACTGTTGGGTGAACAGCACCGGCTGGTGAACGGCTTCACGCAGGGCGCGGGATTTGTGGGCATTGCGGTTGCCTTCATGGGCCGCAACAAACCGGTTGGCATTGTGCTGGCGGCGATCCTGTTTGGGGCGCTCTATCAGGGTGGTGCCGAACTCAGCTTCGATATGCCGGATATCCAGCGTGAAGCCATCGTGATGATCCAGGGCCTGGTGATCCTGTTCGCGGGTGCGATGGAACATCTGTTCCGCACGCCGGTGCGCAACCTGTATGGGCGGCTCGTGAAAAAAGGGGCGGCAGCATGATCGATTTGTTCGCCGACCTCGTACTATTGACAGATTCGACAATTCGCACCGCCACCCCCTTGGTGCTGGCGGGCCTTGCCGGCCTGTGTGCTGAACGGGCCGGTGTTGTGGATATCGGCCTTGAGGGCAAGATGCTTGCAGCCGCGTTCGCCGCGGCAAGCGCGGCGGCAGTGACGGGATCGGCCTGGGTAGGGCTAGGGGCCGGTCTCGTCACGTCGCTGCTGTTCGCTGTGTTGCACGGCTATGTCTCCATCAGCCAGCGCGGCAATCAGGTTGTCTCGGGCATGGCCATCAACATCCTGGTAGCAGGCCTTGCGCCCACACTGGCGGGTGCATGGTTCCATCTGGGCGGCCAGACCCCGCTTCTGGGTGACGAAGCCCGGTTTGCGGCCCTTGACTGGCCGTTTGCCGATGCGGTGGCCGATGTGCCGGTTCTGGGTGCGCTTTATAGCGAAATCATCTCCGGCCATAATGCCATCACCTATATGACCGTGGCGGTCGTGCCGCTGGTGGCCTGGATGCTGTATAAAACCCGCTTCGGCCTTCGCCTGCGGGCAGTGGGCGAAAACCCGGAAGCGGTGGACACCGCCGGCATTTCGGTCACCAGGCTTCGCTATCAGGCGGTGATGATCGGCGGTCTGTTGTGCGGCCTTGCCGGCACCGTGCTGTCGACCGGTCTTGGCGCGGGTTTCATCCGCGATATGTCGGCTGGTAAGGGGTACCTCGCGCTCGCCGCCATGATCTTCGGGCGCTGGAAACCGGTGCCGACCTTGCTGGCCTGCCTGCTGTTCGGCTTTGTCGATGCGCTGCAGGGGCGGCTTCAGGGCGAAAGCCTGCCGCTGATCGGCGAAATTCCGGTGCAGTTCACCATGATGCTGCCCTATGTGCTGACCGTGCTGATCCTGGCGGGCTTTGCCGGTCGCATGGTCGCACCCAAGGCCAGCGGCATTCCGTATGAAAAGGACCATTAGGCCATGACCGACCAGCTTGACGCCATGATCAAGGCCGCCCGCGACGCGCGCGACCTGGCCTATGCGCCCTATTCAAAACATCCCGTGGGGGCTGCAATCCTGACCCGCAGTGGCCATATCTATGCCGGCTGCAATGTCGAGAACGCCGCATACCCCTTGGGTGCGTGCGCCGAAACCGGGGCGATCAGCGCCATGGTGATGGCGGGTGAACGCATCATCGACCATGTGGTGGTGATCGGCCCGGGCGATGTGGCCTGCACGCCCTGTGGCGGCTGCCGCCAGAAGATCCGCGAATTCGCGCCGGCTGAAGGCTGCAAGGTCACCATCTGTGGCCGTGACGGGCAGGTGCTTCTGGAAACCGACAGCCATGCCCTGCTGCCCTACAGCTTCGGCCCCGACAATGTGCATGAAATGCAAGACGAGTAAAAAACATGAGTAAGACATTCCTGCCGCAGGAAGTGATCCGCACCAAGCGGGATGGCGGCACCATATCCGACGCGGACATCCGCGATTTTGTTGCCGGCATCACCGACCACAGCGTGACCGACGGCCAGGTGGCCGCGCTCGCCATGGCCATTTTCTTCAATGGCATGAGCCCCGAAGAGGGTGCGGCCCTGACCCTTGCGATGCGCGACAGCGGCGACGTGATGGACTGGTCGAAATATGGCCTCGATAAAGACGCGCCGGTGGTGGACAAACATTCTACGGGCGGGGTCGGGGACAAGGTCAGCCTGATGCTGGCGCCCATTGTGGCTGCCTGCGGCGGCCTGGTGCCGATGATTTCGGGTCGTGGCCTTGGCCACACCGGTGGCACGCTGGACAAGTTTGAAGCCATCCCCGGCTATGACCCCTATCCGTCCATCGACCGGTTCGCGGAAATTGTGAAAACCGTCGGCTGCTCGATCATCGGCCAGACCGGCGACCTGGCACCCGCGGACAAACGTTTCTACGGCATCCGTGATGTGACCGGCACGGTGGAAAGCGTGCCGCTGATCACGGCTTCGATCCTGTCCAAAAAACTGGCGGCGGGCCTGAAGGCCCTTGTGATGGATGTGAAGTTCGGCACCGGTGCTTTCATGAACAGTGCCGACAAGGCCGAAGTGCTGGCCCGCAATATCGTGCGTGTGGCCGGCGCAGCCGGTGTGCCGACAACCGCGCTCTTGACCGACATGAACCAGGTGCTGGGCCGCACGGCGGGCAACGCCGTCGAAGTGTTCGAGACGGTCGAGTTCCTGAAGGACCCGGCCAAGGCCGACAACCGCCTCCTGGATGTGACCCTGGACCTGGCCGCGCACATGCTGTCCTTGTCCGGCGCCGTGCCGGGCGTGGCGGCGGCGCGCACGGCGGCGGTTGCCGCGCTGAACGACGGTCGCGCCGCCGAGATTTTTGGCCGCATGGTCGCCGCACAGGGTGGCCCCGCCGATTTCATGGACCGTTCGCAAAACCACATGGTGCTGGCGCCCGTGGTGAAGCCGGTGATCATCGGTGCAGGCTATGTGTCCGGCATGGACGCGCGCGCCATCGGCATGGCCGTGGTGGCACTGGGTGGTGGTCGCACGGACCCGAGCCAGAAGGTCGACCATAGTGTCGGTTTCACGGAATTTTGTCAGGTTGGCGACCGGCTGACGGCGGACCAGCCGGCGGCAATGGTGTATGCTCGAGACGAGGGCGCGGCAGATGCCGCCGTCGCACGTGTGCGCGCGGCGGTCACGCTCAGCGACACGGCGCCCGAAATCCGGCCCGTTACCGCGCAAATCATCGAAGGATAATCCCATGGCTCGCGCTTTCATTCTGGTTCTGGACAGCTTCGGCATCGGCGCGGCCCCCGACGCCGCAAGGTTTGGCGACACGGGCGCCGACACGCTGGGCCATATCGCCGACTGGTGTGCCGCCGGCAATGTTGCCGAAGAACGACCGACCGCCGGCGCGATCCGCCTGCCGGTGATGACCCGGCTTGGCCTTGGCAAGGCTGCGGCTGCCGCCACGGGCAGCGAGCCCAAGGGCATGGAATTCGACGGCGAGATCAAGGGCTTTTTCGCCGCCTGTGCCGAACAGTCTTTCGGCAAAGACACGCCGTCCGGCCATTGGGAGATGGCCGGGGCGCCGGTCCGGTTCGATTGGGGCTATTTCCCGCCCGAATATCCGAGCTTCCCGGCGGAATTGCTGGACAAGCTGTGCGAACGCTGCGGCCTGCCGGGTGTGCTCGGCAACAAGGCAGCGTCCGGCACCGTGATTTTGGAAGAACTGGGCGACGAGCATATGCGCGCCGGTAAGCCGATCGTCTATACCTCCGCCGACAGTGTGTTCCAGATCGCGGCGCATGAAGAAACCTTCGGGCTCGACCGCCTGTATGAGGTGTGTGAAGTCGCGCGCGAACTGGTGGACGATTATAATATCGGCCGGGTGATCGCGCGGCCTTTCCTGGGTGCGGATGGCAAATTCAGCCGCACCGGCAACCGGCGCGACCTTGCGACCCCGCCCCATATGCCCACGCTTCTGGAGAAGCTTGAGGGCGCGGGCCGGGATGTAATCTCGGTCGGCAAGATCGCCGATATCTTTGCCCACAAGGGCCTGACCAGAAAATACAAGGCCAATGGCCTGGACGGCCTTTTTGACATGTCGATGAAAATGCAGGCAGAGGCGCCGGATGGTTCGCTGACCTTCGTGAACTTCGTCGATTTCGACCAGTCGTTTGGCCACCGGCGCAATGTTGCGGGGTATGCCGCCGCGCTGGAATATTTCGATGGCCGATTGCCAGAGTTTCTGGACGGCATGCGCGACGACGATATCGTGGTGCTGACCGCCGACCATGGCTGCGACCCGACCTGGCCGGGCAGCGACCATACGCGCGAACATGTGCCATTCATCGCCTATGGCCCGGCGCTCAAGCCGGCGGACGGCGGCATTCGCGACAGTTTCGCCGATATCGGCCAGACCATTGCCCACCATCTGGGCATTGCACCGCTTTCTGAAGGCAAACGCGCCTTTTAACAAAACAGTCCTTTCAAGGGGGAAACCATGCGTCGACTGATCGGAATGCTGGCGGGTGTGCTTCTGGGCACCGCCGCCGCCCATGCTTACGGGCCCACGGGCCACCGCGTGATCGCGGAACTGGCCTCGAACCACCTGTCTGCAGAAGCTGCGGCCGGCGTGAAGGAAATCCTGGGTGACGAATTCATGGCCGAAGCCGCCAACTGGCCGGACGAAATGCGCTCCGATCCCGACGACTATTGGCGCAAGACCTCGCAGACATACCATTATGTGAACCTGCCCGACGGCGCGACCTATGAAGGCACTGAAAAGAACCCGGCGGGTGACGCGCTGACCGCGCTTGAGGCCTTTACCAAAACCCTGAAGGACAAGTCGGCGCCCAAGGAAGATCGCGCCCTGGCGCTTCGGTTCATCATCCATATCGTGGGTGATCTGCACCAGCCGCTGCATGCCGGTCGCGCCGAAGACCGGGGTGGCAACCGCATCGAGGTGGTCTGGTTCGAACAGATGAGCAACCTGCACAAGGTGTGGGACGAGGACCTGATCGATTACAAGGGTCTGTCCTTTTCGGAATGGACCCGGTTCCTTGATGCCAAGATCAAGCCGGAACAGGTGGCCGAATGGCAGAACAGCCAGCCGCTTGACTGGCTGCATGAAGATATCGCGCTTCGGGGCGACATCTATAATGTCGGCAATGCCATCCTCAGCTACGACTATGTTTACAAATGGACCCCGCTGATCAAGAGCCAGCTTTCGAAAGGCGGCATTCGGCTCGCAGGGTACCTGAATCAGGTTTTTGCCGCGGAATAGGGCTAAAAACCGAGTCGAAACGACAAGGAAAAATTGTCCGAAAATAAGTGGCGCCGCAAGAAAGCGGCGCCTTTTTCATGTCTGGCGCAATTTTATGGATGCTAGGGTTTCTGCGGCTTTCCGGCAGCAACTGTGCTTTTTGGACAACGTCCCGGCAACGAAAGTTATGCAGGACATTTTCTGAGCGTCTCCCAATCTTGACACTTTCGTCAAAAAACTGAAAAGAAAACCGCATAAAAGGACCTCGCGCATGGGGCTAGGTGCGGTCCAGTGTTCTGTCTTGACCTTTTGGTCAGGATTTGATCCACTGACGGTCTTGTTTCGTGTGGGGACTTTTTTAGAACAGCTTAATAGTTGTCGATTCGCATGCCGGATTGCCTCCCCAGAGGTCGGTCGTGCGACACTCAATGGAGCTTAGGGAATGAAACGCCAATTCAGAACTGCACTGTACAGCAGTGTTGCGCTTGCAGCATTTGCCGCCAGTGTTCCTGCCATCGCACAGGAAATTACTGCCTCGATCCGTGGTTCGGTCGTTGACGCTGCGGGCAACCCGCTTTCGGGTGTTAGCGTTGTCGTAACGCACGTACCGTCGGGTTCGCGCTCGACCTTCACCAGCAACTCGTCCGGTGCCTTCCTGGCCCGCGGCCTGCGTCCCGGTGGTCCTTACACCGTGGAAGTGCCGGCTTTCGGCAACTACAAGACCCAGACCTTCGAAGGCCTGTTCCTGGAAGTAAGCCAGCCGCTGCCGCTGACCATTCCGGTCGTATCGAACGACGCGACCGTTGAAGAAATCCAGATCGTCGGCGCCCGTATCGCTGCTGTTCGTGCCGGTGGTGCAACGGCTTACACCTCCGAGCGCATCAACGACATGCCTTCGATCGGCCGCGACCTCAAAGACACCATCCGCGCCAACCCGTTCGTTTCGATCGACGGCGGCAACTCCGACGCCCTGTCCATCGGTGGCGCCAACAACAAATTCAACAGCCTGACCGTTGACGGTATCCGCCAGGACGATGACTTCGGTCTGAACGCCAACGGTTACCCGTCACAGCGTTCGCCGATTTCGATCGACGCCGTTGAGCAGGTTGGTGTTTCGCCGGCCCCGTTCGGTGTTGAATTCAGCCGCTTCACCGGTGGCCAGATCAACGTTGTAACCAAATCCGGTACCAACGAATTCCATGGCACTGGCTTCTACCAGTACCGCGACGACAGCCTGGCCGGTAAGAAAAGTGTTGACGTTGACGGCGAAGACATGGACGTCGATCTGGGCGATTTCTCCAACAAATTCTGGGGTGCAACCCTGGGCGGCCCGATCGTAAAAGACAAACTGTTCTTCTTCGGTTCGTATGAAAAATTTGACGGTTCGACCCCGAACACCACTGGCCCGCAGGGTTCTTCCTACACCAGCCAGGTGACCGGTGTTACCCAGTCTGACGTTGAGCGCATTGCTGCTATTGCTCAATCCCGCTACGGCCTTGATATCGGCCTTGGCGACAGCGACAGCATCGCTGAATCAGACGAGAAGATCTTCTTCAAACTCGACTGGAACATCAACGATAACCACCGTGCGTTTGGTTCTTACCAGTACACCAACGGTAACTCGCTGAGCCCGACCGACCATGGTGGCACCCGCTATGCGCCGCTGAGCCACTGGTACAACCGTTCGGAAAAAGTACGCGCGTACAACTTCCAACTGTTCTCTGACTGGACCGACAATTTCTCGACCGAGATGAAGTTCGGCTACAAGAAAAACATCACGGGCCAGTTGGGCCTGTCTGATGAATCCGGTGTGGGCGAGATCCAGATTTTCACCCGTGACGCAAACAACGCCAGCGGTACTGTATATCTGGGCGAGGACGATTCCCGTCATGCCAACCAGTTGAACAACAAAACCATTCAGGCCAAACTGAAAGGTGACTATGTTGTCGGCGACCACACCATCACCGGCGGTTACGAGTATGACAGCGTTGACGTGTTCAACCTGTTCATCCAGCGCACCAAAGGTATCTGGCAGTTCAGCAGCATTGACGATTTCGAAGACGGTATCGTTCGCAGCTTCAGCTACCAGAACGCAGCAAGCAACAACCAGGATGATGGTGCAGCCAGCTTCAAGCTCGACACCCACA
Source organism: Alphaproteobacteria bacterium (assembly GCA_006226495.1). GTDB lineage: Bacteria > Pseudomonadota > Alphaproteobacteria > Sphingomonadales > Kordiimonadaceae > Kordiimonas. The sequence goes on from SBGU01000015.1 coordinate 16,223, forward strand.
CCATTTATCTGCAGGACCGTTGGGACGCCAATGACCAACTGACCCTGACCGGCGGTGTTCGTGTTGATTTCTGGAAAACCAGCGATGCGCCTGCTCTGAACCAGGCGTTTGTTGACCGCAACGGTTTTGCCAACAACGCCACACTGGACGGCAAGAGCCTGATCCAGCCGCGTTTCGACTTCACCTATGACGTTGATGACCGCACCAAAGTTCGTGGTGGTGCCGGCCGCTTCGGTGGTGGTGACCCGCTTGTTTGGGTTTCCAACTCCTACTCGCTTGATGGTGTGTCGATCCTGTCCTACTACAGCACAAACCATGCGCTGAACGACGGCGTAACCCGTTTCGACCAAATTCCGCAGGAAGCTCTGGATGGCCTGAGCGGGAACGCGGCCGGTGGTGACGTTGCTGCAACCGACCCCGACTTCAAGATCCCGTCCGTCTGGAAATTCAACCTGGCTGTTGAGCGTTATGTTGACCTGGGCGCCCTGGGTGACGACTGGCACTTCACGTTGGAAGCCATCTGGGCCCGTACCCAGAATGCTGCTGACTGGAAAGAGCTTCGTCGTACACAGATTGCTACAGCAGCGGATGGTTCGCCGATCTATTCGTCAGAAAGCGGTTACGATATTCTGCTGACCAACGGTGCAGACGGTAAACAGGACGTGTATGCGATTTCGTTCGACAAGTCCTGGGACACCGGCCTCAGCCTGTTCGGTTCATACAGCTACATGAACGCAACCGGCGGTAACGAAGGTACCAGCTCGACCGCAAGCTCGAACTATAACTTCGCTGCTCACCTTGACCGTAACAACCGCGTTGAAGGTACCTCGGCTTTCGAGATCAAACACCAGGCAAAACTGGGTCTGACCTACAAGAAAGCCTTCTGGGGTGATAACTTCACCACCATCGGCCTGTTCTACAATGGCCGTAGCGGCAAGCCCTACAGCATCACCATGAACCAGAGCGGTACGCCGTTCGGTGGCAACGGTGGTATCGACAGCGGTGATGGTCACCTGCTGTATGTACCGACTGCATCTGAATCGGCTGTTGCCGGTACTCCGGGTGCTGCGACTGCCAAAGTGGTCTTCTCGTCGGTTGAAGTTCGTAACGCCTTCAATGCTCTCGTCAGCGACTACGGCCTGAAACGCGGCCAGTCGGTTGACCTGCAGTCTGAACGCGGCCCGTGGATCAACGACCTCGACCTGCACGTTTCGCAGGAAGTGGGCGTAGGCTTCGGCAAGATCGAACTGTTCGCCAATATGGAAAACGTGCTGAACTTCCTGAACAGCAAATGGGGTGAGCAGTATGACTCCGCCTTTGCTCAGCAGGCGCTGGTCACCACTGGCGTGAACAGTACAACCGGTCAGTTCACCTACTCCGGTGTAAGCGATCCCTTCTACAACTTCCGCGACACCAAATCCGTTTGGCTGTTGCAAATCGGTGCCAAGTACAAGTTCTAATCTGGTCTTGTACCCGGTATGAAATCACCACGCCCGGGGTATTGCCCCGGGCGTGTCTGTTTCAAATAGACCTTTTTCAATTCTTATGGTTAAACGTGGCATCGAGAGGACCGAGATGACACAAGAAAATAACGATGATACCGGCCACAAGGCGGGTATCCGGCGCGAGAATGTTACAAAAATTCTGGCGGCTGCAGAGACAGTGTTCGCCGAAAAGGGCTTCAAGGGCGCCAGTGTCGGGCTGATTGCCGAACGTGCAGGTGTGCCCAAGCCGAACGTCTATTATTATTTTGGTGCAAAAGAAGACCTTTACCGCCGCGTGATCGAGGAAGTCTGTTCGATCTGGCTGCATGCAGCCGATACGTTCGACGAGACCGACGACCCGGAAACCGCCTTCAGGAACTATGTTGCCTCCAAGATGGACCTGGCCCGCGCCCGCCCGCATGGGTCGCGCCTGTGGGCCATTGAAATGGCGTCTGGTGCGCCTTTCCTGCAGGACTATCTGGTCGGCACGGTCAAACCCTGGCTCGAAAGCCGGGAACGGGTGCTGGAGCGCTGGGTGGCGGATGGCCGGCTGAAGCCGGTGAATGCCCGTATCCTGTTCTACATGATCTGGGCCACCACACAGCATTACGCCGACTTTGAAGCCCAGATCAATGTCATGAACGGCGGTGAACCGCTGGACGCCGGCCAGTATGAAGATGCCAAGGAAACCGTGGTGTCGCTGGTTTTGAAAAGTGTCGGCCTCGCGGGCTGAGGTGCCGGCGTGCAATTGAAACAGGGATCGAAGGGGTGTCCATGTGGCGCCCCTTCATTCATCAGCGGTCCCGTTCGATGGCGGCCAACAGCAGGCTTGCCGTCCGGTAGCTGAGGGACGCCGGCGCCATGGTGCCGTCCGGGCCATGAACCGGAACCAGTTCACCATCGTCGAAGGCGAAATCCGCACGACCTTCCGGCAGCAAAAGTGCAAAGCCGTTTGGGTAGGCATAGTCGCAGTTGGCGAGGATAACCGGGTCCCTGCCAGGCGCTGCCGCGGGCCCGCCCAGATTGGCCAGCACATAGGGTGTCAGCCCCATGTGGCTTCGCGGGGCTGGCACGGTGCCACCCAGTACCAGGAAAGGTACCTGCACCTGGCCGTCGCTCATCAGGCTCGAATGGCCGATGGCGCTGCCGTCCGGCGTGAAATCATCACCATGGTCCGAGGTCACGATCACAAGGGTATGGGCAAGACGGCCTGCGACTTCAAGCCCCTCCAGAAGCCGCCCCAATTCGGCATCGAAGCGGCGAATGGACGCCAGGTAGCGTTCATAGTCGCTGCCGTCCGGGCTGTCGCCGTATGGATAGTGCGTGCCCTGGTAATAGGCCAGGTGGAACCGCGGGCGCGGGCCGTCGGCGGCCAGCGCGGCCAGCGTGTCGTCCGTGACTGCGCGGTCGTTTTCTTCCTGCCCCGCGGTGTCGGTGATCGTGCGGGCCGTGCCGTCCATCAGGATGCCGGCGGTATCGTACCAGTCCAGCGACAGGCTTTCGGTGCTCGTGAGGCGGAAACCGCCCATGGCCAGCATGGCGGGCAGGGCCGGTATGCTGCCCTGTTCGCGGGCCCGCCCGAAACCGGTGGGCAGTTTGCCGGTCAGCATGCTGTAAAAGCTGAAATGGGTGCAGTTGGATGTGCTGTAATGATCCAGCGACAGGCTGCCGCGCGTGGCCCAGCGCATCAGGTTGGGCGCCAGGGTCGGGTCGCGCCGGATATCGCCCGCGCGCAGGCTGTCGGCGATCACCAGCAGCACGTCCCGGTCTTGCGCGAGGCTGAAGGACGGGGCCGGCATGGCCTGCGCCTGCCGCGCCGCGCCCTGTTGCGGCAGGGCAAAGGCGTTGCCGGTATCAAGGCCAAACAGCAGGCCCAGTGCCCGGCGGCTATAGTAGGGTGGTACCGGGTCGAAAAAAGGCAACAGGCGCCTGGCCTCGACCGCGCCGGTCGAGCCCTGGAAATAGGCTGCGGTATAGATGGCCTGTGTGCCCGCCGCGCCGACCAGGAGGCCAAGGAGCGCAGCCCTGGCCGGCAGGCGGAACCCGGCCCGGCGTGTCCGCCATAACAGGATGCTGGGCAGTACAAGCGCAGCCCCGGTTGCAGCCCAGAACATGACGGGCGACAGGCCGATCTGGTCAAGGGCCTGGGGCTGCACAAGCAGGGAGAGGACAAACCGGTTCAGGTGCAGCCCTGTCGCGGCCTGGACGGCGATTTCCGCAGCCAGCAACAGGGTCGCAAGCCCGAACAGCAGGTGGCCGGCCCAGGCATGCAGCCGGTCGGCCAGTTGGCGCAGCAGCAGATAAAGACCCATCAGGCTCAGGAGATGCAGGGCCGCCATCAGGGCACCGATGCCGGAACGCAGAGACGCGGGCGCCAGTGCGATCAGCACCAGCGCCAGCACAAGGCCCGTTTCGGAAAGGCTGTGGCGTCGTTTTTCTGCGGGCATAAGCGTCTGTTATCCGGACAGTTTTCTTATGCTCGCAGGTTTGGCCGGCAATTGCCAGCCTGCTTGTGGGGCGTGGACTATTGCTTCGTGGTGGCCGCGATATCCTCCGGCAGCTTGCGACCGCCCTGCCAGAACAGATAGGCCTTTACGATGGCGATCGCGATACCGAACAGCAGCGCTTCCCTGAGGCTTTCGCGCCCGGTCATTTCCCGCATGATGTCGCTGATGGCACCAACAACAACCGGGCCAAGGCCCAGGCCGATGAGGTTCAGCACAAAAAACAGGATTGCGGACGTGAGCGCCCGCATGCGCGGGGCGACGAGCCGGTGCGCGACCGCAATCGCCGGCGCCAGGTAGAAGGTGCTCATGACCGCCGTGACAAAATAGAAACCCAACATCATGTTGGTATTGTCGGTCGTTATGGCAACGATGCCGGCAGGAATGCCGATTACGGCGCTCAGGGCCGGCAACCACAGGTACCAGCGCGGGTCCTGCGCCCCCAGCCGGTCGGTCAGGTGGCCACCAAGATAGGTGCCGATAATGCCCCCGCCACCTGCGGTCAGGCCCAGCAACAGGCCGATCTGCTCAATCGGGATATTGTGATACCGCACCATGAAAAGCGGCATGAAGTTGCTGGTGCCATAACTGACGAAGGCGGCCATGGCGCAGCCGAAAGCAAAAAACGGAAACGACTTCAGCCCAAATACGTGCTTCAGCGTTTCCCCCAGTTTGGCCTGGTCGGCAACAGGCGCGCTTTCAAAGCGGCCCCGAACCGGTTCTGGTACCGTGAACCTGAGCAGCAGCGCCAGCAAAAGCCCCGGCAGTCCGACAATGAGCAACGTATTGCGCCAGCCGAATTCGTACCCGAGTTTGCCGCCGAGCGCAAAACCCACAAGAACGCCGAGATACAGGCCCGCCGAATAGATGGCGAGCGCGGTGGCGCGGCGCTTGGGTTCATACAGGTCGGAAATCATGCTGTGTGCGGGCGGGCTGCCGCCGGCTTCGCCGACGCCGACACCCATGCGGGCCAACAGAAGCTGCCAGTAGGACTGGGCCATGCCGGAAAGCGCGGTCATCGCGCTCCAGACCGCCAAGGAAATACTGATGATATTGCGCCGGTTGCTGCGGTCCGCCAGTCGCGCAATCGGCAGGCCAAGCGCGGTATAGAAAATGGCGAACGCGAAGCCGGTCAGAAGCCCGAGCTGTGTATCGCTCAGGTTCAGTTCGGCCTTGATCAGCGGCTGCAGGATGACAAGAATCTGGCGATCGATGAAATTGAAGACATAGACGATGGTCAGAATGATCAGCGTATAGGTTCTGATCGAATTCGACACCGCACTGGATGCCTGGCCGTCGGTACGGTCGGTCATGGTCCCTCCCCATGGGGTTTGATGTCGGCGCCTTCCCCGAACGCCTCATCTGACGATAGGGCGGAACTTGGGGGTGGCAAGCGGGATATGACCGAATGTTGGATAACATGCCCGTGACCGGGCGGGCCGAAGGCCGGGGCGGGGGCGTGCGCCGGGCCCCGAAGGGCCCGACGCTACGGCTTTCTGGTCTTACTGTTTCTGCTCGGCGACCGTTTTCAGCAGCACTTCGACCGCTTTTTCGATCTGCTGGTCTTCACCCTTGGCAGATTCCGCGGGCATGTTCTTGACCTTCACATCGGGCTCAAGCTGCTGGTTCTCGAGATAGTTGCCGTTTTTGTCGAGCTGGCCCACCTGCGGGATACCGAAGGTGATATCGCCCGAATGCAGGGTTTCCCACCAGACCGCGGTCATGGTGCCGGGCACCGGCATGCCGACGGTCTGGCCGATATCCAGCGCCTTGTAGGTGAAGGGGAAGGCGTGGGCATCGGAATAGTTGCCTTCGCCCATCACCACCAGGGACGGTTTGTACCACTGGTCCAGCGGGTCGCCTTCATAGATGCGGCCCCGTACCTTCATCTTCAGATACTGTTTGCCGGACAACAGCTTCGCCAGGTCGTTATGCAGCCAGCCGCCACCGTTCCAGCGGGTGTCGACAATCACGGCATCCTTGTCGAAATCACGGCCCAGAAGCTCGTTATAAACGACCCGGAAGCTTTCATCGTTCATGCCGCGCACATGCACATAACCGATGCGGCCACCCGACAGCTTTTCAACCAGTTCCCGGCGGCCCTTGACCCAGCGGTCATACATCAGTTCGTCTTCGTCGCGGGTGCTGAGGGGCTTGATCACTTCGTCGAAGCGGGTCTTGTCGGCCCGTTCGAAGGTCAGGCGCGTGCGGGTACCGGCCTTGCGGTTCAGAAGGCTGGCGAGGTTGGTGCCGGCATCCAGTGCAACCCCGTCCACGGCGGCCAGCTTCATGCCGGCTTTCACTTCGCTGCCGGCTTTGGTGAAGGGGCCTTTGTCGATGACCTCGTCGATCTTCAGCGGCCCGGACGTGTCGGTCATGTCGAAGATCAGGCCCAGGCCGGCGGTGGCGTCCGGGTTTTCGCCGCGGCCACGGTAATAGGCGCCGGTGTGCGATGCATTCAGTTCACCCAGCATTTCTTCCATCATGCGGGCGAAATCGCGGTTGTTGCCGATATTCGCAAGCTTGGGCTGGTATTCGGCCTTCATGGCCACCCAGTCGATGCCATGCATGTTGGGGTTATAGAATTTGTCGGCCACCTGGCGCCAGATATGGTCATAGAAATACTGGCGTTCGGCTTCCGGCTTCAGTTCCATCGACGCCTTCAGCTTCACCGGTTTGCGGCTGGCGCCGTCGCCCGAAAGCGCAAGCTTCGAGATGCTGCCATCGGCCAGCACAAAGGCCGACTTTTCATCGTCCGCCAACTGGATCGAGGCATTGTGCGCGTCGAAATTGACAATCAGCTTGGTGCTGTTCTCGCGGAAATCCTGTTGCCACAGGTTATAACCGCCCTCGAAGCGGGACAGGTAATAAAGCTTGGTGCCGTCCTTGTTCAGCACCGCATCGGCCAGGTCGGACGAATTGACGGTCAGGCGCACCGTGCGGTCCTGGATGCCGTCAAAATCGATCTCGATCGGTTTGACATCCGGTTCCTTGTCGTCCTCTTTCTTTTCGTCCTTCCTGTCGCCGTCCTTGGCGTCTTTCTTGGCCTTGTCCTCGGCTTCCTTGTCCTTCTTCTTCTGGTCTTCCTCCAGCTCTTTCTTCAGCTCATATTCTTCCTTCGACAGGGTGAATTTGTCGTAGGCGTCCTGGTTCAGGAAGGCGGCCATCACGTCGAAGTCGCGGCCCCAACTGCCGTGGTCGCGCTTGCCGAAGCGCGAACTGAACCACAAGACGGCACCCCCGTCCGAATGCCAGCGCGGTCCGCCATTCTGGTAACCCGACTGGCTGATATCGACCGGCTTGGCCGAGCCGTCGGCGGGCACCACAGCAATGTTGGTGATGAACAGTCGGCCGCGCGGCGCGAAATCGACGGTCAGCCACTTGCTGTCGGGCGACCAGTTGAAGGTGATGTCGCCGTCGGCATAGCTATAGTTATATTCGGCGCCGAGCGCAGTGACGGCTTCGCCGGTTTCCACATCCACCACCTTCACGGCATCGCGGCCAGACAGGAAGGCGACCTTCTTGCCGTCCGGCGAAAAACGCGGCTGGAAGGCGTCCTTGTCGTCGGTGTACAGGACCTTTTCCTTGATGGTGGTCGAGGCGAAGAAATATTTCTCGCCTTCGTTTTCAAGGGACGCCTGCACCAGTTCCCATTTGCCGTCGCGTTCGGCGGCATAGACGATCGATTTGCCGTCCGGGCTGAAATTGACGCTGCGTTCCTGTGCCGGTGTGCTGGTGATGCGCTTGGTGGTCGCAAATTCGGACGAGGTTACGAACACTTCGCCGCGCGCCACGAACGCCACTTCCTTGCCGCCCGGCGACACGGAGAAACCGCTGATATCGCCCGATACATCGATGGTCTGGGCATCGCGGCCATGGCCGTCGTTCAGGATGCCGATATCCAGCATCTTCGGCTTGCCGCCGTCTTTCATGGTATAGACCGAGCCATGGTGCAGGAAGGCCATGGTGCCGTCTTCCGCGCGGCTGAGCGAGCGCACGGGGTGCTGCTTGAAGTCGGTCACGGCTTCTTTTTTGCCGCTGCCGATATCCAGCTTCCAGACGTTGAAGGTGTCGTCCAACTGTTCGGACGTATAATAGACCGTATCGCCCTTGCCCCACACGGGGTTGTGGTCGCCGCCCGCAAAGTCGGTCAACTGGGTATGGCTGCCATCCTTGGCGTCATAGAGCCAGATATCATGGGCGAAGGCGCTATGGTCGTGTTTGCGCAGGTCGCTTTCCAGCGCCTTTTCCTCGCGGTACACCAGCTTGCTGCCGTCCTTGTTCCAGCGGGCTTCGCTGGCGGGCAGGGTCAGGATCATCTCGGGCGTGCCGCCGGAGAGGCGTACCTTGTAAAGCTCCGACAGGCTGCGGCGCGGGAACAGGCTGCTTTCAGCCGAGTCCATACGCACGGACGAGAAGGTCACCGCCTTGTTGTCGGCCGTGAAGTCGGTTGGGTAGTCGTTGGCGCTGTGGTAGGTCAGGCGCTTGGCTTCGCCACCCGCAGCCGGCATGACATAGACATCCATGTTGCCATTGCGGTCGGATGAAAAAGCGATCCATTTGCCATCGTGCGACCAGACCGGGTGGCCTTCCCAGGCGTCGTTTACCGTCAGCGGTACGGCGGTGCCACCCTTCGTGGGCACGCTGTAGATATCGCCCTTGTAACCGACCAGTACGGTCTTGCCGTCGGGCGAGATCGCCGCATCGGTGTACCAGTCGCTATTCTGTTCCGCTATCGCGCCCAGGCTGGTGCCGGACAGGAGGCTGACCGCCATAAGGCGCAGCATTGTTTTTTTCATGTGATCCCCCTCAGGATTTTATGTTGACCCGGTACGGTACCAATTTCGGGCCCGTCGTCCAGTTCAAAAGTCTGTGTGTTTTTGAACGAATAAGAAAAGCCGCCCGGAAAGGGGCGGTTTTATAACTTTGGTTTGTTGGGCCGGGTTCAGCGGCTGCCGGATCAGTGGCTGGCGGCATAATCCTCGACCGCGCGCCATACGCGGATCAGGTTGCCGGACAGGATCTTCTGGATATCGGCTTCGCTGTAGCCGCGTTTCAGGAGGCCGGCCACCAGGTTCGGATAGCTGGATACATCCTTCAGGCCGTCGGGCAGGCTGTCGCCGACACCGTCATAGTCCGACCCGATGCCCACATGGTCGACACCCGCGATCTTCACCACATGGTCGATATGATCGAGCACATTGTCCAGGTTGGCATAGGGGTAGGGATGGCTGGCTGTATAGTCGGCTTCGAAGCTGGTTTTCACTTCTTCGCTGGGCGCCAGCTTGTTGCTGGCCAGATAAGCCTGGTAGGCCTCTTCCATTTTCGGGCGGTATTTGTTGGCGGCTTCGGTCAGGAACGACGAGCCATAGTTGATCTGGATCACGCCGCCCTTTTCGGCCAGCGCCTTGATCATGTCGTCCGCCATGTTGCGTTCGAAATCCGGCGTGAAATAGCGCGCGGACGAATGCGAGGCAATCACCGGCGCTTCACTGGTTTTCATCACATCCCAGAAGGCTTCGTCCGAGATATGGCTGACATCGACCATGATGCCCAGTTCGTTCATGCGCCTGACCACGTCGCGGCCAAAGTCGCTCAGGCCATGCCAGCGCCGTTCCACGTCATAGGAAGAATCGGAAATATCGTTGGCCTTGGAATGCGCCAGCGTGATGTAGCGGATGCCACGCTCGTAGAAATAGTCCAGGTTCTGCAAATCACCCGAAATGGGGGAACCGTTTTCCATGCCCAGTGGCAGGGCGATCACGCCGTCCTTGAAGGCCGTTTCGACATCGGCCACGGATTTCGCGATGCGGAATTTGTCCGGCGCGTCGGCGACCATGCGCTCGACAATGGCGATCATTTCCTCGGCATGGGTTTTTGCCTTGGGCGTGCCGTCATACTGCGCGGGTGTATAGATGGACATGAAGGGTGCGTTCAGGCCACCGGCGACCGCACGCGGATAATCGAAATCGCCTTTTGTTGTGGCGTTCGACACATCTTCCCATTCCGCCGCCAGGCGGTAGGGTACGTCGATATGGGTGTCGGTGATCAGGCTGTCATGGGCGATGCGCTCGGCATCCTTCTTGACGTCGGCATCCGAACAGGCAGCGACGGCAAGCAAGGATACGGCGGCAAACAGGGCTTTCATCTGGTAGTTTCCTCCCGCTCTCTTCTTGTGGTTGGTCTTTTGGCTAACCCACTTTTGCGGCGGGAGCAAGGCCACAAGTCAGGACAGGAGGAAGCTGGATACCTGATAGGTCACGAACGAGGCGCCATAGGCCAGCACGAACAGGTAGGCGATCATGAAGCTGGTCCATTTCCAGCCGCCGGTTTCGCGGCGGGTGACGGCGATGGTCGACAGGCACTGGGGTGCGAAGATGTACCAGGCCAGGAACGACAGCGCGGTCGGCAGCGACCAGGCGTTGCCCAGCATATGCTGCAGGCTGTTGGCCACCACATCTTCGTTGCCGGACAGGGAATAAACGGTACCAAGGGCGGCCACCGCCACTTCGCGCGCGGCCATGCCGGGCACCAGCGCCGCCGAAATTTCCCAGTTGAAGCCGATAGGCTCAAAAATCACAGCCAAGCCGCGGCCGATGATGCCGACCATGCTATAGAGGATCGCCGGGCCTTCCGCATCCGCGGGCGGGGCGGGGAAGGTGGACAGGACCCACAGTACCATGGTGGACACAAGGATGATGGTGCCGGCGCGGCGCAGGAACACCCGCGCGCGCTCATAAAGTCCGATCAGCACATATTTCAGGTTCGGGGTCTGGTATTTGGGCAGTTCCAGCATGAAGGTCTGGGCCTTGCCCTTGACCACGGTGCGCTTCAGCACGGCGGCGACAATCAGCGCGGCGATGATACCGAACGCGAACATGGCGAACATCACCAGCCCCTGCAGGCCGAAGAAACCCAGCACCTTGGTGTTCGGGATAAAGGCCGCGATAATGACGGTGTAAACTGGGATACGGGCCGAACAGGTCATCAGCGGCGCGATCAGGATCGTGGTCAGCCGGTCCTTTTCGTCCGAAATGGTGCGTGCGGCCATGATGCCGGGGATCGCGCAGGCAAAGCTGGACAAAAGCGGGATGAAGGCGCGGCCATTCAGGCCGACGGACGCCATCAGCCGGTCCATCAGGAAGGCGGCGCGCGCCATATAGCCGGACGATTCCAATAGGAGGATAAAGGCGAAAAGGATCAGGATCTGCGGCAGGAACACCACCACGGCCCCCACGCCGGCGACAATACCGTCATTGATGAAGCTCTTGATCCAGATATCGGGCAGGGCGGTGTCCACGAAACCCTGCAGGGCGACAAAACTGTCATCGATCATGTCGGCGGGCGCGGTGGCCCAACTGAACACGGCCTGGAACATCAGGAACAACAGGCTGAACAGGATGATGGGCCCTGCGACCGGGTGCAGCAGCACACGGTCCAGGACGCGGGTGGTCTTGTGGCCCAGGCCTTCGGACAGGGTCACCTTGTCGGCAATGCGGCGCGCCAGGGTCTGCAGGCTTTTGACGTCGGTGGCATATTCCACCGGGCTTGCCACCGGCACCTGAAGCAGGCCCAGCATCTGTTCCTTCAGTTCGGCCAGACCACGGCTGCGCACGGCCACGGTTTCGATCACCGGCATCACCAGCTTTTCCGACAGCGCCTTGCTGTCGATGCTGATTTTCTCGCGCGCGGCAAGGTCGGTCATATTCAGCGCAACCACCATGGGGATGCCAAGAGATTTGAGCTCGAGCACAAAACGCAGGTGTTGCGCCAGATTTGTTGCATCAACAACACAAAGAATGGCGTCGGGTTTGCCTTCGGCGCTGTATTTTCCGCTGAGAACATCGCGGGTTACCGCCTCGTCGGGGCTCCTGGGTGTCAGGCTGTAGGTGCCCGGCAGGTCAATCAGCTCCACCCGGTTGTCGCCCAGCAAGGGACCAGCCCGCCGCTCCACCGTGGCGCCAGGATAGTTGGCGACCTTCTGCCTGAGGCCTGTCAGGGCGTTGAACAGGGCGGATTTGCCGCAGTTGGGGTTTCCAACGACGGCGACAAGGCTGGTCTTGGCGGTCATATACTCGTTACCACAACGATGTTGGCGTCCATGCGCCGCAAGGCGACGGTCATGCTGCCGACCCGCACCGCGATCGGGTCGCGGCCAAACGGGCTCTGGTGCAGTACTTCCACGATCAGATTCTCGGCGAAACCCATTTCCCGCAGCCGGTCGGACAGGTCGGCGCCTTCACCATTCAGGTGGGCGGCGTCGAAATGTGTAATGCGGCCACGGTGACCGGGGCGCATCGTGCCAAGGCGGATGGAATCTGTAGTGTCGCGCATCAGGGGCTCGCTTCAGCAGACTGTTTCTGCGAATAGTTCTCAATATATATTTCTGCTGCTTAGCATGTTTGGACCGGCGAGCGCAAGCGGCAAGGAATCACTTTGGCCGCGCGAAATGACGCAGTATGCTCGGCCCGCCTGACAATGGACCGGAAACACCCCATGCACGATCATTATCCCACGAGCTGGTATGCCGCTTCTGCCGCCAAACCGAAAGAATGGCCGGCGCTGGCGAGTGACCAGAAGGTGGATGTGTGCGTGATCGGCGCCGGTTTCACCGGGCTTTCCACCGCCCTCAGCCTTTCGGAAAAAGGCAGGCAGGTACTGCTTCTTGAAGCACGCCAGGTCGGCTGGGGCGCGTCAGGGCGCAATGGCGGCCAGATGATCCGCGGTTTTGTCGGGCAGGAACGGGTGGCCAAACATGCTGGTGCCAACAAGGCCGATGCCGTTGCGGCGCTCACCTGGGCCGGGCACGACCTGATACGGCGCCGTATCGACGAATACAGCATCGACTGCGACCTGACCCCCGGCTGGCTCGAGGTCGCAATGACGCCCAGGCAACTGGCCGGGCTTTACCATCATTATAACGAGATGGAGACACGGTTCCCGGACCGGGGCTGGCACTATCTGGGGCCGGATGAGCTGAAGGAACGCATCGGCACCGACCGGTACCTGGGCGGTCTCCTCAGCCAGTCGGACGGACACCTGCATCCCCTGAAACTGTGTTTTGGCCTGGCTGCCGCCTGCGACCGCATGGGCGTGCAGATCCATGAACACAGCCCCGTCACCGCGATCGAGACCGGTGATGTCGTCACGGTACACACCGCAGGTGGCACCGTTCACGCCAAGGAACTGGTGCTGGCCGCCAACGCGCACCACGACCTGTTCCGCCGCCAGTTGACGGGCCTTGCCTTCCCGGCCGGCAGTTTCATCATGGCGACCGAGCCCCTGTCCGCCGACCGGCTGGACCGGCTGAACCCCAACCGCTGGGCCATCTGCGACAGCAACAAAGTGTGCGACTATTTCCGCATGTCTTCGGACGGGCGCGTGCTGTTTGGCGGGCGGGTGAATTTCTCCGGGCACAAACCGAAGTCGATCAAGGCGAAACTGCTGCCGCGGCTTCTGAAGGTCTGGCCGGAACTTGAGGATGTGCGCATCGATTATGAATGGGGCGGCAAGCTGGGGGTGGCGCTTGGCGAAGTGCCGCTTGTGGGCCAGGTTGGCACCAATGTCTGGTACAGCTTCGGCTACACCGGCCACGGGGTGAACATGGGCAACCTGATGGGGCAGGTCGTCGCGGACGCCATTGCGGGCGACCGCGCGCGCTTTGACCTTCTGGCCGATGTGCCCAAATGGCGGCTGCCGTTCGGGCGCACCATCGGCCGGCAGATCGTCTCGTCGGCGATCCTCTATTACAAGATCAAGGATCGCCTCTGAGCTTTTCGACGGGCATTACGCGCCGATGGTGGCGCGCAGCATCCACTGGGCTTTTTCATGCACGGTCAGGCGGTCGGTCAGCAGGCCGGCGGTCACTTCGTCGCCGGCGTCACCGGCCTTGCCGATCAGCGGGCGGATGCGGTCGGCAATCTGCTTGTGCGCGGCATTCAGGCTTTTGACCATGTCTTCGGCGCTCGCATTCTCGTCGCCGTCGGCGATGCTGCCCAGCTTGGCATAGGCGGCCAGGCCGGCCGGTGCCTTGCTGCCAAGGGTACGGATGCGCTCCGCGATCTCGTCAATGGCCATGGCCAGTTCGGTATACTGGGTTTCGGTCAGGAGATGCACACCCTGGAACAGCGGGCCGGTCACGTTCCAGTGCACATTCTGGGTCAGCACATAAAGCTGCACACTTTCGGCCAGAACCGGTTTCAGGGCATCGGCGATTTGGGCTTGGGTTTTGCTATCGAGTGTTGTCATGATTGGTGTCCTCCATGTCTCATGGATATTTATATGGTATCCGTGATTAAACGATCCAACTGATTAAACGATATACTATAATCGATATAATCGATTTAATGGCGCCGTCGCGAATGCCAGGGCGTTGGCTGCAGAATGCATCCCGAGAATAGGGGGGCGCCTTGACCACTGTCAAAACGATTTCAGGAGGATGGCACCAATCGCGATCATGAGCACGGCAACGCCCTTGCGCAGGCTGAAGCTTTCCTTCAGCCACAGGAAGCCGATCAGGCTGGCGAAGATGATGCTGCATTCCCGAAGCGCGGCGATTTCGCCGAGCGAGCCCAGGCTGTAGGCGTAAAGCGCGAAGCCGTATCCGACCTGCGCGAGGATACTGAGCGGCAGGCCGCGCCGCCACCAGGCCAGGGACTGCATCAGGAAATCGGGGCCACGGCGCCAGGCGGCATAACCCATCAGTACCGGCATAAAGGCAATGCCCGACCACAGCACATAGGTCAGCGGGTCGGCGGTGCGGCGCACGGCCAGCCCGTCCACCAGGGTGTAAGAGGCGATCATACAGCCAGCGCCCAGGGCATAGACCAGCGACTTCCGGAACTGGGCCGGGTCTGTGCTCTGGCGCCGGCTTGCGCCCGCCGTTGTGAAAATACCGCCCACCAGCACGGCGACGCCAAAAAGGCCCCCGGTGCTGATTTCGCCTGCGAGGAAAAAATAGCTGACGATGGCCACCAGCATCGGCCCCATGCCGCGCGCGATCGGGTAGCTGACGGTCAGGTCGCCGGCCTCAAGCGCCTTGGCCAGCAACTGCTGGTAACAGAGATGAATGGCAAGCGAGCCCACGATCCACAGCCACAGGTCGGGCTCCGGCATGGGGGCCAGCGGCACAAAGGGCAGGAACAGGAAACCGCCCCAGCCCGAAATGAACACCATGGCGGCGAACTTGTCGGGCGCCGATTTGACCCCGGCGTTCCACAGCGCGTGCAGGAAGGCCGAGGTCAGGATCAGGATCGTCGCCAGCGTGTCGCCGCCGGTCATGAAGGTTTACTTCAGCGCGGCGCAAGCTTCCTGGATGCGCGTGCAGGCCTTCTTCAGGGCCTCGGTCGAGGTGGCATAGGAAACCCGGAAATGCGGGCTCAGGCCAAAGGCTTCGCCCTGTACGGCCGCCACGCCATAATCCTCAAGGATATGGGTGACAAAATCACCATCGGTGGCGATCAGTTTGCCAGCCGGTGTCTTTTTGCCGATACAGCCGGCAATCGATGGATAGACATAGAAGGCGCCTTCGGGGGTCGGGCAACTGATGCCCTCGGCCTCGTTCAGCATGGCACAGACCATGTCGCGGCGCTGTTGGAACACCGCAGCGCGTTCGGCGAAAAAGTCGGTCGGGCCATTGAGCGCGGCCACGGTCGCGGCCTGGCTGATCGAACAGGGGTTCGAGGTCGATTGCGACTGGACCTTGGCCATGGCCTTGATCAGCTTGGCATCGCCACCTGCATACCCGATGCGCCAGCCGGTCATGGCATAGGCCTTGGCGACACCGTTCATGGTCAGGGTGCGTTCATAAAGCTCGGGCACCACGGCGGCGATGGTCTTGAATTCGAAATCGTCATAAACGAGGTGTTCATAGATATCGTCGGCAAAGATATGCACCTGCGGATGGCGCTTCAGCACTTCGCCCAGCGCCGCGATCTCGGCCACCGAATAGGCGGCCCCGGACGGGTTCGAGGGCGAGTTGAAGATCAGCCATTTGCTTTTGGGGGTGATGGCGGCTTCCAGTGCTTCGGGTGTGATCTTGAAGCCGGATTCCGCGCTTGACGGTACAAATACCGGCTGGCCGCCCGCCAGATAGACGATGTCCGGGTAGCTGACCCAGTAGGGGCAGGGGATGATCACCTCGTCGCCCGGGTTCAGGGTTGCGACCATGGCATTATAGATGGTGTGTTTGCCGCCCGAATTCACACTGATCTGGCTGGTGGTGTAGCTGAGGCCGTTTTCGCGGCTGAACTTGTCGACAATCGCCTTCTTCAGGGCCGGGGTGCCGTCGACCGCGGTATATTTGGTGTCGCCCGCGCGAATGGCGGCAATTGCGGCTTCCTTGATATGGTCGGGCGTATCGAAATCCGGTTCGCCGGCGCCAAGGCCGATCACATCCTTGCCTTCGGCTTTCAGCTCGGCCGCCTTGGTGGTGACGGCAATGGTGGGCGACGGTTTGATACGGTCAAGGGCACTTGCAAGAAAAGACATTGGAAAACCTGCTATCCAGAGGGCGAAATTTGCGCGTACCATAGGCTTGCGGGTGTGTTTCGGCAACGGTTTGTTATGCTGCCACGCGACATTTTTGAAAATATTTCAAATCTCATACTTCCTGAAAATTACAGTGTTGCTGGACGTGGGCTCGGGCTTTCGAAACAGTACGGAAAGGGCACCGGCAGACGAATCGGCAACAGCCCCTGCGCTGCTCCCCGGGGTTCGTTTGGGCGAGCGGACTTTTGCCGAATCGGTCCGTGTTGCGGCATCGTTGCGGTACCCCATAAACGAAAAAAAAGCGCCGGCGTTTCCGCGGCGATTCGTGTCTGGTTCCATCAGGGTAACCGGTTACTTGGGTTGGGATGGCTTACCGGCAAGGTGAAGGTCGGCACCGTGCCGGTAAGCCAGGGGAGGGATACCCTAGGGACGCCTGGGAAGGTCTGCTACCTGGGAAGGGTTAGCGTCCCGCGGGTTGTTCATCTGCCTTTGGCTGGCCCAAAATTGACCGTACCGCCGGCGTACAATGAACTAATCAAAATCAATTCATCAAACGCGCCCTCCTGTTTCCGCCGCGGGTTTTAAGCCCGGTTTGGGATTGGCTTACCGGCAAGGTGAAGGTCGGCACCGTGCCGGTAAGCCAGGGGAGGGATAGGTGAACCTTGAACGCTTTGGGAAGGATATACCTGGGAAGGGATTTAGCGTTCTTGGTTCATTCAGTTCCTATTTCAGTCTCCTTTCCGTGTCGTCCGAGTATCTACAGACATCTTAGTATTTTGAACTTCGAAATTATCTAACGTTTAAATCGTCTATGTTTCAAATTTATTATTGCTGTATTTCGATTTCAAGAGAAAAGTGATT
>SBGU01000003.1 GCA_006226495.1 Alphaproteobacteria bacterium
TCGTCGTCGCCGTCACCACGCAGGGTTTCGCCAGCGTCGTCAGCGTCGAACTGCATGTCTTCAACCACGGTCGAGGTCACAGACATCGACAGGGTTTCGTCAGCGTCGTTGGTCAGGGTGATCGAGAAGGTTTCGTCAACGTTGGCGTTTTCGTTCTTCAGCGAGTCTGCACCGGTGAAGATGATCTGGTCGAGAACATCGTCGTTGTTGGTGTCGATCACGGTGATCACACCGTTATCAACCGCAACCGTGTCGCCGTTCGCGGAAACCGCAACGCCGTTCACCGCGGTGATGCCCCACTCGTCGTCGCCGGCAACCTGCAGAACCTGCGCGTCGCCGTTCCAGGTGATCACACCCGTGTCGGTGTCAACAGCCGAGCTGTCCGAACCGGCAACAGCCGCAATCGTCTGCGCAACCGTGAAGGATACGTCTTCGTTCGAGGTCAGGTCGATGGTCACGTTGTCCGCAACAATCGTCTCGACGTTGGTCAGGGTGTCGGTGCCGTTCACGCTGACCGTGTAACCGCCCGAGATCGAAACCAGGTCGGTGGTCGAATCAAACTGGCCGTCAACGATGAAGGTGTCATCACCGTCGCCGCCGTCCACATCGTCGTTGCCCGAACCATCCGTGATGGTGTCGTCGCCGTTACCGCCCGAAATGTCGTTGTTGCCGGCGCCGCCCGACAGCGAGTCGTCGTCGTCGCCGCCGTCGATCACGTCATCGCCGTTGCTGCCGGTGATGGTGTCGTTGCCGCCGAGACCCAGAAGGGTGTCGTCGCCTTCGCCGCCATTCAGGACGTCGTGGCCGCCGTTACCCAGAAGCGAGTCATCGCCCGAACCGCCGTCAAGGGTATCGTCGCCTGCGTTACCTTGCAGGCTGTCGTCGCCGTTGCCGCCCAGCAGGCTGTCATCGTCCGCGCCACCGCGCAGATCGTCGTCGTCGTTGCCGCCGTCGAGAACGTCGTTACCAGCGCCGCCCAGAAGCGTATCGTTGCCGTCTTCACCATAAAGGGTGTCGGCACCGGTACCGCCGCTCAGCGAGTCGTTACCAATATCGCCATAGAACAGATCATCCTCGGCCGTGCCGAACATGCTGTCGTTACCAATCGTACCAAACAAGGTAGACATAGTGCTCCTCCTAAAAGCTCCCTAGAGATACTAATGAAGCACTGCGACGCGCTCCCTGCCCTCTTGATCACTGAGTTTATTACGTGCTGACAGCTCCAAGCCGAAGCCGGGACCGTCCACAACTGGCGCCATACTAATGGCAGAAATTACGGAACACAATCATAAAAAACCGTGCAATAACCGCTAATAACGGCATTTGTTACATATTCTGATACAGTGTGCTTCCAGTACCACGGGCCATCGGCGCCCGAAGATCGCAGCCTGCTCATTTTCAATTGCTGAGACCGAACCGGGCTGTCATGCCCCGGCATGCCGGGGCCGTACCTGACCCTTCAGTCAAAGAATTGGCGACCGGCACCAATGCTGCCGGCAAGGGATTCTGCGAGTTCAGGGTCCAGATTACGAAGAGCATCCAGTATCTGCTTGCCTTCCCGGGCCGCAAGGGCATGGCAAATCGGCCCGACCGGGAAGACCTTTTCGGTAAACATGCCGCCCTGGTCCAGATAGCGTTCAGACACACGGGCGACCGAATCCGCATGCCGCGCCCTGATGGCTTGCTGCATTTCCGCGGGCAGCGCCGGCCGGGTCCTGTAGGCCGGGTTGGCCAGTGCAAGGGCCTGACACGCCCTGTAGAGGGCATTCCGGCACGCCGGGTCTATCAGGCCATGGAGATTGAGGCGCCGCATGAATTCGAGAAGCGGCCCGCCAATGCTGACATTATTGTCGGTGTCCGGGTAGGCAAAGCCGTCGATGGCCGTGCCCGGCAAACCCAGGCACGACAGGAAATCGCGCCGGATGTCCGCCCCGTCAAGCCGGGCTCGCTCAAAAAGCCTGACCTGCAGCCGCGCAGCGGGGAATGCGGCCTGCCAGCGGTCGAGGAAATCGGCATAGTCCGGACGGAACCTGTCGACAAAGGTGTCCAGGGTTTCACTGCTGCCGCCGCCCTTGATGCGCTGCGCATAGGCGGACAGGAGATAATCGAGCGGTTCGCGCAGATAGACGATGATATCAAGCTCGAAACCGGCAAACGCATCGCTGGCCCTGGCCGGGTCGATATTCTGGAACGCTTCGCTGCTGACAATTATGTCACCCGGCGCCGCGGCGATTTCCCGCCAGAAGGCCGCAACGGCATCATCAAGCGGCACACCCGCCACCTCGGGCCGGCGATCGCGTTCCGCATCGTTGAACCAGTAGGCCAGCGGGTGATGGGCCACCGGCGCGCGCAGGCCGCGCGGATAGTGAAAGCCGAGCTCAGCAAGCCGGGCATCGTTGCCGGACAGGAAATGCTGCAACGTCGACGTGCCGCATTTGTGCCGCCCGATATGCAGGAAAACCCGTTTTGCCGCAGCCTTGCTCATGGAATTCTTTTTGCTCCCCTCACGTCAGGCGACCTTATAGGTTGCGCCCATGGGGCTGACAAGCGCCATATGGATAGCTATTGCACCCGCGCCATGGCCGGGATATACGCCCAAGGACACGTTTTTGTCGCATATGAATGGAAGCTTGCGTGCTGAAAGACTGGAGAATCAAGTGCCTCGTGCCCGACCTGCCGGAGCTTGACGAGGTAGCCCCGTTTATCAGGCGCATGGATACCGCCCGCTGGTATTCCAACTTCGGCCCGCTGGTCAGCGAATTTGAACAGGCCATGGCCGGCATGCTGGCAAAGACCTCGGCCCTGCCCGCAGACAGCCTTTCTGTTGCAAGCTTTTCTTCTGCAACCACCGCGCTTGAACTGCTGTTCCGGGCTGCGGGCCTGAAGGAAGGGGCGCGCATCCTGACGCCGGCGCTGACCTTCGCCGCCACGGCCTCGTCCATCCGGATCACCGGTCACACGCCGGTCCTTTGCGATGTTGATACGCACACCTGGGACCTGACCCCCGCCATCGCACGCGCGCTGTTGAAAACCCACCAGTTTGATGCCGTGCTGCCGGTGGCCATCTATGGTTTCCCGGTCGACATGGACGCCTGGGCCGCTTTCCAGGCTGAAACCGGGGTGCGCGTGTTTGTGGATGCGGCTGCCGCCCTGGGCCAGCAGGCCGTGCATCCGGACGTGCCGGTCTGTTTCAGCCTGCATGCCACCAAACCCTTCGGCATCGGTGAAGGCGGCATCCTGGTCACGGGCGATGCCGAGCTTGCGGGTCATGCCCGCCGGCTTTCGAACTTCGCATTCATCGACGGTACCAGCCGCGAAATCGGCACCAATGCCAAACTGGCCGAAGTGCTGGCCGCCTATGGGCTGGCGCAGATTGGCCGTTTCGACGCTGTGCAGACACGGCGGCGCGAGGTGCTGGACCAGTATCTGGCGCGCCTTGGCGCCGGCAGGTTCCACCCGCGTATCAACGACTTTGTACCCGGCACGCTGTTGTATGACACAGGCGACCGCGCGCAGGCGGCTGTCGCCCGTCTGAACGGTGCCGGCATCCAGACACGCCAATGGTATTTCCCGCCGCTGCGCGACCATGCGGCGTTTGCCGGCATTGAAATATTGTCCGCTGGTGGCACCGGTGCGATGCCCGTGGTAGACCGCTTGCAAACGGGCCTTGTGGGCCTGCCGTTCCATGCCTTCCTTTCCGGCGCGGATATCGATGAAATTGCCGAAGGGCTGGAGGCCGTCCTCGGTGCCTGAAACCGGGCCGCAGCGGCGATTGCCGGGCTTCGAAAACAACGAATGGAATGACTTTCAGTGCAGATCGAACTTCTGAACCAGCTTGAGGAACATGTCCGCAATCGCGCCTATGGTGAGGCGCGCCCTGTGCTCATGAAAATATTCGAAGCGGTAGAAGCCGGCACATCGACCTTCGGCGGCCAGATCAGCCTCGCCGCCATCGCGGAATCGGAAGCCACGCGCCTCGCGTCTGCCATCACCCAGCTCCTGACCGACCCGGACCACCAGATGGAAGGCGCCATGTTCCTGGAATTCAACAGGTTCAAGCGCGCCATTTCGCAGGTTTTCGAAGTCAGCGGCTATCGTGGCACCTGGCACCTTTATGGCATGACCGGCAAGGACGATGGCAAGGGCGGCCGCGCGTTCAAACGCAGCGAGCTCCTGAAGATGTTCTCGGGCCTGTCGATCAACGCCATGAACGACACGCTATACAGCCTGCTTCTGAAGCTGGAGCCCCGCCATATGCTGCCGATCGTGATCGGCATGCTGTCGGAACAGCTCATATACAGCAGCAAGGCCGAGGAAATTCGCGGGCGCCTGCTGGCGGATGGCCACCTGTGGGACAAGGCGGACCCGCATCCCTATACCCTGCTGTCCATCGGCCCGGCCTATATGGGCTGCAGCTATGCAGATGCCCCGCACAAACACCAGATCAAGAAAAGCTTCAACAAGGTGGTCCGGCGCTGGCTGGACACCCAGGGTGTGAAAGACACTGTCCTCCCCGCCAAACGCGAGCTGAAGGACAAGCCGAAGGCGGTGATCTTCGCCGAATTCTATAACGCGGCCCATGCCATGCACCGCTGTTACGGCCCCTCGATCCGGTCGATGATGGAACATTTCGATACCACCCTGGTGCTGGTGGACACCGAAGCCAATGCCGAGCTGAAATCGCTGGCCCACACGGTCGAAACCATCAAGTTCCAGCATACCAAGGCCGGCGAACTGATCAAGAAGCTGCAAAGCTACAAACCCGACCTTTTGTATTTCCCGAGCGTGGGCATGCGCCTGTCCAGCATCATCGCCTCGACGGTCCGAATTGCCCCCATCCAGGTGCTGACCTTCGGCCACCCGGCGACCACCTATTCGGACGCCATGGATTATGTGGTGCTGGCCGACAAACAGCTTGGCAGCGACACGACCGTGTCGGAAAAAGTGATGCTGAGGCCGTCGAAACCGCGGTTCACGCACCGGGCAGATGCCGAGAATATCAAACCCGATATTCGCGTGGCGCCGGACGTGGTGCGTATTGCCGTGCCGGCATGGTCCCGCAAGGTGAACCCGCAGTTCCTGAACGCCTGTCGCCAGATCCGCGATGCGGCCAAAACCCCGGTCGAATTCTGGTTCTTCCCGAATGCGGTTGGCGCGCTGCACCAGGCGATCCTGCGCCGCTATGCCGTGGTTATGCCGGACGCCAAAGTGCTGCCGCGCAAGAATTATAACGACTATATCCGCGACCTGAATGCGTGCGATATTTTCCTGAGCACCTTCCCCTTCGGCGCCACCAACGGCATTGTCGATGCCGCGCGCCAGGGCCTGCCCATCGTGAATATGACCGGCGACGAAGTGCATGCCGCCAACGACAGCCACCATGCCGAAAAACTGGCACAGCCCGCATGGCTGACCACCCGTTCGACGCAGGAATTTGTCGATGCCGTGGTGCGGTTGGTGGACGACAGCGCGCTCAGGGAACAGATCAGCCGCGATATCCTGGCGGGTGACCCGGACAAGGCCTTTTTTGTCGAGGACGATGAAAACGCCAGCGAGTTTTCCACCCTCATGGACTTTGTCTACCGGAACCACGAAGCCATCCAGGCATCGCCCCGGAAAACCTGGCACCATGACGCCATTGTGGCGGGGACCGCCTTTGACGACCCGGCGCCCGCACCTGTTGCAGATGCAACAAAAGCGGCCAACCCGATCCCGATGAAAAGACCCCCCGTGAAAACGCCCCCCGCGCACAAGGGCCGCAAGAAGGCAAAAGCCTGAGCCAGCCCCCGGCGACGGGGGACAGAAATCACAGGCGTCAGGAAATCACAGGCGTCAGGAAATCACATGCACACGGGCCAGCGCGCTGAGCGCCGCCCTGTCATGGTCCATCAGCGACTGGATGATGGCATTGGGCGCCATGATGCCATCCGCTTCGGCCCGGTAATGCAGCCAGTGCAGCCTGATGCCGTGCCCGGCCATGCCTTCCTTGGTATAAAGCGCCTGCCCGCCTGAGGAATTCAGATAGTCGCTGTCGCCAAGGGCCTGGCACAGGGCGACAATCTTGTCCTCGCCCTTCAGGGCGGCGGTGTCGGCGATATCGCTGCTGCGCACAATGCGGGTCCTGATGCCCAGATGGTCGGCCACCGTGGCAATCTGGCCGGCCAGATAGTCATACAGGTTATCGCTTCCCGGCGTCATGATGCGGTCGAACAGGTCGGCATCGAAATGCGGGCGGCGCGCCAGCTTGGCCTTCAGCTTGCGCAGGGACTTGGCGAATTCGTCCGCGGCGAGGGTCTTGTTGCGCACGATATCGATGCGCGACTTGTCCCGCACATTCAGGGACACGGTTTCCGCCACACCCTCCAGATTGATGGCATTCGCGGTCATGTAACCCTTTTTGGTGAACTGCACATCATCATACAGCACAAAGGTATCCACAGCCGAAACCAACTGGAAATAGCCGATGAAGGGCACAAAATAGGGCTGCATGATCGCGATCATGTCCGGCGGTTCCTTTTGGCTTCAGCCATCGGCATAGGTGGCCAGCGCCGCGCGCAGGCGGTCGGCATCCGCCGCGTCCAGCCGCACGGTCTTGTTGACATCGAATGCCGCGGGCCCTTCGTAGCGTGCCGGCAGCCGGTTACAGCCCTGGGCGGCGAACCGCCTGGCGATGGCGCCATAGGTGGCGGCGGGGTCGGCGCAGAAGGCTTCATAATCGACCACCAGCTTGCGGTCCTCGACAACACCGGCGAGCCCCTGCTCGATCGCGCGGTCGGTATAGTGCACCTGCCCCGCCACCTGGGCAAACGGGTCCTTGTCCGCCAGGGCCGGATATTCGCGGGGCTTGAACGCATACCAGCGATCGGCATCGCCATAGAAACGCTGTCGGGCTTCATAGATGGACTGGGCGCAGGCAAAACGGTCGCGCCGGACATGCAGGAACAGGGCATGGTCCAGGATGCTGTCGAGATAGGGCGCATGCCAGTTCATGATCATGGCTTTCAGGGCCAGCGGTTTGTCGAACGCGGCCTCGATGCCGGCAAGGCCCCGCCGGAAACCGTCGGCATCGACCGCCGCCAGTTCGGCATCCGACAAGCACTGGATTTCGCCGAACTTGAAAAACCGCCGCCAGAAATACCAGAATTCGCTGGGTGCCAGCGCGCCCCTGGTGCGGCCCAGATCCGACTTGAAGTCCCAGCCGCCCCGAAGGCCGATCAGGTCTTCCTTGTCATAGTCTGCCAGCGCCTGCTGTACCCGCGCCCCGAAATAGGGATTGGCGAAAAAACGCGCCAGCATGTTGGACGGATAGGAAAAGGCGCCCAACTGCGACAGCCATTGCAGCATAAGGGTGGTGCCGCTGCGGGCATTGCCAAGGATGAACACCACCGGGAAACGCGGGCGTGTGTAGGGCGGGGGCAGCACAGGCCCGATGGCGCCATTCACTTCCGCCAGCACTGCCTCCAGCGCCTGGCTGCGCTCAAAATCGCG
>SBGU01000045.1 GCA_006226495.1 Alphaproteobacteria bacterium
CGGCCCTTTGTGGTTGAAGCCGCCGGCGGCAGCGTCACCGCCATCGGCACCGTCTTCAACGTGCGCCGCCATGCCGCGGACGTCGAGGTGCGGGTGCTTGAAGGCACTGTCGCCGTGCGTCCGGTCGACGAAGGTAGCCAGCGCCGCAACCTGCCGGAGACTGGCTCGGCCCAGGTCGCCCTTGTGACCGCAGGTAACGTGACCAGCTACACCCCGGGCGGCGCCATGCGCCCCGTGGTGCCGGCGGACGTGCAGTCCGACCTGCCCTGGCGCGTCGGGGTGCTGACCATGGTCGACAAGCCGCTGGATGACGTGATTCACGAACTGAACCGCTATCTCGAACACGAGATCACCATCGGGGACGAAGCCATCAAAAGCTATCGTTTTACGGGTACTGTATATCCGGATCAGGCACAGGCCTGGCTCGACGGATTGCAGGAAGGATATCCGATTAGGGTTGTGCAACTTGGCTCAAGCCGGATATTAATGGTGTCAGAAGACAAGGCGAAACCCGCCGGCCAGTGAGGGGACACACGGGCCGGACTCCATAAAACAACAAGGGTAATCGCCAGACGTAGCTCGGTAAGCCCCGCGGCGTACAAAGCGGGGTAGGGAGGACATGGATGGCGCTTCGGGCGTCTCTGCGCGTATGGCGGATCGCCATCCCGTATGCATTTGCATTGGGCGGGGTGGCTTTTGCACAACTGTCCCCGGCGGTATCCGTGCCTGCGCAGGCGGCGGAAAGCCGGCTTATCCATTTCCAGATCAAACCCCAATCCATGCAGAATGCGCTGCTGGCCTTTTCCGAACAGGCCGGTGTGCAGCTTATCCTCGCCCCCGGCATTCCGCGCCTCAGGCTCCGGAAAACCGTTGAAGGCGACATGGATGTACACGAGGCCCTGGCGCGGCTGATTGAAGGCACCGGGCTTGAATATCATTTCACCGGCCCGATCACCGTGGTGGTGCGCCCGTCGCCCGAAGCCCTGGCGGCAGCGGCAAAACCTGCGGCACGGCCCGCCGAGCCGGCGCCGGCGGCGACCGAAGACACCCGCCTCGCGGTTCGCCGCCTCGGGGTCAGTTGGCGCGACCCGTCGGTGATCGAGGAAGTGGTCACGGTGGGTACCCGCACACCGGGCCGCGCGCCCACCGAAACCATCGTGCCCGTCGATGTGCTGGGCCGCGAAACCCTGCACCGGAACGGCTATATCGAAACCGGCCGCATGCTCGAGGCGCTGGTACCCAGCTTCAATTTCACCGAAACCACCATTTCCGACGGCACCGATATCGTGCGTCCGGCCACCCTTCGTGGCCTGGGCCCCGATCAGGTGCTTATCCTGGTCAATGGCAAACGCCGGCACAGCCAGGCCTGGGTCAATGTGCAGAATACCGTGGGCAAGGGCTCGGTCGGTACCGACCTCAACACCATTCCGGTGGCCGCCATCAAGCGGGTCGATATCCTGCGCGACGGGGCGGCGGCACAATATGGCTCGGACGCCATCGCCGGGGTCGTGAACCTGATCCTGAACGATGCCGGCGAAGGCGTGAATGCAGTCGCAAGCTGGGGCCAGACCTACGAAGGCGACGGCACCAACCGGTATCTGTCGGTCAATGCCGGGCTGCCGATCGGCGCCGACGACGGTTACCTGAACCTGACAGCCGAACTTCGCGACCAGGGCCCCACCAACCGGGCCGGACCCAGTTCCATCACCGGCGACGTGATCATGAAGATCGGCGACACCGATATCAAGGCGCTGTCGATGGTCTGGAACGGCGCCATTCGTGCCGGCGACCGGGGTGAACTGTATTTCTTCGGCGGCTTTTCCGACCGGGACGGCCTGTCGGGCGGTTTCTACCGTCATCCGTTCCAGGCTGGGCGTTCGGTGCCGCAGGTCTATCCCGACGGGTTCCTGCCGTTGCAGACCACCGATGTCACCGACGTGTCGCAGGCCATTGGCGCCCGTTATATGGACGGCGCCGGCTGGGACTATGACCTCAGCCTCAGTTACGGGCGCACGCGCTTTGCCTTCGGCGCCGCCAACACCATCAACGTCTCCCTGGCATCCGCCGCCTGGTACAATGGCGCCGACCCGGCCACTGCCAGCCCGACCGAGGGTTTTTCCGGCGCCCTGATCTTCGACCAGATGACCGCCAACTTCGATGCCGGCGGCGACGTGAATTTCTGGTCGAAATCGGGCCATTTTGCCTATGGCCTCGAACTGAGACGCGAAAATTACCGCATCGAAGCCGGCGACTATGCCTCCTATGCCTGCGGGCTGGTGGACGGCATGCTGGCGCCTTCGATCCTCGATCCGAACGTGCCCGCCAACTGTGGTTTCCAGGGGTTCCCCGGCTACAGCAAGGATGTGGCGGGCCGCAAGGGACGCACCAGCTATGCGGCCTATGTGGACCTGGAGGTTGAACCGTCGGACGGCACGACACTCGCGGCTGCCATGCGCTTCGAGGACTATCCCGGCACCGGCGCGCGCCTGACCGGCAAACTGGCGGGCCGGGCCGAAATCACCGATCATCTGGCCGCGCGCGCCGCGGTCTCCACCGGCTTCCGGGCGCCGGCCCTGGCCCAGCGCGCCTTCAGTTCCACCATCACCAACACGGGGGCCACCGGCCTCACACAAACCCTGATCGCGCCCGAAGGACACCCGTTCGCGCTTGCCTACGGGGTCGACCAGTTGCGCCACGAAAAAAGCCGCAACCTGTCGCTCGGCCTCGTGTGGACCGGCGAAGGCGGGCTGACCGTCACCCTGGATGCCTACCGCATCCTGATCGACGACCGTATCGTGCTCGGCCCCACGCTCGATGTGCCGCCGGGCCTCAACCTTGGTGTCATCGAAGCGGGCTCGTTTTTCTCGAATGCGGTCGATACCCGCACCGTGGGCGCGGACCTTGTCGCCAATTACGCGATGGCGGCGCTGGGCGGCGACATGGGCCTCAGCCTGTCGGTCGGCTGGAACCATACCAAGATCACCGATATCAACGCGCCCGCCGGCATTCCGGACGACGTGTTTTTCCCGCGCGCCGAACAGGTGAATGTGGAACATGGCCAGCCGCGTGTGCGCGCGACCGGGTCGGCCGACTATCAGCGCGGCGCCTTCGGTGCCGTGCTTCGCCTCAATTATTATGGCGATACCCGGTCGGCCTATTATACGGCCTGGGGCAACAACCTGCCGCCGGACCTCGCCTATGATGTGCTCGACCTCGACCGGGCCCAGGCAATCCATTCAGGTGCAGCGGTCATTGTGGACGCCGAAATCTCCTGGGCTTTCTCGGACCATGTCACCATGGCCGTGGGCGCCAACAATATTTTCGACACCTATCCCGACAAACTGCCGGACCATGCCTTCGCGCGCTGGATATCGGAAGGCCGCAAACCCGGCGCCTTCGGCAACTTCGTTTACCCCTGGGTCGCCATGCCCTGGGGCATCGGCGGCGGCTATTATTACGCCCGCCTGAGCGTCAGTTTCTGATCTGATATTGATATGCTCAAATAGATTTGCTGTAGTCTCTAAGTAATTGTTCGCATTTTAAATTTTCCACATAAATCTCTGCACTGTTGGTTTGGTAGGCGTTGCATATACAAGAATTGAGCTCGCCGTAAATGTATTCTACGTCAGCTTTTGACCTACTGTAAGCTGTAGCAAAGACCTTTGGGGACAGGCCACGTAGTTGGCGCGGTCCAAGTTTGTCTGCGTCAAGAACAGAGTAAAACGGGATATTTTGTGCATGAAACGCCAAGCCTAAGAAAACAATCTTCCGAGCTTTCAACACTAGGTTTTGTGCAGCATGCAAGATGTCTTTGTCAGGGTCGTCTTCTGAGAAGGTTTTAATGTTTTGATAAAAGTGTGACAGTCTGGCTACAGACGGCTCTGCGCCATATGTGAGAGCATTTTCTACCGTGTCATTTCGTGCAAGAGGTGCAATCGACCCGTAAGGACGGACGATTTTTAGGCCGCTGACTATACTAAAACTAGTCAGGATATCACAGTCAAAGTATCTTGAAATGGCTGTGCATAAGAATGATTCTATGCATCTGTCGTAGTTAAAGCTAATGATCGATACGTTTCTGAATATGTTGGATATCTCAGACTGCTTCACACCGCTAACGAGTTTGTGGAAGAAAGGCATTAACCAGCTCTTTTTGACTTGAGCGGTGTTCCAATCATTTGGATTGGTACGATAGTATAGATAGGAGTTTTGCTCGGCTAGGAGGATGCGATTTACGATTGCTGCCTTGCCTATAGCGACCATGAATGGATCGTCCAAGTGTGTCGCAATAAAATTATCTATAGATGCAGCAAGTGTCAGTCCTTTGGAAAGTTTGTGCGCAGTACTAACGGCGTCGCCAGAGAATTGCTGACTTAATAGATGAGCAAAATCATGAAGCTTTTTGTTACCCTCGATAAAACGATTTTGTTGCCACTTAAAATTGGCATCTAAAGAAATTTGGCTTGCCAATTCCGGACCGCTAGGTAGGCCAAGCTCCATACTAGCTCCCGCACCAACCACGAACACTGTTTCTTCGATAAACACGCTTGGCAACCTCCGCGATTATTAGATGACGCATATTCCCTTATTAAATGTGCGAATTCCACATTTTATGCTCGGCACAGCGGCTGCGGCAAACTACCTGTTAACCTAAAAGAATTTTTAATCTATTTGCCCCACTGTGCGTAGAAGGGGGTCCGGGTAATGTACCTAAGGTCGGGTTCATGCGGGCTTTTGTTTTCGGGTGTGTTATGCTTGTGGCGCTTGTGGCGCTGCATATCTGGCCATCGGCCAACAGTTTCTGGCTGGTGCGTTTTTCCGATACGCCGACGGTGGCGCAGCTTCAGGCTGCAGCGGTCATGTCCGACACCATCTTCATCGAAAAGCGCGACAGCAAAAGCATGATTGTGTGGGCCGGCCCGAACAGTCGGGTATCCGGCCTGATGGCGGAGGGCGCTTGGCTGGTTACAGCCGCAGAACCCGCAGTGGGATGTGGGCCTGCAAGCGGGCGTTAAGGGGAGAGATATCCAATGGAAATGATCAACAGCATCCGGTCCACCTTTGCGACATGGATAAACTGGGCCCTGATTGCCCATATATTCCTGGCGCCGATTGTGTGCCTGATTTCCGGCAACGACATGCTGGTGCCCTTCCTGTTTTCGCTGGTGCTGACCGGTGTGCCGCTCGCGGTTCGTCAGTTTGCCGGCGAGGGCGACCTGCACCGCCAGCTTTCGTCGGTCAGCCTGGTGCTGTATGCCGCGCTGTTTGTCTATATCTGCCGGGGCCATCCGTGGCAGATCGACATGCATATGTATTTCTTCGCCGTGCTGGCGGCGGTAACCGCTTACTGCGACCGGCGCATCATCATCCTGTCGGCGGCGGTGGTGGCGGTGCATCATATCCTCCTCAATTTCCTGGTGCCGGCCTGGGTTTTCCCGGAAGGCGCCAATTTTTACCGCGTGTTGCTGCATGCGGCCATTGTGGTGCTGGAGGTGCCAAGCCTGATCTGGCTGGCCGGCAAGCTTACGGACGCGCTGTGTGCCGCCGAAGCCGCCGAACAGCGCGCCATCGCCGAGGCGGAAAGCGCCAGGGCCAGCGCGCAGGCCGCCGAAGCCAAGGGGCTGGAGGCCGAAGCCGCGCTTGAGGACGTGCGCCGCGCGGGCGAGGAAAATGCCCGCCTGCAGGCCGAAGCCCAGGCCGACCGCAATGCCGCCCGCGAACGTGAAGCCGCGGCCCGGCGCGAAACCGCGCAGGAATTCGAGGACACCGTGCTGGCGCTTGTGGCCCAGATCAACCATCTGGTCGGCGAAATCCAGCGCGATGCGACGGCGCTCACCGAAGCGTCGAACGATGCCCGCCTCAGTGTCGACCGGGTGTTCGAAGCCTCGCGCAATGTCAGCGACAATGTCACCACCGTGGCCGCCAGCGCCGAGGAAATGTCGGCGTCGGCGTCTGAAATCTCACGCCAGGTCAGCCAGACCGCGGCGGTGGCGGAAACCGCAGCCAGCATCTCGAGCCAGGGCACCAGTGCGGTGCGCGAACTGGAAAAACGCGCCAACGAGATCCGCTCGGTCTTGGAGATGATCAGCGATATCGCCGAACAGACCAACCTCCTGGCGCTCAACGCCACCATCGAAGCCGCCCGCGCGGGTGAAGCCGGCAAGGGCTTCGCGGTTGTGGCCTCCGAGGTGAAGGGCCTCGCCAACCAGTCGGCCAAGGCGACCGAGGAGATCGCGGACCTGATCAATGCCATGCATGTCGCCACCAACGAGGCGGCGGATGTCAGCCAGCGTATCATCGACAGCATTGGCGAGGTGCGCCAGAACTCGACCGGCATTGCCGCCGCTGTCGAGGAACAGACCGCCGCGACCGAGGAAATCGCCCGCGCCGCCCAGATTGCCGCCGGCGAAACCAGCGGCGCCAGCCAGTCGGCGCAAGGGTTGGCCGAAGTGATGCGCGGTGTCTTGGATGTTTCGCAAAAAACCGGCGACGCGGTCAGCCAGCTTCTGGAGACCAGCCGTTCGCTCGAGGAACAGGCCCGCGATTTTGTCGCCCGCCTGAAGACATAAAAAGACGGGCCTGCGGGATGCAGGCAGGTGATGTCATGGCAGCCGGAAAAGGCGGCGGCGCGGAAAAATCCGGGTCGCCGTTTTTTTAATGAAAAACAATCTTGACCATATGGTCAAAAATGCTACCGTCACTTTCAGGCCATGCCATCCCGAACCTCTTCCGGGCCCGGGATGCTGGCTTGCCGGGGCATGGAGACAACAGCCGCGTCATCTTGGGTGATGGGCGCCTCCTGCGCGGGTGTGAAGTGTTGCAGATGCAACAGGTTTCGGTACCGTTTGGCGCCGTTTTGTTGCAGATGCGACACCGGTCTTTTGGCGAGGGCCGTCACATTCCATGCCGCCGGCCGGGGCAACTCGGAGCCCGTTGCAAGCCTCCGACTGCGTTCCTGTTCAGAGGCCGGCCTTGGTGCCGGCCTCATTTTTTATACAGATATTTCAGGGTGTTGCGTGCGGGACCAGCGCGAAGGTGCCGCGATAGTCGACCGCCAGTCTGCCCTGGTTTTCGATCGTGGCCTGCAGCGCGATGCGGGCCTTGCCGTGGCGTTCAAGCCCGGCGACAAACCGGCGCCAGACCGCGCTCTCCGGCAGGCTTGCCCGGGCCTCAAAATCACCGGTAACGGGCGAAATATAGCTTATATTACTGCGGCTTATCACAATATCGCCATCCGCAAGCGGGCGGGCGTTTACATGCAAAAGGGTCCAGCAGGCCAGGGTTGCCACCACCTGAAGGCTGCCGCCAAATACCGTGTTCTTGTGGTTGATATTGGGGGCAAAAGGCGCGCGCACCACCACGGTTTCACCGGCTTCAGCGACCGTGATGCCCAGCGCGCGGCTGACCGGAATATGTGTGTGCAGATAATGGGTTAGCGCGTCGGTATCGGTGGTCATGCCGGTCAAATCCCCCTGTTGCAGGCGCCGCGATCATTGCGGCAAAGCCGGGGCGGGTCAAGACCGGCCATGCGTTTTTGCGGGCCTGAGGCGACCGCTGGCGCCAATGCGCAACAGGCGCTGGAAGGTCGGGCAGGCCAGATGGCTGGGTGCCTTGCAGTCGGCGGCATGGCGCAGGCCGTCGCGCATTATGCTAAGCCTTTGAATGGTTTTATCTATTTCGTCCGCCTTGGCGCGCAGGCGGTCGCGGTCGATGGCGGGGCCGCGTTCGGTCAGCATGGCGCCGATGTCATCGAGCGAAAAGCCGGCACCACGGCCAAGGTCAATCAGCGCCAGGTGTTGCAGCACCTGCGCCTCGAACAACCGCCTGAGCCCGCGCCGCCCGACCGAGTGGATCAAACCCTTTTCTTCATAGTATCTTAGCGTCGAAGCCGGCAGGCCGGACAGGCGCGCCACTTCGGCAATATCGAGAAATTTGGCCTGTGTGATTTCCTGTGTCATTTTCCGCTTGACCTCAAGTGAACTTGAATTTGTATCCTACGCTCGTGAAGACCAGCGGACAAGCCGGTCACGACATGCGAGTGCCAGGAAAAGGCATATGGAAGTCAAGGAGTTACCATGGAGAAGAGTTTCTGGCTGCAGCGCTGGGCCGACAATGACATCAGCTTTCACGGCAGCGTCGCCAACCCCATGCTGCTGGCCCATTTGGATATACTGTCGCTGTCGCCCGGCGCGCGGGTCTTTGTGCCGCTGTGCGGCAAGACACTGGATATCGGCTGGCTGTTGGGGCAGGGTTTCCGCGTCGTCGGTGCGGAACTGAGCGAGATTGCAATCGAGCAATTGTTTCAGGAACTTGGCACCGAACCGGCGGTCTGTTCCGTGGGGCCATTCAAACATTATAGCGCGCCGGATATCGACATTTTTGTCGGTAATATCTTCGACCTGGACGCGGCCACTCTTGGCCCCGTGGATGCGGTATATGACCGCGCGGCTCTGGTGGCGCTGCCGGCCGAGATGCGCCAGCGCTACAGCGCGCACCTGGTGGCCATCAGCGGCGCGGCGCCACAACTGATGATCTGCTACGAATATGACCAGAGCGCCCTCAATGGCCCGCCCTTTGCCGTGCCGCGCACGGAAGTGCATGGGCATTATGATGCCAGCCATGCCGCAATGTTGCTGGCCGAACATCCGGTCGAGGGTGGCCTTAAGGGCCGTTGCCCGGCCACCGAACTGGTGTGGCACCTGGCTAGGCGCTAGGGCAAGTGCCTGTATTAGAAAGAAAAAGGGCGGCCACCGGGGCCGCCCTTTCTGTTTCTGGCATGCCTGAAATCAGGCCGCGTTCCGGAACGCCACCACCACCGGCAGGCGCGCAGCACGCCAGGCCGGGAAGATGCCGCCCACAAGGCCGATGATCAGCGACAGGATGATGCCGTTGATGAACAGCTCGGGCGACAGTTCGAACGAGAACACCACCTGCGTGAAGCTGGCGCCCAACGTGGACGCCGTCATGCCGTCGAGGAAGGTGAAGGACAAGACGGCTCCCACGATGCCGCCGATGATCGACAGCACCACCGATTCCGCCAGGGTGCCGAAGAAGGCCGACACGTTCGAGAAACCGATGGCCCTGAGGGTCGCAATCTCGCGCGAGCGCGACGCGACCGACGTGAACATGGTGTTGAGGGCACCGGCGAGCGCGCCCAGTGCCATCACGATCGAGATACCCCAGCCGAAATAGACCATGCCCCTGAGCGCGCGGCCCTGTTCGGAGAAATATTCCGCTTCGGTTTTCACATCCAGGTTCAGGGTCGGGTCGGCCTCGACGGTGTCGATAATGCCCTGCACATTGCCGGGTTCTTCAAGCCGGATACGCATGGTCTGGTAGCTGTTGCCCCGGCGGAACTGGTCCTGCACGGTGCGGGCGTCGGCCCACAGCTCGCTTTCGAATGCGTTGCCGCCAGTGGAAAACACACCCACCACAACCCAGCGCGACTTGCCGAAATTGACTTCCTTGCCAAGCTCGAAGCCGGTGAATTGTTCCAGCACTTTCTGGCCGACAATCAGTTCGTTGTTGCCGGGGGTGAACATGCGGCCTTCAACGATGCTGACATTGTCGCGCAGGTCGAAACCGGCCTGGTCGATGCCCCTGAGCGGCAGGTTCACTTCTGTACCGCTCGACCGTTTGATGGCATCCACCACCACATACAGTTCTGCGGAATAGAAGGGCGTGCCGTCCGCCTTTTTGGCGATGCCGGGCGCGACCGCGACCGCATTCACCGCTTCGCGCGACAGCACGCTGTTCAGTTCGGACTGCGAACCCCCACGGGTGACGATGGCAACCTTGTCGCTGCCGCTGCCTTCAAGGGTTTTGGCAAAACCGTTGGCCATGGCCAGGAACGACAACAGCACGGCGACGACCACCGTAACCGCCAATACCGCCGCCAGCGACATCCACAGCCGCTGTGGCAGGCTGCGGATATTCATCACGATCACGGCCCATATCTGGGAAAGCATTTTCATGGTTCTGTCTCCCCTATTGCCGGCTGAAGGCGGTGATGATGTTGAGCCGAAGCGCGTTCATGGCCGGGATGATCCCGGTCAGCAAACCCATGCCGACCATGAAACACAGCGCCTTGATGACGATCTCCTGCTTCATGATCAGGGTCGGCAACTGCGGCATGGACTGGCTGATGCCGCCCACCAGCAGGGTGGACATGCCAAGGCCAAGGCCACCGCCGATCAGCGCCAGCAGCATGGATTCCGACAGCACCATGCGGAAAATGCGGCCCGACTGGAAACCAAGGGTTTTCATGACCGCGATTTCGCCGGTGCGTTCCCGGATCGCCAGCACCATCGAGTTGCCGACAATCACTAGGATGATGAAGAAGGCTGCGAACACCACCGAGGTCAGGATCAGCCGGATATTGCCGATCTGTTCGATGAAGCCCTTGTTGAACACCTTCTCCGGCACGGTTTCGGTCTCGAAGGGGGTATTGGCGAACATGTCGTCAATTTCCTTGATGACCTTTTCATTCAGTTCCGGGTTTTCGGTGCGAATGCCCATCCAGCCGACATAATCCTTGCCGAAGGAACGGGTCTCGTCGAAATATTTATAGTGGAAATAGACGCTGTTGGTATCGTCCTGGGCGTTCTTGCCCTTGTAGATGCCGTCGACGACAAAGTCCCAGCTTGTGCGACCGTCGTTCTGGCTGAAGATGTTGGAATTCACCGGAATCCGGTCTCCGACCTTCCAGCCATATTGTTTGGCCACGGCTTCGCCCGCGATCAGGCCCTGCCGGTCCTTGATCCAGACATCGCGTTCCGCGTCCGACAGCACCACCTGGTCATAAACATCCAGGAAGGTTTCGGCGTCCACCGCCATCATGATCAGTTGCTGGCGCGGGTCCTGGTAATAACCACCGAACCAGTTCATCTGGGTCACCGCTTCCACGCCATCGACCGCGCGCACGCGGTTGACGTAGGAAATGGGCAAAGGCTGGGTGAAGTTGATCTTGTTCACGCTGACGAGCCGGTCGTCCGCCGAGAGTTCCACGCCACTGTCGAACGCCGCCTGAAAGGCGGTGATGGTGCCATAGATCATGAAGGCGATGAAAGTCGCGAACAGGGTGAGGAACAGCCTGAGCGGCTTGCGCGTCAGGTTCTTCCAGACAAGGTAGAAATCGTTCATGCCACCAGATCCTTCTCGACAAATTCGCCCTTGTCCAGATGCAGGACATGCTTGGCATATTTGGCGGCGGCACCATCGTGGGTAACCATGACGATGGTCTTGCCGAATTTTTCGTTGAGAAGCTGCAGCATCTCCAGAATTTCGTCGGCGGTATGGCGGTCAAGGTCACCGGTCGGTTCGTCGCAGAGAAGAAGTTTCGGGTCCGAAACAATTGCGCGGGCGATGGCGACACGCTGTTGCTGGCCGCCCGACATTTCCTTGGGCAGGTGTTTGGCCCTGTCGCCAAGGCCGACCAGTTCCAGTGCGGTGTCGACACTTTTTTTGCGCTGGCTGGCGCTGAGGTTCGTGAGCAAAAGCGGCAGTTCCACGTTCCGGGCCGCGCTCAGCATCGGCATCAGATTATAGAACTGGAAGATGAAGCCGATGTTGCCGGCGCGCCATTTGGCCATCTGGCCTTCGGAATATTTGTCGATGCGCTGGCCATCGAACCAGACTTCGCCGCCCGTGGGCTGGTCCACGCCGCCCAGCATGTTCAAAAGTGTGGTCTTGCCGGACCCCGAAGGGCCCATGATGGCGAGGAAGTCGCCTTTCTTGATGGTCATATCCAGGTCGCCAAAAATGCTGATGGCTTCCTTGCCTTTCACGAAACGTTTGCTGATGCCCTTGAGCTCAAAAAGATTGCCGTCTGTCATGACTATTGTCCCCCCTTTGGGATTGTTCAAACTTTCAGGAACGCGACCTTCACACCCATGTCGGGCAGGATGCGCGCGTCTTTTTCATCGATACGAATACGCACTTTTACGGTTGCCTTGGCCCGGTCCGCGGTCGGGATGATTGCCAGCACGCTGGCCGGAATGTCCCATTTGGGATAGGCGTCCAGGTTCGCGACCACCTTCTGGCCTTCCTGCACACGCTGGATATAGGCCTCGTTCACATCGACCTCGATCTCCAGGCTGTCCATGTCGACGATGGTGCAGATACCGGTACGGGTGAAACCACCGCCGGCCGAACTGGGCGACACGATCTCGCCCGGCTGGGCGGCCTTCACGGTTACGACACCGTCGAACGGCGCCCGGATGGTATGGTCGTCCAGGGTTTCATGCTGGCGTTCAGCGTCCAGGCGTGCCACTTCGATATCGGCTGCCGCGCTGGCAAGCTGTGCTTTGAGGGCATCCACGTCGGCGCGCGCGCGGGTGACACTGGCTTCGGTCGAAAAGTCGTTGGTCTTGAGCTCGCTGGTGCGCTTCAGCACCCGTTCGGCTTCGGCCAGGTTGGCTTCGACACTGGCCTTGCGGGCTTCCAGAACCTTGATCTGTGCGGCGGCCACCTTGTAGTTGGTCGCGGCGATGGAATCGTCGAGTTTGGCCAGCACCTGGCCGGATTTGACCGCCATGCCTTCTTCGACCAGCACTTCCTCGATAAGGCCCAGAACCTTGGCTGACACGGTTGCCATGCGCCGTGCCGTGATATAGCCGGAGGCATTGAGGATGCGCTCGCCGGCGGCGATGTCGCGCGCCGGGCCCTCGGCCTCGCCAATCGCCGAGGTGTCATTGTTGGGGACGGGTTTTTTTGCCTTTTCGACTTCGGCCTGTGCGGCCTGAAGCGCGGCTTCGGTTTTCGCCTTGTCGCCGGCGGCCACAATATAGCCGCCATAACCCGCGCCGGCGGCAACCACCAGCGCCACAACAATCAACCAAACAAATGAAATACCACCGGATTCCGGTTCCTGCGACCGGTCAATCTTCAACTGGTTCAAGAGATCACTCTTGTCACCCATCGCTGTCTCCCCCTCTGAGCGGCAATTAACCATGCCTAATAGCATATTATCTGATCGATATGGGAATTTCCCAATCGGATACAACTACGCCTGCCGGTTTAGTTCGGATCAACTGACAAAAACTGTCATCAGGGGATCAGTTCCAGTTTATGGCGGCCTGCAAGGCATTCGGCGGCCTGGCCTTCGATCACGTCATAGTCGCGGTCCAGCACCGTGGACACGAACAGCCACTGGGCAACCAGCTTGTCGGCGCTGATGTCCATTTCAAGCCAGCCGCGATGCGAAGCATCAAGATACACCAGTTCCGGGCTCGCCTTCAGGAAGGCATTTTCCACGATCTCGGCAGGGGTGGGCAGATAGGTCTCGATACCCGGCGAACTGACCGACGATGTAGCCAGTTCGATGGCTGTGGCATTGCCCGCGCGGTCCTTGAGGCTGAAGCCCCATGCATTGTGGCTGTCGCCGGCCAGGAACACGGCATTATTGGCATTCTGCTGCACGGCCGTGAACACGCGGTCGCGGCAGGCGGGATAACCGTCCCAGAAGTCCATGTTGAAGGGCAGGCCCATGGCGCCCAGCATCTTGAACATGTGATAGCGTTCGCGGCTCAGGTACGGCGAATGGTCGAAATCGATATCCTTGTCGTCAATCGCAGGAATGCCGACCTTGCCGATGATGACCTGCTGGCCGATCACCTGCCAGGGCACGCCTGCGGCTTTCGATTTTTCAAGTTCAGCGGCCAGCCAGGCTTCCTGATCCAGGCCCATCATGGTGCGGGACGGGTCCTCCAGCTTTTCCTTCACGAACTTTTCTGCGTCGGGCAGGTAGCTGAAACCTTGCGGCAGGGCCTTGGGATCAAGCGTGCTGATCGTGGCCCAGTCGGTCATGGGCACAGGCTTTTCCCCACGCAGGTCGAAGGGCACCGGGATGTGCCTGATGGCTTCCGCGGGTACGTCGGCAAAGGCATCTGCACCCAAAAGCGCCTTGGGGTTGGCCTGGTCACGCATGTCGAACGGGACCGTGCGCATGGGCAGGTCGGTTTCATATTCCAACTGCTTGTCGCGGCCAATGACCCGGGTATCGATCATGATCAGCGATACGAGCCCGCCGTAATCGAAGCTGCGGTTGATCTTCTCGGGCTGGCCGGGGAAAGCCTCGCGGATCGGCAGCCATTCATAATAGGCCTGGATGGCCGCAGCCTTGCGCTTTGCAAAGTCGCCTTCGCCGTCATTATGGTTTTCGGCGCCGCCCTTCCAGGTGTTGTTGGCAACCTCGTGGTCGTCCCAGACACAGATGAAGGGGTGTGCGGCATGGGCCGATTGCAGGTCGGCATCCGACCGGTACAGGCCATACCGGGTGCGGTAGTCGTCCAGCACCAGAAGCTCGTTCGCGGGCTTTACCTGCCGGCCCAGGTCGACGGCCTTCTTGTTGGCATAGGTACCAGCCGGATATTCATAGATATAGTCGCCAAGGTGCAGCACCGCCTCGACCTCGCGGCTGGCCAGTTCCTTGTAAACATTGAAAAAACCCTGGGGATAGTTGGAGCAGGAGATCACGGCGAAGCGCAGCTTGTCCACGCCGGCTGCCGGCAGGGTGCGGGTGCGGCCCACGGGGCTTTGCACGCCGCCCGCCTGAAAGCGGTAATAATAGTGTTTGCCGGGCACCAGCCCGCCGGCATCGGCCTTCACGGTATAATCCCGTGCCGGCCCGGTTTTCACCGTGCCTTCCGCGGCAATGCTCGAAAAATCGGCCCCTTCGGAAACCTGCCAGGAAACGTCGATGGTCTCGGCCTTGCCGCTGCCGGGCAGCACCCGGGTCCAGAGCATGACACGGTCCGAAAGCGGGTCGCCGCTCGCGACGCCGTGAGTGAAATGGGCGCCAGCATCCGCGAGCACGCTATAGCCCCTGAGCGCAAGGGCGCCGAAGCTTGCCCCGATGGTGCCAACGACGGCGCGGCGGCTCGGAAATTTCGACAGATCTGGCAACATGGCGTGACTCCCCGCTTTTTATGAACCCGCCACACTTAATCCCCCATTGATTACCGGCAGGTGACAATCCAGAAATATTGAGCAAATGATCAACAGGCAAGCGGCTTCATGGACTTGCCTTTGTTTTTGCGATGGCGGCCCAGCATTCTGCCGCGTCTTCAGCTAATACAAACGAGACCCCGGCACGACTTCATCGGCTAAATGCAAAGTGGCAGCCGCGCACAGGAAAGTGCGGCAAGCGTACCGACCGCGTTTTTGTTGCAAGTCCCTAAATTTTTACGATTTAATAATATCAGCCATGGCACAAATCGGATTTGGGGACGCCGGGTAAAGGGAGAGGCCTTCGGGCGCGAGGCAGGGACAGTTTATGAAACGAGTGCCGGACAGATTTCTGGGCTACGCTTTCTGCGTCGGCGACCTGTTGCTCGAATTGGATGATCAATTCAGGATTCTCAATGCCGACGGTGCCGTGAAGACAACCCTTGGCATCACCTCGGGCCAAAAGGTCCCGGTCAATTTTCTCGACCTGCTGACAGAACGTGGCAAGGCGCTGATTGTCAGCACCGCCAAGACGCTGACGGGCGCCAACCGCCTGGGTCCCTTCACCATATCGGTCGGTCGCCCCGGCGTGCCCAAGGAACAATTTGCGATCTTCCTCGCAAAACTGCCGACGTCAGCGGAAAAAATCTATCTGGTCATGTCCCGGCCTTACCGCCTGGGTCTCAATGAAAAGGCGGCGCAGGCCAACAAGACAGTCGACGACAAGCGCGCCGAGTTTTACGAGCGCCTTGAAGGATTGTTCGAGGGCAATGCCGACGCCCAGAACCAGATGCTGATCACTGTGCTCGAGGCCGGTGCCGGCCAGGAACTGAGCGCCGGTCAGCGCCAGGAAATCGAAAAATACCTGAAGTCCTATTCTGTGGGCGGCAGTGCTGCGACCCAACTGTCGGACGACAAGTTTGCCTTCGTGCATGAAAAGCCGGGCGAAGGCGGTCGCCCGACCGATTTTGCCGGCGAACTGCAGCAGGCGACGGGCCTGACCATGCAGGCCGCCACCATCGATGCCGCGCAGTCGCAGCTCAGCGAACAGGACAATATGCGGGCGCTGATCTTCAGCCTGCAGAATTTCGCGCGCGAGAGCGATGGCTATGGTGTTGGCGATATCGCCAGGAACTGCGGTACCCTGATCGGCGAGACCACCGAACGGGTCAAAGCCTTCCGGCAGGTACTGGAGGATGGTAACTTTTCGCTGGTGTTCCAGCCGATTGTCGACCTCAAGCGCGGCACCACCCACCATTTTGAAGCGCTGACCCGTTTCGAGGAATTGCCGCCGTCGATCAAGTCGCAATGGGAAATGATCCGCTTTGCAGAAGATGTCGGCCTGATCGACGATTTCGACTATGCGGTTGTCAGCCGGGCGATCCAGAAACTGCGGGAACTCCTGAAAAAGGGTGGCGCGCCTGGAATTGCCGTCAACCTGTCCGGCCGGTCGCTGTCGAACCCCGATTTCCTTCTCGAGCTGATGGGCGTGCTGAAGGGCAATGACGACCTGAAGCGATACCTGTCGCTCGAAATAACGGAGTCGTCGACGATCCATGACCTGGATATGCTGGGCGGCATGCTGAACGATGTGCGCAACATCGGCTTCAAGGTTTACCTGGACGATTTTGGCGCCGGTGCCGCGGGCTTCCAGTATCTGAAAAAGCTGAAGGTGGATGCGCTCAAGATCGACGGCGCCTATATCCGCGACGCGCTGACCAACCGCCAGGACCGGGCGTTCCTGCGGTCCATGGTCACCCTGTGCAAGGACCTGGGCATCGACACGGTTGGCGAATGGGTCGAAACCCGCGAACATGCAGAACTTCTGACCAGCCTTGGCGTCGATTATGGCCAGGGCTATTATTTCGGCAAACCCAGCCCGAATTTCCTGGTTACCCGCGCAGAAGCGGTCTGATCACAGGTCTTCCAGCCGGCACCCCCGCAAGGATGAAACAAGCCCGGCGCCAAATGCCGTGGCCGGCGTGTGGTACCCCGCGAGCTTTCCATCCTCGGCTGCCAGCACTTTCTGGATGCAGGTCACGGCACTGTCGGCGGTCAGGGCATAGGCGTTGGGGGTCACAAGGCGCGACCGGAACAATTGCCCATGAGCGTCCGTCACCTCTGCGAGCAGGATTGCATTGGTGTCCGCAAGTTCCCGGTCGTCAGGACCGGGTTTTTGTCTGTCCACCTGTTTTTTCAACAATCGCTGGAACCAGCCGAGGCGGAGCAGCGGCCCCAACAGCCGGCTCAGGGTTGCGATGCGTTCGAAATCGGCCCGCGCAGGGAAATAGACCTCGATATCGCCAATGCCGGTCGTGTGGAACGCGGTTGACACATCGCCCCAGCTCACAGCCATGAATTCGTGTGTGCCATCGCCCAGGTCAAACGTGGCCCTGAGGCTGCCGACCGGGTGCGAGACCAGTTCACCAGCCTTGCGGACAAAGGTTCCGTATCCCAGGGTTTCGACGCCGGTTTTGGTCGTGCCGCGCGACATCGAGCCCAAGGCGTCAATCGCAAGCCTGAGCGCAACCGGTGCCTTGGCGCGTTTGGCTGTATGCGCCGCCAGGCAGTCGCTGGGCACCACATCGAAGCCGACACCGGGGATCAGGGCAATGCCGGCCGCGACCGCGTCGCCATGCCGGCTTTTGACATGGTCGAACACCGCCAGTTCGCCGGTGACATCCAGATAATGGGTTTTGGTCCTGAGCGCCGATTCCACCATCTGCTGTGCCGTGGCGGAAAAGGGACCCGCGACAGACAGGACAGCCGCCTGGTCACGGAGTGCGGCGTCGACCGCCTGCTGGTCATCCACCGGGAACGTGGTCCAGGGCAGGCCGAATTCCTCGGCGACCGCACGCACCCGGCCCGCGTGCCGACCGGCCAGGGTCGGGGTCAGGCCGCGGCCCTTGGCCTCGGCAGCAATCAGGCGCCCGGTATAGCCCGTGGCGCCATAGATCATCCAGGGGCGGCTCATGTTCAGCGGGTCACCATCGTGCGGGCCTGTTTGATGAATTCCTCTGCCTTGTTGTCGCTCTTGAGGCGTTCGGACGTGTCATAGGGTACCTTGATGCCGGCCTGCGCCGCTGGCCGGGCCTCGATGGCCGCCATCCAGCGCTGCAGGTTATCCAGCCCGTCGACCGAAACACCCGGCCATTTGTAGATACGCACCCAGCACCAGTTGGCGATGTCGGCGATGGAATAGTCGCCGGCAAGATACTCATGCTCGGCCAAGTGCCGGTCCAGCACCTCGAACAGCCGCCGGCTTTCATTCTGGTAGCGGCTGATGGCGAAGGGAATTTTTTCTTCCGCATAACGGTAGAAGATATTGGCCTGTCCCATCATCGGCCCTACGCCGCCCATCTGGAACATCAGCCACTGGATCACTCGGCTGCGCCCGGCAACATCGGTTGGCAGCAGTTTGCCGGCCTTTTCGGCCAGATAGATCATGATGGCGCCGGATTCGAAGATCGCCAGGTCATTTTCATCATGGTCGATGATCGCCGGGATACGGCCATTGGGGTTGATCTTCAGGAATTCGGGGGTTTTCTGCTCGCCCTTGGCCAGGTCGATGGCCTTCACCTCATAGGGCAGGCCCAGTTCCTCAAGGGTGACCGAGGCTTTCCAGCCGTTCGGGGTGGGGGAGGTATAGAGGCTGATCATGTCCAAAGCTCCTCTGCCGTGACGTTGATTTTCACAAGGCCCGCTTTCATCTTGTCATGTTCCGCGTTCAGGCGCTTGAAAGTTTCGCGCGCGAAAGCCCGGTCTAGGAAGGCACACAGGGCCGGCCAGCGCAACGGAACGGGCGCAAGGCCAACAATGCCCAGATTGACAAAATGGGTGGCCACCGAAATGTCCGCAAGGCTGAAATCCGGGCCGGCATACCAGTCGTTGCCAGCAAGGGTGCGTTCGAGATAGTCGAACACCGGGCCAAGCTTGCGGGCCCCTTCGGCCGCCGCGGCCTGGTCGGGCGCCTTGTGGGCCAGTTGCGGGAAAATCATCGGACGGAACACGCCCATGCCCACCTTGCCGGCCAGTTCGGTGTCGGCATATTCCTCGATCCAGAGCGCGCGGCCATAGTTTGCGGCATCCTTGGGCAGCATCGGGTGTTCAGGATGCTTGCGCTCGATATACTGGGCGATGGCGCTTGAACCCGGCAGCACAAAGTCTGGACCGGCATCCGCGTCCTTCAGGACCGGAATGCGCCTGAGCGGATTGAGCGCCGTGAACTCGTCGCCGGCCTGGAACGGGCTGACCGGATCGATTTCATAGCCGATGCCTTTTTCCTCAAGCTGCACGCGGATCTTGCGAACAAATGGCGACAGGTTCAGGCCGCACAGGATCAGTGCCATCCGGTTTCTCCCCCTTCAAATGGTATCGGTTGCCCTTCAGTGGATAAACTGGGGCGTGCACGGAATTGTCCAGTGCGCAGGGCACAAATCTGGCATCAAATGATGGTGATTGCCGGCGCGGCGGCGTTCAGCGGCGGCCGCAGACGCCCAGGATGGCCTTGCTGGCGCCCACGACAACATCGGTGATTTCCCGGGCCGAGCGTTTGGGCGGTTCCTGCACGCACCAGCGTTTCAGGGTCAGGATGCCGACATCATAGGCGATGGCCTGCCGGAACAGGCGGTCCTCGGGGTCCATGTCGGCCAGCAGTTCGTCATACAGCTCATAGCCGCGTTCGAGGCCCACGAGCGAAAAATCCTT
Organism: Alphaproteobacteria bacterium; assembly: GCA_006226495.1. GTDB lineage: Bacteria > Pseudomonadota > Alphaproteobacteria > Sphingomonadales > Kordiimonadaceae > Kordiimonas. The sequence continues at coordinate 19,654 of SBGU01000045.1, forward strand.
GATGGCGCGGCGCAGGTCCCAGTCGGGCTGGGTAATGGCCTGGCACAGGAACAGGATATAGTTGCTGCCGGCTTCGTCTTCTTCGGCCAGTTCCGCCAGCGGCAGCACCAGCACATCCAGCACATCTTCGATGGTCGGTTCTTTGGTCCAGGCGTCGATCATCTGCACGCGGCGCACGTCGATCTGGGCCGTGCGCTCGCTGATGGTGGCACGCATCAGGCCGTTTTTTGATCCGAAATGATACTGAAGGGCAGACTGGTTGCGCTGGCCGGCTTCCTGTAGTATTTCGCGTGTGGAAACCTGCGCCAGACCCTTCTGTGCGATCAGGCGTTCAGCGGCCTTGATAAGGGCGGCACGCGTCGCGTCGGCCCGTTTGGCCTTCCCGTCGGTCTGGCTGGTCACCCTGGTCTCCTGCGGTCTTTTTCTGGTCTGTCCCTGTGTGACAATTTAATGATAAACATTAACGATTGCAAGCGCCTAAATGGCTTGCAGGCAGCCATTCATGCCGTCCCGTGACGGGCTCGCGCTTGTCACCTTCCTGAAGCTGTGTAATGAATATCATTAAAGGCATGCTGCCATATTCCGGTGCATGTCCGATGGGGAGGAACAAATCATGTCTGTCCAGGCCTGGCTGGTGCGGCGCAAGATCCGCCAGCTTTATCGTCCCGCGTCCTTGAAGGATGCACCGCTTGAGGTGCGGGGCGCCCATTTCCGCAAAACCCTTGTCGCCAGCGAGCCGCACCTGCCAAAACCGCCGGCCGATACCCTTGTCGAAGCGGTCGATACGGATGGCGTGAAAGGCGAATGGGTCGCGGCACCCGGTGTGCGGCAGGACCGTATCCTGTTCTACATGCATGGTGGCGGTTACGTCTGGGGTGGGCCCGTGCCCCACCGCGAGCTGGGCTGGCGCCTGTCGAAAGCCTGCAACGCGCGCGTGTTCCTGCTGGATTACCGCCTCGCGCCCGCCCACAGGTGCCCCGCGCCGATTGAGGACGCACTTGCGGCCTACCGCTGGTTGCTGGCCGAAGCGCCCGGTGTGCCGATTGTTTGCGCGGGCGACAGCGCGGGCGGCGGGCTTACCCTCGCGACCGCGCATGCCATCCGCGATGCCGACCTGCCAATGCCGAAGGCACTGTGCCTGATTTCGCCCTGGCTGGATGTCACCGGCAAAAGCGAAACCATCCGGCGAAACGCGAAACGCGAAACCATGCTGGACCCCGAAGGCATGGCCGTTGCCGGCCGCGCCTACACAGGCGACACCATGCCGCTTGACGACCCGCGCTGTTCGCCGCTGTTTGGCGACCAGGCGGGCCTGCCGCCCGTACTGGTGCAGGTGGGCTCGGGTGAAATCCTGCTGGGCGATTCCCTGCGTTTCGCCGAGCAGATGAAAGCGATCGGCGCGGAACACAGGCTCGATATTTGGAAAAATATGCATCATGTCTGGCACATGAGCGCGCTATATATCCCCGAAGGCCGCAAGGCCATCGCCGATATGGCCCGCTTTTTCGACCCGCTCTGGAGCAACTGACATGTCCCCCAAATATGCCACGGCTTTCATTACCGGCGCTGCTTCGGGTATCGGCCTCGCGCTGGCACAAAAACTGGCGGCGGACGGCACGAAGCTGTTTCTGAGCGATATTGAGGCAGCACGGCTGGATCAGGTCGTCGCGGGCCTTCGGGCATCGGGCGCGACCGTGCATGCCTGCGCGCTGGACGTGTCGGACCGCGCTGCGGTCGAGGCGGCGGCTGCGCAGGCCGAGGCCGAGATCGGGCCCATCGACATCGTGTTCAACAATGCGGGTGTGTCGATGATGAACCCGATTGCCACCACCAGTTACGACGACATCGAATGGCTGATGAATATCAACTTTTTGGGTGTGGTCTATGGCACCAAGGCGTTCCTGCCCGGCATGCTGGAACGCGGGCGTGGCCGGATCGTCAATACCTCCAGCCTGTTCGGGCTGATCAGCGTGCCCGGCGGTGCCTTCTATTGCGCGTCCAAACATGCGGTGAAGGGTTTTACCGAAAGCCTGCACTATGAACTGCTGGGCACCGGGGTCAGGGCCCACAACGTTCATCCAGGCGGGGTGAAAACCAACATTGTCCTGAACGGCAAACACAATAACCAGCCCGTCGGCCATGCCAGTGTGGCCGATCTGCAGGCCGGTTTTGAACAGGTAGCCATCACAACCCCGGAAGATGCCGCCGAGCAGATACTGGATGGGGTCGCAGCCGGTCGTTTGCGTATCCTTGTGGGTCCCGATGCCCGCAAATACGATCGCATCCAGCGGCATTTTCCCCGCCTGTGGCTGTGGCTGTTCGCGCGTCGGTACCGCAAGAAGGGCTGAAGCCGATCTTTCTCTGGCGCCAATAAAAATTGGGTTGCCTTGTCGGGCCCAAGCCCCCATCTAACGGGCATTGGTTTCAAGACCGCTGAAGGAGAGACGGCATGCGCACTCTGGACAAACATTATATCGGTGGCCAGTGGGTTGCACCGGCAGGCACCGGCAGCCGCGACATCGTCAATCCCGCAAACGGCCAGACGTCCGGCACGATGGTTCTGGGCAACGAGGCCGATGTCGACCGGGCGGTCGCCGCTGCGCGCGCCGCGTTCGAAACCTTCGGTTTCACCAGCCGCGAGGAACGCCTGGAACTGCTGGACAGCATCATTGCCGAATACCAGAAGCGCATGGCTGATATGGCTGCGGCCATTACCGAAGAAATGGGTGCCCCGAAGGCCTGGGCCGCGGGCGCCCACGCACCTTCGGGCCTTGGTCATCTGACTGTCGCGCGGGATGTGCTGAAGAAGTATGCCTTCCATGAAGACCATGGCACCACCCGGGTGCGCAAGGAACCCATCGGGGTTGTGGGCATGATCACGCCCTGGAACTGGCCGGTGAACCAGATTGCCTGCAAGGTGGCACCCGCCATTGCCACCGGCTGCACCATGGTCCTGAAACCCAGCGAAGTGGCCCCCTACAGCGCCCAGATTTTCAGCGAAATCATGCATGCCGCCGGCGTGCCGGCCGGTGTTTATAACCTGGTTTACGGTGAAGGCCTACCGGTCGGCCACGCGCTGTCCGGCCACCCTGATGTGGATATGATGTCGGTCACCGGCTCGACCCGTATGGGTGCTGCGGTGCAAGCCAATGCCGCCGCCACCATCAAGCGCGTGGCGCAGGAACTGGGCGGCAAGTCCGCGAACATCCTGCTGGATGATGCCGATTTCGAAAAAGCGGTTGCCGCCGGCGCCGTGGGCGTGATGCGCAACACCGGCCAGACCTGCACGGCGCTGACGCGCATGCTGGTGCCGCACGACCGCATGGACGAAGCCGCCGCGATTGCCGGCCAGGCTGTGTCGTCGGTCGTGCCGGGTGACCCGATGGCTGATGGCACCAACATGGGGCCGATTGCCAATGGCATGCAGTACCGCAAGGTACAGGACCTGATTCAGGTCGGCATCGACGAAGGTGCGCGCCTTGTGGCCGGCGGCCCCGGCCATCCGGAAGGCTGCCCTGAAGGCGGCTTTTATGTCAAACCCACGGTGTTCGCGAACGTGACCCCCGATATGACCATCGCGCGAGAGGAAATCTTCGGCCCCGTGCTGTCGATCATCGGGTATGACGACGAAGCCGATGCCATCCGCATCGCCAACGACAGCCCTTACGGCCTGTCGGGTGCCGTGCAGTCGAAAGACCATGAACGCGCCCAGCGCGTGGCCGCCCGCATGCGCACGGGCATGGTCTATATCAATGGCGCTGCGGGGGACCTGACGGCGCCGTTTGGCGGTTACAAACAGTCGGGCAACGGTCGGGAATGGGGCGCGCATGCCTTCACCGACTTCCTCGAGCTGAAGGCCGTCTTGGGTCATAACGCCTAGAATTTACTTGCTGTCCTTCCGGCGCCTGTGCTTTCTGGCACAGGACCAACGGGGGACGGCAATGGCCACACGACTGCATCTTTTCGCCAGCAAACTGCACAAATGGATCGCGCTTCTGGTCGGGCTCCAGTTCCTGGCCTGGACGGCGGGTGGCTTGGTGATGACCTGGATTCCCATCACCCTCGTGCGCGGTGAAGGCAATATCGCCGAAACAAAGCCCGCTGCGCTGACCGGCCTGCAGGTAACCCGCCTGATGGCCGAGGTGCCGGATGTATTGTCGGTCAAGGGGCGTTATGTCGGGGACCGGCTGGCCGCCGAAATCCGCACGGCGGACGACCGGCTGCTGCTTCTGGATGCCGAGACCGGCAGCGCGTTGGCGCCGCTTTCCGAAGAAGCCGCCAAGGCGGTTGCGGCTGCCGACTTTTCAGGGCAGGGCATGCCGACATCGGCCAGCCTGTTGGACGCCGAACCCGGTGACTACCGCGGCCCGCTGCCGGTGTGGCAGGTACTGTTCGACGATGCCGATGGCACACGCCTTTATGTCTCGCCCGCCGAAGGCCGGGTCATGGCGCGGCGGAACGACTATTGGCGCTTCTATGATTTCTTCTGGATGCTGCACATCATGGACTATGACGAGCGGGAGAATTTCAACCACCCGCTGGTGATGGTCGCGGCGCTGAGCGCGGTGCTGTTTGCGCTCAGCGGTTTTGTGCTTATTTACCACCGGTTCCACAGGCGCGACTTCGGCCTGAAGAAACGGCGCCGGGCGTCCTAGCCGGCGCTGTGGCTGCTTGTGCCGGCGTGGCCGTCGGGGCCATTGACCCGTTCCATGAAATGTTTGCGGCACAAGGCAATATAGCGGTCGTTGCCGCCGATCTCGATGGATGCGCCTTCTTTGACCGCATTGCCCTTTTCGTCAATGCGCAGGTTCATGGTTGCCTTGCGGCCGCACGGGCAGATGGTTTTCAGCTCGTTCAGCTCGTCGGCGATCGCCAGCAGCCACTGGCTGCCCTCGAACAGGTTGGCCTGAAAATCGGTCCTCAGGCCATAACACAGCACCGGGATCTTGAGGCTGTCGGCCACCGACGCCAACTGGAACACCTGCTCGCGTGTCAGGAACTGGGATTCGTCCACCAGGATACAATGGATGGGCCGCGTTTTCAGGGCATCAGCAATCTTGACAAAAAGGTCAAGATTGGCGTCGAATAGGTGTGCTTCGGCGTTCAGCCCGATACGGGACGCGATCTTCCTGACGCCAAAACGGTCGTCAAGGGCCGCGGTGAACAGCATGGTGTTCATGCCACGTTCCTGATAGTTGAAGCTGGACTGAAGTAGGGTGGTGGTCTTTCCCGCATTCATGGCGGAATAGTAGAAATACAGCTTGGCCATGCCCTGAAGCCTTATGTTTCTTGCCTTATGTTATTTCGGCAATGTCTCGGTTATGGTGTGGGGCGAGAGCCTAGGCGGATCGCACGCATTCGGCAAGTGGGCGGGAGGAAAATATGCGAGCAGGGTTGGGGGCAATTGCCGCCGCAACACTTTTGGCGTTGGCAGGGCTGGGGCAGCCCGCACATTCAGACGACCAGCGCGACCTGAAGGCGCGCACGGCGGGGGCCACCATCAGTTGGGCCGCCGAGAACGGCCGGCTCCGGCAGGTGCTGGAAGCTTTCCCCAAGGGCGGCGATATCCATACCCACCTGCGCGGTGCCGTTTATGCCGAATCGTGGCTCGACTGGGCGGCCGAGGACGGCCTGTGTGTCGATACCAGCATTCCCGCCATCAAGTTCAGGGAAGGTGCCGACTGCGCCGCCAGCGGCTGGATGACGGCGGATGCCGCCCGGCTGGACAAGGACGTGCGCCATGACCTGATCAACGCGCTGTCGACCCGGTCCTATGTGCCCACAAGCGGCTGGTCCGGGCATGACCAGTTTTTTGCCACCTTCGATCGCATCAATGTGAACGCCGCCCGCCTTGGTGACCAACTGGCCGAGGTGGCAGACCGGGCAGGGCGCCAGAATGTGCTCTATCTCGAGATCATGGAAACCATCGTGCTGCCGGAACTCTTTCCGCTGTTGGCCGATGTGAAACTGTCGGGCGATATGGCGGCGGATTACAAGACCCTGATAGCCGGCCCGTTCGGCAAGGCGATGCCGGGGCTGGTGGCGTCGGTCCGCAAACAGATCGCGGATGCCATGGCGCGCAAGGACCAGCTTCTGGGCTGCGGGACCGACGCGGCCAAGCCGGGCTGTGACGTGGAAATCCGTCTCCTCCATCAGGTGATCCGGGAAATGAGCCCGGCGCTGGTCTATGGCCAGTTCATCCTGGGCTGGCAGGTGATGCAGGAAGAACCGATGGTCGTGGGCGCCAATCTGGTGGCGCCGGAAGACGGTTACATCGCGCTCAGGGACTATAGCCTGCATATGCACATGATCGACTGGCTGTACCGCAACAAGGGTGCGCGCAATATTTCGCTGCATGCCGGCGAACTGGCCATCGGGCTCGTAGACCCCAAGGAGCTTACGTTCCATATCCGCGAAGCCATCGATTTGGGCCATGCCAAACGCATCGGCCACGGGGTTGCGGTCGCCTATGAAGACAACTCGGCTGAATTGTTGGAGCACATGGCGAAAGAAGGCATCATGGTCGAGATCAACCTCACCAGCAACGATACCATCCTGGGCATTTCGGGGCGCGACCATCCGCTCGCCTTGTACCGCGACATGGATGTGCCCTATGCGCTGTCGACCGACGATGAAGGCGTGTCGCGTATCGACCTGACGCACGAATATGTGCGCTACTGGCGTACCTACAAGGTGCCCTATTTCGAGATGCGCCATGCGTCGCGCAACGCGCTGACCTACAGTTTCCTGCCGGGCGAAAGCCTGTGGAAATCGGCACCGTGCGAAAAAGATGTAGCGGAAGGCGCCGCCGCTGGGGCAGACTGCAGCGCTTTCCTCAAGACAAGCGAGAAAGCCCGTCTGCAATGGAAGCTGGAGGAGCGCTTCCGTGCATTTGAGGATGAACAGCGTATTCCAAGGCGCAAGACCACATCCTTCAACTGATGGACAATGACAGAAACAAAAGTGGGATCAGGGGACAAGTATGTCGGACAATAATACGGCGGTATTTCAGGTGGCCGAGCCAAGCTCGCAGTTTTCGGCGGATCTGAATGCCGGCATGGCCTTCTTTCTGGATGTAACGGTCAACCTGTTTGTGCTGGCCAGCATCCTGATCGGCGGTTTCGGTTTCCCCCCCGAAGTCATTTTCGCGCGCGTGATCCCGGGTGCCGTGGCCGGCATCCTGTTCGGCAATATCGCCTTCTATTTCCTGACCAAAAAAACCCGCGAAGCCACCGGCAACAAACGCCTGACCAGTATCCCCATCGGTATGGACCTGCCGACCGAATTTGGTATGTGTTTCTTCATCCTTGGCCCGACCTACCTTGCCAACCTCGATGTGCTGGGCCCGGACGCCGCGGCGCACAAGGCCTGGGTTCTGGGCATGGCCTGCACGGTCTGGATGGCGGCGGTGAAGTTTGGCCTGTCCTTCTTCGGCCGCGCCATGCAGCGCGAAATGCCGCAAATGGCCCTGGTGGGCGCCATGGCCGGCATCGCGACCGTCTGGCTGGGCGCAGAGGCGCTGTATGGCGTATTCTCGCTGCCTGAAGTCGGCATCGTGTCCTTGGTCATCATGGCCTTCGCCCTGATTGCGGGCCACAAGCTGCCCTTCAACCTGCCGGGCGCGGTGTTCGCCATCGTGGGCGGCACGGCGCTTTATTACCTGCTGGCCTTTGCGGGCGCGGGCGACGGTTATGTCATCAACGAAATGCCGGACCTGCAGGTCGCCCTGCCGACCCCGACCGTGGAAGGCTTTATGGCTGTGTTCGGCGATGTGACCAACAACCTGGGCATCATCATTCCGTTTGCGCTGCTGATCGCGGCCAGCAGCGTGAATGTGGTCGCCGGCGCCAAGATCACCGGTGACGAATTCGATGCCGGCAAGGTGGTGCGCCTTGATGCCGCCGCCACGGCCGTCAGTGCGCTGTTTGGCGGTGTGGTGCAAACCACGCCTTACTTCGGTCACGCGACCTACAAACGCATGGGCGCGCGCACGGGTTATGCCCTTGGCGCCGCCGGTTTTGCGACCGCGTTCGGTTTCCTGGGCGTGATCGCCTTTGCGTCCCAGATGATGCCGGAAGCCGTGCTGAAGCCCATCTTCGTGGTTGTGGCCTGCGATATCCTGCGCCTTGCGTTCACCGGTGCCGATGTGCGCCATGCGCCGGCGCTGTTGTTCGCCACCGTGCCCGGCATCCTGAATTATGCCCACAGCAAGGTCAGCGACCTGATGGGCCGCATTGGCGATGCCGCCAATTCGCTGAGCGTGGACTGGTTGCAGGGCTATTATATGCTGGGGGCCATGGCGCGGGGTTATATCCTCACCAGCCTGATCTGGGGCGCCTTGGTGGTGTGGATCATCGACCGGCGATTTGTCCGGGCTGCGGTGGCCGCTTTTGCTGCCGCCATCTTCACGGAATTTGGTATTATCCATTCGGTGCTGGCATCGTCGGGCATGTATCTGCCCTGGGCGATCCCGGACCTTGGCGGGTTTGAAACCCTGCCGCACCGGCTTGCCACGGGCTACCTGATCGGCGGGCTGATGCTTCTGGGTGCCAGCCGGCTGAAAAATACCGGGACGGCCTGATTCATTTCTTGACCTTTGGGTCAGGATTTGACTTTGTGTCGCCTAGGAAAAAGTCATCTATTCGGGATAGGTCATGACACCTGAAGGTTCGATCAATCGGGGCACTGCCTTCCATGCCGACTGGCTGGACGGTATCCGTGTCAACAAAAGCGCGGTCGAGCGCCGCACAGGGACCATCGGCACCCGCCGTTCGGTCAAGAAGGACAGCCAGCTTGCCTTCATGCTGAAGGCGATCAGTTGTATCGACCTGACGACCCTTGCGGGCGACGATACGCCGGGCCGGGTCGAGCGCCTGTGCCGCAAGGCCGCGCATCCTGTGCGTGCCGATATCATGGAAAAGCTGGGTGTCGGCGACATGCGCCTGACCACCGGCGCCGTGTGCGTGTATCATGAAATGGTGCCCACCGCCGTGAAGGCGCTTGAGGGCACCGGCGTGCCGGTCGCTGCAGTTTCGACCGGTTTCCCGGCGGGCCTTGCGCCCATCGAGACCCGGCTTGAGGAAATCCGCCGCTCGGTGGCTGCGGGTGCCAATGAGATCGATATCGTCATCACCCGCGCCCATGTGCTGACCGGCAACTGGCAGGCGCTGTATGATGAAGTGAAGTCTTTCAAGCAAGCCTGTGGCCCTGCGCTGATGAAAAGCATCCTGGCGACCGGCGAACATGGCAACCTGACCCAGGTGGCCAAGGCATCGATGACCGCGATGATGGCGGGCTCCGATTTCATCAAGACCTCGACCGGCATGGAAGGCGTGAATGCGACCCTGCCGGTGAGTCTGGTGATGATCCGCCAGATCCGCGATTTCGAGGACCGCACGGGCCAGCAGGTCGGTTACAAGCCCGCGGGCGGTATCAAGACTGCCAAGGATGCAGTCGCGTACCTGACCCTGATCAAGGAAGAACTGGGCCGCGACTGGCTGAGCCCGGACCTGTTCCGGTTCGGTGCCTCGAGCCTTCTGGGCGACCTCGAACGCCAGCTTGAATATCATGCCTTCGGCGGTTATTCCGCCGCCTACCGCCACCCGATGGGCTAGGGAGCAGACGATGACCGTAAAAGAGAAGTTCGATACCATGGACTATAGCCCGGCGCCCGAAAGCAGGGCCAATGTCGATGCATGGCTGAAGGCGCATGATGGCAAGTTCGGCCTGTTTATCGGCGGCCAGTGGCTGAAACCCGCCAATGCCAAAATGTTCGCAACCTATGCGCCCGCGACCGGCGAAAAGCTGGCTGAGCTGACGGCTGCGGGGCAGGCGGAAGTGGACGCCGCCGTTGCCGCCGCCCGCGCAGCCCAGCCCAAATGGGTGGCGCTCGGTGGCCATGGCCGCGCGCGCTACCTGTATGCGCTGGCGCGGCTGGTGCAGAAACATTCCCGCATCCTGGCGGTGCTGGAAAGCCTGGACAACGGCAAGCCGATCCGCGAAAGCCG
>SBGU01000051.1 GCA_006226495.1 Alphaproteobacteria bacterium
AGTTTAATTAAACTATTTTCCGGAACCCCGGGCCACGACAGCAAAAGACCAAAGGCAAACAAGAATGAAAGCCGAAATGCTTATCCTCGGTGTTTTGCACCGGGGCGACATGCACCCCTACGAGATCAAGCGCCGGCTGAAGGCCGCGCATGTGGAGAGCTATCTCGATGTCGATGTCGGCACGCTTTATTATGCGGTCAAACAACTGGCCGGCGGCGGCCTGATCGCGGAGAAGGGCCAGGAAACAACCGGCCGCACCGTGCGCACCATCTATGGCCTCACGGACGCCGGCCGCGCGCGCATGCAGCAATTGATCGTCGAAACACTGGGCGGCCAGGAAGGGCCGAAACACCCGCTGTACCCTGCCCTCGTGTTCCTGCATCTGGCCGACCGGCAGGAAGCGGTGGCACTGTTCAGCGCCCGGATCACGCGGCTTGAACAGGGCATCACCATCAATGAGGCCGTGCTGAGGCACATCCGCGACTTCACCACGGGCGGCATGCGGCTGTTGATGGAAAATTCGATCGCGCACATGCGCACGGAACTGGACTGGACAAAAAAGGCCATCGCCGAACTGGAAGCCGGCGAGATTTTTGCCGGCAACGAGGCCGCCGCGCCCAAACACGGTTTCCAGGAAATGATGGAAAAAATCGCACAGCAAACCGAAAGCAAGAAAAAATGACCGATGTCACGACAGCGGGGCAGAAGCCGGAAAACCCGGAAAACCCGGAAAAAACAGCGCCCCAACCCGACAATGCCGCCGCCGCCACGGCGCCGGGCACAACAAGACTGCCGCCCAGCTTCGCCTGGCTTATGGGCGGCGGTTTCATCTCCATGCTGGGGGACCAGTTTACCATCATCGGCCTGCCCTGGCTGACCCTGAAGGTGACCGGCGATCCGTTCGCGCTGGGCATCGTGCTGGCGGTGATCGGCATCCCGCGCGCGATTTTCATCCTGCTGGGCGGCGCGATTGTCGACAAATATTCGCCGCGCGCGGTGCTGATCATCTCCAAATATGTCAACACCGTGCTTCTGGGGCTTCTGGCCTGGATGGTCTATGACCAGTCGATCACCCTGAATGCGCTGTATGTGCTGGCCGCCGCCATCGGCTTCGCGAGTGCCTTTGCCTACCCGGCCGGCAGTTCGATCCTGCCCTTTGTGGTGCCGCGCGAAAAGCTGCCGCAGGCCAACGGCATGATGATGGGCATGCGCCAGGTCACCATGTTCCTCGGTCCTGTCATCGCCGGCCTGGTGATCACACTTTTTGGCACAGAGACCATCGGCGGGCACGAAACCATCGAGGATACGGCTGGCCTTGCGCTCGTGTTCGCGCTCGATGCGCTCAGTTTCCTTCTGTCGGCCTTCACCCTCTATAAGGTGAAACTGTTCGGCGGCGGGCACGGCGCACCCCATGAAAGCGGTGTCTGGCACCTTCTGTGGACCGGGCTTGTGGCTGCCGTGCGCGATGTCGAGATGCGCACCATGTTCCTTTATATGGGCCTGATCCAGATCCTGATCGGCGGGCCGATCCAGGTCGGCCTGCCGGTCTTGGCCGAAACCCGGCTTGATGGCGGCGCGGCTTCCTTCGGCACCCTTATTGGCGCCAACGGCATCGGCATGCTGATCGGGGTCATCATCGCCGGGGCCGGCAAGGGCCCGCGCTGGAAATCGGTGGGCTGGATGCTTCTGAGTGTCGATTGCCTGCTGGGGGCCGTGCTGGCCATCTTCGGCCTGGTGCAAAGCACGATTGTCGGCGCAGCCATCCTTCTGGCCATCGGCATGGTCGGCGGCATGGTGCAGGTAAAGGCCTTTTCCTGGCTGCAGGCGCGCACCCCGCCGGCGCAGATGGGCCGGGTCATGAGCCTGTTCATGTTCATCGTCATGGGCATGGCGCCCATTTCGGCCTCTGCCGGTGGCTGGCTGCTGAGCCGTGTGGCCATCACGCCCTTCTTTGCGCTCTGTGGCCTGACCCTCACCCTGGTGGCCCTTCTGGGCATGTGTGTGCCGGCCATGCGCCGGGTGGGGCCGCAACAAACAGGCGCCGCCTGACGGCGCGGCGCGATAGACAAAAACACAGGGCCGGCACCCCCACGTTCGGCCCTGTTACATTTTAATACAAAATATTACGCCGGCTTGCGGGTGCTTGCCCGTAAAACCGGTATTGGCCGCATTGGCGTATTGCACCGCCTGCGCGCCACACCGGTTGGGAGGGGCGAATGGTTTTTACGGGCAAAAGGCGCCGTGTGCGCGGGGCGGGCATCTTCATGCTGGGGCTGGCCTTTCTGGCGGCCGGCAGTGCGGTCGGTGCCAAACCGCCGCTCAGGTCCGGGGACGGCACGGGCCACCCCGTCGACCGGTTCCCCAACAGCGCGCCCAGCCTGGCGCTGCCGAACGGCGACCAGACCGGTTATATCGGCACCGGCTTCAGCTATGACACCTCGCAGGGTGACACCAGCTTCACCGATGCGGACGGCGACACGGTCTATTACAGCCTCCTGATCACCCCGTCTGCGCCGGGCCTCAGCACATCGGGCGGCACCATCAGCGGCACCCCGACAACCGCCGGCAATTATCTGGTGGTGGTCACGGCGTCCGACCGCCGGGGCGGCAGCGCCACCGACGATTTTATCCTCACCATCGGCGACGCCCTGCCGGGCACGCGCATGGACGCACCCATCCTGCCGGACGAGACGTTCCTCTATGCCGATGCGGACGTCGACCTGCCGCCCTATTACCAGAATGGCCCGGTGGCCGACGCCGACAATACGCCCGACGGCAACCCCATCACCAACGCCGGCGCAACGCTCGGTCGGGTGCTGTTCTATGACCGCAAGATGTCGGCCAACGATACGGTGGCCTGCGCATCCTGCCACCAGCAGGACCATGGCTTTTCCGATCCCGACGTGCTGTCCACCGGTTTTGCGGGCGGGCTGACCGGGCGCCACAGCATGCGGCTCGCGAACGCACGCTATTACGAGCGGGGCCATTTTTTCTGGGACGAACGCGCCGACACGCTTGAGGACCAGGTGCTGATGCCGATCCAGGACAGCACCGAAATGGGCATGACCCTGACCGAGCTTGAGGTCAAGCTGGCCGAAACCGACTATTATGGCGCCCTGTTTGAAGCCGCCTTTGGCGACAGCACGGTCACCAGCGAACGTATCTCGCTCGCCCTCGCGCAGTTTGTGCGCGCCATCACCAGCACCCACGCAAAATATGACAGCGCCTTCGAGGTTGCGGGCGCCGGCAACGCGGGTGATTTCGAGGCCGTTTATACCGAGGAGGAGCTTCTGGGCTTCGAACTGTTCGGCGGGCCAAGCTCGGACCGGGGTGGCCGTTCGGTCGGCTGCGCGCGCTGCCACGACACCCGCGCCCATATCAGCGACGATATCCATAATAACGGCCTGGATATCACGGTCACGGGCGACGACGGCGCGGGCGACCAGAAGTTCAAGGCGCCCAGCCTCAGGAACATCGCCATCGCGCCGCCATATATGCATGACGGGCGCTTCGCGACCCTTGAAGAAGTGATCGATTTTTACGACAGCGGCGTGCAGGCCAACCCGAACCTGGATGCCCGGCTGGCCGGCAACAACAACCAGCCACGCCCCCTGAACATGACCGACGCAGAGAAGGCCGCCCTGCTGGCGTTCCTTGAAACCCTGACCGACGAAACCCTGGCGAGCGAAGAACGTTTCTCCGACCCGTTTGTGGTGCGCTGACCGCCTGGCGGCCTAATGCAGCACAAGACCGTGCAGATAATTGACGTTGGGATCGTAATTGAAATTGTTGGCAACCGCCCCGGTGTGTGGTGACGGGTTGAACGGCCCGATCTCGATAAATTCGAAATTCCCGGCATTGGGGCCGGTCGCATCAGCGGTTGTTGCCAGCGCCAGGCCGTTTTTCTGTTTGGCGCAGGTCAGGTAAAACCCCTTCAGCGCCGGGGGCGCCGCGTCGTCCGTCATCGAGAAACTTTCGACAAAAAGGGTGCCGAACTGGTCCATTGCCGGTGCGGGGTTCGGGATCACGGTTTGCGCCGCCACCATGTTGGCAAGCGCGGCATAGCTGCCGTTCCCGCCCTGCGTGGTGGCATAGGACGGATCGAAATAGGTGACGGCATGGCTGACCGGGTCGGTAAAGGCCACCACCTTGTGGTTGCCCCAGCTATAATAATTGGACGGGTGCCCACCCGCATCATAGATATTGGGCGCCAGGCCCAGGGGGGCGCCGGCATGGGCCGCAATGAAGCCCCTGCTGCCCGCGCCGCTGTAGGTCGCGATCTGGACGGCAGACGGATCAAGCCCGAAACCATAGGGTGTCGGTGTGGTCAAAAGCAGCATCAGCGCGCGGGCCGGCACTTCACACTGGCCGCGGTGGAACGTGCCGTCCAGGAGCCCGCGGGCATTGTCGGTACTGCCGGACCCCGCCGCTCCGTCCCAAACCCAGATACCGCCGCCGGCAATAACCGTATGCAGCCGGTTGCTGATGGCCCTGACCTCTGTCGCCGTCAGGGCACCAAAATCGAATTCATTCACTGTGCGGCCACCGGGCGACCGTGCCCAGGCGACCACTTCTTCGGTGGTTGGCCTGAAATCGCGCACCGTGCCCAGGCTGGTATAGACGTCCCGGCGCGGACGGGTGCGTGTGCAATATTTCCAGATGCCATAGCCCAAAACCAGACCGCCGGCGGTCAGGGCTGCGATGCTTTTCGGGGTCAGGGTTATGCTCCAGCCATTGGGCACGCTGTTGGCTCCTTCAATTGGGCGCCGCGCACAGCGCGGTGACCAGAAAGTCGTTTTTCTGAACCGAATTCTGGCGCAACTGGCGGGACATGGTGTCGATCTCGGTATTGAACTGGCCCGGCACCTTGCCGCCGAAATAATTGGCAACCAGATATTTCGACCAGCCGCCCGGCGGTTCAGCAGCCGATCCCGCGCGCGACACCACGTCCAGGACCGGCAGCGCCGCCACATCCGCAATCAGGTCGTTACTGGCCTGCACCGTGCCCTTGACATCATGCAGCACCGATTCCAGAAGCCGGATACCGCCCACGGTCGTGAAGATGCAGCACAGGGTGAAGGGTTCCGATGCGGCGGTCTCCAGGCTCAGGAAGCTCATGTTACCCAGCAGGAAATTGCGGCAGACATCGGCATCCGACAGGTTGAGCCCGGTCTGTTCGTGAAACAGGCGCGTGGCAGCATCCGGCCCGCTTTCGCCGCTGGCCGCCTGCCCGCCCACCAGTCCCCACTGCCCGGCCCATTCCGGCACGATGCCCTGCACGGGCGCACCCTTGTCGCGCTTCTGCAGGAAGGGCCGCTTGCAGGTCAGGATATAGGCTGTGGTGTCATCCAGCGCGAACGGCATGACAAAGGCATAATCGGGCACCGGTCTCTCCCCAGGGCTTGTCCTTCGGGGGAGACGGCGGCAGGCCCAGGTTCGTGAAGCAAAACCGGCGGGCGTTCAGCCCGCATTCTGCCTGTCAGGGACGGGCTGTCAGGGGCGGGAAAGCGCCAGCGCTTCGCCGTCGGGTGCGAACGCGCGCTTGAAGGTGAAGGCCTGTGGCGTGGGGCCATGGTCGCGCAGGTACATCAGCCGCGCCGCAGCCTCCACCACCGTGGGCCGGTGCCCGGCCGGCACCCACCATAACACCATGTGCGGTTCGGTCGGCATTTCGAACCATTCTTTCCGGCGTGCCAGATAGGCCGTGTGCCCGCTTTTGTAGACATAGGCGCGCAGGCTTTCAACATCCCGCCACACGCTCATGTTCACCAGCACATCATCGCCCAAAGGGCTGCGCACCCCGGTTGCATTGCCCGTATCGTCCTTCAGCCGCCACACAAAACCGGGTGACGCTTCCGCGAGCGCATTGATGGCATCCAGCGCATTTTCAAAATCGGCAATGCCCGGGTGCCCCATGGGATACAGGGTTTTGCCCACATTCAGTTGCGCCAGTTGCCAGGCGGCGTGTGTGTCGTGTGGCATGAATATATCCTCCCTCGCTACCCATGAAAGATAGGCATGAAACGGCGCATTTAAACCTGCCCGCAGGTCTTGAATGCATGAGCCAGGGTCATGAGTTGGCACGCGGTGCAAACCGGTCCCTTGTGTCAAAGGCAAGCTCACGATATTTGCTGGGAATATGTTCACCCAAATCCTGGCCATCAGGAACCTTGGCGCTTCGCGTGACGCGGTTGATCGCATAAGCTGGGTACACACCTTCGAGAAGGAAGTGACATGATCGATATCCTTGGCACAGAGCTTCCCATCGTTCAGGCGCCAATGGCAGGCGTTTCCACGCCAGAGCTTGCCGCCGCCGTTTCAAATGCAGGCGGGCTTGGTTCGCTGGGCATCGGCGCCAATACGGCAGAGCAAGCGCGCGCGGCCATCATCCAAACCCGGGCGCTGACGGAACGACAGTTCAATGTGAATGTCTTTTGCCATGAACCAGCCAAACGCGACAAGAAAAGGGAGGCGGATTGGCTTGAACATCTGACGCCCCTGTTTTCTGACTTTGGTGCCGACGCACCGGCAGAGTTGACCGAAATTTACCAAAGTTTTTTGACCGACGAAGCCGCGTTCCGGATGTTGCTGGACGAGCGGCCCGCGATTGTCAGCTTCCACTTCGGCCTTCCTTCGGCATCCAGGATAGCGGCGTTGCGCGCGGCAGGCGTGAAGACGTTGGCCACAGCAACCAATCTGGCGGAGGCGCAAGCGATAGAGGCCGCAGGCATTGACGGCATTGTCGCGCAAGGGATCGAAGCCGGCGGCCATCGCGGCATGTTTGATCCGGAGGCAGTGGACGAGAAGCTGAGCACATTTGTTCTGACGCGTATCCTGGTGGCAAAGACACGCCTGCCGGTGATCGCGGCAGGCGGGATCATGGACGGCGCGGGCATTCGTGCCGCCCTTGATCTCGGCGCTGTTGCCGCGCAACTCGGGACGGCCTTTGTCTTGTGCCCGGAATCGGCGGCAAATGCGGGTTACCGACAGAACCTGTCCAGCGAACGCGGCAGCGTGACACGCTTGACAGCGGTCCTGTCAGGTCGGCCCGCACGCGGCATCGTCAACCGCTTCATCGAGCATTGCGAGGCAGCAGGAAGCCCCCTTCCCGCGCCCTATCCACTTGCCTATGATGCCGCCAAGAAACTGCATGCGATTGCAGCCAAATCGGGCAGCAACGAATTCGCAGCGCACTGGGCCGGACAGGCGGCAGCACTGTCGCGTGAACTGCCAGCCGGCCAACTCGTCGGGACACTTGCCAGGGAACTTCATGCGGCCGGCCGTTGAATTGCCGCAAGACTTGCAGCGACAAATAATTTTATTGATACGGATATTTCATATCAGCCGCCCCTCGCGCGCTGCACTGTCACGGCACGAAAAAGATGGACATAGGCAAATCTCCTATTCCCCATGCCCCCAGATTTCCCGTCCCGCCGCCCCCCGCATGTCTCCGGGTGCGACAGCCTGCCACAGCCAACTGACACCCTGATACATTGACACCCGCATCCGAAAGTCTGTAATTTCTGTCTGTACAGAAATTACAGACGAAAGTGCCGACCATGAAGATGACCCCCGCCGTTGAACGCTATATCCTGCATTGGGGTGAAATGGGCACCCGCTGGGGCGTGAACCGGTCGGTGTCGCAGATCCATGCGCTTCTGTATCTGTCGCCAAAACCGCTGACTGCCGAGGAAATCAGCGAAACCCTGGGCATCGCGCGCTCGAACGTCTCCACGTCCCTGAAGGAACTGCTGAGCTGGCAACTGGTGCGCACGGAACAGAAGCTGGGCGACCGGCGTGACCATTTCACGGCGGAAAAAGACCTCTGGACCATGCTGATGACCATCGTGGCCGAACGCAAACGCCGCGAGATCGACCCGACCCTGACCGTGCTCCGGCAGACCAGCCTCGAAGCCGCCGACGACAGCGAGACCGACGCCGAGGTGAAGGCGCGCATGGAAGACATGCTCGCGTTCGTCGATACCCTGAGCGACTGGTACGGCCAGATGAACCGGCTGCCGAAACCGACCCTGGTGGCCTTGATGAAAATGGGCAGCAAGGTCGCGCGTTTCCTGCCCGGCAGCAAAAAAGGCTGAGACCCGGCCCCACGACGGGACATTTGAAACGACACGGCGCGCGGATGCGCCGCCCGGTCACAGGGCCAAAAAATTTTACCCGTCTATTTCTGTTGCGACAGAAATAACTGAAAAAAAGAAATCCGACCCGAAAACATCAACGAAGGAGCGGCATCATGGAAACGAACCACCGGCAAGACATGCTTACGGGACTGTTTTTCAAACTGCGGGGCGAAGAGTTTCTGGTTGCCATGGCCTCCATGGTCGGGTTCGGCCTGCTGTACGGCCTTCTGGGCCCGGCCCTCGGCCTCTACAGCGGACGCGCACCCCGGCTGGGCGAGCTTTTTGGCATCGGGCTGGTCATCAGCCTGTTTTACGAACTGGTGTTCCTGTATCTGCCTGTCAGCGCCGGGGCATGGGCGCTGTGCCGGCGGCTGGTGGCACGGCCCGCGGGTGCAGGGCTTCTGAACTGCCTGCCCTACGTGCTGCATTCGATCTGGTTCCTGCTCATGATGGCGCCCTCCATGCCCTGGCTCTATGCCGCATGGGCCAGCATCATCCTCTATGATTTCGGCCGCGCCTACTGGCTGGTGAAACGCCGGCTTGATGACGCCGTGCCGGAAACGGACGAAATATTCGCCTGAAAATGCCCGGGCCGGCGGTCCGCCGCCGGCCGCCCCCCTTCCCTGAAGGAGCTTCCGACATGATTGCCCGCCGTTATATCCTCGAACACCCCTGGGACCTGTTCTGGCGCCTGCGGCTTGAGGAATTTGCCTTCGCCATCATCGCCATGGTCATTGCTGGCCTGCTGGGGGACCTGCTGGGCTTGTCGCCCACGGGCGGAACCAGCGGGGCCGGAAACGACATCAGCCTGCTGATTGCCTTTGCCTGCATTGTCGCGGTCGTTTACGAACTCGCGCTCCTTTACCTTCCCGTTTGCATGCTGGTGTTCGGCGTTGGCCGCCATTTCGCCTTGCCGGACGACTGGATCGGCCCTGTCGGCGCCCTCACCTACGTCGCGCATTCGGCCTATTTCATGCTGGTATTCGGGGTCCACTTGCCGATGTTCTATCTGGCCTGGCCGGCCATCATCGCCTTCAACCTCTTGCGTCCGGGGGCGATCCTGCGCAAGGATGCAAGGGCGCGACACAAGGCCTATCTGGCCCGCACCGTGCCTTGATGGGGGAGACAGGACCTGAGCACAAAGACCAAAACACCCGGCCTGCTTGAAGGCCGCACGGCGATCCGCCTGTTCCTCCGGCTCAGGGTCGAGGAATATTTCCTGGCGGTCGTGGTCATCATGGTGGCCATGACCGCCATGCAGGGCACGGCCTACAAGGCTATGACCGACGGGGTATTCGACAAATCAGCCCTACTATGGCAGATGCTGTACAGCAACTTCCTGGCAGCCGCCCTTGGTGCCGTCATCTATGATGTCATTTTCCTGTACCTGCCGGTCTCGGCCATTGCCTGGTGGCTGGTCCAGCGCCGGCTCAGGCGGCCCATTGCCTTCGGCCTGCTGAACAGCCTGCCCTATATGGTGCATGCCATGGCCCTGACCCTGATCATGGCCGGGGGCCTGCATTTCAACGGGATATCGCCGCTTTTTTACGGGGCCTGTGCGCTGGTGCTGTTCAATTTCCTGCGCGGCTGGCGGCTGGCGGGGCGTGCCATCAGGCCACTGGATGCACCGACCGAAGACGAGATTTTTGCCTAGTTATTTGGCCCGAGTATCGCCATGCAGGTGATGCTGTCGGTCTTGAGCACGGCCTGCTGCCGGAAACGCACCGCATAGGCACGGGCGATGGCGGCCAGCGCCGTGTCGGCATCCGCCGTACCCGCATGCAAGACGATCAGCATCTTCATGCGTTCGCAGCCGCCTTCTTCGTCCAGCGCCGTGCAGCCCCGCCAGTAACCGGCGCCGTCCAGCACCGTGAAACCGGCGGGGAAGCGCGGCACCACCTCGCCCTCCAGAAAGCCGGTGAAATCGGCAGGTGAAACCTCGTCCCCCTCGCCGATATCCCGCCCGAGATACAGGCGGGTTTCGACCAGGCGCCCGGCGCCCGGCGGGCACGGGTCATCCGCAAACACGGGCGTGCCGACCGCCATGGCAAGGAACAGGGCCAGCGCCTTCATGGTGCGTCGAACCTGAGGCCCGCGCGGCCGATGCGGGCCGCCACCGGCAGCCCCAGCCGGGCGCCAAGGCCCATCAGGCCGGCCATCACATAGGGCAGGACCAGAAGAAGGATGAACATGATCATGACCGGCAGCACGGCGGCAAGGATCGCCAGCACCGCCGCGCCCGCGAACAGCATGCCGACGATTTTCACCAGCACACCCACGAGCGCGACCACAGCAATGATATTGGCCGTGCCGCGCCAGCCGAACAGCAACAGCGCCTGCCGGCTGCTCGGGCTCAGGTTCAGGAAACCGGGCTCGCCGTCAAATTCCAGCGGCTGGTCGCCGCGGTCGGGCGCAATCCAGCATTCGACCAGATAACCCGCGCTCATGGCCGCCGCAATCAGGGCCGGGGCCACGATCAGCGCCATGGTCAGTTCCCGCAGCTCCACCTGAAAGCCGCCCGGCAGCCCGGGCAGGCCAAAAAACGGCATCAGGATGAAAGCGGCAAGCACCACAAGCGCCAGCGGCAGCAGGAGCCCGAGCGTGGCAAAAAACGCAAAGCGGAAATAGGACCCCAGCCGCACCGTGCCCACCAGCGCCGGGCCGTCACTGTCGTGCTCGTCGCCGCCGGTTTCAGGGCCTTGCTGCCAGCCGTGGGACGGCTCTGTCTTGCCTGTGTCGTTCATGCGCTGTTCCCTTCGTTCGCGCCAGCATGCGCCAAGCCGGCCGCGCGGGCAAGACCCGAACCGCACGCCCCGCGGCAATTACAGATTGCACGCGCACGTCGATCCTATACACTCGGGGGTTATTGGGACTGTCTGATTTATTTGGGGAATATCCTATGAACCTGTTTGCCCGCGCCGCCGCGCGCCACCTTGCCCTTTTGGCTGCCATCACCACCGGGCTCGCGCCTGCCGCCATCGCCCAACAGCAGCCATACGATCCGTCCGTGGGGCCCATGGCGTCCGACGGCGAGATGCTGCCCCCCAGCATGGGGGTCAGGCTCACCATCCCCTTCGGCGGGCCGGACCGGCGCCCGATGGCCGAACGCGCGGAATTCAGCCTCGCCCTAAGCGCCAATACAACCGGGCATGACCTCACGGGCCGCCCGCTGCCGATCATGCAGCGCGACATGGCCGCCCTCAGGTTCAACCATGAAGGCCTGCAGCGCCTCAGCCTCTCGGGCCGGGAATTCTATGTGGTCGACGGCAAATTGAGCCTGAATGCCGACGGCAGCGACAGCGACGGCGAAGAAGGCGGCAGCACCTGGGTCTACTGGGTGCTGGGCGGCGCCGCAGTGGTGGCGGGCCTCAGTGTCCTGATGTATGAGGAACTGAAGGATATCTGTTTCACCGAAACGTGCGACGACGAATGAAACCGCAGCGCGCCTGAACTCTGGCCTGAACTTTGGCCTGAACTTTGGTTGGTATCGGGGCCGGTGCCGGGATTTGCATCTTGGCACCGGTCGCGCGTGCGGCTAGGGTCCGGAAAAGCGCTTCATGAGGCATGCCATATGACCGACACCGTTCCGGCCCACACCTTACCGGCCCAAACTGCCCCGGCCCACACCGCCCCGCACAAGTTCCGTTTCTGGCTGGCTTTCACCTGCTTGATCGTCGCGGCCCTGTTTGGCGCGCTGGGCATCGGCGCCATCGCGGCGGGCTATGGCCTGGCGGAAGAGGCCGCAGGCGCGGAATCGCCGCTGACCACCATCATCACCTTCAAGATTGTCGGCACCCTGATGTTCGCCATGGCCGTCGCCTGCCTGTGGCTGACCTACCGGCTCAGGCCGCTGATGGCGCACGAGGCCGAATAGGCGCCTGCCTGCCCCACTCTATCTGCCCGGTTCTACCTGTCCCGCCCTATCTGTCCGGTGCGGTCTTGCCGTCCGGCCGGAAGGCGAGGAAAAGCGCGCCGAGGAACGCCAGGTCGATGAGCGCAAGCCAGCGCGAGGGGTAAAACCCCGAAATCCAGTAAAGCACGGGCGCGGCAAGCAGCAGCAAAAGCGCGGACCAGATGATCCGGCGCCGGTGGTGGCGGAGAGTTTCGGTGAAACGCGACAACAGCGGCATTGCGGGCCTCCGGCTCATGGCGGGTTTACCCGTCTGACATGGGAAGGCACGGCGCCAATGTAAAGGCCCCGGCCCCATGCCGCTGCTGCAGGATCAGTCCTGCCCCTTGTGCCGCAGCCCCCAGGAATAGCGCACCAGCGCCCACAACAACCGTCCGACAATCAGCCCGCCCAGCGTGACCTGCCCGAAAAACAGCGTCTGCAACCCGCCGATGACGGCCAAGATCAGAAGCTGCCAGCCAATTGCGCGCAAGATGGCGAACAGATGCGGCAGCTTGTCGGGATCATAACTGTCCGGATATTGTTTCCCGTCGTCCATAAGGCCCCCTGTACGTTGACCGGCGCAGCATGCCCCGACGCCGGGCGACAGGTCAATGGCAGGATGGAGGAGCGCCGCCCTCGCGCGCCGGCCAACGCCTGTCATTCCGGGGCTTGACCCCGGAATCCATACGGTACCTGACATGTCAATACCACCGACCGACACCGTATGGACCCCGGGATCAGGTGGCGCAAGCGCCAGCTTCGCTAGCCCGGAGTGACATCGAATTAGATATTGTGTTCCCGGGATTCCCGGGATTCCCGGATTTCCGCAGCCATTGTCGCCCCTACCCGCCGGTTTTGTGGCGGAGTGACAGGAAGATCAGGTACCCAAGCCCCAGTGCCAGCAATGCCATCACCGCCGGCGGGTACAGGGCGCCAAGAATAAAAAACAGCATCAGCCCCCATGGTTCCAAAATCCGGTGCGCCCGGGCGATGGGGCCGTGCGCTTTTTCAGGTGCCTCGGTCTTGACTGGCTGCGGGGACTTGCCAACGGCCCAGCCGATGATGACAGACATCATGCGGATCAAGATGATGCCCCCCGGTGAGATACGCTCTGTCAATGCATATAAAAAACAGCCTATTGCGACCAGAATACCGATCTCCCCGGCGATCCAGCGCAGGATGGCAAACAGTTGCGGCAGCTTGTCGGGATCATAACTGTCCGGATATTTTTTCCCGCCGTCCATAAAGCCCCCCAATGAGTTAACCGGCGCAGCATGCCCCGGCTTTTGCTGGTCGGTCAATGGCTTGGGTGGGAACTATCCACGACAACACTCCCCTCCTCGTCATTCGCCGGCTTGACCGGCGAACCCAGGAGCACGGTATCGGTCGGTTCGGCTTCAGCGCTTGACACCCCTCCGGTCGGCAGCGAAGATTTTTTGGGTCATTCAATCACCGGAAAACCGTCCCATGCTCCATGCCCTGCCGCTATTGTTCGCGGTCCAACTTGCCGGCGCCGACCCGTGCGGCAACATCCAGGGCGAAGGCACGCTCGACTGTGTGTATGGCCTCTTGGCCACGGAGCAGGTTACCCTGCGGGGGCAGCTACAGCGCCTCCAGAGCTTCGGGCCACCCAATTATGGCGAAAACCCTGAAAGCGACAAAAAGCTGACCCTGTTCATCCTGTCGCTTGGCCACCCGGTCGGGGATGATGCGCCGTTCCTGGATGCAAGCCCGTATGGCACCGGTACCGAGGTGCAACTGGTGCTGGGCACCGCCTATTTCCAGAATCTGGCGACCGAAGGCGCCTGCCTTGTCGCCACCGGCGAAATGTTCCCGGCGCACACCGGCTATCACCGGCGCGATGTGCTTTTGCATGTCAGGGAATTGGAACGGTGTGAGGATTGAGTAGATAGAATTCGAAAGTCGGTGTTCACGCAAAAACCACGGGAAGGCCGGCCCCGATTCCCCGAAGGCCGGTCAGCAGGTTGCGATTGGATATAAAGCCCCTGCACGGCCCCCAACACCTGTCATTCCGGGGCTCGACCCCGGAATCCATACCCCTGCCTGCCCCGTCAATACCACCGGCCGTCACCCTATGGACCCCGGGATCAAGTCCCGGGGTGACATCCAATTAGATATTGTACCCCGGAATTCCCGGCTGGCTGAAATGGCCTGACACGCACTTTGCCAAGCGCTATATCAGTCCTTAGGACCAAGCACCAGTTTATAGAGATTGGTTGCTGCTGCATCAATCTTCAGAGCAATATTGCGTATGTCGTGTACTGTAATAGGCTCGATTTCCGTCTTCAGCTTCCCACGGGCGCTCGCCTTTAAGAGGTGATAGCCCCCTTTGTCCCTAGAGGACGCAATCATGTTATGAACAATTTTATTGCGCTCTGATTGAGCCTCCTTGATCAGGGCAATAGTAGCCTTATATCCCTGCAATCTAGGATATGATTCCATTAGATCTTCACAAAGGGCACCCAACATATCTAACTTCTGAGGGAAACTCGTATGGTTAAACAATATGACTGGCTTTGGGTCGAACAATTGATCAAAGCCTGCAAGTTTACCCAGAAAGAGGACGAGTTGGCTTTCCAATACATTCCACGCGGCAGTCACCCTTCCTATTTCAGCCAAAACTTCTGTTGGCAGTGGCCATTGATCAAAGTCTTTTGGGCTTCCAAGCATTTTGCAGTTTCCTCAAAAAAAGACAGGATAGCATGCCCTTGCCTTTTATGATGCGTCAATGGATTGGGCTAATCGGCCATACGTGACACTTCTCCAACCTCGTCATTCGCCGACTTGATCGGCGACCCCCGGAACTCGATTTAGGCCGGCATATGCCCGTGTTCCTGGGCCCGCCGATCAAGTCGGCGGGTGACGAATTGGTATAGGTCCCTAGATATATTGAAAAAAGGCGGCCACCGGGATCGCTTTTTCCCATTTGTCACGCACCGACCTGACCGGCGAGTCCAGTGTGGCCGACGCCCGTGTCCCTGGGTTCGCCGGTCAAGCCGGCGAATGACGAGTGGGGGGGGATGGGGGTGCGCTTTATCGATAAAAAAGGCGGTCCCGGGGGCCGCCTTTTCTTTGGTCGTTTTATGGTCGTGCGGCAGGAAACACCGCAGCCCCCGCTCCCGACGCCGGCCGGGGCGCGCGGCTGGCGCGCCGGGCCTGTGTTGCCCTCTCCCCCATGGGGAGAGGGTTGGGTGAGGGGCCTGGCCCTTACTCCGCCGCCTGGACTTCGTCCTTGGGCAGGTAGATGTCGCTGCCGCGTTTCTTGAACTCGTCGGACATCTGCTTCATGCCCGTCTCCGCTTCTTCCTTGGCCGCGGCGTAATCGCGCACGTCCTGGGTGATTTTCATCGAGCAGAATTTGGGCCCGCACATGGAGCAGAAATGCGCCACCTTGTGGGCTTCCTTCGGCAGGGTCTGGTCGTGGAAATCGCGCGCGGTTTCGGGGTCGAGCGACAGGTTGAACTGGTCTTCCCAGCGGAATTCGAAGCGCGCGCGGGAAAGCGCGTCGTCGCGCATCTGTGCCGCCGGGTGGCCCTTGGCCAGATCGGCCGCGTGGGCCGCCAGCTTGTAGGTGATCACCCCCACCTTCACATCGTCCCGGTTCGGCAGGCCCAGATGTTCCTTGGGCGTGACATAACAGAGCATGGCGGTGCCGAACCAGCCGATCATCGCGGCGCCGATCGCCGAGGTGATATGGTCGTAGCCCGGCGCAATGTCGGTCGTGAGCGGCCCCAATGTATAGAAAGGCGCCTCGTGGCAATGTTTGAGCTGTTCTTCCATATTGGCCTTGATCTTGTGCATGGGCACATGGCCCGGGCCTTCGATCATCACCTGCACATCATGTTCCCAGGCGATTTTGGTGAGTTCACCCAGGGTCCTGAGTTCGGCGAACTGGGCTTCGTCGTTGGCGTCGGCGATACTGCCGGGGCGCAGGCCGTCGCCCAATGAGAAGGCGACATCGTATGCCTTCATGATCTGGCAGATTTCCTCGAAATTCGTATAGAGAAAACTTTCCTTATGGTGCGCCAGGCACCATTTGGCCATGATCGAGCCACCGCGCGAGACGATGCCGGTCACACGCTTGGCGGTCAGGTGAATGAAGGGCAGGCGCACGCCGGCATGGATGGTGAAATAGTCCACACCCTGCTCGCACTGTTCGATCAGGGTATCGCGGAAGATTTCCCAGGTCAGGTCCTCGGCCACGCCGTTTACCTTTTCGAGCGCCTGATAGATCGGCACGGTGCCGATGGGCACGGGCGAGTTGCGGATGATCCATTCGCGGGTGTTGTGGATGTTGCGACCGGTCGAGAGGTCCATCACCGTATCGGCGCCCCAGCGGGTCGACCAGACCATCTTGTCCACTTCCTCGGCGATCGAGGAGGATACGGCCGAGTTGCCGATGTTGGCGTTGATCTTGACGAGGAAATTGCGGCCGATGATCATCGGCTCGGTTTCCGGGTGGTTGATATTGTTGGGGATGATGGCGCGGCCGGCGGCGATTTCGTCACGCACAAATTCGCCGGTGATATAATCGGGGATCACGGCGCCCATGGGCTCACCGTCGCGGGCCAGTTTTTCCGCCAGCACCCGGCGCCCCAGGTTTTCGCGCACCGCAACATATTCCATTTCCGCCGTCACGATGCCCTTTTTGGCATAATGCATTTGTGTGACATTGGCGCCCTGTTTGGCGCGCAGCGGGCGGGTGCGAACCGGGAATTCGGGCGCGAGGTATTTTTCCTCGACGTTACCATTGTCCTCCGGCTTGATTTCGCGGCCCTCATAGGCCTCGACATCACCCCGGCCGACGATCCAGTCGCGGCGCACCGGCGCCAGGCCCTTGTAAATGTCGATCTCGGCGGTCGGGTCCGAATAGGGGCCCGAGGTGTCATAGACCCGGAGCGGCGCTTCGTTCGCGGTGGGGTGCAGGTGGATTTCCCGCATCGGCACCCGCACGCCGGCATCATTTTCCGAGCGCACATAGATTTTTTTCGACCCCGGCAGCTCGCCGGTGGTGACGGTGAAATTGGTATTGGCTGTATCAGGCATTGGTATAGCTCCGTTCCCTACGCTGGTTTGACCCAGATCAGGTTCTAAGGGTCTCTGCGGGGGTTCGTGCCGCAGACTCTCAGCCAAAGGTCGGCTCCCCTCGGAACACGTTGGTTAAGGGTTCCGGTTTACGCCTGTAGGCGCCGGCGATCAAGCACCGAGTGGCGGATGCGCGGCGGATGTGATCGGCCCGCACACCGATTGGAACCGCCCCGGCGCGGCAAGCGACCGGCGACAGGTGGTATCGGCCCCGGGCCCGCAACCCCACCGCTCCCCACCCCGCTCGGGCTGAGCCCGTCGAAGCCCAAGATCGAGGGCGCGGATATCTGCAGGACGCACCCGGCCCCTGCCTCCTGCCCTCCTGAAGGCTCAGGGCGAGCGGTGGTGTCCGCCGGGTGGCGTGAGGTGGTGTGGCGAACGGTGGCGGCGAGAGGGTAGCGTGAGATGACCCCAGCCCCACTCCATTACTCTACCACTCATTCCCCCGTTCGGGCTGAGCCTGTCGAAGCCCAAGACCGAGGGGCGCATACCCAAACCGGATACAGTCCAGCCCCGCCCCGCTCGGGCTGAGCCCGTCGAAGCCCAAGACCGAGGGGCACGGATATCGGCAGGATGCACCCGGCCCTGCATCCTGCCCTTCGACCGGCTCAGGGCGAGCGGTGGGGGCGAGCGGTGACGTGAGGTGGCGCGGCGAGCGGTGGGGGCAAGGAGCGGCGTGAGATGACCCCGGCCCCATTCCATTACTCTACCGCTCATTCCCCCGTTCGGGCTGAGCCTGTCGAAGCCCAAGACCGAGGGCGCGGATATCGGCTTGACGCACCCGGCCCCTGCATCCTGCCCTTCGACAGGCTCAGGGCGAACGGTGGGTGGCGAACGGTGGCGTGAAGGGTGATGTGAGCGCGGCGGGGGCGATTTGTTGCATCGGGGTCCGGACCTGTTGCCGATGCAACAGCAAAATGGGCGCTTTTGTTGCTGATGCAACAGTTTGCTGCACCCGGTCATGCACCCGCGCCTGCACCCCGGCTTTAAAAGCGTTTGATGAAATAAAACTCGGTAGTATTTGAACTGTCGTGCAAATCCCGCGTTTGCGCCTGCTTTTCATAGCCTTCCCGCTCATAAAAACGGTGCGCGCGGCTGAAACGGGTGTCGGACCAGAGCTCGATGCTCTCCGCCCCTGCCGCACGCATGAAATCCTCTATGAATTTCAACAGCTTGGGCCCAAGACCCGTGCCCCTGAGCGCCTGGCCGAGATAAATGCGCTTCAATTGCCAGCGGCCGGCGCCGATCGGCGCGCAGGACACCACGGCGACAATTTCGCCATTTTTTTCAATAATATAGCCGGCACCCTTGATGTCCGCCAGATAGGAGGCATAGGCCCTGAGGTCGCTGTCCAGCCCGTCGGGTTCCAGATAGACCCCCTCATACTCGCCAAAGCAGTTTCCGATCAGCGTTATCAGGCCGTCGGCGTCCGTATCGGCCACGGCACGCAGGCTGAAATCGGCGGGCAAGTCCTTGATCATGGGTCTGTCTCCTCAAGCGGTCGCCAGGGCTTTGTAGCGGACACTGGCGCACCCGCCAAGCGCGAACTGGCGCCACAGGAAGCCGTCGAGGCAAGGCCCGTGCGGCCTGGCGTCACGCTCAGGAAAGCTACATCATGTGGCCTGCGAAACCGCGGCTCGCCTTGCAGGATAATTATTCATCCCGAACAAGAAACCAAGACCCAGTTTCAAAATGAAAACCCTGATCGCAATGGGAATCAAAACAGAAAAAGCAATTATCAATATATTTTCAAATGCATTTCCACCTATATAGGTAATCATGATCTTCATGATTGGCACATGAAGACAAAGTATAAATAAACTATTTCTTCCGAATATTGAAAATACACTCAGAATTACCTTCAAGGCGCCCAATTCAAAAACCCTGAAGAGAAACATGATGGAAATCATGGACGCCAGGTAAGCCTGGTAGACGCTTCCAATCATGCCCATATTGAGGTCCATTTTCGGAAACCCGATCATTAAAAAAACAAATACGCCAAGCGCAGACAGATAAAAATCAAACGTCTTAAAATATTCCCTGTGCTTACAATAATAATACCCGAACAGAGAACAGCTTAAACTGAAAAGAATGACATCGAGAGAATAGGGAAATCCCCATATTCCGAAAAATTTATATTCAGAAAACAAAGTCAAGAATATCGTCTGGGCGGCAATGAAAACAATAATTACAAAAGGAATATTCTTTTCAAAGAAACTTATCTTCAGAATACAAAAGAGGGAAATTTTAACAAGAAACAGGTGCGGTAAAAACCACATCGGAGCCCAGGTCTGGGAAATAGAACTCCCCTCGCCCCAAATAAATCCCTTCCACTGCCAAGTGGCGGAATCAAAATCATCAAGAAAAAATACTGAAATTATCGCTATAACGGAAAACGAAATATAGGGGAGCAAAAGCCCCTTGCACAATTTAACTGTATAACCCCTGAAATTCTTGTTAACGAACGAAAACAAAAAGCCGCTGATTACAAAGAATACGGGCATCCGAAATGTCGAGATGCTTTGACTGAACTCAAGGAAATCGCTGCCGAAGTTTTTTGAAAAGTGATACACGCAGACCAGCAATATGGATAACCCTTTTAGATTATCTATGCTTTGGTTGCGCCCGGCGTTTAAAAGCTGGGTCATGAATGTCCGTTGTGACAGCCCGCTTGAGCATGGGACCGCCCAGACTGAAACCCTTGATATTCAATCAGTTTTCCTAGTCCCATCCGCTTTCGGTCCATGACTTGCAGGTTTCTGATCAATGGGGCGGTCGTTCAACGCGCCCTCAAACCGACCATGGTCGGCACCATGATTTGCACATGATTTTGCAGCCATTTTCAAGTCGCTTCGCACCGATGTCTCACGAGCGTACAAAAAAAAGCTGCCCGGCTTTTTGAGGCCGGGCAGCTTCGGGATTTGCTTTTGAGGCTCTGGAGAGCCCCCAGCGCCTGTTAGCGGGAGTAGAATTCCACCACCAGGTTCGGTTCCATGATGACCGGGTACGGTACTTCGTCAAGCGCCGGAACGCGCACGTAGGTGGCCTTAAAGCCTTCTACTGCAACATATTCCGGGACTTCACGCTCCGGGCTCTGGCCAGCTTCGATCACCATCGGGATCTGGCGCGAACGCTCGCGAACCTCGACAACATCACCAGCTTTCAGGAGACGCGACGGGATGTTGCAGCGCTTGCCGTTCACCAGCACATGGCCATGGTTCACGAACTGACGCGCCGAGAAAACGGTCGGCACGAATTTCGCACGGTAAACAATGGCATCGAGGCGGCACTCGAGAAGCCCGATGAGGTTTTCACCGGTATCGCCCTTGCGGCGTGCAGCTTCGTCATAGTAGCGGCGGAACTGCTTCTCGCCGATGCTGCCATAGTAGCCTTTCAGCTTCTGCTTGGCGCGCAACTGAATGCCGAAATCCGACAGTTTGCTTTTGCGGCGTTGGCCATGCTGGCCGGGACCGTAGTCGCGATTGTTCACCGGGGACTTCGAACGGCCCCAGATGTTTTCGCCCATACGGCGGTCAATTTTATACTTCGCTTGGATACGCTTGGACATGCGAATCGCTCCTTATCATCTAAGCGCCACGGGCGGTGTAAGTGTCCGAAAACAATATACAAATTTGCCCGCGCGGCTGCAGACACCATTGCCGCAGCCATTCGTTGATGGGCGGGAGATACTGGTTTCCCGGTCCCAAGTCAATGGAAAACACCGGTTTTCCGGTATTTTCCGCCTCCCTGCCCTAACCGCGGAAACGGCGGATCAGGCTCGAGGTATCATTGCGGCTGCCGCCCATCTTCTGAACATCGCAATAGAACTGGTCGACAAGCGCGGTCAGCGGCAGGGAAACGCCCATGGCATTGGCTTCCTGAAGCACAATGCCAAGGTCCTTGCGCATCCAGTCGACCGCAAAACCGAAATCGAACTTGCCGTCGATCATGGTGCTTGCCCGGTTTTCCATTTGCCAGCTTTGTGCGGCACCCTTGGAGATGACATCCACCACCGCCCTGGCATCAAGCCCGGCTTCCATGGCGAAATGCAGCGCTTCCGAAAGGCCCTGCACCACGCCAGCAATACAAATCTGGTTGACCATCTTTGTAAGTTGGCCCGAGCCAACATCGCCCAGGAGGCGCACGGACTTGGCATAGGCCTGCATCACCGGCTCCGCCCTGGCATAGGCGGCACCCTCGCCACCACACATGATGGTCAGTTGGCCGTTGACCGCACCGGCTTCGCCGCCAGAGACAGGTGCATCAATGAAATGCAGCCCGCGCTGCGCCGCTTCCGTCGCCATCGCACGCGCGCAATCGGCGGAAGCCGTTGTATGGTCAACAAAAATCGCGCCTTCAGACATGGCGTCGAAGGCGCCCGCATCGCCCACACAAACCTCGGCCACATCCTTGTCTGCCCCCACACAGGCAAAAACAATGTCGGCATCAGCCGCGGCACCCGCCGGTGTCGGCGCGGCATAAAGGTCCAGCTCCGACTGGTCGGCATAGGTTTCGAGCCAGGCTTCGGCCTTGGCGCCATTGCGGTTATAGACCGTTACCGCATGTCCGTTCCGGACCAGATGCCCGGCCATCGGGAAGCCCATTACACCCAGTCCGATAAATGCCACTTTTGCCATATGCGCCTCCCATGCTGGACTCTGTGGTCCACTATAGAGTAGTTGACGAAATCAATGCCTGCTGACATAGGCGCATTTCCAAGCCCTGTCCAGCGCGGCCAAAACGCAATCTTGTGAGGGAGGCAGGCAATGCGCCTACTGAAAATCGGAGTCCTGACTATATTGGGACTTCTCGTTATTGTCGGACTGTCGGCATATTTCTGGCTCAGAAGCAGCTTGCCCGACCTGGACGGCACCGTCACCCTTGCGGGGCCAAGCGCTGAAATTCGTATTTACCGCGACAGCCACGGCGTGCCGCATATCGATGCCGCGTCCGACAATGACCTTTATTTCGCGATGGGTTATGTGCACGCGCAAGACCGGTTGTGGCAGATGGAAATGAACCGCCGCCTGGGCAATGGCCGTGTCTCGGAAGCCGTCGGCAAAGCCGGCCTTGGTTTCGACAAATATTTCCGCACGCTTGGTTTTGCGCGCAAGGCCGAGGCCGCACTCAAGCAATTGCCACCCGAAATCGTCGCAAGCCTGCAGGCCTACGCGGACGGCGTGAACGCCTATGTCGGGCACCATGGCGGTGCGTTACCGCCAGAATTCCTGCTGACCGGCGTAACGCCCGAACCCTGGCGCCCGGTCGACACCATCGTCTGGCAGAAACTGATGTGGCTCGATCTTTCGGGCAACATGCGCCAGGAAGTGGCACGGGCCCGTCTTTTGACAAAACTGAGCCGCGCACAGGTTGAAAGCCTCTACCCCGCCTATCCGGGCGATGAAGCCCTGCCCCTGCCGGAACTCGCCGACATTTATGCCGATGCGCCCGTCCAGGCCATATCTGAAATTGTCGGCGCCGAACCGCCGCCGGGCTACGGCTCCAACAACTGGGTGGTGTCCGGTGCCCACACCAAAAGCGGCAAGCCACTGCTTGCGAATGACCCGCACCTTGGGCTCACCACGCCATCGATCTGGTACCTGGTGCGCCTGCACAACCGCACGACGGACAGCAATCTGGTCGGGGTCTCTTTTCCGGGCACGCCTTCGATCGTTTTGGGCCGCAATGACAAGATTGCCTGGGGCTTCACCAACACGGCACCCGACATCCAGGACCTGTATCTGGAAAAGCTGGTGGATGGTGGTACCCGCTACCTGACACCGGAAGGACCAGCGGACTTCATCACGCACAAGGAAATCATCCATGTGAAGGATGCTGATGATGTGGTGCTGAATGTGCGGGAAACCCGCCACGGCCCCGTGTTGTCGGACATCAGTACTGACAAGCCCGAATTCCTGCGCGACGGTTATGTGTTCGCGCTGCAGTGGACTGCGCTCATGGATCAGGAAACCGCTGTGATGGGCCTGTTCGGCCTTGCGAAAGCGCATGATTTCGAGGCCTTCAAGGCAGCGGGCCAATTCTATATGGGGCCGGAACAAAACATGGTCTATGCCGATACGGACGGCAATATCGGCTATTATGCACCAGCACTTGTCCCCATCCGCAAGGCTGGCAACACAATAGGCGGTCGCATGCCATCACCGGGCTGGCTTGCCGATTATGACTGGCAGGGTTTCATCCCCTATAACGAGCTGCCGACACGCTTCAACCCGGAAAGCGGCATCATCGCGACCGCGAACGAGAAGATCGTCGACAAGGACTATCCCTACTTCATAACCGGCGACTGGGCGCTGCCCTACCGCGGAAACCGCATCCGGCATCTGCTGTCATCGCGCAAGAACCATGACATGGCATCCTTCCGGCAAATCCAGCAGGATGTGGTATCCGACATGGCACAGGACCTGCTGCCCTGGTTCGTGGCCAATACCCACAGCAACCACCCGGCCCTCGCTGCCCTGCATGCCTGGGACGGGCATATGGATGCCAACAAGGCAGAGCCGCTGATCTTCCACACCTGGATCAGGCTGTACCAGGAAGCCCTGATGAAAGACGAACTGGGCGGCATGTATGCCGATTTCGGTCGCGTCCAGGCCCGCCTGATGAAAAGCGGCCTGTACTGGAGCGCCAAGGATGCCGGCAGCAACCATGGCGACGACGCATATTATGCCCTGCCCGCACTTGACCATGATATCTCGCTTGCCTGGTGTGACGATGTCACGACCACCGACCGCAAGGAAACATGCAGCGAGCTCGCGCAGGCGGCATTCGAAGCCACCCTCAAGGAACTTGCCGAAAAACATGGTCCGGAATGGCACAAATGGCGTTGGAGCGACGAACATGTGCTGCATCAGGAGCACCGGCCCATGAGCAATGTGCCGCAGATGAAACCCTATTTCGAACTGTCGGCGCCCGTATCAGGCAGCACCCACACGATCAATGTTTCGGGTGTCAGCCGAAACCCTGCATCCTTGAACCAAAGCAGCTTTGGCCCAAGCTACCGCGGCATTTTCGACCTGTCGGACCTGGATGCATCGCTCTACGTGCAACCAACCGGCCAGTCGGGCAACCCGCTGTCGGACCATTTCGACGACCTGTTCCCGCTGTGGCGCAAGGGTCAATATTTCACGATCCCGACCGCAACCGTGAAGCCCGACGACACGGAACATACTTTGGTCCTTCAGCCGGCCCGGCCATAAAAGCCTTGATGCACCGGGCAACCAAATATTAACGTGGGCCTGCCAGTCTATCGGCAAGCCCACGTTCCAAGGAGCATCAGGTGGCACGAAAGAACGACGACGACGTCAGGCCAATCATCAAGAAGGTGAAAAAGGTCCAGGGGGGCGGCCACCATGGCGGCGCCTGGAAGGTTGCCTACGCCGACTTCACCACCGCGATGATGGCCTTTTTCATGCTGCTGTGGCTCCTGAATGTCGCCCCGCCCGAGACATTGGCCGGCCTGGCCGATTATTTCGCGCCGACAACGGCTGCGATTTCCGGTCGTTCGGGTCAGGATGCCATCAACCCGCCATCCAGCACCAACGCAGGCGCAAACCCGTCTCCCGTTGTCGCAATCACCGTGCCCGGGCCGCCACAAAGTGGCGCAACAGATGGCAAAAAGCGCGGATCAACGTCAGAAGGGGGCGGCGACCCGAATTTCCCGAACAGCAACCAGTCCATCACGCCGCAGGAGCGTGAAGATGCCGCTTTTGCCCAGATGCAGGAGCAGTTGAAAATGGCGATCCAGAAATCGCCGACGCTTTCTGACATGTCGGACCAGTTGATCATGGAAATCACCGAGGACGGCATGAAGATCCAACTGATCGACAAGGACCGCCGCTCAATGTTCAAAAGCGGTACAGACGAGCTTTACGAGTATGCCAAGGCCATGATTTCCGAAATCGGCAAGTCGGTCCAGACCCTCCCGAACCGCCTGACTATCCTGGGCCACACCGATGGCGGCCCGTTTGTGGGCGACGGCGGCATTACCAACTGGGAACTGAGCGCAAACCGGGCCAATGCGGCACGCCGGGTCATTGACGACAGCGGCGTCAGCGACGACCGCCTTGCCGAAGTCGTTGGCAAAGCCGGTACAGACCCGCTGTATCCCGACCAGCCGAACCGCACCGAGAACCGACGTATTACCATCCTCGTGCTCCGGGAAGCGCCTGTCGTGCCACCAAGCCTGAACCGGAACTGATCCGCCCCTGTTATTCGCTGGAGACACGAGCAATAGCCCTGGCGCGGCGTTTTCCGCTTGTCGGTCCCTGACCCGACCTGTAACACTGGCGGTCAGAAAACTCGTTCAATGATTTTGCGGGGTTATTCCTGACGCCTATGACCTTCGTAGAGCCGACAATCCAGATGTGGCTGACGTTCGCTATCGTGATCGGAGCCATAATCGCGTATTCATACGACCGCATCCCACTCGAAATTTCCTCCATCGCCACAGTCGCGCTTCTGTTGATTCTGTTTCAGGTTGCGCCACTTCAGGACAACCAGGGCAATGACCTGGTTACGATGCGGGCGCTATTGCAGGGTTTCTCGGACCCGGCCCTGATCACGATCATGGCGCTGCTGGTGGTTGGTCAGGGGTTGGTGCAAACCGGCGCCCTCAATGGCCCTGCCCGTGTGCTCATACATGCCGGAAAGCGATTTCCACAGCTTATCATCCTGGCCTGCTTTGTTATCGTGATGGCGATTTCCGCCGTCCTGAACAACACACCTGTTGTTGTCATCTTCATCCCGATCCTGTCAGCGCTGGCCGAGCGGCTCGGTCGCAAGGCGGCCATGGTCATGATGCCGCTCAGTTTCGTGGCCATTCTCGGTGGCAACATCACCAAAATTGGCTCCAGCACCAACCTTTTGGCCATTGGCGCCTACGAACAGACCGGTGGTGCTGCGGTCGGGTTTTTCGACTTTTCGGTACCCGGCCTTGTGCTGGCACTGGTCGGTTTCCTCTATATTGTCCTCGTCGCCCCGCGTCTGCTTGTCGACCGTGAAAGCATCGCCAATCGCCTTGCAGGCAGCGGCGGCAAACAGTTCCTGTTCCAGATCGAGCTGGCGTCGGACAACGGCATGGTTGGCCAGAAAGCAATTGCCGGCATGTTCCCGGGGCTCAAGGACCTTACGGTCCGTATGATCGAACGGGGTCATGACAAACTGTTGCCCCCCTATGACGACATTACCCTGCAGGCAGGCGATATCGTACTTGTCGCGGCCACCCGCAGTGTCATGACCGATCTCCTGAACGCCTCGCCAGACCTTGTCTCGGCTGCCGAAGGCGAGGAAATGGACGAAAAGGCCGGCGAACGTCGGGTGATTGCCGAAGCCGTGATCGCGCCTGCATCGCGGCTCGATGGCCGCACCTTGTCGCAGACCGGCTTCCGAGCCGAAACCGGCTGTTCCGTGCTGGGTGTGCAACGGCGCAGCCGCATGATCCGGGCCGCCCTGTCGCAACTGCGCCTCGAAGCTGGCGATGTGCTCCTGATCATGGGAAGCCGCAACAATGTGTTGTCGCTCAGGGACAACCGCGATGTTCTGCTCATGGAATCGTCGGCATCAGACGTACCGATGCGCGAGTTCGCCTGGCGTGCGCTCGCCATTTTCGCCGGCGTCGTCGCCGTTGCCGCCCTTGAAATCCTGCCGATCGTGGTCGCATCGCTCCTTGGCGCCACCCTGATGATGGCAAGTCGCTGTCTGAACGTGCGCCAGGCTGGCCGCGCCATAGACCGGCGCGTCTTCACCATTGTTGGTGCGGCCCTGGCTCTTGGAACGGCCATGCAGGGCACCGGTGGCGCATCCTGGCTGGCGCATACGGCGATTACCGCCATGATGGGCGCACCTGTGTGGGTCATCCTGTCCGGTTTCTTCCTGTTGATTGCGCTTTTGACCAACGTCCTGTCGAACAATGCCACGGCTGTCCTGTTCACACCGATCGCCGTTTCGATTGCCACCGAATTGCATGTTGACCCGATGGCCTTCCTGCTGGCCGTGATCTTTGGCGCCAACTGCAGCTTCGCCACGCCCATGAGCTACCAGACCAACCTTTTGGTCATGGCGCCTGGCCATTATCGATTCAGCGATTTCGTGC
The DNA here is from genome assembly GCA_006226495.1 of Alphaproteobacteria bacterium. GTDB lineage: Bacteria > Pseudomonadota > Alphaproteobacteria > Sphingomonadales > Kordiimonadaceae > Kordiimonas. Next base: position 27,248 of record SBGU01000051.1, read on the forward strand.
GGGTGGGCACGCCGCTCATTTTCGTTGTCTGGGTGGCTTTCACTCTGTTCATCCCGTGGTATTATGGTCTCTTCTGAACGGGAGAGCCTTTGCCCATGACCGACCAGGGTCTGCAGTTTCCGAAGTTTTATGTCACGGCGCCATCGCCGTGCCCTTACCTTGATGGCAAGATCGAGCGCAAGGTGTTCACGGAACTTCGCGGGCCAGACGCGGCAGCCCTGAATGAAGCACTTGGGCGTGTCGGATTCCGCCGCAGCCAGTCGGTTGTCTACCGCCCTGCCTGCGAAGGCTGTTCGGAATGCGTCTCCGTGCGCGTGCGGGCCAAGGAATTCCGGCTCGGTCGCTCCTCGCGCCGTGTCATGAAGGCCAACAGCGACCTCAAGTCCGAAGTGCGCCCGCCGCTCGTTACCGAAGAACAGTATGGCCTGCTGCAGGCATACCTGGGGGCGCGTCATTCCGATGGCACCATGGCCGACATGACGGCCGAAGAATATTGCGACATGGTTGAAACCAGTCCGGTACCCACTGTGCTTGTGGAATATCGCCGTGCAATCGATGGTCGCCTGATGGCGGTTGCCCTGACCGATGAACTGTCGGACGGCCTGTCCATGATCTACAGCTTTTTCGATACAGCCGATGCCGGTCGCAGCCTGGGTACCTATATCATCCTCGATCACATCGAACGCGCCCGGCATGCGAATCAGCCTTATGTTTATTTGGGTTACTGGGTCAAAGACAGCCCAAAGATGCGCTATAAAGGCCGCTTCAGACCGCTGGAACGGCTTGGCCAGAACGGCTGGTTCGACGTGGATGCACCGGATCGCGTGAAATAGGCCGTCCGGGCTTGCTCCGCACGCCTTGCGCTCTATACTGTCGCGCGATGGCTCGATATCTTTCGGGTCCGGGTGGAAGCGCGTTCAGGGGGAGCAAACGGTGCAGAAAAAGACCGTCATCAAGAACATCGGCAAAGGCAACAAATCCGGTTCGGCTGCGGAACAACCCGCGAAAGCCCTGAGCCGCCGTTCCCTGTTGCGCGGTGCCGGCCTTGCCGGTGCTGCCACCCTTGTGGCCGCGTGTGACGGCAGCAAGGACCAGACCGGTGCATCCGGCGCCCCCGGCCTTGTCTCGAAGCAGCGCAAACTGAAGATGGTGACAGCCTGGCCGAAAAACTTCCCGGGTCTTGGTACCGGTGTTGAACGGCTGGCCAAGCGTATCGAAACCCTTTCTGACGGTGCCATGCAGGTGAAGGTTTACGCGGCCGGCGAACTGGTCGGCGCACTCGACGGCTTCGATGCTGTCTCCGAAGGCAAGGCGGACATGTATCATGCCGCGGAATATTACTGGCAGGGCAAATCACCTGCCTTCAACTTCTTCGCCGCCGTGCCCATGGGCATGCTGGCCAGCGAAATAACCGCGTGGGTACGTTTTGGCGGCGGGCAGGAACTCTGGGACGAACTCAGCGGTCGCTTCAATGTCAAGGCGTTCCTGGCCGGCAACACCGGCGTCCAGATGGGCGGCTGGTACAAGAAGGACATCAACAGCATTGCCGATTTCCAGGGCCTGCGCATCCGCATGCCCGGCCTGGGCGGCGAAGTGCTGAAGCGCCTTGGTGCGACACCCGTAACCAAGCAGGGCGGCGAAATCTTCCAGGCGCTGAGCCAGGGCAATATCGACGCCACCGAATGGATCGGCCCCTGGAACGACCTGGCATTCGGTTTCCATACCATCGTGAAGAACTATTATTATCCGGGCTTCCACGAACCCGGCTCTGCCTTGTCGCTTGGCCTGAACAAGGACCTGTGGGAAGACATGAGCCCCAAGGAAAAGGCAATCATCGAGGCGTCCGCTGCCGCCGAGAACGACATTATGTTCGCCGAATTCAACGCCAGCAACGGCCGCGCGCTCGATACCCTGATCAAGGACCATGGTGTGCATCTGAAGCGCTTCAACGATGACATCATGGCGCAACTCGCCAAGGTGTCCGCTGAGGTGCTGGCAGACGCTGCAAGGTCCGACGAACTGACCAAACGTGTGTTTGACAGTTTCAGCATTTCGCGGGCTTCCAGCATGCGCTGGGGGGCCATTTCCGAACAGGCATTCGCCCATGCCCGCAGTCTGGCCGAGGCCTGATTTCACCATGCTTGACCGCTTTGTCCTGGCCCTTGACGCTGCGCTCGAGCGCA
>SBGU01000052.1 GCA_006226495.1 Alphaproteobacteria bacterium
CGTTGTTGCACTTTATGCGTCGCCAGTTGCACTTTATGTGTCACACGACACGACAAACAGCGTCAGATGTCCAGGTTGGCGACGTTGAGGGCGTTGTCCTGGATGAAGTTGCGGCGTTCTTCGACCACGTCGCCCATCAGTTTCGAGAAGATCTCGTCGGCCGTGTCGGCCTGGCTGACTTTCACCTGCAGGAGCGAGCGCACTTCGGGGTCGAGCGTGGTTTCCCAAAGCTGGCCGGGGTTCATCTCGCCCAGGCCTTTATAACGCTGGATACTGAGGCCCTTGCGGCCGAAGGCCAGCAGGATCGCCAGCATCTCGAGGGGCGTGCCGACCTTCTGGCTGTCTTCCTTGCGCGTGATGGTGATGGGTTCCGCGAACAGGCCGCGCACCTCGGTCATGCGGCGGTGCAGGCCTTGGGCTTCCTGGCTTTCGATCAGGTGCTGGTCGATCTTGTGCATGTCGATGACACCGCGCACTTCATGCGCAAAGCTGTAGCCGCCGTCTTCGGTTGCCGTGCCGGTCCAGCCGCCTTCTTCATCGGCGGACGCGAGGCGGTTGAGGCGTTCGGCCACCCGGTCGGCCATGGCCTGCCGGTCGGCGACATTGTCCAGGAGCTTGGTATCGAAACCGCCGATCAGCGCCAGAGTTTCAACGATGCCGCGGTCGTACCGGTGCGGCACACCACTCATCAGGCTCTTGATCGCGCGGGCTTCGGCTGCCAGGTGCTTGATTTCTTCACCGGCGTGCTGATCGCCATTGGCATCCAGGATCACCACATCGCTGGTGCCGGCCTCGAGGAGATATTCATCGAGCGCCTTGTCGTCCTTCAGGTAAACCTCGGACTTGCCGCGACCAACCTTATAGAGCGGCGGCTGGGCGATATAAAGATGCCCGCGTTCCACCACTTCCGGCATCTGCCGGTAGAAGAAGGTAAGGAGAAGGGTGCGGATGTGCGCGCCATCCACGTCGGCATCGGTCATGATGATGATCTTGTGGTAGCGCAGCTTCTCGATATTGAAATCCTCGCGCCCGATGCCGGTGCCAAGCGCCGTGATCAGAGTGCCGATCTCGTTCGACGCCAACATGCGGTCGAAACGCGCGCGCTCGACGTTCAGGATTTTACCGCGGAGCGGCAGGATCGCCTGGTTCTTGCGGTTCCGGCCCTGTTTTGCGGAACCACCTGCCGAATCGCCCTCCACGATGAAGAGTTCGGATTTGGCGGGGTCGCGTTCCTGGCAGTCGGCCAGCTTGCCGGGCAGGGAGGCGATATCCAGGGCACCCTTGCGGCGGGTCAGTTCCCGCGCCTTGCGCGCCGCTTCGCGCGCCGTGGCGGCGTCGATGATCTTGCCGATGATGGTGCGGGCTTCGTTCGGATGTTCCCCGAACCATTCGGCCAGCTTTTCGTTCACCAGGCCTTCGACAGCAGGGCGCACTTCAGACGACACCAGCTTGTCCTTGGTCTGGCTCGAGAATTTCGGGTCAGGCACTTTCACGGACAATACGGCGGTCAGGCCCTCGCGGGCATCATCGCCTGAGAGCGTCACCTTGGACTTTTTCGTCAGGCCCGAATCGTTCGCATAATTGTTGATGCAGCGGGTGAGCGATGCCCGGAATGCGGCCAGGTGGGTACCGCCGTCACGCTGCGGGATGTTGTTGGTGAAACAGAAAACATTCTCGTGATAGCTGTCGTTCCACTGCAAGGAAAGCTCGGTGGTGATGCCGTCCTTTTCGCCCACGATGGTGATCGGGTCGCCGATCACGCTGGTTTTCGAGCGATCGATATATTTCACGAAGGCAGTGATGCCACCTTCATAATAAAGCTCCATTTCCTTGGTGTCGGCATGGCGCTTGTCGCGCAGGAGGATGCGCACGCCCGAGTTCAGGAACGCCAGCTCGCGGTAGCGGTGCACCAGGCGGTCCCAGTCGAACTCGACAAACTTGAAGGTGGAAAGCGACGGCATGAAGGTGACCTGCGTGCCCTTCTGGCCCGGCTGTGCGGGGCCGACAACCACAAGGTCCTCGACCGGCACACCGCGTTCGAAACGCATGAAATGTTCCTTGCCGCCGCGCCAGATCTTGAGCTCGAGCCAATCCGACAGTGCGTTCACCACCGAAACACCCACGCCGTGCAGGCCGCCCGACACCTTGTAGCTGTTCTGGTCAAACTTGCCGCCGGCGTGAAGCTGGGTCATGATCACCTGGGCTGCCGACACACCTTCACCTTCGTGAATGTCGGTCGGGATGCCACGGCCGTTGTCGGTGATCGAACAGCTACCATCGGGGTTGAGGGTCATGGTCACCAGGTCGCAATGGCCGGCCAGCGCCTCGTCGATGGCGTTATCGGACACCTCGAACACCATATGGTGCAGGCCCGAACCATCTTCGGTATCGCCGATATACATGCCGGGGCGCTTGCGCACGGCGTCGAGGCCCTTGAGGACCTTGATGCTGTCCGCGCCATATTCTTCTTTTTCGCCTTGGGCCATGTCTTCACTCATACGTCGGTGACCTCTCTGTTACCCGTGCGACGGCCTTACATGCCCGTCCGCCACGTCAAAAAACTCCGCACGACCCTCAAGCCCCTGAAACAGGGCCCGGTCCGTGCCTGTCAGCCAGCACTGGCCGCCCAGACCGGCAAGCGCTTCAAAAAGCGCCGACCGCCGGTCGGTATCCAGATGCGCCGCCACTTCATCCATCAGAAGCAGCGGTGCCTGGCGCCTGAGCGCGGCCTGCAGCCTTGCGTTCGCAAGGATCAGCGCGATCAGGAGCGCCTTCTGCTCGCCGGTCGAGCATAAATCCGCGCGCATCGCCTTCGGGGCGTGGGTGACCACAAGATCGGTCTTGTGCACACCCCCGGTTGCGCGCCCCGCCGCCGCATCGCGCTTGCGCGCGGCCGCGAGCTTTTCTTTCAGTGCCGCCTCGGCGTCCGAGGCCGGCGTACCGTCGGCCAGCACCTGTTCAAGCCAGCCATCGAGCGCCAGTTCGGCGCGCGGGAACGGCCCCTCAGCCGCCTCGGCCAGTTGCCCGGCCAGTTGGCCCGCAAAATCCAGCCGCGCGACCGCCACCGCGACCGCATGTTCGGCCATCCGGGCTTCCAAGGCCGCAAGCCAGGCCCGGTCTGCACCCGGGCCCTTGTCCGACAACAGGCGATTGCGTTCCCGCATCACCCGCTCGTAGGCCCCGACCTGGCGGCTGTGGTCCGGGTACAGGCCCAGGACCAGCCGGTCCAGGAACCGCCGCCGGCTGGACGCCCCCTCGATGAACAGGCGGTCCATCTGGGGCGTGAGCCACACCACCGACCAGCGTTCTCCCAGCACATTGCTGTTGGCAACCGCATTGCCGTCCAGCCGCACCAGGCGCCGCCCGCCAACCTCGCGACCATCCGGCCGACCATCCGGGTCAAGCCCGGTGCCGACCTTCACCTCGTCGCCCGCGACCTGCAGGCTGGCCGCCACGGCCCAGGGGCCATCTGCATCCAGCCTTGTCACTTCACCCAGGCCCGCCCGGCGCAGGCCGCGGCCCGGGGCCAGGTAGCTCAGCGCCTCAAGCACGTTGGTCTTGCCGGCGCCGTTTTCCCCTGTCAGTACCACCAGCGGGTGGTTGCAGTCGGGGGTCATCCGCATGCGGGCGTAGGAGCGAAAGTCCGTCAGGGTCAGGCTTGAAACAAAAACACCCCCGACGCCGGGACCATCAGGCATTGCCCGGCCCCGGACCGTTTGTCACACCGGATGTCATTTGTTCAGACACGGCCAGATCGCCCGCCCATTGTGCCGGTTCGGGCCTAGACCCGCATCGGCATCAGTACATACAGGGCGCCATCGTCAACCATGTCGCGCAGCACCGTGGGTGCGGACGGGTCGGCAAGGTAAACCTGCACGGTTTCGCCTTCAACCTGCGCCAGGATATCGAGGAGGTAACGGCTGTTGAAGCCGATCTCCAGCGGGTCGGCGTCATAGGCTGCGGCCAGTTCCTCGGTTGCGGTACCGCTGTCGGGGCTGTTGACCGACAGGGTCAGCGTATCCTTGCCCAGCGACAGTTTGACCGAACGGGTCTTGTCCGAGCTGATGGTCGACACCCGGTCCGTCGCTTCGGCGAACAGGCGGCAATCCATCTCCAGCATCTTGTCGTTGCCCTTCGGGATTACGCGGCTGTAGTCCGGGAAGGTGCCATCGATCAGCTTCGAGGTGATCACGGCACCATTGAAGCTGAAGCGGATCTTGGTGTCCGACAGGGCCACCTGCACGGCGCCCTCGAACTCGTCGATCAGCTTGCGCACTTCGGCCACGGTTTTGCGCGGCACGATCACGCCGGGCATGCCGGCGGCGCCTTCGGGCACTTCCTGTTCCACCTGCGCCAGGCGGTGGCCGTCGGTGGCAACCGCGCGCAGCATGGCGCCGTCTTCCCCGTTGGCAACATGCAGGTAGATACCGTTCAGATAGTAACGGGTTTCTTCGGTCGAAATGGCGAAGCGGGCCTTGTCGATCAGGCGCTTCAGCTCGGCGGCGGCAACCTCGAACCGGTGCGGCAGGTCGCCCTGGCTCATGACCGGGAAGTCTTCCTTGTCGAGGCAGGCGAGCGTGAAGCGCGACCGGCCGGCTTTCACCACCAGGCGTTCGCCGTCTTCGAGGCTTAGCTCGACCTCGGACCCGTCGGGCAGCTTGCGCACGATGTCAAACAGGGTGTGGGCCGGGATCGTGGTCGCGCCGGGCGCAACCACATTGGCGCCCGTCTGTTCGACGATGGCGATATCCAAGTCGGTTGCGGTCATCGCCACGGTGTCGCCATCGGCCTCGAACATCACATTCGACAGGATGGGGATCGTATTGCGCCGTTCAACGACCGACTGCACATGCCCCAGTGTCTTCAAAAGGGAATTCCGCTCGATAGTGACTTTCATGGATATATTCTTCTTGTCTGCTGTGTAGCTGTTGGCTCCGGACCCCACCGACATCCGCGCGTAACCACTTGCTGTGACGACTGGCGGCACCAGGAGTCCCCCTCCCAGGGTAAGGCCGTCAGCAGGCGCCGCGCGCCTGAAATCGATGAGGTTCTGTGTCTGGTCAAACAATAGCGATTTTTGCCCTCAAACCAAACGAAAAAGCGCCAAAAAGGCGCTTTTTTTTGGGGGACCAAAGGCAAGGATTCCTGCCGAGTCGCAGGGCAGGAATCTCGTTGGCGCACAGGCGTCCGCCAGAGCGCGGAAATCAGCCTTCCAGGAGCCGGGTCAGCCGGGTCAGGTCGTCGTCCAACTGGCTGTCGTCGCGCCTGAGGTCCTCGATCTTGCGGACCGCATGCATGACCGTGGTATGGTCGCGCCCGCCGAAGCGGCGCCCGATCTCGGGCAGGCTGCGGCTGGTCATCTGCTTCGCCAGATACATGGCGATCTGGCGTGGCCGCGCGATGTTGCGGGCGCGGCGTTCGGACAGCATCTCGGAAAGCCTGAGGTTGAAATAATCGGCCACGGCACGCTGGATCTCGTCGATCGTCAGCTTGCGGTCGTTGGCGCGGATCAGGTCCTGCAGCACGTCGCGGGTCATATCCATGGTGATGGGGCGGCCCACAAGGGTCGCATAGGCCATGACACGGTTGAGCGCGCCTTCGAGCTCGCGCACGTTCGAGGTGATACGGCGCGCGAGGAATTCAAGCACCTCGGCCGGCACGATCACGCCCGACGCCTGCTCGGCCTTCGACTGCAGGATACCGAGACGCAGTTCATAGTCGGTCGGGTGGATATCGGCCACCAGGCCCCAGCCCAGGCGGCTGATGATGCGTTCTTCGATGCCCTCGAGGTCGGTGGGCGAACGGTCGGCGGTGATCACCACCTGGCAGCGGTTGTCCACGAGCGCGTTGAAGGTATGGAAAAACTCTTCCTGCGTGCTGTCCTTGTTGGCGATGAACTGCACGTCATCGACCATAAGGAGGTCGACAGTGCGGAACTTCTGCTTGAAGGCATGGGTGTCCTTGAAGCGCAAGGCGGCGATGAATTCGAACATGAATTTTTCGGCCGACACATAAACCACGCGCTTCTGCGGATTGCGGCGCCGGACTTCCCAGGCGATGGCATGCATCAGGTGGGTTTTACCCAGGCCGACACCACCATGCAGGAACAGGGGGTTGAAGGACACTTCGTCGGTTTCGGCAATGCGTTTGGCGGCGGCATAGGCGAGCTCGTTCGATTTGCCGACGACAAAACTGTCGAACGTGTATTTGGGATCAAGCGCCGAGCTTTCTTCGGCGGCCACGGCTTCCGCCTGAGCGGCAGCAGCTTCAGCCGCGGTCGGCTGTACGGCAACCATTTCGGGCCGGCGGGCAGCAATCCTGATGCTGAGGGACTTGATGCGCGGGTTTTCAGCCTGGAAGAAATCCAGGAGCCGCGCAGCATAGTTGCGTTGAATCCAGTCGCGGACGAACTTGGTCGGCGCGGTCAGCTCAGCCGTGCTGCCGTCGATGCCTTCATAGCCAAGTTGGCCCAGCCAAGTATTGTAGGCATGCTGCCCAAACTCTTGCTTGAATTTGTCCGAGACGCGGTGCCATGGCGTCAGATCAAAGTCAGAACTCAGTTTGGATGCGACCCCCCCGGTAGCCCCCATATTTTCCAACTCCCTATCACCCATCGGGTTCACTGCTCCTGGACCGCCCCCTGAGGGCGGCATGCCCGATGCGCGGACCTTGCTCCCGGTGCGCCCGCCAAAACGGGCGCATCTTCACCGGTCATGTGCCTTCACCGAAAAGGAAGCCACGCGCCAGTCAGGTCGCTTCGGTCCCGATCTCTTTTTCAAAAACGGCGGCGTGATCCCAGCTCTTTCTGCCGAAGGCCTGAACCACTTGCGGGCAGCTCCCTCATGGGGATGGATGGTTACCCGTAGGCCCGCCGCGTAAGGTCGGAAGATACATCCGCACCCCCCGGCCAGCAACTGATTCTATGCTCATTAACCAAGAATCTCGGTATCCCTATGGGCAGTTTCCGGCCCTTCCACAAGATGTTGATTCACTGGTCAGGACGCCTTCGGCATGTGCGCGCTTTGTTCCGCACCACCTGTGCCAAAATGACAAAGGCCGCGCCCGACGGGCACAGCCTTTTCAATTTTCGTCCGCCCACAGGGGCGAATCGGCAGCGTGTGATCAGGCGAGAGCCTTAACGCGCGAAGCCAGACGCGACACCTTGCGGGACGCGGTTTTCTTGTGCAGGACGCCCTTGGTGGCACCGCGCATGATTTCCGGCTGGGCAGCCTCGAAAGCAGCCGTTGCAACGGACTTGTCACCGGAAGCGATTGCTTCTTCAACCTTGCGCACGAACGTGCGGATACGGCTTACGCGGGACTTGTTGATAACCGCGCGGCGAGCGTTACGACGAATGCGTTTTTCGGCCTGGGGTGAATTTGCCATGTCTTTCAACCTTCTGCGGGCAGCGCACCTAAAGTTCCGTCCGGCGCCGGGCCCTATCCTTTTTCTATCTCTACACGGTGTCGCAAGCCAGAGACTCGCGGCCACCAATCAATTCGAGGTCGGGTCTATATACCGCCAGAACCACCCCGTCAATAACAAACGCCGGAATTCCGGCGCTTTCTTGCGGCATCAGCAGTTTTTGAACTGCGGCTGCCGCTTTTCGATGAAGGCGCTCATGCCTTCCTTCTGGTCTTCGGTCGCAAAAAGCGAGTGGAAGGCCCGGCGTTCGAACAGCAGGCCTTCAGCCAGGGTCGTTTCCATAGCCCGGTTGGTGGCCTCTTTCGCGAGCGCCACCGCGGGCGCCGAAAGCCCGGCAATACCCGCCGCGATTTCAAGGGCACCATCCAGCATGTCTTCGGTCGGCAGGATTCGGCTGACGAGGCCCGAACGTTCTGCCTCGACCGCGTCCATCATGCGGCCGGTCAACATCATGTCCATCGCCTTGGATTTGCCGACAAGGCGGGTCAGGCGCTGGGAACCGCCGATGCCGGGAATCACCCCGAGCTTGATTTCGGGCTGGCCGAACTTGGCGTTTTCCGCAGCCACGACAAAGTCGCAGGCCATGGCAATTTCGCAGCCGCCACCGAGCGCATAGCCCGAAACGGCGGCAATGACCGGCTTGCGCACACGCGCAAACACATTGTTGATGCCGCCGAACATGTCGGATTTCAGTACATCGGCAAACGACAGACCGGACATCTGCTTGATGTCGGCACCGGCCGCAAAGGCCTTTTCGCTGCCGGTGATGACAATGGCGCCGATCTCTTCATCCGCGTCAAGCGCGAGCAGAGCTTCGCCGAGCTCGGCCAGAAGTTCGGCGTTCAGGGCATTGAGCGCCTCGGGACGGTTGAGCGTGATCAGGCCCACGCCGTCGTTCTTGTCGAGCAATATGGTTTCAAAAGTCATGAATCAGCCTTTTCATGGTCCGACTTTGCGAGCGTGAGTCCTACTTTGCCCTGTGCCGTTTGAAAAGGACTTTATCGCGCGCGAGAGGCAACCGGCACCTCCCGGGGGGGCCGAATACTCAGGCCACCGGCTCGAGCCGGAGCACGATAATGCCCCTGTTTTCGCCCGGATTGGCATCGAAGAATACCAGCTTGTCATTTTCGCGCCGGCAACTGAGCGTGCGGCCATCGCGGTCGCAGGCCCAGCCCAGGACCGGAAGATCGCTGGAATAATCGTCAATTACCGCGGCTGCCGGCCGGTCGGCCAGCAGGGTCGTTTCCGCCACAGTGCCCGACGGCGTGTCGAACACGGTGCGGTCGTCCGGGTTTTCATTCAGGCCCGGCAGCAGCGGTACATCGGGGAACCCGTCGATGAAACTGTCGCTGTCCGCCATCGCGGACACGGTGGCAAACAGGGCTATTGAAAGGGCCTTCAGGGGCATGCGTATCCTCATTTCTGGCACGTCGCACAAAAGAAACTGGACCGATTCGATTGCACGATGCGCTCGATCCTACCACCGCAGCCCGGTTTTTGACAGGGTTCCCCCTCGCGGCCATAGGCCTGGAAGCGGTGCTGGAAATAGCCGAGCTCGCCATCCACCTGTGCATAGTCGCGCAAGGTGGAGCCGCCGGCGGCGATGGCTTCCGTCAGCACATCACGAATGATCGGCACCAGTTTTTCGGCCTCTGTCCCCACGACCGTATGGGCCGGCCGGGCCGGATGGATGCCCGCGCGCCACAGCGCCTCGCACACATAGATATTGCCAAGGCCGGCCACCAGGGTCTGGTCCAGAAGTGCGGCCTTGATCGGGGACTTGCGGCCCACAAGGCCGGCGTTCAGCACATCAACATTGAAGGCATTGCCCAAGGGTTCGGGCCCGATTCCCTTGATGAGCGGATGGTCGGCTACGGCGTCCCGGTCGGTGAACAGCCACAGGCCGAAGCGCCGCGCGTCATTATAGACAATGCGCGCCCCCGTTTCGGTTTCGAGGACAACATGGTCATGTTTCTGCACATCCGGCGCCGGCAGGCCGGGCGCCGTGATGCTGATACGGCCCGACATGCCCAGATGCATGATGACCACCAGCCCGTCCGCACATTCGATCAGGATATATTTGGACCGGCGCGTCAGTCGTTCGACCCGGTTGCCGGTCAGCCGCTTGGAAAAGTCCGCTGGCAGGTCGAACCTGAGCTTCGGCACCCTTGCTTCCGCATGCCGGATGCTTGCCCCCTCGAGCACGGGGGCAAGGCCACGGCGTACAGTTTCCACCTCGGGCAGTTCGGGCATATTGTCGCGGGCCTTTCTGTCATTATAAAGGAGGCTGGTATCGGCCCCCCGGCTGGGCTATGGTCCGGCCCAAACTGACAGGGCACACGAGCATGATGTCAAGCGACAAAAACGAATCCGCCACTTCGGGCACAGACACCACCACCCACTTCGGTTTCCGCACCGTTGCCGAAAGCGAAAAGGCGGGCATGGTGAAGGGTGTCTTCAATTCGGTCGCCGACCGTTATGACGTGATGAATGATTTCATGAGCGCGGGCGTACACCGTTTGTGGAAGGATTCGCTGATCAACAGCCTGAACCCGCGTGCCGGCATGCAGCTTCTGGACGTGGCCGGCGGCACAGGTGATATCGCCTTCCGTTTCCTCGAGGCATCTGACGGCGGCCATGTCACGGTCTGCGACATCAATGCCGAGATGCTCAGGGTCGGCAAGGGCCGGGCCGAAGCCAAAGGTTATGCCGACCGGGCTGACTTCGTGTGCGGCGACGCGCAGAAACTGCCGTTCGAAAACCGGTCGATGGATGCCTATACCATCGCCTTCGGCATCCGGAACGTCACCCGCGTGCATGAAGCGCTCGCAGAAGCCTACCGCGTGCTGAAGCCCAGCGGGCGGTTCCTGTGCCTGGAATTCAGCCCGGTTGTGGTGCCGATCCTGCAAAAGGCCTATGACGCCTACAGCTTTAACGTGATCCCGAAGATGGGTGGCATCATCACCAAGGATGAAGAAAGCTACCAGTATCTGGTCGAATCGATCCGCCGCTTCCCGGCCCCGCAGAAATTTGCGGAGATGATCTCGGAAGCCGGCTTCTCGCGCGTTGGCTGGCGCAGCATGTCGGCGGGCGTGGTGGCGCTGCATACGGGCGTCAGGATCTAGGCCCGGTGTTCCGCACCCTCAAAAATCTGCTGCAACTGTTCCAGATTGCAGCCGGGCTTCGGCGCTACGGCGCCATCCGGGCCTTGGCGTCGATCACCCTGATCCCCGATTGGGCGCCCAGGCTGTTGCGCGCCTTCACCTTCTATATCCCGCACCGGACCGGGCTGCCGAAAGCACCGGGCGAGCGGCTGGCGCTCGCGCTCGCCGCCATGGGGCCGGCCTATATCAAGCTTGGCCAGACCCTGGCCACCCGCCCTGACCTTGTGGGCCGCCCGATCGCAGAGGGCCTGACCACGTTGCAGGACAGCCTGCCGCCCTTTGCCTTCAAGAAGGCCCGCGCGATCATCGAGGCCGAGCTGGGTGGCGCGCTGGGGGATCATTACCAGGCCTTCGACGAAACGGCGATTGCCGCCGCGTCGATCGCGCAGGTCCACAAGGCCGTCACCACGGACGGCAAACCGGTGGCTGTGAAGGTGCTCAGGCCCGATATCCAGCGCCGGTTTGCGCGTGACCTGGCGCTGTTCGACTGGCTCGCCACATTGGCCGAGCGCCACACCCGGGAGGGCAAGCGCCTCCGGCTCACCAAAGTGGTGGCCAAGGTGCGTGAAACCGTGCTCCGGGAAATGGACCTGCGGCTTGAAGCCGCCGCCGCCGCCGAGCTGGCCGACAATATGAACGGTGAAGCCGGCTACCGCCTGCCGGCCATCGACTGGGACCGCACGGCAGAACGAGTCATGACCCTTGAATGGGTCGATGGTATCCGCCTGGCCGACAAGGACGCGCTGGTGGCCGCGGGCCACGACCTGACGGCCCTGGGCGAGCGTGTGGTGCAGGTGTTCCTCAAACAGGCGCTTCGGGACGGCTATTTCCATGCCGATCTGCATCAGGGCAACCTGATTGTCGAACCGACGGGCACCATTGTCGCCATCGACTTCGGCATCATGGGCCGCCTGTCCAAGCCGGAACGGCGTTTCCTGGCCGAAATCCTGTATGGTTTCATCCGGCGCGACTATATCCGGGTGGCGCAGATCCATTTTGATGCGGGTTATGTGCCCAAGGGCCAGTCCCTTGAGGAATTTGCCCAGGCGCTACGCTCAATTGCGGACCCGATCATGGACCTGCCGGTGGCGGAAATCTCTGCGGGCAAGCTGCTGGCCCAACTGTTCGCCACCACCGAACGTTTTGCCATGCAGACCCAGCCGCAATTGCTGCTGCTGCAGCGCACGATGGTCATGGCCGAAGGCATGGCCCTGCATCTGAACCCCGAATCCAATATGTGGCAGATTTCCGAACCGGTGATCGAAGCCTGGATCAGGGACAACCTGAGCCCCGAAGCCCGCCTTGCCGAAGCCCTGCAGGCCCTGCCCCGGCTGATCGAGCGCCTGCCCATGCGGCTGGAGCGCTGGCTGATGGAAGACGAGGAAGCGGCCCCGGAGCCCGAACCGGCCCCACCCGCGCCGCGCCCCGCTGCCCTGTGGCCCTTCGCCCTTGGCCTGGTCACCGGCGCCATCCTCCTGAAGATCCTGATCGCCTGATAGGGGCTTGCCTGCGCGTCCGCTTTGGCGGAAACTCGCGCCCGGAATATGCGCCACCGTTGCACGGGCCATATGCCGGGGGAAATTAAGGATACTGCCATGGACCTCACCAATCGCCTGCCGGCTTTTGCCGGCCTTCTGGGACGCATTCTCTTGTCGCTGATCTTCATTTTCACGGGCCTTGGCAAGATCGCCGGGGGGTCGGCGGAGACCATCGCCTATATGCAGGCCCATGGCCTCAGCCCCATGCTGTTCTGGCCTTCCGCCCTGTTCGAATTCCTGGCCGGCATCGCCATATTGCTGGGGGTCGGCACGCGCGGCGTGGCGCTGCTGCTCGCCGGTTTCTGCCTGTTGACCGCCTTCTGGTTCCACCGGGATTTCACCGACCAGATGCAGATGGTCCTGTTCATGAAGAACCTGGGCCTGGCCGGCGGTTTCCTGATGCTGGTGCGCTGCGGCGCCGGGGAATACAGCATCGATGCCTGGAAATTCCGGGAGAGCGACCGCTAGGCGGCCCCACCCATCACGGGACTGTTTCATTGCGGCGGGCGGCAAAGCCCACTATATCTTCGGCAGACAATCAAACGGGACCGGACACGGCATGCTTCAGGGCAAACGCATACTTCTGATCATCTCGGGCGGGGTTGCCGCCTACAAGGCGCTCGATCTCGCGCGCCGGCTGATGGAACGCGGCGCCGATGTACGCGGTGTGCTGACCGCAGGCGGCGCCGAGTTCATCACACCCATGGCGGTCGCCAGCCTGACCGGCAATCCCTGCTTCACCGACCTGTTTTCGCTGAAGGACGAGGCCGAGATGGGCCATATCCGCCTGAGCCGCGAAGCCGACCTGATCCTGATCGCGCCCGCCAGCGCCGACCTGATGGCCAAGATGGCGGCAGGCCTTGCGAACGACCTGGCGTCCACGGTGCTTTTGGCCACCGACAAGCCGGTGCTGGCGGCGCCTGCCATGAATGCCCAGATGTGGGCGCACCCGGCCACCAAACGCAATATCACGGCCCTGAAGGCCGACGGCATCCGGTTCATCGAACCCGCAAGCGGCATGCTGGCCTGCGGCGAGGTCGGCCCGGGCCGGCTGGCGGACGTGATGGATATCGTCGCCGCCGTCGAGGACTTTTTTGGTGGTTCGGCCAAGCCGCTTGCCGGTAAACGCGCGGTCGTGACCGCCGGCCCGACCCATGAACCCATCGACCCCGTGCGCTATATCGCCAACCGCTCGTCCGGCAAGCAGGGCTTTGCCATCGCGGGGGCGCTCGCCGCCCTCGGCGCCGATGTCACGCTGGTGGCCGGCCCGACCGCCGAACCCACACCCGCGGGGGTAACCCGTGTCGATGTCGAAACCGCGCTTCAGATGCAGGCGGCGGTCGAGGCCGCGCTGCCCGCCGATGTGGCGGTGTGTGTGGCCGCCGTGGCCGACTGGCGCGTGGCCAATGGCGGCGCCCAAAAGCTCAAGAAATCAAAAGACGGTATTCCCGCACTCGAACTCAGCGAAAATCCGGACATTCTGGCCGGCCTTGCCAAACGTACCGAGGGCCGCCCCGCGCTGGTGGTCGGGTTTGCCGCCGAAACCGAAAATATTGTTGCCTATGCAACACAAAAACGCGCCCGCAAGGGCTGCGACCTGATTGTCGCCAACGACGTGTCGGCCGGCACCGGCATCATGGGCGGCACCGCCAATCAGGTGCATCTGATCAGCGAATCCGGCCATGAAAGCTGGCCCAGCCTCGACAAAAGCGAAGTCGCACGCCGGCTTGCCGCCAAAATCTCCGAACTGCTCTCCAATTCCTGAAAGGTAAAATCTATGCGGGACACCAAGGTCGCCATCGAAGTCGTTCGTCTGCCGCACGGCGAGGGCCTGCCGCTGCCAAAATATGAAACCGCGCAAAGCGCCGGCATGGACCTGTATGCCGCACTGGCGGACGGCGAGACCGTGACGATCGGCGCCCTGGAGCGCGCCATGGTGCCCACGGGCCTTGCGATGGCGCTGCCGGCGGGTTTTGAGGCCCAGGTGCGCCCGCGTTCGGGCCTTGCCGCCAAAAACGGCGTCACCGTTCTGAACACCCCCGGCACCATCGACGCCGATTACCGGGGCGAAGTGAAGGTGATCCTCGTGAACCTGTCGAACCAGCCCTTCACCATCGAACGCGGCATGCGCATCGCCCAGATGATCATCGCCCCCGTCACCCAGGGCGCCTGGACCGAGGTCGAGGTACTGGGCGAAACCGAACGCGGCACCGGCGGCTTCGGCTCCACCGGCACGCACTAGTGTTTCCGCAAACGATAAAATGGATTGTTGGCGCGGCGGCATTCAGCTTCGCTCTGTCGACGATCGTATTACTCGTTTGCAGCGCGGTCGGCCTGGATATCGAGCTGTATTATCTCGTTGCCCTGACCGTTGCACCCGGCACCACATTCGCCTTGGTTGGCATGAAGAACCGACTGGCGGCTTGGGCGAGCTTGCCAATCAACCTGGCCGTCGCATTGTACATGGCGTTCTGGGGCGTCTGCGCCTTGTGGGGCAATTGCCTTTAGGCACGTCCTCAATACCTCACACTCTTGTATGGGCCCCACGCGGGCCCATATATCATTCTGATATAACAAGAGAGCAGTGAGGACCTGATCATGAGCAAACGCTGGGCCTGCCCGAAATGTGGCTGCACGCATTATGAAGTGGATGAAATCACCTCCACCGGTGCGGGGCTGACCAAATTCTTCAATATCCAGAACCGGAAATACACGGCAGTGACCTGCCGCGACTGCAGCTATACCGAGTTCTACAAGGGCGAAACCAGCACCCTTGGCAACGTGCTCGACTTTTTCGGCAACTGATTCTCTGCATTAGCCCACCGAAGGGGGTTCGCGGACCCGGTCTATTGCGCTATGGATGCGGAAGCAGGCGACATGTGCCTGTATCCGCAAACAAGATAGCGACCTTATGGACCTGACCGACGACCAGCTTGAACGATATGCCCGGCACATCATCCTGCGTGATGTGGGTGGTGCGGGGCAGATTGCGCTTTTGAAGGCCAGGGTGCTGGTGGTGGGCGCCGGCGGCCTGGGCGCGCCCCTCCTTATGTATCTGGCCGCCGCGGGTGTTGGCACCATCGGTATTGTCGATAATGACGTGGTGGAGCTGTCGAACCTGCAGCGGCAGGTGATCCACACCACAGCAGACGTCGGCCGGCCCAAGGTGGTGAGTGCCGCCGAAAAGATTGCCGCCCTGAACCCGGACGTGACCGTGGTGCCCCACCCGGAACGGCTGACCGCCGAAAACGCCGCCGCCATCATCGGCCAGTATGACATCGTCGCCGACGGCACCGACAATTTCGCCACCCGGCATCTGGTGAACGACACCTGTGTGGCGCTTCGTAAAACCCTCGTGTCCGCAGCACTTGGCCCCTATGAGGGGCAGGTGGCCACCTTCAAGCCGCATGCGGGTGACGGCCTGCCCTGTTACCGCTGTTTCCTGCCCGATGAGCCGGGCCCGGATGCCCAGCGCACCTGTTCCGATTTCGGCATCCTGGGGGCGGTGGCCGGCATGGTCGGCACCATGCAGGCCCTTGAGGTCCTCAAGGAAATCACCGGAGTTGGCGACAGCCTCGCCGGCAGGCTCTTGCTTGTCGACGCCCTATCCATGAACAGCCGCAAACTGAAGCTGCCGGCCGATCCGGCCTGCAAGACCTGCGGCCACAAGGACTGACCCGAGGACCCCTTATGGCCAAGAAACCGACACGCCGCCCCATGACCCTCCTGGTGATCAGCCCCGTGGCCGACCGTATCCATATGGCGCTGATGACCGGCGCCACCGCCGCCGCCATGGGCCGGCCCGTGACCTATTTTTTCTCGAAAGGCGCCGTGAAGTTCCTGACCGAAGACGGCCGCGCCGGCCTTGTGGCCAGCGACACGCGCGGCATGGCGGCGATGGATGCCGCACTGGATGAAAAAGGCGTGGCCGACACCGGCCTTCTGCTCGATGGCCTGGCCGCCATGGAAGTGCGTTTCATCGCCTGCGAAAGCGGCATGCGCGAACATGATATCGACCCCGCGAGCCTGATCCTGCGCCCGGCCATCGAAATCGGTGGCCTCGCCGCCATCCTTGAGGACGGCGAAGGCGGCGACTGGCTGACCTTCTGAGGCCCTAACCCCCCTCGCCCGCACCATCCGCCTGCTGCGCCGCATTCTTGTCGGTGAAGTTTGTCACCTCGATGCTGTAGACCTCCTGCAGGAACAGATACAGGAACCCGAGCGACAGGAAGAGCACGGTGATGCCGGTCGCCGCCGACTGGAACTGGATCTTTTCAGGGCTGAAGGTAATGGAATGCAGCGGCTGTGCCGCAGGTGCCGCGACCGGTCCTGCCGCAATAGCCGCTTGCGGTGGCGCATCCGGTGCGCCGCCCGCAGGATGGCCCGGCTGCACACCCTTCTGGCGGGTCGCCGCAGCTTCGATGCTGTGCATCACATTGCCGGCACGGTACAGCTCGTACCCTGAAAACAGGATGCCGCAACCACAAATGCCGACCACCACGATCAGCAGGATATCAGCCGCCTTGCGCTGGAAGGTAAGCAGCCGGACATTATGGTCCCATATCTTGGCAAGGGCCTGGTTCTGCGCACCGATCGCGAGATAATAGTCGCGGCGCGCGCTCCTGGCGGCCTTCCATTCCGCCTGTTCAAGCGATGCGGCCTGGGCCTGCAATTCTTTTATCTGTGTGTCCTGCTGGGTCATCAACTGGGACCGCACATCAATTTCCTGTTTCGCGGCTGAAAGCTGTGCCGCCAGGCTTTCGATACAGGCATCAGGCGTCTGCCCTTCGGCGCAGGTGCCGGCGCCATCGGCGCCCTGTACACCTTGTGCGCCAACCATCAGCAAGACCACAAACGACAGCCGCACCAGCAGGTCAAGCCCTGTACGCCCGGCCTTCATTGTGTCGCCCCCTTGCATTCGGGCAGGTTCTTGCCGAGGTCGGTATAACAATATAGGGGGAGTTTCGGCTCTATGATGACACCGCCACCCTGACCGCCGCCCTGACCGCCACCTTGGCCGCCACCAGTCCCTCCTCCTGTGCCGTCCGGTAGTCCGGGCAACACCGGTGTCCCCGTGCCACCGGTCGACTTTTCGGTACCATGGCCCAATGACCGCGCCAGGGCGTCAAAATCCAGAACCGCTTTAGGCAAGCCATACATTGTGCGCAGCTTGTCCAATTTCTCGTCCGATTGGCGTTGCAACTGGTACTTTTCCAATGGCGTCGGCGCCAGCCTGGCTTTCTCGTTCAGGAGTTTGGCCTGTTGCAACAGACCAATGGCTTCGGCCTGGTCCGGCAGGGCAGGCAAGGCTTCGTCGGATGCGTAAGCAGGCGTGACACCAGCCAGCGCCATGAGCACGGCGCCCAAAATCAGAATGCGGTTCATCATAGCCCCCTATGAATTGCAATCAGCGGGTGCAGTGTACCGGAAAAATTCGTTTTTTGATAGCTGTGGCCGGGGCGTGCGGCTCAGGCCTCGGCAAGCGCCATGCGCACGGCGGCTTCGGCATGGATGGCGGTCGTGTCGAGAAGCGGCATATCGGTGTCCCGGGGCCCGACCAGCATGGTGATCTCGGTGCAGCCCAGGATGACGGCCTCGGCGCCTGCGGCCTTCAGTTTGTTGATGACGCGCAAATAGCCGGCCCGGGATACATCGCTGATGGCGCCAAGGCACAGTTCGTCATAAATGACCCGGTTCACGAAAGACTGCCCGTCCGTGTCCGGTACCAGCACATCAATGCCGAACCGGTCCCTGAGGCGACCCTTGTAGAAATCCTGTTCCATGGTGAAGCGTGTGCCCAGAAGGCCGACTTTCCGGATACCCCGGGCCCGGATCACCTCGGCGGTGGCGTCCGCCAGATGCACTACGGGGATGGAGATGGCAGCGGCAATCTCGTCCACCACCTTGTGCATGGTATTGGTGCAGATCAGCAGGAAATCGGCGCCTGCGGCCTCCACCTGCCGCGCGGCGGCGGCCAGTTCATCAGCGGCACCCGCCCAGTCGTCCGCATACTGGCGCGCCTTGATGCCTTCGAAATCGACACTGACCATGGCGATCTTTGCCGAATGGTGGCCGCCCAGCGCCTTCTGGATGCCCCGGTTGATCGCAGCATAATAAAGTGCTGTCGATTCCCAGCTCATGCCACCCAGAAGGCCGATGGTTTTCATTTTTCCTGCCTCAGCTCAGGCCGCGCGGGCGTTCCTGCAGATAGGTGCCCAGCACGCGCACCCGTTTGGCATGGAAACGCAGTTCTTCCATCGCACGGGCCACATTGGCCATGCCTTCATGGCCTTCGATGTCGGCATAAAATTCGGACGCGGTGAAACTGTCCGATTCGTAATAGCTTTCCAGCTTGGTCATGTTCACCTGGTTGGTGGCAAATCCGCCCAGGGCTTTATAAAGTGCGGCCGGAATGTTGCGCACCTCGAAGGTGAAGCTGGTCATGGTCGGGCCGGCCATTTCGGCAACATCGGCCCGGTGGCGCGACAGCACCACAAAGCGCGTGGTATTATGGCCTTCATCCTGGATATCGGCCTTCAGTATCTTGAGGCCATAAACTTCGGCCGCAAGCCGGCTGGCAATGGCGGCCACTGTCTTGTCGCCCTTTTCCGCCACATACCGCGCCGAGCCCGCCGTATCGGCGAACGGCAGGCGGTCGAGGCCCATATCGCGCAGGGTGCGGCGGCACTGGCCCAGCGCCTGCACATGGCTGGTAACGGACGTGATGGTGCTTTCATCGGCATCGGCTGTCACGAGAAGGCAGTGGCGGATGGTTTCGAAATGTTCACCGATGATGAACAGTCCGCTGCCCGGCAACAGCAGGTGAATATCGGCCACCCGGCCGGCGGTCGAGTTTTCGATGGGAATCATCGCCAGGCGCGCATCGCCCTTGCTGACCGCGGCAAGCGCGTCCTCAAAGCTCGGGCAGGGCAGAACCTCCATATCCGGAAACTTCGCCTGGCAGGCCATATGCGAATAGGCGCCAAGCTCGCCCTGGAAGGCGATCATGTTCTGGGGGTCTGTCTTTTGCCCGGTCATTGTCTGAAATCCTGAGAAAATAAATGGTTTGGGGACAGCATTAGTGCCGATGCGCCTGCCCCAAGTCAACGCGCCAGATGCTTTCTTTGTTGATGCGCCTGCCCCTGCGCGCATGTGTCGCGCCAAAAAAATATGAAAATGTGCCCGAACTGTGTAAAAAGCTGCAAATGACGTCTTGAAGTTCGGGGGCATCAGCGGCTATTGTCGCGCGCGAACTGGCCAGCCTGTCAGGGGTTCTGGCCGCGAGAATTTTGGTGCTCGCCTTGAAGGAGAAGAGCCTGTGGATTCCTTTGAGTGGAATAAAATCTTTGCCGGTGTCATTGGCACCGCGCTTCTGATCATGGTGATCTCGACCGTTTCCAGTAGCCTATTCCATGAAGGCGAAGGTCATGGCGAAGGTCATGCAAAACCCGCCTTCACCATTGAAGTGGCATCCGAAGACACCGGTGCAGCCGAAGTGGAAGAAAAGGCAGTGCCGCTGGCTGTGCTGCTGGCAAGCGCCGACCCGGCCAAGGGTGAGCGCCAGTTTGCCAAGTGCAAAAGCTGCCACACCGCCGACGCCGGCAAAAAAGACGGCACGGGTCCGCACCTCTATGGTGTGCTTGGCCGCGCAGTCGCGGGCGTAGAAGGTTTCGGTTATTCCGACGACCTGCATGCTGTTGGCGGCGACTGGACCTGGGAAAAGATGGACCACTGGCTGGACAGCCCGAAAGCCATGGCAAAAGGCACCAAGATGGCCTTCGCCGGCCTGAAGAAAGCCGATCAGCGCGCCGACCTGCTGGCCTATCTGAACAGCATGTCCGACAATCCGCTGCCGCTGCCGGAAGTTGCTGACGAGCCCGCCGCCGAGGAAGCTGCCCCGGCTGAAGCGGAAGAGCATTCCGGTCGCTAGGACTTCGCCCGATCGGGCAAGGGAGCAGGAAGCGGCGGGCCTTACGGGGTCCGCCGTTTCTCATTTCAGGGGTCGTCAGATCAATCAGCGAGCCGGCGGAAGCCCAGGAACGCCGGTTTGCCCGGCCTGTCGCCCATCTGGGCCGCAACCCAGCCGGTGACATCCTCGACGGGGTCGATGGTCACGGCCATGTGGGTCGCGTTGGCGTGCAACAGGTGCACGGCATCAATCATCCAGCCAACATGGCCGGGGAAAAAGGCAAGGTCGCCGCGCGCCGGGCTTTCGCCAGCCTCCAAAGGCCGGCCAAGGGTCGCAAGCTGGGGACCGCTGTCGCGGTGGACGCGGTAGCCGGCGCGCGCGAGCGCGAGCTGCACGAGCCCGCTGCAATCGATCCCGAACGCCGACCGGCCGCCCCAAAGGTAGGGCGCGCCAATGAAGGCTTCGGCCTGATCCACCGGATCGGCCTTTTCGCTGCCGACGGCCACCAGGTGTTTTGCATACAGCCAGCCGCCTTCTTCCATGGGCAGGAACCCGTTCTCGGCGGGGGCGACCATGCGCACAAACGATCCCATGGGCAACAGGGCGGCCGGCGCCGATTTCAGGTCGGGCTCGCTGTAGCGGTGGCTCAGCGGCACGGCGACACGGTGGGTCGGCACACCGCCATAGGGCGCGACCGCATCCGACACCACCCAGCCGGTATAATGGTCGATATGGCTGAGCACGCGGCACCAGGCGCCCCGGTCTTCCAGAAGCTGCAGCGGTTCACCGAACAATATGGTGCTGAGCGCGCGGGCCTCATAGGCCGGCTCAGCCAGCAAGGGCGTGAAGGACGCAACACAGGTCAGGTGGATATGGTCGCCGACCATAAGACCGGGTCGGCTGTCGCTCAGGTTTTCGGGGTCATGAAGCGGCGGCAGTCCAAACGGTGTCAGCAGATGCCGGCGTTCAGACATAATCGTCGTCGTCGACGGATTTTTCTGCCTCGACGATCCGGTCGGAAAGCTCGCTCAGGTACACCGCACCCTTGACGGTGCGCTGGATCAGCACGTTGCGGCGGTCACCCTCGTCGCGCTTGCGTTTGATCAGGCCCTTGCGGCTCAGGGTATCCAGCGCGCGGGTGATCACCGGTTTGGTAACCCGCATCAGGCCGGCAAGGCCGCGCACGGTATGGGGATCGGGGGTCATATAGACGGTCAGAAGCACGGTCATCTGGCGCATGGTCAGGTCGGCTTCCGACGTCTGGACCCGTGTCAGGTTGGCCTTGTGCCAAATTTTCAGCATGCGCGGACTGGTTTTTTCCGTCACTGTCCCATCCTAAGGCGCTGCGCAGATGCCCCTCTCTGCCGTTAACTATAGTGTGTCGTCACCGCCGTTACCCGTCAAGCGACAAGAAACTTTTAATTGCAGCAAAACTTGTACGCAGGCCCTGCGCTTCCCCTCCTTTGGGGCGACCGGGTTTCGGCTTCGGTGTCCAGGCGAACACATCAAAATGCACCCAGGGGATGCCGGCGCCGACAAATTTCTGCAAATAAAGCGCCGCGGTGATCGAACCGGCGAAGCCGCCTTCAGCCGTATTGTTCATATCGGCGATCGGGCTTTTGAGGTCGTCGGCATAGGGCGCCCACAGGGGCATGCGCCAGATCGGGTCCTGTGCGGTGCGGGCTGCCGCCTCGAACGCGTCCCACAGGCCGTCGTCGTTGGCGAAGGTGGCCGGCAGGTCGGGACCCAGCGCCACACGCGCGGCACCGGTGAGGGTGGCAAAATCCACCAGCAGCGCCGGGTTTTCTTCGCTCGCCAGCGCCAGCGCGTCACAGAGCACGACCCGGCCTTCGGCATCGGTATTGCCGATCTCGACCGAGAGGCCCGCGCGGGTGGCCAGCACGTCGCCGGGGCGGTAGGCATTGCCGTCGATGGCATTTTCAACCGCCGGGATCAGCACCCGAAGCCGCACCTTCAGGCCCGTGGCCATGATCAGGCGCGCGAGGCCCAGCGCGTGCGCAGCACCGCCCATGTCCTTTTTCATGATCAGCATGCCGGACGCGGGTTTGATATCCAGGCCGCCGCTGTCGAAACACACACCCTTGCCCACGAGGGTCAGTCTGGGCGCGGCCTCGTCGCCCCACTGAAGGTCAATCAGGCGCGGTTCGCGGCCTTCGGCGGCGGCGCGGCCCACGGCATGGATGGCGGGGAAATTTTCATCCAGAAGGTCGTCGCCGACAATGGTGGCGATTGAACCGCCAAATTCTTCGGCCAGCGCTTCGGCCACATCCTGCAGGTGCGCGGGGCCCATGTCTTCGGCCGGTGTGTTCACAAGGTCCCGAACGAGCGCGACAGACGACAGAAGTGCGAGAATCGCGTCCATGTCGGTACCGGCGGGCAGAACCAGAAGGCGGGCCGCCGGCGCGTCCGCCGACAGGTAACGGTCGAACCGGTACTGGGCCAAGGCCCAGCCATAGGCCAGCCGCGCCGCATCGACCGCCGTCACGCCCTCAAGTCGGTAACTGCCGGCGGGCAGGTTTTGGGCCGCAGCCGCCAGCGACCAGGGTGTGTGCGCCGCGGCAACACCGCACAGCGCCACCGGGCCATGGTCGGTCGGCACCAGAAGGCTGCTGTCCGGCTTGCCGGTGAAATCGTGCCGCCCGGCCCAGGCCTGCCCCGCCGCGCCAAGCCCCGGCACGTCCGCCAGCCCGCCTTCGGGCACCAGATGCAGGTGCAGGGCATCGTCGGGGCAATCGAGGGTCAGGAACTGGGTGGCATCGAACATGGTGTTACTCCGGGGACTGGGTTTCGGGTGCGGACGGACAGGCAGGCCGGGAACAGATCAGGATTCCGGCGCGATCGTCACCTTCAGGCCGTCCATGCCTTCATCGACCTCGATCTGGCAGGAAAGGCGCGAACTGTCGCCCTTATAGTGCGGGCTGTCTTCAAGGAGATATTGTTCATCGTCCTCGCGGCACGGCAGCTTGTCCATCCAGCCGTCTGCCACATAAACATGGCAGGTGCAGCAACTGCAACAGCCGCCGCAGATGGCGGCCAGGTCGTCGAAATCGTTATTGCGGATATTTTCCATCAGCGAGAGGCCGGCTTCGGCATCGATATCGCGCGAAGCGCCGGACGTGTCGGTGACTGAAATCTTTACCATGGACTGTTTCCTGTATCTGGTCGGATTTTTTGGCTCACTGGGGTTTTCGCTGATCCCGGCACGCCGCACAACAGAAAAAAGGCCGATCCCCATCGGGATCGGCCAAGGACATCTGCATTGTGGGCAGATGTGAGGGACAAACTTTATCCTCCAGCCTGGAGCCGGTCGGTTTCGACCGGTGAAACCCTGTCGGGACGTTCCCTGGTGTTGAAACGATCCTTCGGCAGATTGGGGCACTGCATCTCGAACGTCTCACGCATGGTTTCTGTCTTTCGCTATCTCTCCAGGCGAAGGTTACTTGATGAATTCATAGGCCGGCGTGGTCAGGAACTCGGCCAGCTCGTCCGCGAACACCAGCTCGAGGAACAGGGCGCCGGCCTCTCTCAGGTGACCGGCCCTGAAGGCATCGGCGCCCAGCGCATGTTCAAGCTTCGCCATTTCGTCGGCATAAAACGCGCGCACCAGGGGTTCGGTGATCGGCCGGTCGTCCGACAGGCTGGCGCCCAGCCTGAGCTGCTGCCAGAGCTGCGTGCGGCTGATCTCGGCCGTCGCGGCGTCTTCCATCAGGTTGTAAAGCGGCACAGCCCCCCGGCCCGAAAGCCAGGCAGCCAGATACTGGACACCGACCCGGATATTTTCGCGCACGCCGGCCTCAGTGATGCTGCCCTTGTGGGGCGCGAGCAGGTCCTCGCGGGAAATCGTCAGATCATTGCGCATACGGTGAAGCTGGTTCCGGCCCGGCATCAGCCGGTCGAACATTTCTTTGGCCACCGGCACCAGGGCGGGGTGCGCCACCCAGGTACCGTCGTGCCCGATGCTGGCTTCGCGGTCCTTGTCGGCGCGTACCTTGGCAAACGCCGCCGCGTTGGCGGCTTCGTCGCCCTTCACCGGAATCTGGGCCGCCATGCCGCCCATGGCGTGGGCGCCTCGCCGGTGGCAGGTTTTGATAAGCAAAAGCGCGTAGGCTTTTAGGAAGGCTTCGCCCATCACAACCTGCGACCGGTCCGGCAGCAAAAACGCAGGGTTTTTGCCGATCCGCTTGATATAGCTGAAGATATAATCCCAGCGGCCGCAGTTGAGGCCGACGATATGGTCCTTGAGCGCGAACAGGATTTCATCCATCTCGAACGCCGCCGGCAGGGTTTCGATGAGCACGGTTGCCTTGATGGTGCCATGGGCGAGGCCAAGGGCCTTTTCCGTGTGTGTGAACACATCGTCCCACAGTTTGGCTTCCCGGTGGCTTTCCATCTTGGGCAGGTAGAAATAGGGGCCTGTGCCGCGCTCAAGAAGCGCCCTGGCATTATGGTATATATAGAGCCCAAAATCGAACAGGCTGGCGGAAACCGGCGCGCCGTCCAGTTCTGCATGGGCTTCGAGCATGTGCCAGCCGCGCGGGCGCACCTTGAGGACCGCGGTCTTTTCCCCCAAGGCATAGGCCTTGCCCGACACGGGGTCGGTATAGGCGAGTGTGCCGTGCGCATAATCAAACAGGTTGGTCTGGCCGTCGATCATGTTTTCCCAGGTCGGGGCCGAGGCATCCTCGAAATCCGCCATGAAAACATTGGCGCCCGAATTGAAGGCGTTGATCATCATCTTGCGGTCGACCGGGCCGGTGATTTCAACCCGCCGGTCCTTGAGGTCCTCGGGTGTACCCAGGATTTTCCAGTCGCTTTCGCGGATGTCGCGGGTCTCAGGCAGGAAATCCGGCAATTCACCGGCATCGAAGCGCACCTGGCGTTCGCGGCGTGCCTTGATCAGCTCGCGCCGGCGCGCGCCAAACAGGGTCTCGAGCTCCGCCACAAAGGCCAGCGCGCCCGGGCTCAGGATGCGTGCGTACCCGTCCTTGACGGGGGCGACGATCTCCAGCCTTTCGGATTCCGGCACACGGCGGGCAGTAGCAGACATTTCGAGCCCTTCCTCAAACTCTGTGAAATTTTATTGCGACCTTCGCAGCCTGTATTTCACGAATCTTTCGGAAGCAAAATATCAATTGATACAAAAAGTGTTCCAAAGTATGCGTTTGTAAATGTCAAATTGTTGATATGTAAATTATGTAAACGGCGACAAGTTTGACGTGATGCGTGGGTGAAGGGTAGCAAGCGTTCTCTCTATACCCTCGTCATTCGCCCTCTATCTTCGTCATTCGCCGGCCTGACCGGCGAATCCAGGCGCTCGGTATGTACCGGCCAGCATCGGCGCTGCTGGACCCGCCGATCCAGTCGGCGGGTGACGACAATGAGGTAGGTGCATGTACACCGTCCGTCCGATGACAATCTGGGAGAGCCGACATGGCTGACATGGCGACCAAAAAGATCTTCGCGGGGCCGCGTATCCGCAGGCTTCGGCGTGAACTGGCGCTGTCCCAGTCGCAGATGGCGTCGGAGCTTGGTTTTTCCACCAGCTATCTGAACCTGGTGGAGCGCAACCAGCGCCCGGTGTCGGCCCAGTTCCTGCTGCGCCTTGCCGAAGTCTATGATGTCGAACTGACCGCCTTTGCCGGCACCGACGAGGCCCGCGCCTTTGCCGACCTCAGTGAAATCCTGGCCGACCCCATGTTCAAAAGCATCGGCCTGGCGCGCGGCGAGGTGCAGGACATGGCCGATGCCGCCCCCAAGGCGGTCGAGGCCTTCAGCCTCCTCTATAAGTCCTTCCGGCAGGCACGCCAGAGCGCGACCGAGCTTTCAAGCCAGTTTGTCGAACGCGACACGGTCGAAATGGATGTCATTTTCCCGGTCGACGAGGTGCGTGACTTCATTCATGAGCGGAAGAATTATTTCGCCGAACTGGATGAAGCGGCGGAAAGCCTGCATGCGGAAATCGGCCTCAACCGCGATGACGCCTTCATGGTGCTGCAGGCCCGGCTGGACGAGGAACATGGCATCCGGGTGCGCATCATGCCCCATGAGGTGATGCCCGAAACCCTGCGCCATTTCGACCTGCACCGGCGGCAACTGCTGATCTCGGAAATGATCGATATGCCGGCGCGGCTGTTCCAGCTCGCGTTCCAGATCGCCATGCTGGAGATGAAGCCGATCATCGGCCGCATTGGTGACAGCCACACCTTCCAGACCGAAGAAGCACGGCGGCTGGTGCGCATCAGCCTCGCCAACTATTTCGCGGGCGCGCTTCTGATGCCTTATGGCCGGTTCCTGAAGGACGCCAGGGCGCTGAAGTATGACATCGAACATCTGGGGCGGCGCTACGGCGCCAGCTTCGAACAGGTCTGCCACCGGCTGACCACCCTGCAGCGCCCCGGCGAACGCGGCATTCCCTTCTTTTTCATCCGTATCGACAAGGCGGGCAACGTGTCCAAACGCTATTCCGCCGGGCGCTTCCATTTCTCGCGCTTCGGCGGCACCTGCCCCTTGTGGAGCGTGCATGACACCTTCTCGAACCCCGGCCGTATCGTCACCCAGATCATCCGCATGCCGGACGAAACCACCTATTTTTCCGTGGCCCGCACGGTCCGGCGCGTCAGCGCCCTGTTTGGCGAACCTGAACAGCAACTGGCCATCGGCCTTGGCTGCGACATCGCCTATGCCCGCGATCTGGTGTATGCCAAGGGCCATAATCTCGAAACGCCGGACGCCACACCCATCGGCCCCAACTGCCGCCTGTGCGAACGCCCCAACTGCGCCCAGCGCGCCCATCCGCCCCTGACCAAAAACATCCTGCTCGACGAACGCTCGCGCGGCCTGTCGGCCTATCGCTTCAGCCCGGAATAGGGCGCAAAATAAGCGCGTAATAATATTACCCGGAAATTCCAGCGGTTTTCTGCGGTATTTTTATATTGTATAATATTATTGCGCAGATTTTGGTGTGAGGCCATTGCCTTCAGGGCACTTCCGGCATAGGTTGGCGGCGACCAAAAACCGCGTCAGGAAGGCCCGTTTCATGAGCACCAGTGTTCTTGATCTTTTCAACATCGGCGTTGGCCCCTCAAGCTCCCACACCGTGGGGCCGATGCGGGCCGCACGTGAATTCATGGGCCAGGCTGAAGACGCCGGATTGCTGGCAAAGGTCGCTCGCACCGAAACCCGGCTTTTTGGCTCGCTGGGTGCCACCGGGCGCGGCCACGGGTCCGACAAGGCGGTGATTTTGGGCCTGATGGGCGAAAACCCGCGCGACGTGGATGTGGATGCCATCGATGCCACGATCGAAACCGTGCGCGGCGAGAAGCGCATTACCCTGATGGGCAGCCAGACGGTCACTTTCGAGGAAGACACCGACCTTTTGCTGCTGCCACGCGAGCGCCTGCCCTTCCACCCGAACGGCATGCAGTTCGCGCTGTATGACGCCGAGGGCAACGAGCTTCAGAAAGCCATCTATTATTCGATCGGCGGCGGTTTCATCGTCAGCGAACTTGAGGCCAAAAAAGACAAGTTCATCGAACCCAAGGTGAAGCAGCCCTATCCCTTCACGTCGGGTGCGGAGCTGCTGGCGCACTGCGAAAAAACCGGCAAGCGCATCAGCGATATCATGCTGGCGAACGAACGGGTGTTCCGGAGCGCCGACCAGGTGCGCGCCGAACTGTTGGAAATCTGGTCCGTGATGCAGGGCTGCGTGGACCGGGGCTGCAGAAGCGAAGGCCAGATGCCGGGCCTGAAGATCAAGCGCCGGGCGTCTGCCCTATACAAACAACTGTCGGAACGGCCGGAACGCGCGCTGACCGACCCCCTGACCATCATGGACTGGGTGAACCTGTATGCGCTGGCGGTGAACGAGGAAAACGCGGTCGGTGGCCGGGTCGTGACCGCGCCCACCAACGGCGCCGCCGGCATTGTGCCCGCGGTGATGCATTATTATGCCCGCTTTGTGCCGGGCGCCAACGACGACGGCATCATCCGTTTCCTGCTGACCGCCGGTGCGGTCGGCCTGTTGTTCAAGCTGAATGCCTCCATTTCGGGCGCCGAGGTCGGCTGCCAGGGCGAGGTGGGCTCGGCCTGTTCGATGGCGGCGGCGGGCCTGACGGAAGTGTTGGGCGGCACACCCGAACAGGTGGAAAACGCCGCCGAAATCGGCATGGAACATAACCTGGGCCTGACCTGCGACCCCATCGGCGGCCTGGTGCAGGTACCCTGCATCGAACGCAACGCCATGGCGTCGATCAAGGCCATCAACGCGGCGCGTCTGGCCCTTCGGGGCGACGGCAAACATTTTGTCAGCCTCGACAAGGTGATCCGCACCATGCGCATCACCGGGCGCGACATGCAGTCCAAATACAAGGAAACCGCACGCGGGGGCCTCGCGGTCACCGTGCCGATTGCCGCCACCGTCGTCGATTGCTAGGCTGAATCCGGAACTCTCAAACACCGCTCGCCCTGAGCCTGCCTGTGGGCAGATGGCATGCGACAAACCACCTGAACACCGTTCGGGCTGAGCCTGTCGAAGCCCATGGCCACAGCCCGGCATTTTGCCCTTCGACAGGCTCAGGGCGAGCGGTAGTCTGGTGCCTTGCAGTATTGAGCCTTGGGGAGGGCGTATGGACAGCCATGTGAAAGGTGCGACCGACGCACCCCTGATCGACATCACCATCGGGCGGCAGCTTGAAGAAACCGCGGCGCGCTTCGGCGGCCATGACGCGGTCATTTTCCGGGAAAGCTGCACGCGGCTCAGTTACGCCGCCCTGAATGCAGAAGCCGATGCTGTGGCCGCCGGGCTTCTGGCGCTGGGCCTTG
Organism: Alphaproteobacteria bacterium; assembly: GCA_006226495.1. Classification (GTDB taxonomy): domain Bacteria; phylum Pseudomonadota; class Alphaproteobacteria; order Sphingomonadales; family Kordiimonadaceae; genus Kordiimonas. Next base: position 28,878 of record SBGU01000052.1, read on the forward strand.
AACCGGGTGACCGGGTCGGCGTCTGGGCGCCCAACCGGCTGGAATGGGTCCTGATGCAGTTCGCGACCGCCAAGGCCGGTCTCATTCAGGTGAATATCAACCCCGCCTACCGGCTGGCCGAGCTTGAGTATGCGCTGAATTTGGTAGAATGCCGCGCCGTGGTGCTGGCCGAACGTTTCAAGACATCCGACTATACCGGCATGCTGCAGACCCTGGCGCCCGAACTGGCGGTCAGCACCCCCGGTGCATTGAAGGCCGAACGGCTGCCAGCCCTGGAGATGGTGATCACCATGGGGGACATCGCGCCCGCCGGTTTCCTGCGCTTCGCGGACATCAAGGGGCTGGCGACGGATGCCGAGCGCACGCGGCTCGCCAAAATCGGGGCCACGCTCCGGCCCGATGACCCGATCAATATCCAGTTCACCTCCGGCACCACGGGTGCGCCGAAGGGCGCCACCCTCAGCCACCGCAATATCCTGAACAATGGCTGGTTCGTCGGCCAGGCCATGGGTTTTTCCGACCGGGACCGCCTGTGCATTCCCGTGCCGCTGTATCACTGTTTCGGCATGGTGATGTCGGTCCTGACCTCAGTCACCCACGGGGCCGCGATGGTGTTCCCGTCAGAGGGCTTCGAACCCGAATCGGTGCTGGCGGCGGTGGAGGCCGAAGCCTGCACCGCGCTGCACGGTGTGCCCACCATGTTCATTGCCGAACTGGCGGTGCCGAACCGGGCGGATTACGACCTCTCCACCCTCAGGACCGGCATCATGGCCGGTGCGCCCTGCCCGATCGAGGTGATGAAACGGGTGATTGCCGACATGAACATGCGCGATTGCACCATCGCCTACGGCATGACCGAAACCAGCCCGGTCAGTTTCCAGACCGGCATGGACGACCCCATTGAACGCAAGGTTTCCACAGTCGGGCGTGTGCAGCCGCATGTGGAAGTGAAGCTGATCGACGAACAGGGCCACACGGTGGAACGCGGCCTGCAGGGCGAGATTTGCACCCGCGGGTACCTGGTGATGCAGGGCTACTGGAACGACCCCGAACGCACGGCGGAAGCGGTGGATGCGGACGGCTGGATGCACACGGGCGACCTGGGCGTGATCGACGAGGAAGGCTATTGCAACATCACCGGCCGGCTGAAGGACATGCTGGTGCGCGGCGGCGAGAATGTCTATCCGCGCGAGATCGAGGAATTCCTCTACCGGCATGAAGCCATTCGTGACGTGCAGGTGTTCGGTGTGCCCGACGCGCGATTCGGCGAGGAAATCTGTGCCTGGATTGCGCTACATGACGGCGCGGCCCTCTCGGACGAGGATATCAGGGCCTTCTGCCAGGGCCAGATCGCCCACTATAAGGTGCCGCGTTATGTGCGATTCGTCGACGAATTCCCCATGACCGTCACCGGCAAGATCCAGAAATTCATCATGCGCGAGCGCATGATCGCGGAACTCGGCCTTGTTGAGGAAGATACGGCCTGAACGTCCGCCACGCCATGAATCCGCCATGAAGAGCGCTAGGATGGGGCCCAATCAACAAGGCCCCAACAAGCGCATGAGAGCGAGATCATGACAATTCCCCGGATGGTCCCCCGGTTGGCGCGGATGCAGGCCCCGATGTTGCGCCTGATGCTGGGCCTGATGCTGGGCCTGACACTGGCCACCCTTTTTGCCCCCAGCCCGGTTGCCGCTGTCCCCGAAACGGCCGAGGCCGGCAACCCCGGCGAAAAGGTGGGGCACCTGTCGGACCTGTTCCCGAAATATGACGACTATCTCGAGCTTGCCGAAGAACAGCAGCTCAGCTTCGCCCCCCTTTATCGCCTGTCCTTCAAGGATGGCAGCCCGGCGAGCCTGATGATCAGTTTCGAGTTCGCGGGCCAGCGTTATCATTTTGCGCCATTGCCGGACGGCCTGGTGCTGTTCCGCCCCAGCCGCGCCATGCTGGCCGAAAACCCCGACCTCTGGGCCCGCGGGCCCGCCGGCAAGCTGAAGCCCGACCTGAAGATGGAAATCCTGGCCGGGCTCAGGCTACGCTACGACATGAAGGAATTGCACCGGCGCACTCATGACGCCTGGTCGGAGGCCAAGAAGCTGGACGGTTTCCTGTCCTTCTTTTCCGCGCGCCATTCAAAACTGCTGGTCGTCTTCCCCGACACCTGCCCCGACGCACGCTGGAGCGTGACCGGACGGGACGGCGAAGAGATCGCCGGCGGCAATGCGGTCGACGCCCGCGCCGAAGTGGACCTCGGCGTAAAGGCGATCCGCAAGGCCCGGGAACTGAGCCTCGCCTGCGTGCCCGAACGGCTGTTGCTCGACTGAACGGCAAGCCCTGTTGCCTTTTGCCGGCCAATCGGGAAATCTGTCGCATATGCAACAAAAGCCTGCACCCAAATGACCCGCAATTACGCCAGTTTTCCGGCCATCTATGAGCTTGTGCAACAGGTGCCGGAAGGCCAGGTCGCCAGTTATGGCATGATCGCCAGCCTGTTGCCCGGCGTCACCGCCCGCATTGTCGGTTTCGCCATGGCCGCCACACCGGACGACAGCATCCCCTGGCAGCGCATCATCAACAGCGCCGGCAAGATCAGCGAACGCCCGGGCATGAACCGCCAGCGCGAGCGGCTGGAAGCCGAAGGCATCAGCTTCAAAAAGTCCGGCGCGGCGGACTGGTCGAAACACCGCTGGCAGGGCCCAGGCGAAGACTGGCTGTCCAAAAACGGTATCGAATTCATGGACTTCCTGGCCATACAAGCGCTGTGGCCGGGCTGAGCTAACCGGCGGCGCGCTTGTAATGGCGGCGGCTGGGCCTGAGCTTGCGCGCGGTCTCCAGCGCTTTTTCATTGTCCTTTTCCGCCTCGCGCAACTGCTGGCCTTCACCGGTTTTATACTGGATCGGCCAATGCGGGTCGGCCACACCATAATGCGCCGCCGCGCGCCGGGTGAAGGCGGGATCGTTCAGATGCAGGCGCGCGAGCGCCACCAGGTCGGCCCGGCCGGCCGCCAGGATGGTGTTCACCTGCGCGGGTTCGGTGATGGCGCCGACGGTCATGACCGGCAGGCCCGAGACATGGCGCACATAATCGGCAAACGGCACCTGATACATACGGCCATAAACCGGCGTCTGGTGGGGCACCGTCTGGCCCGTGGAAACATCAAGCAAATCCACGCCCGCCGCCTTGAAGGCCAGCGCATAGACTTCCAAGTCGTGCCAGCCAACACCGCCTGGCGCCCAGTCCCAGGCCGACAGGCGCACCGACATCGGCTTGTGCGCGGGCCATACGGCGCGCATGGCTTCGAACACCTCAACGGGATACCGCACGCGGTTTTCGGCGCTGCCGCCATAGGCGTCGGTGCGGCTGTTGGTGAGCGGCGACAGGAAGCTTGCCAGCAGATAGCCGTGGGCGCAGTGCAGTTCGATCATGTCGAAACCGGCCCGGTCGGCGCGTATGGTCATATCGACAAATTCATCGCGGATACGGTCCATGCCGTCGCGGTCCAATTCCGCAGGCACCGCATTCACGCCATCCCGGAACGGGATGGCCGACGCCGACACCAGGGGCCAGTTGCCTTCGTCCTTCGGCAGGTCGGACCCATGTTTCGGATGTTTGGTCGAGCCCTTGCGCCCGGCATGGCCCACCTGCAGGCAAACCCTGGTGGCGCCGTTTTCATGGACAAAATCGACAATATCGCGCCAGGCCTGTTCCTGCGCATCGTTCCAGAGGCCGGGGCAATAGTCGGTGATACGGCCATCGGGCGACGGGCAGGTCATTTCCGTGAACAACAGGCCGGCACCGCCAATGCCGCGCGCGCCCAGATGCACCTTGTGCCAGTCGGTCGGCACACCCCGGTCGGCGGAATATTGCGCCATGGGGGCGACCACGACCCTGTTCGTCAGGGTCAGGTCCCGAAGTTTCAGGGGTGTGAACATCGGCGTGGGCGCCTTGCCGTCAGCCGGGCGGGCATAGTCGGGCAGGCCCGCATAATATTCCTGCTCCACCGCCTTCAGGAAAGAAAAGTCGCGCAAGCCAACATTATCCCAGGTGATGCTTTTGGAACGCGACATCAATGCGAAAGCGAACTCAAAGCGCGGTTTGGCCATATGGCGGGCCATCTGCTCGAACCAGCGCAGCGAAACATCCGCCGCATGCTGGATGATCTCAACCGGCGTGCGGCGTGCGGCCTCATACCCCGCCAGCGCCGCGGTCACATCGCCCCTTGCGGCCACCACCGCATCGGACAGGCCGATCGCACATTCCATGGCCAGCTTGGTGCCGGACCCGATGGACCAGTGTGCCGAAGCCTTGGCGTCGCCCAGAAGCACCATGTTGCCAACCGACCAGTTTTTGCAGCTCACACGCGGGAACTGGCGCCAGATGGACCGGTTGGTGACAAGGCCATGGCCATCGAGTTCATCCGCGAACACACCTTCGAGAAAACGCGCGCTTTCATCCTCCGACATGTCCGCAAACCCGCAGGCGGCGAAGGTTTCCGGCGTGCATTCGATCACCCAGGTTGACCGGCCCGCTTCATATTCATAGGTGTGTGCGCAGAAATGCCCTTCGGGCGTTTCCTTGAAGAAAAAGGTGAAGGCATCCAGAGGCTTTGTGGAACCCATCCAGGTGAAACGGTTCTTGCGGTTTTCGACCGTGCGGCCAAAGGCTTCGGCATTTGCTTCACGGATGGCGCTGCCGATACCATCGGCGACCACGATCAGGTCGCGGCCCGGCAGGTCTTCCTGCAGGCGGGCCGGATCGAGCCGTCGCCCGAAGCTGAGTTTCACGCCAACCTCGCGGCAGCGGCGGGTGAGGATATCGAGGAGCTTGAAGCGCGAACAACCGGCGAAGCCGTTGCCCCCGATGACCGTGCGGTCGCCCCGGTGGCTGACGACAATATCTTCCCAATAGGCGAAATGGCCGCGGATCAGGTCGTAACTTTCAGGGTCGGCGGCAAAAAATTCGTCGAGGGTTTCGTCCGAAAACACCACGCCGAAGCCGAAGGTATCGCCTTCCCGGTTCTGTTCGATGACCTCGATATCATAATCGGGGCAGGCTTTTTTGGTCAGAAGCGCAAAATAGAGGCCGCCCGGGCCGCCGCCAACAACGCTGATCTTCATTGTCCGGTCTCCATGGGCAGCACCGCCGTGGTTTCGATTTCAACCAGCGCCTTCGCCTCCATGAGCGCCGACACCGCGACACAGGCCATGGCCGGATAGTTTTTCCCCATCAGCTCGCGCCAGACTGCGCCCATACCCTTGAGGTTGGCGAGATACATGTCGCGATCGGTGACATACCAGGTCATGCGCACGATATGTTCGGGTCCGGCGCCCGCGGCCTGCAGCACCGCAAGGGTGTTCACGAGGGTCTGCCGAAGCTGGCCCAGGAAATCATCCGCCTCGAACACGCCTTCCGGGGTCCAGCCGATCTGGCCGGCGACAAACACCATGCGGCCCTCGGCCAGGATGCCGTTGGAATAGCCCGACGGGCGTGGCCAGCCTTCCGGCAGCAGGGTTTTCATGGCGTTATGTCCTTTTCTTCTGTTGCCATCCAGCGGCCCATGGCGGCACGCATATCGTCGGGCCAGGGCAGCGCGGCCCCGCTGGCCATGTCCATATGCACGATCACCAGCTTCACCTTCAGCCGGTCTTCGCTATCTGCGCGGGCGGCGACAGCCAGATGGCAACTGGATGCGCCAAGGCGGGTGACCGCAAGGCTGAAGGTCAGCCTGTCGTGCATACGGCTGGGTTTCAGGAAATCGGCTTCGATATGGGCCGTGGGCACGGCGCGCTGTTCGTCTATGTGCAGGTGTTTGAAATCGAAGCCCAGGCCTTCGCCGAACCAGTCTTCGACCAGGTCGTTGATCAGCCCGAAATAGCGCGGATAGAACATGATGCCAGCCGCGTCCGTGTGCGCGAATCGGACCTGAACCTGTTTTTCAAACGCTGCCATTGTGCCTTCCCAGCCCGAATTGTTGAGAAATTATTTTAGCACTAAATTAATTTCTCAACAAGGCATGTCATCCCGCTGCCGGAACGGTGTTCAAATAGCAAAAAATCCCGGTTTTCGGGGCAAAAACGGGATCAGGTGAAAAAAGCTTGTGCGGCCCCGATACCATGGTTGTGCGATAATGCGCCCAGTGGTTGTCTGCCCGCGCGGCGGGCGGAGCCCCCATGGGAGCTATACAAAATGCGTATCCTGATCCTGGTAGCAGCCACCGGCATGCTGGTAGGGTTCAACTCCAGCCTGCCCGGCCTTCAGCCGGCAGCCAATGCCCAGACCTTAACTGCCGAACAAACCCTTCAGGCCCAGATTTCCGCCCTCGCCCGCGCCGGCGATACGGCTGGCCTTTCGGCCCTGATCGACCGCGAGGTAACGGCCGGGCGGGCGGACATGCTGGCCAATATCGCCGAAAGTCTCGCGGATATGGGCCTGACGATCGCAGGCGCCGACCCTGATGGTGCCACGGCCTTTGAGCTGGCCGCCATTCAGATTACCGGCAATGCCACCGTGCGCAGCCGCAAGCCCGGCCTGATCGCCACCGTCGGCCGTGCCGCGGGCCAGGTGCAGGCCCGGCTGGCAAGCTCGAGCCCGGCCAATGCAGCGCTGATTGCCGGTGCCGTTGCAGGCGCCAACCTTTCGGACCTGAGCCTCGCCTACAACCAGGGTGTCACGGCCTATGCCAGCACCAACCAGTCGACTGGTTCGACCGCGGGAGCAGGCAATACAAGCAGGAATACCGGCAGTACGTCCGGGAGCGAAACCCCGGTCATCGTGCTCGAGAACCCGGATCAGGCCAGCCCGACCTGATATCAGCCCCCGCCGGCGCCCGATATGCCGGCATGATTTTGGCCTGAACCCCAATGGTTTCGCCCATTTGCAAGTTTATTATTGCGGTGGGCGAAGCCACAGGCTTTATATGGACCCGAACCTGATGGGCAGTTTTATTCAAATTCGATAATTTTTGGGGATTTCAGTGGCTAAAGTCGCGTTGATAACCGGTGTTACGGGGCAGGATGGGTCCTATCTCAGTGAATTGCTTCTGGCGAAGGGCTATGAAGTGCATGGCATCAAACGCCGCTCTTCGTCCTTCAACACCGCACGGGTCGATCATCTCTATAACGACCCGCATCTCGGCAAGCCGAATTTCCGCCTGCATTTTGGCGATATGACGGATTCCACCAACCTGATCCGCCTGGTGCAGGAAATCCAGCCGGACGAGATTTATAACCTTGCCGCCCAAAGCCATGTGCATGTGAGCTTCGAAACCGCGGAATATACCGCGAATGCCGACGGCATCGGCACACTACGGCTTCTGGAAGCCATCCGCATGATGAAGCTTGAGGACAAGACCCGCTTCTACCAGGCGTCCACGTCCGAGCTTTATGGCCTGGTGCAGGAAGTGCCGCAACGGGAAACGACCCCCTTCTATCCGCGTTCGCCTTATGCCGCCGCCAAGCTTTATGCCTACTGGATTACGGTCAACTACCGCGAAGCTTACGGCATGCACGCCTCGAACGGGGTGCTGTTCAACCATGAAAGCCCGCGCCGGGGTGAAACCTTCGTTACCCGCAAGATCACCCGCGCCGTCGCCGCCATCGAATGCGGCCTGCAGGATACGCTCTATCTCGGCAACCTGGATGCCAAGCGCGACTGGGGCCATGCCCGCGACTATGTCGAAGGCATGTGGCGCATCATGCAGACCGACAAGGGCGACGATTATGTGCTGGCCACGGGCGAAACCCATGCCGTGCGTGAATTTGTCGAACTGGCGTTCGCCGAGGTTGGCCGCACCATCGAATGGCAGGGCACCGGTGTCGATGAAATCGGCGTTGACACCAAATCCGGCCAGGCGCTGGTGCGCATCGACCCGCGTTATTTCCGCCCGACCGAGGTGGACCTTTTGCTGGGTGACCCCGCCAAGGCACACCGCGAACTGGGCTGGAAACACACCACCAGCTTCCAGGACCTGGTGAAGGAAATGGTTGAAGCCGACCTCGCGAACGCCCGCAAGAACAGCAAGCAGGGCCATTCCGAATGACCCCGCCGATCTACGACCTGGCCGGCAAACGGGTGGTCGTCGCCGGACACCGGGGCATGGTGGGCGCGGCAACCGCCCGCCGGCTGGCCACTGAAGGCTGCACGGTCATCCCCATGGGGCGCGACCAGGTCGACCTCCGCCGCCAGGCTGAGGTGGACGAATTCCTGAAGGATACAAAGGCAGACGCGCTGGTGCTGGCGGCCGCCAAGGTGGGCGGCATCATGGCGAACGCCACCTATCCGGCCGATTTCCTGTATGACAATCTGGCCATCGAGACCAACATCATCCATGGCGCGCACCTGGCCGGCATCGGCAAGCTGCTGTTCCTGGGTTCGAGCTGCATCTACCCCAAGCTTGCGCCCCAGCCGATGACCGAAGACGCACTGCTGACCGGCCCCCTGGAGCCGACCAACGAATGGTACGCCATTGCCAAGATCGCCGGCATCAAGCTGTGCCAGGCCTACCGGGCGCAATATGGCGCCGATTATATCTCGGCCATGCCGACCAACCTGTATGGCCCCGGCGACAATTATAACCTGGAATCGAGCCATGTGATCCCGGCGCTCATTCGCAAGGCGCACATGGCGCGCGAAAGCGGCGCCAAATCCATGGAAATCTGGGGCACGGGCACGCCGCTTCGGGAATTCCTGCATGCGGACGACTGCGCGGACGCCTTGGTACACCTGTTGAAACATTATTCCGACGCACCGCATGTGAATGTGGGCTCTGGCTCGGAAATCACCATCGGCGACCTGGCCCGCATGGTCATGGAGGTGGTCGGCTTCAAGGGCGACCTGGTGTGCGACACCACAAAACCCGACGGCACGCCAAGGAAGCTGATGGACGGCGCGCGCCTTGCCGCCATGGGCTGGCAGCCGAAAATCGGCCTGCGTGAAGGCCTCGCCCACGCCTACCGCTGTTTCCTTGAGGAACAGGGCCGCCGCTGAGGCGTGCCCAAAACCGGCCCAAAACTGGCCCAACTGGGCCAGACCATGCCGCCTTTATGGTGCCTTTATGGCGGCGGCATGTGGGTCCAATCGACTTTTCATGCCGCCCGGCCCAGCATCAGCAGGCTAATGACGGGGTTCAGCAATCAGGCCATGCCCCGAATACGAGGGGCATATCATGAACCGCAGCATCCTTCTGGCAACCGCCGCCTGCCTGGCACTGGGCGCCTGCAACGACCTTCCCGACAATCCGGAAAGCAGCTTTGCCGCCATCGGCTCGGGCGAGGCCCTGGGCACACCGATTGCACAGCGACAAGAGGCCACCGCACCCGCGCGCGCCATCCCGGTCCGGGGTTGTGAACCGGCGCTGATCCAGCAATATGCGGCATCCCTGGGGGTGGCCCCGCGACCGGAGCCCAAAAGGCCTGAACCGGCGCCGGTTTATGACGGCGCCGGCCCGAGCCGCATGGCGGAATAGGCCATGGCAAACGCCCCTATTGCTGGCGCAGCCGGAACCGCTGGATCTTGCCGGTCTGGGTTTTTGGCAGTTCATCCACGAACGCCACAGCACGCGGGTATTTATAGGGTGCGATGGTCGCCTTCACATGGGCCTGCAAGGCTTCAGCGAGCGCCGGGCCGGTTTCATGGCCGCTGGTGGCCACCACGAATGCCTTGACGATCTGGCCGCGCGCCGCGTCCGGCACACCGACGACCGCACATTCCGCGACGGCGGGATGCATCAGGAGCGCCGCCTCCACCTCCGGCCCACCGATATTATAGCCTGACGAGACGATCATATCGTCCGAGCGCGCGATGAAGCTGAAATAGCCGTCGGCGTCGTGATGATAGGTATCGCCCGTGATGTTCCAGCCATTCTGCACATAGTTTTTCTGCCGCGCGTCCGCCATATAACGACAGCCCGTGGGGCCCTTGACCGCAAGGCGCCCGGTCGCGGGCGGCGGCAGGATAGTGCCGTCTTCATCCAGCACGCAGGCCTGGTAGCCGGGCACCGGTTTGCCGGTATGGCCGGGGCGTATCTCATGGGGTTTGGCGGAGATGAAGATATGGATCATCTCGGTCGCACCGATGCCATCCATCAATTTGAGGCCGGTCTTTTGGAGCCAGGCCTCGAAAATGGCCGCCGGCAGGGTTTCGCCGGCGGAGATGCAGGCGCGCAGGCTGGTGACATCGGCGCCATCCAGCTTTTCAAGAAGCGCCTTGTAGGCGGTGGGCGCCGTGAACAGCATGCTGACCCGGTGGCGGGCGATACAATCGAGCATGGCATCGGGGGTCGGCCCGTCCGGCAGCGCCACGGCAGCGCCAAAACGTGCCGGAAATACCACGAGTCCACCAAGGCCAAAGGTGAAGGCAATGGGTGGCGAACCGGCAAACACGTCGGTTTCCACAGGGGCCAGAATGTGGCGGGCATAACCGTCCGCCATAATGAGGATGTCCCGGTGGAAATGCATGCAGGCCTTGGGTTTGCCCGTGGTGCCGGATGTGAAGGCCAGCAAGGCGACATCATCCTGCGCGGTCGCGACAGGGGCGAAGGCACCGGCCTTGGTGGCCATATGGGCTTCGAGCCCGGCACCGGGGTTGCCAAACCCCAGCACCCGCACGGGGGCCTTTGCCAGCTTGGCGCCACCCGCCATATCGTCCATCAGGTCGTTTTCCGAGAGCGCGATCGAGATTTCGGCGGCATCCAGGATGGTTGCCAGTTCGCCGGCCCTGAGCATGGGCATGGTGGTGACCACGACACCACCCGCCAACAGAACACCATACCAGGCCGCGATCATCATCGGTCGGTTGCGGCCCCTGAGAAGCACACGCCCGCCCGGTACCAGGCCCAGATCGTCCACCAGAACATGAGCTATGCGGCTGGCGGTTGTCTTCAGCTCGGCATAGGTCCAGCCACCACCGGTCCACAGCACCGCAGGCCGGTCCGGGCGGCCGCTGGCCAGCAAGTCTTCGGCGGCGTTCAGCCGTTCGGGATAGCGGAATTCGGGCAGGTCGAAGCACAGGTCCGGCCAGTCGGCAACGTCCGGCAGCCGGTCGCGCGTGAAACTGTCGCTGTGCGCACTTCTGTACATGGTCCCCACGTGCCTTTTGGGCCTCCCCGCCCTTCTTGTTGGCCTTATTCGCTGAGCAGTTGCCGCGCGATCACCAGTTTCTGGACCTCGGACGCGCCTTCATAAATGCGCAGCGCCCTGATCTCGCGGTACAGTTCCTCGACCTTTTCGCCCCGGGTGACGCCGCGCCCGCCGAACATCTGCACCGCCTTGTCGATGGTGGCCTGCGCCTGGTCGGTGGCATAAAGCTTGGCCATCGCGGCTTCGCGGGTGACACGCGGCGCCCCGCTGTCCTTGACCCAGGCCGCGCGGTAGATCAGCAGGGCCGAGGCATCGATATCGAGCGCCATTTCAGCAAGCCGTTCCTGCGTGATCGGCTGTTCGGCCAGCGGTTTGCCAAACAGGCTGCGTTCCCTGGTATGCGCGACCGCTTCATCAAGCGCGCGGCGCGCAAGGCCCAGGGCCGCGGCGCCGACGGTCGAGCGGAAGATATCAAGGGTGGCCATCGCCAGTTTGAAACCGGCGCCGCGCGTGCCCAGAAGATTGGCTTCCGGCACGGCACAGCCCTGAAAGAACAGGCGCGCCAGCGGATGCGGCGCCATCACCTCGATGCGTTCCTCAATCTCAAGACCCGGACAATCGGCATCGACCACAATGGCAGACAGGCCGCGCGCGCCCGCACCTTCGCCCGAGCGCGCAAATACGCAGTAAAAGTCGGCAATGCCGCCGTTCGAGATATAGGTCTTGTGCCCGGACACCAGATATTGGCCGGCAGGGCCGGCTTCCAGTTTCGTGGCGATCGACGCCACATCCGAGCCTGCTTCGGGTTCGGTGAGCGCGAAGGCCGCGATCCTGTCGCCGCGGGCGACTGCCGGCAGGTATTCGGCCTTGATGGCGTCCGACCCCGCAAGCGTGATGGCACCCGAGCCCAGGCCCTGCATGGCAAAAGCGAAGTCGGCGAGGCCCGAATGGCGCGCCAGGGTCTCGCGTATCAGGCACAGGCTGCGTACATCGAGCGTATTGAACATGCCGCCATAGGCCTTGGGCACGCAGTAGCGCAGCCAGCCGCCGGCCCCCAGCGCCTTCACAAGCGCGCGGCAGGTGGCGTCGACATCATCATGCGCGCCCGGTGCATCCACGATACCGGGCAGGGTTGCCGCGGCCCAGGCGTCCAGATCGGCGGCAAGGCGGCGGTAGCTGTCGTCGAAGAACGGCCAGGAAAGGAAGCTTGTGTCTGTCATCAGTCGCCCTCGAACACCGGTTTTTCCTTGGCAACAAACGCATGGTAGGCGCGTTCGAAATCCTTCGTCTGCATGCAGATGGCCTGCGCCTGGGCTTCCGCCTCGATGGCGGCATCAAGCCCCATGTCCCATTCCATATTGAGCTGGTTTTTGGTCATGCCGTTCGCGAACGTCGGGCCTGCGGCCAGGCGCGCCGCCAAATCCATGGCTTCAGGCATCAGCCTGGCCTTGTCGACGATGCGGTTGAAATAACCCCAGCGTTCGCCTTCATCGGCACTCATGGTGCGGCCGGTGAACAGCAGTTCCGACGCCCGGCCCTGGCCGATGATACGCGGCAGGATCGCACAGGCGCCCATGTCGCAGCCGGCGAGCCCGACCCGGTTGAACAGAAAGGCTGTTTTGGCCTCAGGCGTCGCGAAGCGAAGATCCGACGCCATGGCCATGATCGCGCCCGCACCGACGCTGATGCCGTCCACCGCCGCGATGATCGGCTGGGGCGCGCCGCGCATGGCCTTGACCAGATCGCCGGTCATGCGGGTGAATTTGAGGAGGCCCGGCATGTCCATGCCCACCAGCGGGCCGATGATTTCATGCACGTCGCCGCCAGACGAGAAATTGCCCCCGGCGCCCGACAGTACGATCACCTTCACCTCGGGCACATAGACGAGCGCGCGGTACAGGTCCCTGAGCTCTGCATAACTTTCAAACGTCAGCGGGTTCATGCGTTCCGGGCGATTGAGGGTAATGGTGCCGATCCCCGATTTGAACGACCAGAGGAAATGCTTGGGCTTGTATTTTTTCGGGTCCATCGGGGGTCCTTTCAATCCGCTATGAATGGGCGCCGTCGAGCTTGTCGAGGAGCCGGGCCAGGGTCTGCTGTTCGTCGGCATTCAGGCGCCCGAACAGGTTTTCGACCCATGCCGCATGGTCGGCGGCCATTGTTTCAAACAGGGCATGGCCCTTCGCCGTCAGCCGCGCGGTCGCGACCCGACCGTCGTGCGCGCTGGCGATTCGTTCTGCCAGCCCGTCTTCAATCAGCGGGCTCAGGACCTGGGTGACATTGCCGTTCGATACCATCAATTGTTTCGACAGGTCGCTGAGCCGGACACCATCGTCCGGCGCACGATACAGGTTCGCCAGTACATCGAAGCGCGACAGGGACAGGCCGTGGCTGGCCTGCAGCCGTGTCTGAAGTACCTTGCGCACCTGGTTCGAACTGCCCAGAAGCTTCAGCCAGGTGCGGAGTGCCGTCTGCTGACGTGCCGTGATGCCGGGATGCTGGGCCATTACATCACCTCCCCGCAGGCAACGGCAATCGCCTGCCCGTTGATAGCGGAGGCGGAGGCGCCCGCAAGCCAAAAAACCGTGTCGGCCACTTCTTCGGGGCGCACCAGCCGGCCTTCGGGATTTGTGCGGGTCATGGCAGCAAGCGCGGCTTCCTCGCTGCGGCCGGTTTTGGCGACGATATTGGCCACCGAATTGCGCACGATGTCAGTATCTGTGAAACCCGGGCAGACGGTGTTGGCCGTCACACCCGTGCCCGCGAGTTCAAGCGCCAGCGACCGGGTCATGCCCACCACACCATGTTTGGCGGCCGTATAGGCCGCCGTGTAGGCATAGCCTTTCAGGCCCGCGGTGCTGGCAATGGTGACGATACGGCCAAAACCAGTCCCCGTCATGTGCGGCAGCGCCGCACGCGCACACAGGTAGGCGCCGGTCAGGTTCACGGCCAGCATGCGTTGCCAGAGCCCAGTATCGGTCCGCACGAAGGGCGCGGTTTCGGCGGCACCGGCATTATTGACCAGAATGTCGGGCATCCGGCCCGTGGCCGCCAGTTCCGCAAATCCGGCCCCGACCGAATCTTCGTCGCAGACATCCATCACAAGCGCATGGCTACCCGGCAATCCTGCGGCCGCGTCGCCCAGCCTGTCGGCCGAGCGGCCCGCAAGGATAACGCCGTATCCGGCCGCATGGAACCGCCGGGCGATTGTATGCCCGATGCCTGAGCCACCGCCGGTTACCAGAATATTCAAGGGTTTGGCTGCCATCATCTTCTCCCCGCCAAATTGTTTTAGCACTAAATTAAATTGTGTGCAATCGGGCATGGGTCCGGCAAGCTGTGGCAGATGGGCCGCACCCTGTGGCGCGAATGCCCTATCAGCCTGAAAAGCCGATTATTTTTTTGACTCAGGGCAGTCTTTATGGGACTTTGGCCTTAACTATGCGCTGCAGGTGACTGCGGCGGTGATTTTGACATCACGGAGCAAAATGATGCGTTTGGCTATTTTGATTGCAGCTTTCGGCCTTGCGGCCACCGTCCCGGCGCTTTCGCCGGTATTCGCCCCTGCCGCCCAGGCGCAGGCAGTTTCCTCGCAGGTTGAGCAAAACCAGCTTCAGGCGCAGATCATTGCGCTGGCGCAGGCTGGCCAGACGGACCAGATCAAAGACCTCGTGGCCCTGAAGATCCGCCAGGGCAAGGCCGGCATGGTTGCGACCGTTGTCAAGGCGATTGCCACCATGGGCGCGAACCTTGCGGGCGTGGACCCGACCAATGCGGCCACCCTGGTGAACATCGCCGTCGTCCTGGCAGCCGACCCTGCCGTCAGCGGTGCTGACAGCACCGTGGAATCGGTCGTGGGTGACCAGGCCAAGGCCGCGGTTGTGACCCTGCAGACCTCGACCAACCCGAACGCCATTGCCGCATCGGCCTCGATCCAGACCAACGTTGCGAACAACGGTTCGTCCAGCACGCAGCAGACCTATGTCGCCAGCACCGGCGGCACGACACAAAATACCGGCTCGACCCAGACCACGACCAACCAGAACCAGCAGGGAAACACCGTGGTTGTGGTGAACGGCAACAATAATAATGTGACCGTTGACCCGGTTATCGTGATCGAGAACCCGGACCAGTCCAGCCCGACCTGATAAGGCCGGCGGCGCTGACCGCAGAATTGCACGAAAGGCGAGGGTGATGACCTTCGCCTTTTTTGTTATGATGCGCCCCTGAATGTTACGAGGTGCAAGGTTGAATTTCTGGAAATCGCTTTTTGCCACTGAGGCGAGGCCTGGGCCGCAGGCGCAGGCCAGCCCCGCAGCCATGCCGGCGGCGACCCGGCACAGCCTGCCGGACGACTGTGTGGTTTATGCGATCGGCGATATCCATGGCCGCCTCGACCTGCTGAATCGCCTTCTGGCCAATATCCGCGAGGACCGCGCGGCGCGGCCCGAATACTCCCGCTGTTATATCGTGTTCCTGGGTGACTATGTCGACCGGGGTTTCCAGTCGCGCGAGGTGCTTGAACACCTGAACCGGCTGAAAACCGAACCGCATGAAGACGGCGTCACCGACTATGTATTCCTGGCCGGCAATCATGAAGACCTGATGCTGGGCTTCCTTGAAGACCCGCTTGAACACCAGTTGTGGCTGGCGGTCGGCGGTGTGCAGACCCTGGCGAGCTACGGTGTGCCGGCACCGGAAAGCAACAATATCGATTCGCTTGTGCAGGCATCGGATGCCCTGGTGAAGGCACTGCCACGGCCGCATCGCGAATTTCTGTCCGGTTTGCGCACATGGTGGCGGGCCGGCAGCTACCTGTTCGTTCACGCCGGTGTCCGGCCCGGTGTACCGCTGGAAAAACAGCGCCGGCGCGACCTTCTTTGTATTCGCCAGGAATTCACCAATTCCGACGCAGACTTTGGATTCAAGGTTGTTCATGGCCACACCGGGGTGCCCGATGTGACGGTTCGCGCAAACCGGATCGCGGTCGATACGGGAGCTTTTGCAACCGGGAAACTGAGCGCAATCGCACTGTTTGGCAGCGACCATGCGGTCCTGAGCAGTTGAAAAACAGGGTGTTGTTATTCGGCAACATCGGTTAAGATTAATTAAGGACCTGTATATTTTAGGCTCAGCGACAACAGGTCTGGACATTAAACGTGTGTATAGTCTAAGCAATTTGGCAATTGTGTTTTGGCGGCGTGGGTCTTTCGGGCCCATCAATTCGGGGTAAGTTACATGAAATTCCATACGACCAAGATTTTGGCCTCCCTCCTCCTCGGGGGCACAACAATCACTTCTGCAGCTTATGCGCAGGATGCGACGGCAGAAGGCGATGCGGTCAAGTCGGTTTACGAGCGGTACCGCGCTGACTATGACGCACCGGGCGTGCGCTCGGGCAGCTTCCTTTTCTACCCGAAGGTAGAAGGCGGCATGAAATATGATTCGAACATCTATGTTCAGGAAAGCAATGTCACCGACGACTTCATCGCGGTGGTAAAGCCTTCTTTCAGCCTGGTGTCCGACTGGAACTCCAGCTATTTTGCCCTCAAGGGTGGCGCTGACATCGGCCGCTACCTGGACAATGGCACCGAAGATTACGAAGACTTCAACGTTGCCGCAGATGCCCGCAAGGACATCGCCTATGGCACCGATTTCCATGGCTCGATCGGTTATGCCGACAAACATGAAGACCGTGGTTCACCCGACGTTGTCGGTTCTTCGGCTGAACAGACGACCTACAGCCAGTTTGATGCCGCTGTCGGTTTCAAGCGCGATGTGTCGATCATGTCCTTCGCCGTTGATGCCAGCTACAAGAAGCTGGACTATAGCGACACCGCGAAAGTCGGTGGCGGCACCATCAACAACGACGACCGCGACCGCGAGCGTTATGGTGTGACCGCCCGCCTGGGTTACGAACTGGCAGACGGCTACGAAGCCTTCCTGCGCCTGACCGGCGACCGTATCAAATACGACAACTCCAAGGAAGATGGCGGCCCGCAGCGTAACTCGGACGGCCAGGAAGCCGTTGTCGGTGCAGCCTTCGACCTGACCGGCAAGGCCAAAGGCGAATTCTTCGCCGGTTACATGCGCCGCGAATATGATTCCGAAACCCTGGGTACCACCGACGGCTTCAACTTCGGTGCGTCGCTCCTGTGGAACCCGACCGGCCTGACCTCGGTTATCGGTACGGTCAAGCGTTCAATCGAGGAATCGACCCTCGGCGGACCTGACGACAACGGCGACTTCGTCTATGCTTCGGGCTATGTTGCGACCCTGTTCTCGCTGCGTTTCGAACATGAACTGCAGCGCAACGTGCTTCTGTCGGCAGGCGGCAGCTATACCCGCATGGCCTATCAGCGCCTGGCACGTGACGACGACCAGCTTCAGGGCTCGGCCGGTATCAAATACCTGCTGAACCCGAACCTGAACGTGAACGCGAGCTACAAGTATGACTATCGCGATTCGTCCATCCAGGGTGCGGATTATTCCCGTCACTCCTTTATGGTTGGCCTGACGGGTCAATGGTAAGTATACTCCTCGATCAAATCCCTGTTGTGCGTACTTAGTGGTTGGTTGAGGTAAATGCTTAAATTCAAGATCATCCTAGTCATGATGCTGGCGAGCCTTTTTGGGCTCGCCACTACTGCTTTTGCCCAGGACAGCGTGCCGACGGAACTGGATGCACTGCGCTACCAGCTTGGTTCCGGGGACAAGATCCGGGTTACCGTTTATGGCGAAGAAGACCTGTCGGGCGAGTTCGAGCTTGATGGCACCGGCCTCGTGGCCCTGCCGCTGATCGGGCCTATTTCCATTGGTGGCAAGGACTTGGCCGAGGTCGAGACGATTGTCAGCGCCAAGCTGGCCGACGGGTACCTGATCAACCCGCGGGTCAGTGTCGAGGTGCTGAACTATCGGCCCTTCTATATCCTTGGTGAGGTGAAGCAGCCTGGCAGTTACCCGTATGTGAACGGCATGACCGTGTTGAACGCGATCGCGCTGGCGTCCGGTTTTACCTATCGCGCCAACGAAAAGAAGATCGAGATCACACGCAAGTTGAACGGCAAGGAACAGAAGCTGTCGGTGGACAATACTACCATCGTCATGCCCGGCGACATCATCCGCGTCCCCGAACGCTTTTTCTGATGACCATGTTGCCGCATTTTTAGGGTATATATAGTGCCATGTATGACAATTATCCCAAACAGGACCCGCGCCCGTCTTCGACCCTGGCGATCCGGTCGGACGAAGGCGAGCTCGATATCCGTGCGCTGCTGCAAACCCTTTGGCGGCGGCGTTGGGTTATTGTCAATTCCGCGGCATTCCTGACCGCCCTTGCCATCATTATCGTTGTCCAACTGACCCCGCGCTACACCGCGCAGGCGCTGATGGCCATCGAAACCCGCAAAAACAGCGTTGTCGACCTTGAGGCCGTCATGTCCGGCCTTGGCAACGACCTGGCCGCCCTGAAGACCGAGATCGACGTTATCCAGTCGCGGCGGCTGGTTGGCAAACTTGTCGACAAGCTGAACCTGGTACGCGACCCCGAATTCAATGGCGCACTGAACGAGAATCGCAGCCTGATCAGCTACCTGAACCCGCTCAGCTACCTGCCGGACGCCTGGACCGACGCCCTTCTCGGCCGCAACAAGCAGGCCATGGACGCCCAGGAACAGGCAGATGCCGTCCGCGCAACTGTGGTGGATGCCGTGCTGGCACGCCTGCGTGTCGAAAACCCGTCCCGGTCCTATACCATCCAACTGGCTTTTGAATCGCAGGACGCCAAAAAATCGGCGCTGGTCGCCAACACCCTGGCCGAACTGTATCTCGTCGATCAGCTTGAGGTGAAATTCGAAGCGACCGAGCGCGCCAACGAATGGCTGAACAGCCGGGTCTTTGAACTCAGGACAAAAGTCCGCGCGTCCGAACAGGCCGCAGAAAAGTTCCGTGAGGAAAACCAGCTCGTTCAGACGCACGATTCCGGCACCGTGAACGACCAGCAACTGTCACAGCTCAACACCCAGCTTGTGACCGCCCGCACCGACCTGGCCCGTGCCCGCGCCCGCCAGCAACAGGTGGAGCAGAATGTCAGGAATGGCGCCGACGATGGCACCGGCATTCTCGAGGTGGTGCAATCACCCCTGATCCAGCGCCTGAAGGAGCAGGAATCGGAAGTCCAGCGCAAACGCGCCGAACTGGCAACACGTTATGGGCCCAAGCACCCGCGCATGATGAATGTCGAGGCTGAGCTCGGTAACATCCGCGCCAAGATCGACCTCGAGATCGACAAGATTGTGGCCGCCATCCAGGCCGAAGCCGATGTTGCCGCCATTCGCGTACAGACCCTGGAACAGAACCTGGATGCCCTGAAGAAAGAAAGCTTCGAAATGGGGCGCGCACAGGTGACCATGCGGGAACTGGACCGCGAAGTGGCCGCCAACCAACTGCTGCTGCAGACATTCCTGACCCGCTTCAAGGAAACGTCGAGCCAGGACGGCCTGCAGCAGGCAGATGCCCGTGTGGTTTCGAAAGCCGATGTGCCGACCTATCCGTCCTATCCGCGCAAGCGTGTGGTGGTGGCCATTGCCCTGTTGGCGGGCCTCGCGGTTGGTGTCGGCCTGGCGTTTCTTCTCGAAGCGCTGGATGACGGTTACCGCAACTTCGACCAGATCCGCCATGATTTCGGCCTGCGCGGCCTGGGCATGATCCCACTCATTGGCAAATCCAAGCTGAAGGACAATGGCCCCGAGGCGTATCTGTTGTCGAAGCCAACCTCGTCTTTCGCGGAAGCCCACCGAAACATCCATGCATCGCTGATGTTTGCCGCCGTCAATGGCGAGGCACCCAAGGTAATTGGCGTAACCTCGTCGGTGCCGGGTGAAGGCAAATCGACCGCAGCCCTGTGCCTCGCGCACACGCTTGGCAGTTCGGGCCGCAAGGTCCTGGTCGTCGAGGCTGACATGCGCCGCCCGGTGATGAAGGGTCGCATGCAGCTTGAAGGCCAGAAATTCGTGCGCCTGAACGACGTGCTGGACGGCACCCTGAAAGAACCGGGCGCCAGTCTTTACGAGGACCCGATGTCGGGTATCCACATCCTGTGGACCGACAAGGAATCCGATCCGCAGCAACTGTTCGAAACCTCGGCGTTCGACATGTTCCTGCGTGAAGCCCGTGCCGAATATGACTTTGTCATCATCGATACGCCCCCTGCGCTCGCGGTTTCCGACGTCCTGGTCATTTCCAAGAAGCTGGATGCCCTGATGTTCGTGATCCAGTGGCACAAGACATCGAAAGGCCTGGTGAAAAGTGCGTTGAAGCTCTTGCAGCAGACCGACCGCCATATTGCCGGCGTCGTGCTGACACAGGTGGACGTCAAGCGCCACCAGGGCTATGGCTATGGTGACCAGGGCTATTATTACGGCACCAAAAGCGGCTATTACAGCAACTAGGCTAAAACCATGTCTGCAAGGCCCCTGACCCGATATGCACTGGCTGCCATCTTCGGTGCGGCGGCTGTAATGCTGCTGTGGACGTCGGTGCCGCATTTCCTTGCGGAACTGGCGCTGGTCCCCGGCACACCGGCAATTGCCAAGCTTGCACGTGGTCGCGACGTGAACCCGGACGACCTGGCGCTTCTGATCGACACACGGCAACAGGCGCTTGGGGTTGCACCCGATGCGTCAAGCTATGACGAACTGGCGGTCGGCCTTCTGCAGCAGGCGCAATTCACCGGCGACACCACCGGGCGCCGGCGATTGGCCCTTGAGGCCGCGGCCGTACTTCGACAGGCGCTGTCGCACGCACCGGCCAGGGTCCGGCTATGGCAACAGCTTGTGAATGCAGAGCTGGTGGCGGGTGAGCGCACGGAGACCGCGCTTGCAAACTGGCGCCGTTCGCTTGAGCTTGCCACCTTCGACCCCGACCTGCTGATGGCGCGCATTCATCAGGGAATCATTTTGCTCAGGCTCATGAGGCCGGAAGACCTGGCCCTGCTGGCCGGGCAGGTTGACCTGGCCTACCGCTGGCACAAGGGTATCCTGCACAGATATGCTGTCAGCCACGGAATCATGTCATGGGTGATCTATCTTCTTGAGGACCCGGAAGCAAAAATCTGGATGGCGACACGATGAAGGCCCGGTTGCAAACAGTTGACGCCATGCGGAACGGCTTCTAGGTTGCTGACACGCTTTATAGATAAAAGTTTAGGAATTTGATCATGACAAAAACTGCACTGGTCCTTGGTGCCGGCGGCTTTATCGGCAGCCATCTGGTGAAGCGGCTGAAGGCTGAAGGTTTCTGGGTACGCGGGGTCGACCTGAAGTTCCCGGAATTCGCCGAAACCGAAGCTGACGATTTTGTCATCGGCGACCTGCGCGAACAGTCCATCTGCCGTGAAGTCATCGACCGCCGTTTCGACGAGGTTTACCAACTGGCCGCCGACATGGGCGGCGCCGGTTACATTTTCACCGGCATGCATGATGCCGACATCATGCACAACAGTGCCGTGATCAACCTGAATGTTGCCGATCTGTGCCACAAGCGGAACATCAAGCGCATTTTCTACAGCTCGTCGGCCTGCATGTATCCGGCCTATAACCAGGAAGACCCTGACAACCCCAACTGTTCCGAAGATTCGGCCTACCCGGCCGCGCCCGACAGCGAATATGGCTGGGAAAAGCTGTTCAGCGAACGCCTGTATCTGGCTTACAACCGCAATTTCGGCATGCAGTGCCGGGTGGCGCGTTTCCACAATATCTTCGGCCCGGAAGGCACCTGGACCGGCGGCAAGGAAAAAGCACCGGCCGCCATCTGCCGCAAAGTTGCATCCGCCAAGGATGGCAGCGAGATCGAGATCTGGGGCGACGGCAGCCAGACCCGTTCCTTCCTGTTCATCGACGAATGTATCGAGGGCATCCTGCGCCTGACCCGGTCCGATTTCGAGGGTCCTGTCAACATCGGCTCCGACGAAATGGTCAGCATCAATCAACTGGTGGATATGGTGTCCCAGATCGCCGGCAAGTCGCTGAAGAAACATCATATCGATGGCCCGCAAGGTGTGCGCGGTCGCAACTCTGACAACCGGCTGATTGAAGAAAAGCTGGGCTGGCGTCCGAATGCCACCCTCTATTCCGGCCTCGAGAAAACCTACGCCTGGATCGAACGCCAGGTGAAGGGCAACAAATAGTCGCAACAACTGCGGCGCCGGCCTTGCCGGTGCCCGCTGCCTGGCCGGTTTCGGCTGCCGGTGGCGGTGGCCCCCGGGGACACCGCCGGCGACCGAGGGGGGATCGTCTTGAAAATATTCCTGCATGACAACAGTGGCCACCCGTTTCAGGTGCAACTGAGCCGCTCGCTTGCCGCGCGCGGCCATCAGGTCATCCATTCGAGCTTTGCCGAGTTCCAGACACCAAAGGGCAACCTGTCGAAGCAGCCAGGCGACCCCGAAACCCTGGAGATCCGGGAATTCAGGCTTAACGAGCCCTTTGCCAAAGCGTCGCTTGTGAAACGCTGGACGCAGGAGCGCAGGCTCGGCAGGAAGCTGGCGGATTTCATCAAGGCCGAGCGCCCCGATGTGGTGATCGCCAGCAACACGCCGCTCGACGCCCTTGCACCCATGCAGAAAGCCGCACGCAAAACCGGCGCAAAATTCATTTTCTGGGTCCAGGATATCTATAGCGAAGCCATTGGCCGCATCCTTGCCCGCAAATCCGCGGTCGTCGGGGCGCTGGCCGGTGGTTATTACCGCCGCCTCGAGGCCGGACTGCTGAACCGCAGCGACGATATCGTCGTCATTTCGTCAGACTTTGTCGGCCACCTGGACACCATGGGCGTGGACACAAGCCATACCAATGTCATCGAAAACTGGGCGCCGCTCAATGAAATGGTACCCACAAGCCGCGATAACGACTGGTCGGCCAATTTGCCCGACGACAAGTCCTGCCGCTTTGTCTATGCCGGCACCCTTGGCAAAAAGCACAATCCCGAACTGCTGGTCGGGCTCGCCCGGCTCCAGGACAGCCACCTTTATGTCTTCTCCGAAGGCGAAGGGGCTGATTACCTGAAAGCCAAGCTGGCCACAGAACCAGACCTCAATATGACGGTCGCGCCATGGGTTCCGTTCGAAACCCTGCCCAAGGTACTTTCAAGCGCCGATGCACTTGTTTGTATCGTCGAGGAGGAGGCGAGCATTTTCTGCGTGCCTTCCAAGGTGCTGACCTATCTGTGTGTCGGTCGCCCGCTGTTGCTGGCCGTGCCGGCAAGTAACCTGGCGACCCGCATTGTCGAAGGCGCAGATGCCGGTCTCGTTGCCGGCCCCAACGATATGGATGCCTTCCTTGCGAACGCCCGTACCTTGGCCGCAGACGCGACCGCACGCGCGCGCATGGGCGACAATGGCCGCCGGTATGCGCTGGAAACCTTCAACATCGACCGAATCACCGACCGGTTCCTCGATGTGATCAACCGGCGCTAGGCCCACACTGACCGTCGGTCGCCGTGCGCCGGAAGCCCGTGCCGGCAGTATCAGATCAGGTGTGCGCAGCGGCTGGCTTCGGTTTCAGCCCGTTGAAGGTTTTGTCCGCAAAGGTCGCCTGGTTGTGCTCTACGGCATAGGCCAGCAGGTTTTCCCGCCAGGCCGGGTCCAGCGGCTCACAAAGCCGGACCAGCGCGTCAGCAATGGCATCGGGATTACCGGTATCAACCGCAAGACCAAGCCCATTGGTCCGGACCTCATGGCCGATCACCCCGAACGACTGCGCCAGAACGGGTAGGCCGCTGTGCGCGGCCCAGCCCAGCACGCTGCTGGACCCCCGGTGCCGCTGGTAGGGCATCAGGATCGCGCGCGAATGGCGGCACAGCCACAGGATTTCCTCATCATCAACGAACCGGTCCTCAAGCGCAATCACGAGCCCCGGACGCGCGGCGCGCACACGCGCGATCGCTGCATCCAGCTCAGTACGCACGGGCGCCGGCACCCGGCCCATGAAAGCGACACCGACCGTATCGGCCACAGCCGGGTCAAGGCGCGCGAGCGCGGTCAGAAGAGGGAAGATACCCTTACGGGCCTCGATTGCACCAAACAGCGCAAATCGCTTGGGCGCCTTGAGCCAGGCGTCAAAACCTTCGGGCTGGCGCTCGATATCCGGGATCGGGCCGAAGTCAGGCGTGGGCAACATTTTATAGGCTTTGGCGTGCCCGCCATAATAGCCTGCCACATGTTCATCCAGCGAATGGATCGCGGTCAGGCGCCGCCAGGACAGGAGCCGTGACACAACCCGCTTTTTCACCCAGGCGAACAGGCGCTCGCCGCGGCTGAGTTCGGACCCGAACATCGCGGCATAATGTTCGGTCGGACACATATACATGCCGCTAATCGTCACCGGGGTGGGCAGGAAACTGCGCACGAACAGGGCCAGAATCACCGTATCCAGATGCAGAAAATGGATGTGGCCGCAGCCATGGGTGCGGGCGATGTCCAGCGCATGGCTGATCATCCTCAGGCCACCCGGGATATCCTTGTTGTTGGGTTTCACGAGCCGCGCCGTGGCATCCGGAATGGGCACGAGGGTCACGTTGGCGGTTGCAAGCGCCGCCCAGCGCGGGTTCTCCCGCATGCGCGCCACCAAGTCCTCGTGCAGCGCCAGCACAAACCCCTGCCCCGGCCGCGCCTCCGCCATTCGCATCACGGTTTCCCCATGCAGCAAACGATGGCCTTCCTTGAAGGGATCAATGAAAAGAATTGGAGAGGATGCACTTGCTAAGTTTAACATTTTTACCCGTACCAAAATAATTGCCCAGAAGGCTTTTAACGCCGCTATATAGGCCCCTTGGTACATCAAGGGATCTAGGTTTCATGCAATTGACCTTTTGAAATCTAACTGGATAGCGCATAACATCCACAATCCACTGAACGCTTTACAAACTTGAGAAAAATTTTGCTCAGCACCCCAGTCTACGTATCCATCTGCCTGCCTGTCTATAACCGGGCAAGCCAAATTGAAGCAACAATTCGCTCCGTTTTAGACAACGGATATCCGCATTTTGAACTGGTCATCGTCGACAATGCTTCAACCGATGGCACTGCAGAACTGATCAATGCGTTTGAGGACCCTCGAATTCGTATTCTTACAAACGCCTCCACCGTACCCGCTGCACAAAATTGGAATATTGCGCTGCAAAACGCAAAATATGAACTAACAATGCTTTTGCATTCGGACGACCTCTTAAACCGGCAATTCCTATCTAAAGCGGTCGATGCATACTTACACAGCAACGGCGACGTACCCATCATTATTGGCCAAGCTAAAATTGCCTTAGGGAGCAACCGAAGTAAAATATTCCCAAACTTTAAAGACGGGGCAACATACGCCGCGGGAGAAGAAGCTTTACTTGCAACAATGCGAGA
Organism: Alphaproteobacteria bacterium; assembly: GCA_006226495.1. Taxonomy (GTDB): domain Bacteria; phylum Pseudomonadota; class Alphaproteobacteria; order Sphingomonadales; family Kordiimonadaceae; genus Kordiimonas. Next base: position 54,358 of record SBGU01000052.1, read on the forward strand.
GTGCCCACACCCATCCGTGCAAATAATAAGAAAATCATGCTATGAAAATGTTGGCTACTACGATAGTGGCTATTACGTTGAAAATTTGGCAGAGGAAATATTTGGGCGAATATATACAAATTTTAGCTTTACATTCATTGAATTTGTGGCCGTAACACTTGGTACTGACGAAGATGTTTCAAAAACCAAGCAGATTGGATCACGGTCTTGGACCAAGCCATATTTCATTGACCGCTATGCAAGGATGAAGTGGCAACATTTGGGCCTAATCGAGCTCGATCTCGGAAAAAGAATGCGGCTGTACAAACAATATGTTTCGAGAGCTTGTTCTGGAATTTATTACTCCGTATATCAACAGGGTCACCGCGATCTTGCACTACGGTATGCAAGAATTATGTTTGCCTTGAATTGGGTCCATTTTTTTTCCCTGCGGCATACTATTAAATTACTGATAATCCTGATGAAGATCAAAATTTGAGGTCTGGGCTCCGCAATGGTCTCGCCTATTTTTATTCTTTCCTTACCCCGTGCCGGGTCCACTTGGCTTCAGCGGGTGCTATCGGCATCACCTGACATCGCCACTGCGAGTGAGCCATGGGTATTGCTCCCACCTCTACTGCCCTTGATGGAATCAAAAAGTTCGTTTTCGCTTGTCGGTTTTGACCATATCACGGACGCGATTGAGGATCTGACCCGGAAACTGCCAAACCAAAAGAAATCTTATCTCGACGCGATCAGAGTATTCGCTTCACAAATATACAGCGACCTATCTGAAGGTCAGAACACCAAATACTTCTTAGATAAAACTCCGAGATACTACTTCATTTCGGAAGAACTTCTAAATATCTTCCCTGACGCGAAGATAATTTACCTGTGGCGCAATCCACTGGCTGTAGCCGCATCCATGTTCGAAACGTGGGCCAGTAGCAGGACCGGTATATCCAGAAGCAAGGTCGACCTATTCCTAGGCATGGAAAGGTTAATTGCCTCCCATCGGAATATAGGGAAACATTGCATAACTATAAATTACGAAAACACAATTTGTGATCCTGAGGGTACGCTAACCACCCTAAGCAATTTCCTTGGTGTGGAAATTCCAAAATCGGCCCTAGACAATAGGTCAGCTATTCGAGGCAAAATGGGCGATCCTCTAGCGTCTTACAATCAAAACAAATCCAGGGAGCAACGCCTTTCAGGTTGGGTAGAATCATTTCGTCCAATATTAAGACGAAAATGGGCTACCAAATACCTCAACTGGATTGGTGCTGAAAGAATGGCATATATGGGATATGACTACGATGAGACCTTGGCAAACATGAACGCGAAAGAGGCGGTCATTTTTCGGGGGCTACTTCGTGACATTAGCGCTAGTTGTGGAGGAGCTGCACTGACTTGGCTAGAAACAGATATAATGATCTCAAAGTTCAGGGCCCTGCGAAAGAAGCACCTGATTCTGCCACATAATTAAGCGATCAGAATTTTCTTAGCTAATTTTATCGGGAGCAACAAATTGCAACTGCGCAATTCCAGTATAGGCTACTCCGCAGTTTGCGCAATCGTCCTTGCGGCGAGCATTTTTCTTTGGCCGATACAGTTCCCGCTTTTTGGCTTCACGGGGGTGGGTCTGAATTTTATGATCGCAGTGCCCCTGGTACTGGGCGTTCGCGAGCTTCCCGCCATTGTTCTCAGGCGGCTGTCCGTGCTGATGCTTTTCCTCGTCCTGCACACGCTTGTCGTCACCGTCGCCCTGCCTGTGTCGGCGCGGGCATTCAGCACGGTGCTGGCGTTGGCGATCTACATTACCGCCATGTGTGTCGCACTGAATGTATGCCTGCGTGACGATTTCCTGCTCTTGCGCAAGGTGATCCTGATTTTCCTGTGCCTCCAGATTTTCCTGCATGTGCTTGAACTGGCCGGTATTTATGACCCGAACGCCAACTGGACCCGCCAGCATTATCTGTTCGGTTTTGCCGTGCCCACCGGCTTTTTCCGCGAAGCATCCCATGTTGGCATGTCGCTGGCACCATTGATTTTCCTTTGGCGCACCCCCTCGCGCCTGAACCGGCAGATTGCGGCCCTGGCCGCCCTGTCGGTGGGGCTGAGCCTGTCGACAACCGGCCTGTCGATCATCGTGGCAATGAGCCTTGTGTTCATGTTCCGGTCGAACCAGGTTTCGTCGCGTTTCAAGAAGGCCGCGGCACTGGTGCTGGCTGCCTTCGTGCCCTTCCTGGTCCTGTCGGCAGATTCCCTGCCAGAAGTCACGGAGCGTTTCATGTCCCTCAGCCGCATCATCGCGGGTGAGGCCGACGGCAGCGAAAACATGTCGTCCCTCATTTACATGAATGGCGCCAGCATGGCGCTTGCCGGCCTGAATGACATTGTCGGTGCCGGGGCCGGGCAGATGTTGCGCTATTATGCCGACGCGCCCTATACGATCCTGATCGAACTGATCAACAGCGGCGAGATGATGAACCGCGACGACGGTGGCTCCACCGTCTTCAAACTGTTGGCCGAGTTCGGCTATTTCGGGCTGGTGTTCCTCGGCTTTTACCTCGCGTTCGTGGTCCGGATGGTCCGGAAAGGCCTTGACCCCCTCGTGACAATTCTGGCTATGTATTTCATGATCACCATGATCCGCGGCGCCTCCTATTTTGATGCACCAATCTGTGTGTCGGTTGCGCTGTATCTGTTTTCTCCGCTCCTGTTCGAACGGTTCGGCAGGCGGGCAAGGACACAGGACAGGCGCCAGGCCTTTGAAAGTGGCCCGACGCTGGCGGCCAAACCGACATCCGGTGCCTGAACCCAGCTAAATGGGCGCCAGGGCGGCCCAGGGAATAAAACAGCGGTCGGATTCCCGACCAATACAGGACTGAACAGTGGCGGCCCACCCGCCCGGCAAGCCAAGCCAGAGGAATTTCAATGACGCACAAGATACTCGTCACCGGGGGCTCCGGCTTCATCGGCACCAATGCGCTGGCGGCCCTGGAAGCCGACGGCCACACCGTCCTGAACCTGGATATCGAGGCACCACGCAATCCGGCTCAGAACCATCTGTGGCAGCAGGTCGACATCCGGGACCGCGACGCCCTTGTCGGCGCCACGCAGGCCTTTGCGCCCGATTATGTGCTGCATCTTGCGGCCCGCACCGATATGGACGGCAAAAGCCTTGCGGAATATGACGCCAACATCGGCGGCGTGCGCAACATGATAGCGGCGGTGAAGGCCACACCCGGCATCCGCCGCACGCTCTTTGCCTCAAGCCGGCTTGTGTGCCAGATCGGCTATATGCCGACCTCCGACACAGACTATAATGCAACCACCGTATACGGCCAGTCGAAGGTCGAAGGCGAAAAGATCGTGCGCGCCGAAGCCGGCGAGCATTTCCCCTGGCTGATCATGCGACCGACCTCAATCTGGGGGCCCTGGTTCGATGTGCCCTACCGCAATTTTTTCGACGCCCTCAGGCGCGGGATCTATATCCATCCATCCAGCCAGAGGGTCGAAAAATCATACGGCTATGTGGGTAACAGCGTCATGCAGCTCCGCACCATGCTGATGGCGGCAGGCGACAGCGCCGTTCTGGGCAAGACCTTCTATCTTTGCGACTATCCGCCGCTCGAGGTTCGGGAATGGGCCGACATGATCTGCCGGCATCTGGAGGTCAAAAAGGCCCCGTCCGCGCCCTATTGGCTGATCAAGCCTGCGGCCCTGGTCGGCGATATGCTCAAGGCCTGCGGCTGGGCTTCCGCCCCCATCACCAGCTTCCGGCTCAACAATATCCTGACCGAGATGGTCCATGACACCGATGCCCTGTCGGCGCTGTGCGGGACACTGCCCTACAGCCTTGAGGACGGTGTCCGCGAAACCTGTGCCTGGCTGAAAAACGGCGCGTGAGCGGCAACATGCGCATCCTGCATATTTCCGAAAAACACACGGCCGCGGCCGGCGGCACCACCAAGGCTGTACACGACCTGGCGGCGGCACTGATGGCGCGCGGCCACGCCGGGTCGATCATCGGGTCAGGCGCTGCGCCGCTGCCCGCACCGGCGGGCGTGCGCCTGCATACAACGGCGGCGGAGCACAGCCTGCTGGGCAAACTGTGGCACTATTCGCCGGCATTCCCGGAATTGCTTGAGGGCGAGATCGAAGCATTCCGACCCGATATCATCCATCTGCATGGTTTCTGGATGGGGCCACAGTTCGTTGCGGCCGGGATTGCGCGCCGGCATGGCATTCCCACCGTGCTGTCGGTTCATGGCAGCATGTTCTACCGCCGCTGGCAGAAGGCCTTCCGCCTGTCGCACCTGAAAAAGGGGCTTTATGCCCACATGCTCGCCATACCCCGGTTTGCCAGGGTGTCCATGGTGCATGCCATTACCGGGCAGGAGCGCGAGCTGCTCGAGGGCCTGTTCCCGAACCGGCCCATGGTAACAATCCCGAACAGCATTGCACCCGGGCCAAACCCCGGCACGGCCCCCCGGGCAGAAAAACATTTCGCCTTCATTGGTCGTATCTCGCCCGAGAAGAATCTCGAGAACCTGATCCTTGCTTTCCTGCAGTCCGGTCTTGGGGCTGACTGGCGGCTCAGCATTGTCGGCCCCGTGGGCGACCAGGCCTATTTCGGACGCCTGCAAGCTGCGGCAGCCCCCGGTGGCAACCGTGTCATCTTTACCGGCCCGGTTTACGGTGCCGACAAAGACAAGCTTGTAGGCAGCCTTCAGGCCGCAGTTATCCCTTCCTTCACCGAGGTCATCAGCCTTGTGAACCTGGAGTGCGCGGCTGCCTGCGTGCCCACCATCACGACACGCGAAACCGGTTTGACGGAATGGGAAGACCATGGCGGGCTGCTGTCAGGCTGCGACGCCGACGCACTGGCCCGGGCGCTTGAAAAAGCGGCGTCGTGGGACGATGCAGAACGGGCGCAGCGCGGCTGCATGCTGCGCCGGCATATCGAACGCACCTACAGCAGCGAGGTCGTCACCGACCGCTGGGAAGAGGTTTATTCAGGGCTGCTGTCCGACACCTGAGCCTGCGGCAGGGCCCCGCCCGCTGGCTGCGGCAGACGCCGGCGTTGCCGGTGACGCACGATCAGGACGGCAGCCGGCGTGCACAGTGCGCCAAAAACCAGATAGTCCGTGATGTTGATGGCCAATATACGCATGGGCAATAGCGTGCCCACCTGGTCTGCCACCAGTGCCGCGGCAGCCATGGCAAGGGTGGCCAGCAGCGCATGCGGGTCCGGTGTCCAGAAACCCAGCTTCACCCGGATATAGAATGTATAGACAATGCGCGGCAGGACAAGCGCCGCGAAGGTGGCAATGGCGGCGCCAATGACCCCGTAGATCGGGATCAGGAGCGTGTTGAACACCACATTCAGAAGCACCTGCACGAAGCTGCCCACTACGGTGAAACGCTGGTGATCGACCACGATCAGCAGCTTGCCCACGGGGCCCGAAAGCGCGGTCACGAACTGACCGGCAACCAGGATCGCGAGCGCGGTGCCAAAACCGGTGAATTCCGGGCCGAACAGCCCCAGGACGCCCGGAGCCTCCAGCATCAGGGCAACACCTGCACCGCCGGCCACAAACACGCCGATCAGCGAATACCAGCCGTAGGCATCGGCCACACCGGCCCGGTCTCCACGCGCATGCGCCGCGGCACACACCGGCATCACCAGCCCGCCCATGGCCGTGACACCAATCTGCATATTGAGCGCCAGTACAGCCACCACATTATAGGCGCCCACATCGGCCAGCGTGCCCATCTTGGCCAGCATGAAACGGTCCAGGTTGCTCCAGATCAGCCAACTGACATTGGACATCAGGATCGCAAGCGAAAAGCCGATCATGCGGCGGGTGTCGTGCCGGTTCAGGAAACCCGGATGGCCTTTCATGTCGCGCACAAGCGGCACAAAGGCCGCCAGAGTGACCAGTATATGGGCCACAAGGGTCGCCATGCCGAAATCGGACGGCACCGCCGCCATGAAATGCAGCGGCAGGGTCAGGACCAGCATCAGGGCAACACGTGCGACCAGAATGCCCTGCTGTGCCGCCACCATCTGGCGGGCCTGCCAGTAGGTCGATACCATCATGATGAAGGTGAACAGGGGCACGGCAGCCATCATCAGCCTGAGGAGGCGGGCAAAATCGTCGCCGGCATCAAAAAAATGACTGATCGGCGTGGCAAACAGGGCAATCAGCAATGCCACCAGGATATTGAGCAGCACCGCATAGGTGCTGGACGACATGAAGATGCGGAAAAACTGCACGCGGTCGCTGTGCGCCAGCGCCACCGCACCATAGCGCACCATGCCTTCTGTGAGCCCGAGGCTCGCAAAAGCCTGCACCATCAGGAAAAAGGACAGGCCCAGCGCCACGGCACCATAACCTTCAGCACCCAGCGCCTGCGCCAGCACGATATTGGTCACAAGCGCGATCAGTTTCTGCAGGAGGTTGCCACCAAGCGCAAGCGCGGGGCGGGACAGCGCAAGGGACCAGGCGCGGCGGATCATGATGTGGCCTTGCCGGTCTGGCTGGCGGCCAGCGCAAGCGCGATCATGACCACAAAAAGGAAGGATACGGCCGGCATCTGCAGCGAAAAATCGAGCGCGGAATGAAGGCCAAGCTGCACCATGGCGGCCACGCCGGTCGCCGCGACGATGCGGATATCATATTTGGGGGCCACAAAGGCGCGCCGGACCAGTTGCATCAGCAACATAACGGGTGCCGCAAGCAACAAAACTGTCGCAGGAATACCCGCCGTCATGGCCAGTTCGAGATAGTCGCTGTGCCCGCGGTCGAAAAACAGGCGCACCTCCATGCCCCGGAACAACCTGAAAGCATCCTCGAAGGTGCCAAGGCCAAACCCGGTCAGCGGACGGGCACCGATGGCGTCAAAAATGACGGCATAGGCATGCATACGTTCGGCCGTGCTGTCGTCCGCAGTTTGAAGCCGGTCATAGAAGGTGTCGCCGCTCAGGGCAAAGACCAGCACACCAACCGCGACAAGCGCAAGCGGCGCCATCAGGCTGCGCAGCCCGCGACCGATGCCAAAACACAGATAGACCATGGCGGCCTGTGCGACGAGCGCGGCCACAATGCCGGCGCGCGAGCCGGTCAGCAGAAGCACGGTCAGCAGCAGAAGCTGCGCGACCAGATAGATCCAGCCACTGCGTGCAATGACTTCACGCAGGTAATCGGACGGCAGCGCCAGCCGCGAGCGCATTTCAGCGACTTTCGTAAACACGATGGCATTGACCGCAACCAGGCCGAGGCCGGCATAGGCCGCATAGCTGTTGCGGTTGATGAAAGTGGCGGTAACCGTGTTGCGGTAGGCGGTCTTTTCGAACCACAGCACATATTGGTCGCCGCTCATGAACATGACAAAGCCATAGAGGGCGTAGGCGGTGCCGATTGCGGCGATCGCAATCAGAAGCGCACGGCCGCCGTCACGGCGTTGCCGGATATGCAGGAAGGCAAAAATGAACAGCAACAGATGCGCAAGGAACAGAAGGCAGACTTTCAGGCCGGCATCCGGTTCAAGCGACAGGGTCGGCAGGCTCGAAAGGCTGGCCGGGCCAGGCCCGAAGGGCGGCAGGATCATCTGCAGCCCTCCCCAGCACAGGAACAGAAGCACGATGGCGATGGGCGCGCGCGGCAGGTCCATGAGGGGTGCCGCCCAGCGCCCGCGCCCCCTGAGGGCGAGCCGGCCTGCAAAGGCAAGGGCCCAGACCCCGATGAAGGCAAGCCAGAACCACTGCCACACGGGCCTGGCGCTGGCGAACGGCAGCGGCGACAGGGCCAGGAGGAAATAGAGGGCGTTGCGCATGATCGGTCCATCCGTATGCCGGCCCGACCGGGCCGGCTTGGCACAATATTCTACGGAAATTGCCTATTCTGACAACAGCTTGTCAAAATACTCGATCGTCGGCTTCAGACCTTCTGCAAGCGGAACCGTCGGCTGCCAGTCCAGCTCGGCCTTGGCGCGGGTCAGGTCCGGGCGGCGCTGTTGCGGGTCGTCGGCGGGCAGCGGCTTGAATTCAAGCCTGGAAGCAGACCCCGTCAGCTCGATCACCTTCTCGGCCAGTTCACGGATGGTGAATTCGCCGGGGTTGCCGAGGTTGATCGGGCCGGTGACATGATCGCCTGACGCCATCAGCCGCACAAAACCCTCGATCAGGTCGCTCTGGTAACAGAAGGAGCGGGTCTGCTGACCCTCACCATAAATGGTGATCGGCTGGTTCTGCAGCGCCTGGACCACGAAGTTGGACACTACACGGCCATCGTTCGGATGCATGCGCGGGCCATAGGTATTGAAGATACGGGCCACCTTGATGCGCAGGTTATGCTGGCGGTAATAGTCGAAGAACAGGGTCTCGGCGCAGCGCTTGCCTTCGTCATAGCAGGACCGCGGGCCGATGGGATTCACATTGCCCCAATATTCTTCATGCTGCGGATGGATGTTCGGATCACCGTAAACTTCGCTGGTGGATGCCTGGAAAATTTTGGCGCCGACACGTTTGGCCAGTCCCAGCATGTTGATGGCGCCATGCACGCTGGTCTTGGTCGTCTGAACCGGATCGCGCTGATAATGGATCGGCGAGGCCGGGCAGGCCAGGTTATAGATTTCGTCAACTTCCACATAGAGCGGGAAGGTGACGTCATGGCGCATAAGCTCGAAATTCGGATGGTCCAGAAGATGCGCCACGTTGCGGCGGGTGCCGGTATAGAAATTGTCGACACACAGAACCTCATGGCCTTCGGCCAGCAGGCGCTCGGAAAGGTGGGAACCCAGGAAACCGGCGCCCCCGGTGATCAACACACGTCGTACAGTATGCATTCAAACCCTCAAAAGAAATTCATTCAGTATGCATTTTTGTCGAGCAGGCTGGGCAGGGTCATGAATATGATCCTGAGGTCAAGCCAGACCGACCAATGGTCCACGTACCATAGATCACATTCGACCCGTTTGGTCATTTTTTCCAATGTTTCGGTTTCGCCCCTGAGACCGTGAATCTGGGCCCAGCCGGTAATGCCGGGCTTCATCTTGTGGCGCGCCAGATATTCCTCGACATCGTCCAGGAACTGGTGCGACAGCGCAACCGGGTGCGGGCGCGGCCCCACAAGCGACATGTCGCCCTGGATGACGTTCAGGAGCTGCGGCAGTTCGTCGAGGCTGGTGCGCCTCAGGATACGGCCAAGCCTGGTTACCCGCGGGTCATTCTTCACAGCCTGCTTGAAAGCATTCTGTTCGGGCGGACGGTTATACATGGTGCGGAACTTGTAGACCCGGAAGGTCGCGTTGGCAAAACCGTGCCGTTGCTGACGGAAAAAAACCGGGCCCGGGCTGTCGATCTTGATCAGGAACGCGATCAGCAGCAGGACCGGACTGGCCATCAGCAGGAACAGGGAACCAAGGATCAGGTCTTCGGCGCGCTTGAACATCTGGTCGGTGCTTGAAAGCGGACGCCGGCCCAGTGTAACCGCTGGCACACCGGCATGCTGGCCAACCGCGCGGCCCGGGAAGGCCGCAGCAACCGGCAGGATCGGCGCATGAATTTCGCACGGCAGCACCGAAAGTTTGGCGCGCACATGCTCGATGCTTTGCGGATTGTCCCAGTCAAGCGCCAGCCAGACGCTGTCATAATTGCAGGCATGATAGTCTTCAACCAGGGTGCCGATGGAACCCCGAACCGCAACCGCATTGTCGCCGTCGGTATGTTTGTCGTCACTGATGGTATAAAGCCCGGTCACGGCCACCGACGTATCGCCGCGTTCGAACATGTCCATCAACTGGCGCACCAGACGCATATCGTCGCCGACCACAGCAACCTGGGAACAGAAATGTCCCGCCAGTTCGGCACGGCGCACAGCCAGGTTCCAGCCAAAGCGTGCCATCAGAAGGCCGCCGCCGGCTGCAGCAAAAAAGAAACCCGCCCACAGGCGCGAGAAGCCGGAACCGCTTTTGGTCGCAAACGCAAGGGCGGCAACCCCGAGCGCCACATAGACCCAGGATGCGGCAACACGGCGGATGCCCATGAAAATGTGGCGACGTTCCTCGATGTCATAGACCTTGCTGCGCGCGGCAAACCCGGCCCAGCCGAGGCAGGCCAGCAGGGTTACGAGAATATAGTCGGGCGAGATGAAACCAAATCCGAAGCGCAGCATCCACGCACCCTGGGCCGCCAGGAGAATGATGCACAGATCGACGAAATACATGGCGCTGACACGCGCGTCCGACCGCCAGAACGCCCTGCCACGCGACGCCTTGGCAAATTGCCGTTCGGCCAGTGCCCCGGCCGGATATTCTGAATCAACCATTTTAAAAATGTCCCAACACAGATGGAACACGTCCCCACCTGGGGCGCCCCACCGCCCGGAAATAAAGCAAACCGGTAGCGTACTAAAGTCCTCAATCCACCTTCAAGCTATGCCAAAATGCCTGCAAAAGGCAACAAACTTGGACCTTTGCCCGCTGTGCCACAGCAAATAGCGGCCAATCGTTGCAACAATAAAACAGGAATGCCGGTTTCCGGCACCTGCGTGCCCGCAGCACGCGCACACGGGCACGTTCTGCAAGCTCGGCGTGTGGCCCGGTTGCCCGAGTCCCCAACACGCCAGGCCGCGTCAGGCACTTTCCCGCATGGCCAGGCCAAAGCGTGCGCCCAGAAGCTTCCTGAGGGCCGCCACGCGCCGCGCCAGTCGCGCAGGGTCGTATGTTGCGGCAGGCGCCGCACCCCACACGGGGCCGGGCCAGGCAACATCGCCTTCAAAACGCGCAATCACATGCACATGCAGTTGCGGCACCATGTTGCCAAGGCTGGCGACATTCATCTTGTCGGCACTGGTCTTGGCTTCAAGCACGTCGGCGACGGCGGTCATTTCCGCCATCAGCACCTGCTGGTCCGCGGCAGGCAACCGGTGCAGTTCCCGCGCGTCCATGCGACGGGGCACAAGGACAAGCCAGGGATAGTTGGCGTCGGTCATCAGAAGCACGCGGCACAGCGGCAGGTCGATGACCGGCACGGTGTCGGCGGCAAGTTGCGGATGCAGGCTGAAATCGCTCACGGTTCACACACTCGATACAGTTGGCGGCGGTTGCGCGTATTTACGCACCCGCCCCCGCATAGACAAGCCAGATTTCGGACAGCGCGAACAAAACCGCAAGGCCATAGACAATGGGCTGCAGATTCTGAAGCAAGGCCGGTACCGTGGACGCATTGGTCTCGGACAGCTTGCGGATCGAGCCAAGCCCCGGCAGCATTTTTGACAGGATGAAACCACCGATCACCAGGCTGATGACCGCCGGCACATAAGCCGGGTCTTCAAGCAGCAGGAAAGTGGCGATGCGGCAGCCGATGATGACCACAACAAGGCCAGCCAACACCTGTCCGGCCCGCAGCGACAGACCCGACGCCATATAGGCCAGCAGGGCAAAGGTTCCAGCGATCAGCACCTGTATACCAAGCTGCAGGGCGCCATTCTCGAACATCATGAGCCCGACAAGGCCGGAAGCAAGATTCAGGAGCGCGATGATATAGCCGTAATTCACGAGCTTCGAGACATCCTCGCGCTCGAACGCCTCCTCGTTGGCCGCCAGGACACGCCGCACCACATCGTCGCCCACCTTGGGCGCCGCAACTTCTTCTGTCATGAATTCCCCCTCAGACAGTGCCGGCCTGCAAAGCCCGGCATTTCCCCCAAATAAACCATGGACATAGAGGCAGCCGCGTACCGGTCTGTCAAGCCGCGAGACACAGGCCGGCGATCAGTTGGCTGACGCGGCCTTTTTCATCAGGGCTTCGAAAAAGTCGACCTGGCGCGCGAGGGCCGTGGCCGGCAATTGTTCATTGTTGCCATGGATGCGCTTCAGGTCCTCCGCATGGAATACCATGGGCATGAAGCGGTAGGTGTCCTCGGCCACCGTATCATAGTGGCGGGCGTCGGTGCCCTGCACGGTCAGGGTCGGGGCCACAGGAATGTCACCGAACACGTCGCCGATGGTGGCTTCGATCAATCGGTACCCCTCGCCATCCGGGTTCGACAGGCTGGTGGCCTCGCGCCCACCCAGCGCCATGATATTAACCTTGTCGTCTGAGACGATTTCGGCGGCGCGCGCCACCACGCCGGCCACCGTGTCACGCGGGTGGATGCGGTAATTGACCACGGCCTCGCCATATTGCGGCAGCAGGTTTTCCTTGGTGCCGGCTTTCATCATGGTGAAGGCGGTGGTGGTGTGCATGAAGGCGCCGACGGTCGGGCTTTTGGCCAACTGTTTCGCCAACAGCGGCCGGGTCAGCCACAGGTTGGCGATGGCGATGCGTTTGGTGAAATCCATCTCGGGTGCGACGGCCTTCAGGAAACTTTCCAGATGTTCATCCAACACCAGCGGATAGGGATTGTCGGTCACCAGATAACCGGCGCGCGCGGCCAGGCTGGCAGCGGTGAAATCCTTGGGAGCCGACGAATGGCCGCCTTCATCGGTGGCCGAGAATTTGAGGGTGACCGAGCCTTTTTCAGCGAGCGAGATCAAGGCCACAGGCGACTTTACACCCGGCACAATACCTTCGGCGATGGCCGAGCCTTCATCCAGCGCCCAGGCAAGGCCGATGCCGCGCGCCTTGAGGGCTGCCGCCATCTGGGCCGCACCCTTGTCGCCACCCAGTTCCTCGTCGTGCCCGAACAGGAAATAGATATCCCGGTCCGGCACAAAGCCGGCCGCGGCCAGCCGGTCGGCGGCTTCCATCAGGCTGATCAGGATGCCCTTGTCGTCCATGGCACCCCGGCCCCAGATGATGCCCTTGTCATCGATCACGCCGTCGAACGGCCCATGCTGCCACAGGGACAGGCCTTCTTCCGGCACCGGCACCACATCCTGATGCGCGAGGAAGGCGATCGGTTTTTTGCCGCCCGCGCCCGTGCCCGGCCAGCGGTACATCAGCGAATAACCGCCCACGATCTCCAGTTCCGCCGCCTCGTGAAACGCGGGATAGGTTTCCTTGAGGAAGGCATGAAAGTCCGTAAACGCCTTGTCGTCTGGCGCGACTTCAAGGCCGTGCGAGATGGTCGGGAAGCGGATGGCGGCAGCGAGATGCTCCGCCATGGTGCGCACACGGGCCGGGTCCTGTTCCACGGTCTTCAGGCTTTTGGCCTCGCCCGCCGGCAGCACAATCACCGTGCGCACCATCAGGAACACCACCAGGGCCACAAGGGCCAGCACCAGGACTTTGAAAAACCGCACCATCAGACTTCCCCCAGAGGATTTGTTCGGCTGTAAGGTAACCCACTGGACCATGAAGTCCAGTATTTACAGATCAGATTTGTTCACGCGCACACAGGCATTCTGGCCCGCAGGCGCGCCATCATCGACATCGCATTTGAATGCATAATCCTGCATGAGCGCATAGATTTCCCGGCCGGCGCGGTTCGAGACCTCGTGGTCGCAGCCCGGTACGCCGGGCACCTGATCGAGGATGAAGATAGCTTTGCGGTCGCCCGCCTTGAAGACAAACGCGGTCTGCACATGGGCACCATGGCTGGCATTCATGCTTTTGAGCAGCTCTGTCATGTCGCAGCGGTTCCCCTTCGGTTGCGCCATTTCATCGCCCGTCGCCTCGGTGATAGCCAGAGCCCTATGCCAAAAGTCGCTTTCATCGACCACAATCCGGGTTGGACCCCGATCACGACCCGAGGCATGGGTTTGCTGATAGCTATCTGGTCCAACCTGCTGGACAAAGGTCTCGCGCCAATTCCGCGGTGTACCCTCGCCCTGCAGATAGCTCCAGCCGTCAGGCGTTTCGGCCTGCGCCCGGGGACCCAGCGCAAAGCTGGCCATCATCAGGAGTAGGAGACCCGACCCTCTCAAACCGTTTTCTCCTTGAACAGGCAGATATGGTGAACCTTGCATCTGGCGCAATCGGGCTTGCGGGCCTTGCAGATATAGCGGCCATGCAAAATGAGCCAATGGTGTGCATGCAGCCTGAAGGGCTCGGGGATCACTTTCTCAAGCGCCAGTTCCACCTTCAGCACATCCTTGCCGGGCGCGAGGCCGGTGCGGTTCGAGACCCGGAAGATATGGGTATCCACCGCGCAGGTCGGTTGCCCGAAGGCGATGTTCAGGACTACATTCGCGGTCTTGCGGCCAACACCGGCCAGCGCCTCGAGCTCCTCCCGCGTTTCGGGTACCTTCGAGCCATGGAACGCGATCAGGTCCTTCGAGAGCTGGATGACATTCTTGGCCTTGGAGTTAAAGAGCCCAATGGTCTTGATGTGCTGTTTCAGCCCTTCTTCCCCGAGCGCGACCATTTTTTCAGGCGTGTCGGCCACCGGCCACAGGCTGCGTGTGGCCTTGTTCACACCCACGTCGGTCGCCTGCGCCGACAGCACCACGGCAACCAGCAAGGTATAGGCGTTCACATATTCAAGCTCGCCCTCGGGGTTCGGGTTATCTTCGGCCAGCAGGCGGAAAAACTCGAAAATCTGCTCGCGGTTCAGTCTGGAATAACGCCCGGCCATCAGAGGAGACCCGCCAGTTCATCGACGGTCAGGCACAGGCGGCGGAGGTCCGTGGGGGTGGACAAACGGTGGTCGCCACCCGGCACCAGGATGATTTCCACGTCATTGCCGGTCATCTTTTTGGTGATCTCCAGCGCCGATTGCCAGGGCACGTCCGGGTCGGCGAGCCCCTGGATCAGCCGCACAGGGATGCTCATATACCAGGGTGCCGCGATCACCCGGTTGTTCCAGCCGTCCTCGATCAGCGCTTTGGTGATCGTGTAGGGCATGTCGCCGTATTCGGTCGGGATCTTCACGAAACCCTGGCTGCATATCTCGGCGCGCTCACGGTCGCTCAGTTCCTCGTTCCACATGCGCACGGTAAAGTCGGGCGCCGCCGCCACGCCGATCAGGCCCTTGACCCGGCCGGGCCGCGCACGTGCCGCCAGCATGGAAATCCAGCCGCCCATGGACGAACCAACCAGAATTTGCGGCCCTTCCGTCAGCCGGTCGATCACCGCCAGCGCGTCCTTGAGCCAAAGGCCGATGGTGCCGTCCTCGAACCTGCCGGCAGACTGTCCGTGGCCCGAATAGTCGAAGCGCACAAACGCAAGGCCCCGCGCCTTGCAATGTTCCTCAAGTGCCAACGCCTTCGAGCCTTCCATGTCGCTCATGAAACCGCCCAGGAACACCACACCGGGGCCATGCCCTTTCAGGCGGTGATAGGCGATGCGGCTGCCATGCGCTGCGTCGAGAAATTGCGGTTCAGTCATAGGGTGAAAATTCCTCCGGTCTGGGCTCGGTGTGGGTGAAGCGCCCGATATGCCGGGCCAATGCGGCAAGGTCGCGCTCGCTGAAATCGTCGTTCGAAACGCCCAGGCTTTCCCAGACATGACCGTCGGGGAAATGCAGCACCAGCCGGCGCCGGATGATCACATTGCCGTTGGGGGCGGTGGCACGGTCCACCAGCAGAAAGTCGTCTGCTTCGGCCAGATTGTGCCATGTGCTGCCAAGGGCCAGAAAACCGCGTTCCCGGACCATGTCGCCTTCGATCACGTTAACCATGGTGGCCGCCTTGAGGCCGGCCAGCAATACGAGAACCGCAAACGGATAAACAATCACCTTCATCAGGCGCACTGAATCCATGCCCTGGCTGGCCATGGTGAAAAGAACATATTTCCGCCAGGCCCTGCCGTGCAACGCTTTGACATACGGCACCCAGACAAGGCCAGGCGCAATAATGCCGACAAACAGGGCGGCAAGGGTCGCCACAACCAGGCCATCTTCGCCGTTGTAGGCCACATCCGCAGGCACGGCCAGCATGGCAACCAGCCAGTACAGACCGAAGGCCGCGCCGAAAAAGACGGCAACCAGCAGCACATAAATCACAAAATCGACGACCATCCATTTGCCGAAACCGCGCCCGCGAAGGCGGCGGCCGATCAGCTCATAGTCGCGCGGGCGACGTTTACCCCGCCCCGTCTGCGACAGCCGCGCCAGCGCCACCGCTGCAATCGCTGTAATGATCGCCACGATCACTGTTTTCATTGGTGTGCTGCCCCTCGCCGTATCGCGATTGCCGATTGTGTCTCCCGGGCGACCCTAGCAAGTAAGAATGCTTCACTCAACGCCCGAAAAGCCCGGAGTCTGCTTGACTTCAGGGTCTGCCCCGGCTACCTCGCAGAACACCTTATTTTCACCTGAACAGGAAACAGGAAAGATGAACGAGCAGCAAAGTATCAATCACCCGGTCAACCTGCGCCTGCCGGACGGCAGCGTGCGCACGTTTGATGGCCCGGTGACTGGCACTACCCTGGCTGCCGACATCGGCCCCGGCCTCCTCAAAGCCGCGCTTGCCATGAAAGTGAATGGCGAGCTGATGGACCTGTGCCGTCTGATCGAAAAGGACTCGGATGTTGCGATTGTCACCAAGCGCGACCCCGAAGGCCTGGAACTGATCCGCCACGACGCCGCCCACATCATGGCCGAAGCCGTGCAGGAACTGTTCCCCGGCACCCAGGTTACCATCGGCCCGGTTATCGAAAACGGGTTCTTTTATGATTTCGCGCGCGACAAGCCGTTTACGGAAGACGACCTTGAGGTCATTGAAAAGCGCATGGCCGAAATCGTCGCCCGCGACGAGGAAATCATCCGCGAAGTGTGGGCCCGCGACGATGCTATCGCCTATTTCAAGAAGATCGGCGAGCACTATAAAGCCGAGCTGATCGAAGCAATCCCGGCCGGCGAAGAAGTGACCATCTACAAACAGGGCAACTGGCTGGACCTGTGCCGCGGCCCGCACCTGCCGTCGACCGGCAAGCTGGGCGACGCCTTCAAGCTGATGAAGGTGGCCGGTGCCTATTGGCGCGGCGACAGCAGGAACGCCATGCTGACCCGTATTTACGGCACCGCCTGGAACGACAAAAAGGACCTGAAGGCTTATCTGACGCGCCTTGAGGAGGCCGCCAAGCGCGACCACCGCAAGCTGGGCCAGGAGATGGATCTGTTCCACCTGCAGCCGGAAGCGCAGGGTTCGGTCTTCTGGCATCCGAAGGGCTATATCGTCTGGCGCCAACTGGAAACCTATATGCGTCGCCGCCTGGATGCCGCGGGTTATGCCGAGGTCAAGACACCGCAACTGATGGACGTGAACCAGTGGGAGCGTTCCGGCCACTGGGGCAAATATAGCGAGAACATGTTCGCGGTCCCCGACGAAGTGCCGCAGGGCGAGGGCAACGGCCCGGTGTTCAAGGGTGACGGCGCCATGATGGCCCTGAAGCCGATGAACTGCCCGGCGCACATCCTGGTATTCAAACAGGGCACCAAGTCCTACCGCGACCTGCCGATCCGCATGGCCGAGTTCGGCTGCTGCCACCGGAACGAACCGCACGGCGCGCTGCATGGCATCATGCGCGTGCGCCAGTTCACCCAGGACGATGCCCACATCTTCTGCCGTGAAGACCAGTTGATCGATGAAATCGTCCAGTTCTGTGACCTGCTTGACAGCGTCTATAAGGACCTGGGCTTCGACCAGTATCAGATCAAGCTGGCCCTGCGCCCGGAAAAGCGCTTCGGCACCGATGCGGAATGGGACAGGGCCGAGCAGATTCTGCGGGACGCCGTTGCCAAAGCCGGCCGCGCATCCGAGGAATATGGCTGGGAAGAACTTGAAGGCGAAGGCGCCTTTTATGCGCCCAAGCTCGAGTTCCACCTGACCGACGCCATCGGCCGCACGTGGCAGGTTGGCACCATCCAGGCGGACACCGTGCTGCCCGAGCGTCTCGATGCCTCCTATGTCGGTGAAGATGGTGCCAAGCACCGCCCGGTCATGCTGCACCGCGCCATCCTGGGGACGTTCGAGCGTTTCATCGGCATCATGATCGAACATTATGCCGGCAAGCTGCCGCTGTGGCTCGCGCCGACCCAGGCCGTGGTGGCGCCCATCACGTCCGAGGCCGACGCTTACGCGACCGAAGTGCATGAGGCGCTGAAGGCCGCGGGCATTCGCGTGAACCTTGATCTGAGGAACGAGAAGATCAACTACAAGGTCCGCGAACACAGCCATGCCAAGGTGCCGCTCATTCTGGTGGTCGGCGCGCGTGAAGCCGAAAGCCGCAAGGTCAGCGTTCGCCGCCTTGGCAGCAACGACCAGGCGGTCGTGCAGCTTGACGACCTGATCGAAACCCTGAAGGCCGAGGCTGCCATGCCCACGGGCGCGGCCTGAAAACCGGCACGGAAACCCGCTGTTATCAAGGCTTTGCATCTGCCTCGATAACCGTTATAGTAGCGCGCGAAAGGCGGACCGGCCCCTGTGACTGGTCCGCCCGCAACTTTCAAAAGGAGAATGAACATACGTAAAGGGCAATTTGCCGGCCCGCCCAAACAGGAAGGGCCGCGCGTTAACGATCAAATCCGGGTCAAAGAAGTTCGACTGATCGGAGCAGAAGGTGAAAACCACGGGGTGGTCACGATTCATCAGGCGCTGAATATCGCTGCCGATGCGGGCCTCGACCTCGTCGAGATTTCGCCGAATGCTGAGCCACCCGTATGTAAGGTTCTCGATTACGGCAAGTTCAAATACGAACAACAGAAAAAAGCCAACCTGGCGCGCAAGAACCAGAAGACCCAGGAGGTCAAGGAAATCAAGATGCGCCCGGGTATCGATACCCACGACTATAATACCAAGATGAAGAAGATCCGCGAATTCATCGAGGACGGCGACAAGGTAAAGGTCACCATCCGGTTCCGGGGCCGCGAAATGGCCCACCAGGACCTGGGCATGGAAGTCCTGAACCGCGTGACCGCCGAAATGGAAGAATCCGCCAAGATCGAAGCGCGCCCGAAACTGGAAGGCCGCCAGATGATCATGGTCATCGCGCCCAAGTAAGGCTGCGCGATATCTGAACAATGGAAAAACCGGTCTTTTCAGGCCGGTTTTTTTGTTTGTACGACGCCAGCGCAGGCCCACGCGGCATCCTGCCCTTCGACAGGCTCAGGGCGAACGGTGGGGAGGCTTGGCCGGAAACATCACTATGAACTTGGCCAGAATTTCGCCAGGAACAGCTTGGAATAGTGCCATCGGGAGCAAGGTGCCCCCTTATCTGAACACCGATGCTGCAGCTTCCCACACCGCCGTTCGCCCTGAGCCTGTCGAAGGGCAAGACATGGGGCTCTTTTTTCGGTCCCTTCAGGACAGCCCACCCCATGAATATGCATATTCCGGCATATTCATCTGGCATTCCCGCCATGACTTCAAAAGAATTTCCCGTGTTTTCAACGGCCTGATGCCGTACCCTTGGGCCGACCCCTCGGACATGGCGGACATCTGGCACCAGACGGAGACCAACAATGAAGTTTGGCGACTATATACGACAGAAACGCGAAAAAAATGGCTGGACCCAGCCCGAGGCCGCAGCGAGGGCCAATATCGAACAATCCTACCTCTCGAAGCTCGAGACCGGGAAAAGCTATCCGTCCGAGGATATTTTCGGGCGCCTGATCCAGATTTACGACATCGACATGGACGACCTGTGCCGCACGGTCACGCCGGGCGAGCTGGATACACTGCGCGAAATCCGGCAGGTGCGCGATATCCTGCTTTTGCGCCAGCGCAACGAAAAGCGTTTCATGCGTGGCTGGCTGCTGGCGGGCCTGGTGATGGTGATGCTGGGCGGCGGCATGCTGGGCATCGCCGCGTCGGTGCAGGACCCTGGCCGAAATCTCTATACCTACCGTTCCGAGGGCGTGATCCGCGAAGGCGAACCCCTGCATGTGTTCGATTTCATGGCCGCCGGCGTGCCGATGGGTGACGACGAAAGCCGGTCGACCGCCGAAACCCTGGCCAGCCGGCTCGATTACAAATTCATCGAAACGGTGACCAACCGCGGCGACAGTTTTGTCGAACGCGAGCAGGACGGCATCCGCGTGTTCCAGCTCGTGGGTCGCGAACAGCGCCCGGACGGCATGGCCATCAGCCTGCATTATGGCATGGGCGTGATGTTCCTGATCGGCGGCATCGCCTGCTTCTATATCGCCCGCCGCTGGCGGTAGGGACAGGCGTCGCGGTCGCTTGCGGAAGGTCCGGCGACCGCGACTGCGCCCCGACGGCGTTGAATGAGACGCGACAGCGGATGGCTTGGCTGCTAATGTTGATGCAATAAGGGCAACACGAAACATGGGACCATCATGGACCTTCAGGCCATCAAGACCTTCTGCCGCGCCATTGAAACCGGCAACCTGACCGCCGCCGCGCGCGGCCTGCATATCACCAAATCCGTTGCCAGCCGCCGCATCCAGGCGCTGGAGGACGAACTGGGCGCGCGGCTTCTGGCCCGCAATACCAAGGGTGTGACCGCGACCGACGCCGGCGCCGCCTTTTATGAACGCTGTCTGCGCATCCTGGATGACCTTGAGGACGCACGCCAGTCGGTCAAATGCGCGAGCGATAACCTTGTGGGCACGCTCCGCTTCACCGCACCGCGCAGCTTTACCGACAAGCGACTGGGCAGGCCGTTGACCGAATTCATGAAACGCCACCCCGACCTGGCGATGGACATGAACCTGACCGACGAAAAGGTCGATATCATCGGGGGCGGCTATGACCTTGGCCTCAGGATCACCAGCCAACTGGACGACACCAGCCTGATCGCCCGCAAGGTGACCAGTATCCACAGCCACCTGATCGCAAGCCCCCAGTATCTGGCAGAACGCGGCACACCTCGGGCGCCCGAGGACCTGAAGGGCCACAGTTGTATCCTCTATTCCAACCTGCCATCCAACAACCAGTGGCGCTTCCTCATGGGCGGCGAAACCGTGTCGGTGCGCGTGGACGGTGCCATCAGCACCAATTCGGGCGACATGCAACTGGATGCCGCACGCGCCGGGCTCGGCATTGCTGCGCTGCCGCGCTTTTACCTGCATGAAGCCGTGCAGAAGGGCGAAGTAGTGACAGTGTTGGAGGATTTCAGCCGTGCCGACGTGCATCTTTATGCGCTGTATCCGGAAAAGCGCCTGTTGCCGCTGAAGGTGCGGGCCTTTGTCGATTTTCTCGTCGAATGGTTCCAGATACCGGGCAATTCCGACTGCCTGTAACGTCCGCGTTCGCCATTTTGCAACACCGGCTTGTGGACAAGCGCCCTACAAGCGCCCTGAAAATCTGCCATCTTTAGCCTGACGACAGCAGGAAAGGAGGCTGAAAAATGGGCCGCATGGTAGACGGAAAATGGCACGACGAATGGTATGACACCAAAACAACCGGGGGCCGTTTCAAGCGCGAAAGCAGCGGGTTCCGGCACTGGATCACCCCTGACGGCAGCGCAGGTCCCACCGGTGACGCCGGTTTCAGGGCCGAGCCGGGACGTTATCACCTTTATGTATCCTATGCCTGCCCCTGGGCGCACCGCACCCTTATCGTGCGGGCCCTGAAGGGCCTTGAAGATATGATCGATGTATCTGTCGTCGGCATGCAGATGCTGGAAAACGGCTGGACCTTCGACACCGAAGATGGCAGCAGCGGCGATGCACTGTTTGGCAGCCGGTACCTGCACGAAATTTATGCCCGCGCCGACGCCGGCTATACCGGTCGTGTGACCGTGCCGGTTTTGTGGGACAAAAAGACCGGCACCATCGTGAATAATGAAAGTGCCGATATCATCCGCATGCTGAACGGCGCCTTCGACCATCTGGGCGCCAGACCCGGCGACTATTGGCCCGAAGAACGGCGCGACGAGATCGAGGCCTTCAACAGCCGCGTCTATGACACGGTCAACAACGGGGTCTACAAGGCCGGCTTTGCCACCACCCAGGCTGCTTACGAGGAAGCCCTTGGCCCGCTGTTCCAGTCACTGGACTGGCTGGAAGCGCACCTGAGCGACAACCGCTACCTTCTGGGCGGGCGGCTGAGCGAGGCGGATATCCGCCTGTTCACCACCCTGGTGCGCTTTGACGCGGTGTATGTCGGGCATTTCAAATGCAACATCCGGCGCCTGGCGGACTATCCCGAACTGTCGGCCTATGTGCGGGACATCTATACCCTGCCCGGTGTCGCCGGCACCGTGCATATGGATCATATCAAGAGCCATTATTACAAAAGCCACAAGACCATCAACCCGACTGGCATTGTGCCCCAGGGGCCGGTCCTGGATTTCAGCGCACCCCATGGCCGCGACTGGCTGGATACGGAGGACGAAGAATGAGCAACCGCACAATCGGCCGGCTGGTGCCGGCGGTAACCACCCCGGAAGGTGACGGCGTGACCGTGCACCGCACCATCGGCATCCGCGCCATATCCGAGCTGGACCCGTTCCTGCTCTTGGATGAAATGGACATGCCTGCCGGTGCCAAGGGCCCATTTGGCTTCCCGCAACACCCGCACCGGGGGTTCGAGACCGTCACCTACATGCTGTCGGGGCGCATGGCGCACAGTGACACGGTTGGCAACAAGGGTGAGATCGGGCCCCTGGACGCCCAGTGGATGACCGCCGGGCGCGGCATTATCCATTCCGAAATGCCCACAAGCAAAGGCGAGGCTATTCGCGGTTTCCAGCTTTGGGTGAACCTGCCGCGCGCCAGGAAAATGATCCCGCCCCGGTACCAGGACGTGATGGCCAACACGATCCCGAGTGTGGAAGGTGAAGGCTTCTCGGCGCGCCTGGTCGCCGGCAGCCTGTTGGGCCAGGAAGGCCCGGTGAAGGATATCGCGGTCAAACCCCTGTTCGCGGACGTGACACTTGCGGGCGGCGTGGCCCATATCCCGGTGCCCACGGGCCATACGGTGTTCCTGTACGGCATCGAAGGCAGCATTTCGGTCGCGGGCCAGAAAGTGGCGCCCCGCACCCTGATCGTGCTGACCGACGGTGACCGCGTGGCGATCGAAGGTGACGCCGGCACCCGCTTGCTTCTGGTGGCCGGGGCACCGATCGGAGAACCCGTGGCACGGTATGGCCCGTTTGTGATGACCACGCGCGACGAGATTATCGCCACCATCGAGGACTGGAATGCAGGCCGTTTCCTGCATGCCGGCTGATACGGATTTCCCGAGGTTCCGGGCCATCCTCGCTTGGCCTGGGCTTCCAAACTGCAAAGGGGCCGCCCCATGGGCAGCCCCTTCTTTTTTCCTATTCCGGGGCCGGTTGCGGACTGACCGCCCGTTCAAACAGCGGCGTCATCAACAGGGCGGCCTTGGCGCCCAGATGGTTGCTGTCGGCATAATAGGTGGTCATGTCCTTCCAGAAATAACAGGCATCGGCGTCGCACAACGTCTCGTGCGGCAGCAGCAGATGGTCGCCAAGGGCCGCCTGAAGCTGGGCCACCAGCGGGCCGTATTCGGCCTCGAACTGCGCCCGGGGTTCACGGGTTCTTGCCGCGACCAGGGCATCGGGGTCAGCGTCCGAGAACATGAGCGTGCGGCTAAGCTCCGACGCCATGTCATAACCCGGGATCGCGATAGGCCCGACCACATAGACTTCCTTGCCCGCAGCCCTGAGGTCATCCGCCAGCGCGAGGATTGCGGCACCCATGCGGCTGTGGTCCGTGTCCATGACGGCAACACCATCTTCGGTGACCAGGTCCTTTGGCCCCCAGGTCAGGGCGATGATGACCCGGCTGACCTTCGCATCGTCGCGCACCGCTTCGAAATTCTGGCGCGCAAGCCGGTTGCAGTCCCGCGTCAGGTTGATGGTGGGGCTGGGCACACAATTGTTGAGCGGCACGATGACACCGCGTTTGCCTGCGGCATCAAGCGCTGCCGTGAAGGCCGGGCCGTACATCTGGGCATGCGAGTTGCCCATAAGCGCGATGTCATAGTCGCTGCCTTCCGCATGACCCGCCGCACAGGCCCGCGAGCCGCCATAGGGGAAGTAGGATGCCACCGAACAGCGGAAATTGGTCTGGATCGCGCCGGACAACGAATTCACGAGCGCGCTGTGGCGCCCCCTGAAACCCTCTTCTTTCACCGACAGTGCCGCGAAACCGATACCCAGAAGCACAAAGCTGCATACCAGCAGCACCACCTTGCGCCGGTTGGCATTGTCCCGGCAGGGGTTTTCGATGAAACGCCAGCTCAGATACGACAATACGAAAGTGGCCACGATGCCGGCCACCAGCGCGCCCATCGGCACACCGTCCACATGCATGTAGCGGAGGAAGGACACGATGGGCCAGTGCCACAGATACAGGGAAAAGGAGATCAGCCCGACCGCCCGCACCGGACCCGCGCGCAGGGCCCGCGTCAGCCACAGGTCGTCCGCCATGGGGCGGGCCAGCAACAGGCCGGTGACCAACGTCAGCGCCAGCGCGTCCGGCAACGGTGCGACCTTGAAGACAAAGTTGGCGGCCCCCAGAAGCGCGGCACCATATATCAGCCAACGGTTCACCGCCGGCCGTTCGGCACCGTGCGCGAGCGCGGCCAAAGCACCGACACCAAACTGCCAGGCCCGGGTCGGCAGCAGGAAAAAGGCCGGGGTTTCACCGCCGATATGGATCAGGAAAATGTTGGCCATCAGGGAACCGGCGGCAAACAGGGCTATGAGGGTTACCCACACGGGCACCTTGCGGGTCATGCGCACCAGGATGAACAGGAACAGCGGAAAGACCAGGTAGAACTGTTCTTCAACGCCCAGGGACCACATGTGCAACAGGGGTTTCAGCTCGTCGCTTGAGCCAAAATAGCCGCCGGTGCGCCAGAAATACATATTGGCGATAAAACCGATCGAGGACGCGAGGCTGTAGGCATAACGCACCAGGTCGGGCGGGGTGAGGATGAACAGCGCCGCAAGCGACGTGACCAGCATGACCGTCAAGGCCGCCGGCAGGATGCGCCGGATGCGCCGCCAGTAGAAGCGCCGGAAGGTGAAGCGGCCTTCTTTCATCTCGGCCGAAATCTGGCTCGTGATCAGGAAGCCGGAAATGACAAAAAAGATGTCCACGCCCAGGTACCCGAGCGGCAGGGCCGTCGGGAAAAAATGGAACACCAGAACCGAAAGAACCGCGACCGCCCGAAGGCCGTCAATTTCTGTACGATAGCGCAATGATAAACCCGCCCCAATGTCCCGCCTGACGCGGGTCCGTTCAAAATGCCCTGAAAGAATCCTGGGCCCAACCCCTTGGTTGCCCGATAAAATGCCAAGCATCCGGAATAGTCAACCGTGTGCGCCGGCATGGGCAAAGGAAAAGGGCGGCCATTGCGTGCCGCCCTTTCGTTTTTCTGTTGGCCAATCCTAGCGCAGGATCGAGCGCAGGTGCCGCGCCGCGAAGCTGAGTTTGGCAACCGACAGCGCGCCCGAAGACGACAGGTCTTCGACCAGGCGCTGGGCCCGGATGATGCGGGTCTGCTGTTCGGCGGTCCATTCCTTGGTGGCTTTTTTCGCCGTCTTGTCACCCGCACCCTTGCACACCACTTCGACAAGCGAGCGCTGCTGGTCGGCCAGGTCTTCCTTCAGGGACCGGATGGCCAGCACTTCCCAGTGGTCGTCCGGCTGGATACGGTCGGCCCGCTGCTTGAGCCAGTCGAAACCAAGCGTGTCACCCAGCGCGAAGTGGATGGCAGCGACATAGTCGACCGCTTTTTTCGCTTCTTCGGCAACCGTGATGACATCAAGGCCCGATGCCAGCACCTCGAAGGCCGAGACGAAGGTGGCCAGGTCGTGACCCACGCCCAGGTCCTTCAGGCTGTCGCGCCGGTGCAGGAAGGCTTCCTGTGCCGGTTCACTGAGGATTTCCTGCTTGATGCCGAACAGTTTGGCCACGGGGTTCTTGAAGCGTTCGATCAACTGGCTGACATTAAACGGGCGCGGCAGATGGCGGAGCACCCACATGACCTGTGTCTTCAGCGAATCCGACACCGACTGGTGCATGTCATACTGCACGGCAGCCGGTACCTTGTAATCGAGCGCGTTGATGGCTTCCCACTGGTGCTGAAGGCCATACACTTCGCGCACGATCACGAAGGCGGCGATGATGTCCTCGACCCCCAGGCCGGTTTCTTCCTTCACTTCATAAACGAAGGTCAGGCCGGCCCAGTTCACCACTTCGTTCGCAAGTACCGTTGCGATGATCTCGCGCTTCAGCCGGTGGCCCTGCAGTTCGGTGGCATATTTGGCGCGCAGCACACTCGGGAAACCCCATTCCAGCTCGGGCGTCAGCACCGGATCGTCGACCAGCTTGCTTTTCACCAGGATGTCGAGCAGTGACATCTTGGCATAAGCCATGAGGGTCGAGATTTCAGGGCGCGTCAGGCCGCGTTCGTTGGCCGCCAGTTCGGCGAAACCTTCGTCGGACGGCAGGAATTCGATATCCCGGTTCAGGCTGCCATCGCGTTCCAGTGCGCGAATGAGGCCCAGGTGATATTCCCGCGAGCTGACAGCCTGAGCTTCCGCGAGCGAGATCGCCTGCGTCTGCAGATAGTTGTCGCTGAGCACGATCGATGACACTTCGTCGGTCATCGAGCCCAGCAATGTGTCGCGGTCGGCGCGGGTCAGCTTGCCGTTCTGGATCGCTGCGGTCAGCAGGATCTTGATGTTCACTTCCTTGTCCGAACAATCCACACCGGCAGAGTTGTCGATAAAGTCGGTGTTGGTGCGGCCGCCCCGGCGCCCGAATTCGATGCGGGCGCGCTGGGTCATGCCCAGGTTTGCGCCTTCACCGACCGCCTTGACCTTCAGTTCGGTCGAGGTGACACGGATGGCGTCGTTGGCGCGGTCGCCCACCTGCTGGTTGCTTTCGTCGGTCGCGCGCACATAGGTGCCGATCCCGCCGAACCACAGAAGGTCCGCTTCCGCCTTCAGGATGCGGTGCATCAACTCGGAGGGGGTCATGCTGTCGGCGTCCACCTTCAGCCAGGCTTTCACCTCGGCGCTCAGGGGGATCGACTTCATGGAGCGGGCAAAAATGCCGCCGCCCTTCGAGATCAGCTTGCGGTCATAGTCTTCCCAGCTCGACCGCGGCAGGTCGAACAGGCGCTTACGTTCGGCCCAGGTGGCTTCGAGGTCCGTGGGCGCCGGATCGAGGAAGATATGCATATGGTTGAAGGCGGCCTTCAGCCGGATGGTTTTCGACAACAGCATGCCGTTGCCGAACACGTCGCCGGCCATGTCGCCGACACCGATCACGTCGATGGGGTCGGTCTGCACATTGACGCCGATTTCGCGGAAGTGGCGCTGTACGCTGACCCAGGCACCCTTGGCGGTGATGCCCATTTTCTTGTGGTCGTAGCCATGCGAACCACCGGACGCAAACGCATCATCCAGCCAGAAATTGCGGCCTTCGGACAGGCTGTTGGCAATGTCCGAGAAGGTTGCCGTGCCCTTGTCGGCCGCGACCACCAGATAGGGGTCGTCGCCATCGCGGCGCACAACGCCTTCGGGCGGCACAACCTTGCTGCCTTCCAGGTTGTCGGTAACACTGAGCAAGCTGCAGATGAAGGAGCGGTAAGACGCCACACCTTCCGCGAGGAAGGCTTCACGGTCGCTGGACGGCGGCAGCATTTTCGGGAAGAAGCCGCCCTTCGCGCCCTGCGGCACGATCACGGCATTCTTGACCTGCTGTGCTTTCACAAGGCCCAGCACCTCGGTGCGGAAATCCTCGCGCCGGTCGGACCAGCGCAGGCCGCCGCGGGCCACAGGGCCCGAGCGCAGATGCACACCTTCAACCCGCGGGCTGTAGACCCAGATTTCGGCGAAGGGTTTCGGCAGCGGCGCTTCGTCCACCTGGCGCGAGCGGATCTTGAAGGCCAGCGCGCGTTCGTCGACACCTTCAATGACACCGGGCTGGTAGAAGTTGGTCCTGAGCGTCGCTTTGATGACATTCATATAGGCGCGGAGAATACGGTCCTGATCGAGGCTCGTGACGGCCTCCAACTGATTCTTCAGGTCCGAGATGATGTTGGCGGCCAGTTCGTCGCGGTTGCCGGTGCCATATTTCGGATCGAACTGAACCTTGAACAGCGCCACCAGTTGCGCCGAAATCTGCGCATGTTCGACCATGCTGTCGGCGATATAGTCCGGGGTATAGCCCATGCCCAACTGGCGCAGATATTTGCCGTAGGCGCGCAGGATGACAATTTCATCCCAGCCCATGGCCGAAGTCAGCACCAGTTCGTTGAAGCCGTCGTTTTCGCAGGCACCGGCGCAGACCTTGCTGTAAAGCGCTTCAACAAGCAGTTTCAGCCGGTCAAGCGCAAAGGGCGTGCCTTCGGGGCGGTCGAGCGCGAAGTCATGGATATAACCCGGCGCACCTTCCTGCATGTCATAGCTGTGCTCAGACAGGACCTTGAAGCCCATATTCTCCAGGATCGGCATGCAGCTCGACAGCGCGATCAGGCGGCTGCCGTGATAGATTTTGAGCCGGAAGCGGCTCGCGCCGTCCGAAAGGTTGCGGTAGAAATCGACGCGCAGGTCGTCCCGGCCCGCCACTTCCTCGAGCTTGACCACATCGAACGCGGCCTGCGCCGGCGTGAAGGCCTCGCGGTAGGCAATGGTGAAGCGGTTCTTGTACTGGTGATGCAGCCGGTTGCCGACTTCTTCGCCCTGGCGCTGCACCAGTTCGAGATGCAGCCGGTCGGTCCAGCCCTGGGCGGCTTCGGCGATCTGGCGGTTGATTTCCTCTTCGCTGGCCTTGCCAACCTCGCCCGGGCGGGTGCGGATGATGAAATGCCAGCGCGCCAGCGATTCCTCGCTCAGCATCGCATAATAGACCGACACTTCGCCGTTGAAGCTTTTGCACAGGATATCGGCGACGGCGGCGCGCAGGCCGGAATGATAGTTTTCGCGCGGCACATAGACGATGGCGGACACAAAGCGGCCAAAGCGGTCCGGGCGCACAAAAGCCCGCGGGCGCGGCCGTTCGGTCAGTTGCAGCACACCCATCACGGTTTCGAACAGGCGGTCTTCGCTGATCTGGAACAGTTCATCGCGCGGGAAGGTTTCCAGGATGTGCGCAATGGCCTTGGCGGCATAGGAGCGCGGGCCGAACTTGGCGCGCTGCTTGACATTGTTCACCTTGTTCCTGAGCACCGGCACGTCATGGGCGAACTGGCTGTAGGACAGCGAGGTAAAGAGGCCGACAAACCGGCGCTCGCCCACGGCACGACCGTCGGCATCAAAAATCTTGACGCCGATATAATCGAGGTGCGACGGGCGGTGCACGGTCGACTTCACGTTGGCCTTGGTGATCACCAGCGGTTCCGGCTGCACCAGGAAGTGGCGGATTTCCGGCGAAATCGGCGTCAGGCCATCCTTGTCGCGAAGCACATTGCGGCTGGGGTCCCTGAGGATACCGAGGCCCGAACCTTCAACCCGGTTGAAATCAAAAGTCGCCGGGTCGCCCTCGAACCGGTATTCCCGGAAACCGAGGAAGGTGAAATGATCCGAACCCAGCCAGCGCAGGAAACGGATGGTTTCATCCACTTCTTCCTGGTCGATGGGCGGCGGGTTCACGGTCAGGGACGCGACGGTTTCATCGATCTTGGCCAGCATGGCCTTCCAGTCGTTCACCGCCAGGCGCACATCCGACAGGGTGGTGCCGATCGCGGTTTCGATATCGGCCAGCACCGTCTTGTCGGACTGGGCGTCGATCTCGATATACATGTAGCTTTCGGCGACCGGTGCGCCGTCGCCCGCCTTCACGCGCTTGCCCTTGGCATCGCGCGAAACCGACATGATCGGATGGTGCATCATATGGATGCGGTGATGCTGGGTCACGGCGAGCGAGCCGGTGATCGAATCGACCAGGAACGGCATGTCGTCATTGACGATTTCAATGACCGTATGCTGGATGTCCCAGTCCTTGCCACGCGGGTTCAGAAGCCGGACCAGCGGCTGGCCGGGCTTGCGGGTGGCGGCCAGGGTCCACATGCTGCGCGCAATGGCGAACAGGGTCGCCGGCGGCTGGCCCATCAGGTCGTCAGGGCCCTTCATCCCGTAGAATTCGTTCAGGAAGGCTTCAAAATCGTCGAAGACTTCACCCGGCATAGCCTCCATCGCCAGACGGCTGATTTCGGCCATTATCTGTTTTCTCTGTTCGTCCGTGGTCACCTTGTGGTCCCTCTGTAACCCGTTACAATGGCAGTATTTTTATGGTTTTTAGTCTGTAGTCAGCAGGCCCAGCATCTTTTCTGTCGTGCTGTCGCCCGCGTCGGCTTTGCCCAGAAGGTCGATGCCGCCGTCCTTGTTTCGGCGGCCGACCAGCAGGCAAAATTCTTCTTCGGTCTTGAGTGTGTTGAGCTTCACGGCCTTGCGTTTGCGCGCGCTTTCCATGAGCGCCCGGCGCTTGTCTGCGGCAGGGGTCCCGCCCTGGCCGCGGCGCACACGCCGTTCTTCCAGCACACAACCCTTGATGCCGCCCGGCTGGTCCTTGAGGAACGCCACAAGGTCCTCGGCGCCAAGCCCGGCGCGTTCGGCGCAAGCCAGGGCTGCGGCATATTCGGTCAGGCGTGTCTTGTCATAATCCTTGCCGAACGTCAGCTTCAGGGCCGGCGTGAAAGGCGCGCGCGCCTGCGCCTTGAGACCCGCATCCCTGAGCATGATTGCCCAGGCATCGGGGTTTTTCCGACCTTCGTCATAAAGCGCAAAGGCCCGCGCCAGCGCTTCATAAAGGCTGTCGCGGCTGCCACCGTCCAGATGCACCACATCCCGGGCGGCGCGCACGCTGGCCGAACGCAGGTCCTCAAGCACAAAACCGGCGCCATGATCAACACCTTCGCGGCGGCGGAAGTTGGTCACCACCATGACAAAATGGGCATGGTCGCCGTCGCGGCTGAAGGGCAGCATGATGCCCCGGCATTCAAGCACGTCTTCGACAAATTCAAATTCGGCGGCTTCGGCACGGCCAGGT
Organism: Alphaproteobacteria bacterium; assembly: GCA_006226495.1. Taxonomy (GTDB): domain Bacteria; phylum Pseudomonadota; class Alphaproteobacteria; order Sphingomonadales; family Kordiimonadaceae; genus Kordiimonas. The sequence continues at coordinate 85,176 of SBGU01000052.1, forward strand.
TCGTCGCTCAGTTGCTCGAGGATGGCCTGCGCGAACGGCGAGCGTGGAAAATCGCTGAGGTTGGTGCCGGCTACGATCGGCGCGTCGATCAGGATGCTGACCCGGTCGCCGATGAACCGCACCACCGCGCCGGTGCCGGCGAATTCCAGGAGCAGCGCATTCGACCGGTAAGGCGCAAGGCCCCCGGGGCTCAGGTCCTGGAAAAGCGGCAGGGTGCGATCGGCCCGAAGCGCAAGCCAATAGTCGAACGCCTTCAGATGCAGGCGCCGTTCACCGGTGTCATCATGGGGGTCAGAGGAAAAGTCGTCCCGGACAGGTTGGGGCGAACCCCCTGTGTCTTCTATGTCTTCGTGTGCGCCACTCATGGCCAACAACCACATTTTTCGACTTAAGCAGCACGAAGACCTAGCGTCCGCCTGCTTTCCGTTACGGTATCGCACCGTGCATGGCCCGACGCAAGGAAGATCGGCCAATTTGGACAACTTTTTTGCAATCCGCACGCCCTGTGGTGCCACAGGCACACATCGGGCACACATCGGGCACACGCATGAGATGTTACGGGAGCGCACAGACACCGAAGCATGCTTGCCGCCGCGCGCTTTTTGGGCCACAAAGACAGCATCCGATGGGAAGGATGGGAGACTGTATCTATGCCGATCAAGCACTGGCCGAGCCTAACGTCGATGTTTTTCGAACAGGCGGCCACATACGGCAATAAACCCTTCTTGCACGCGAAACTGGACGGCGCCTGGCAATCGATCAGTTGGACCGAAACAGCGGAGCGGATCGCAAAGCTGGCGGCAGCCCTTGAACGCCTGGGCGTCGAAGCCGGCGACAGGGTGGTCATTGTCAGCGAAAACCGCCCGGAATGGTTCATCGCCGACCTGGCGATCATGACCCTGGGTGCCATCACGGTGCCGGCCTACACCACCAACACCGCGCGCGACCACCTGCATATCCTGGAAAACAGCGGCGCCAAGGCGGCCATTGTATCAACCAAACAACTGGCGCGCACCTTCCTGAAAGCCGCACACCAGTCGGACGACCTGTTGCACACGGTCATGATCGAGCCGGCGAGGCTGGAGCAAAGCCTGAATGTGGCCGTACATGAATGGGACAAATTGCTGGCCGCCGAGGCGGCCGATGTTGCGGCCTGCGCGGCCCGGGTGGCCACGGTCACACGCGACGAGGTCGCCTGCCTGATTTACACCAGCGGCACCGGCGGCGCGCCCAAGGGCGTGATGATCCACCATGGCGCCATCCTGCACAACTGCGAAGGTGCGGCCGAGGTGATCAGGGAACTGGGCCTGAAGGGCAACAGCTTCCTGTCGTTCCTGCCGCTCAGCCACGCTTACGAGCATACGGCCGGCCAGTGCCTGCCCCTGAGCCTGGGCGCCGAAATCTGGTACGCCGAAAGCCTGGACAAACTGGCCGCCAACATGGCCGAAGCGCGCCCGACCATCATGGTGGTGGTGCCGCGCCTGTTCGAGATGCTGCGCACCCGCATCAGCCGCAATGTGCAGAAGGAAGGCGGCCTGAAGGCGCGCCTTTTTGACCGCTGTATCGAGCTGGGCACCCGCCTTGCCAAGGGCGAACGGCTAAATGTCGCCGAAAAGATCGAGAATGCCGTGCTGGGCCTGGCGGTCCGCCGCAAGGTCAAGGCGCAGTTTGGTGGCCGCTTGAAAGCCCTGGTATCCGGCGGTGCGCCGCTCGCGCCGGATGTCGGTTATTTCTTTGCCGCCCTTGGCCTGCCGCTGTTGCAGGGCTACGGCCAGACCGAAGCCGGGCCGGTGATATCCGTGAACCCGCCGTCGGCGCCGCGCCTGCACACGGTTGGCAAAATTTTCAAACATGCTGAAGTGAAGATCGCCGAAGACGGCGAAATCCTGGTGCGCGGCGAACAGGTAATGAAGGGCTATTGGCGCGACGAACGCACCACCGCCCGCACCATTGTGGATGGCTGGCTGCACACGGGCGACATCGGCCGCTTCGATATCGACGGGTACCTGGAGATCACCGACCGCAAGAAGGACATCATTGTCAATGACAAGGGCGACAATGTTTCACCCCAGCGCATCGAAGGCATGCTGGCGCTTGAGGACGAGATCGCCCAGGCCATGGTGTACGGCGACCGCAGGCCCTATCTGGTCGGCATGATCGTGCCGGACCTTGAATGGCTGCGCGGCTGGGCCAAGACCCATGGCAAAGACACGGAACTGTTCGCGCTCGCGGAAGATACCGACCTGCACAAGGCACTGGATGCCGCTGTCGTGCGGGTGAACCACCGGCTGTCGAACCTCGAGAAGGTGCGCAAATTCATCGTGGCGCCCGAGAGCTTCACCATCGAGAACGAACAACTGACCCCGACCCTGAAACTCAGGCGCCATGTGGTCAAGGCCGTGTATGGCGACGCACTTGAAGGGCTGTACAAGCGGTGAGTGTATCGGTGGACGATTTTTTTGCCGTTGAGAGCCCGTGCATCGGCATCTGCAAGCTGGACAGCAGCGGTGTCTATTGCACCGGCTGCTTCCGGACACGGCAGGAAATCGGACGCTGGTCCATGGCCCCGGCGCATGAAAAACGCGCCATCGTTGCGGCCGCGGCTGCGCGGCAAGAACGGCTCGCGCCGCGCCGCTAGTTAGCCTGTTGCCCGGCGTTTGGCCACGGGTTTCTTGCGCCAGGCCACATACCGCACCTCGGCGCCGCGCAGGATGCTGCGCCTGAGTTCCGACGCAGTCTTGACAATGCCCAGGGTTTCGATGGCCATCCTGATATCTTCTTCAGTCGGTTCCCAGTCCTCGAGCCCCAGATAGCTGCATTTGATCTGCTGCGCAGTCTCTTCGCTGACATTATAGTTGCCGACAAGGATGAAGCGCTTCTCGAGCGTATTGCGTTTGCTCGGCAGCCGGTCGGACACCTGCGAATAGACAAAATAACCCTGGTCCCGGATCATGCCTTCGACACTGTCGGTCCATTCATGTTCCTCGCGGAAGGACCTGAGGTCATCCATGCAGAAAAGCGCATCATAGCTTAGTTTCGAGCGCCGGATCGGGTCGTCGAGGTGCCGGCGCGGCATGATGCGCACATTGCTGTCGGCCCGGAACTGACGCTCGAGATGATCCAGGCATTCCTGCCGGCCTTCGAAGGCATCGACCAGATAGCCGCGTTCCGCGAGATTGCGGACCAGGCGGCCACCACCGGGCGCGATGACACCGACACTGGCACGTTCCGGCAATTCCATGAAAATGGACATGCTGTAAACCGCCGACAGGCTCATCGGGCGCTCGCAATAATCCATGTGCTGACCGTTGAACAGCAGGTCGAGGGCCATAGAGAAGGCCAAACTTTCAGACATACCGACCCCTAAATCGTATGCGATGTGCGGGCGTCAGGTCCGAGCCAGCACGACAACCAGCTCCCAAGGCTAAGGGGAAATGTTAAAAAACCCGTCAAACGATCGCGAAATTTTTAGCTATTCGCTTGTATCATACTCAACCTGACGGAAATAAAGGCCGTCGGGCGGTGCGTTCAGACCCAGTGCCTGCCGGTTTTTGGCCTCGAGCGCAGACCTGACCCGGTCGGCGTTCCAACTGCCTTCCCCCACCAGTTTCAAGGTGCCGGTGATCGAGCGTATCTGGTGATGCAAAAACGACCGCGCGCCCGCATGCAGGCTGATTTCCTGCCCGTCACGCTCGACCGTCAGGTAATCAACCGTCTTGACCGGGCTTTTGGCCTGGCATTCGGTATGGCGGAAAGTGGTGAAATCGTGCGTGCCGACCAGCAGTTGGGCGGCTTCATGCATGGCTTCATGGTCAAGCAACCGGCTGACCTGCCACACAAGGCCACGTTCGAATGTCAGCGGCCCGCGCCGGTTGATGATACGGTAGGTATAGTGGCGCCTGGTCGCTGAAAAACGGGCATGGAAATCATCCGGCACCGCCTCGACCTTCAACACCGAAACCGGGTTCGGGCGCAGGTGGTAATTCAGGGCCCCCTGCAGGGCATCCGCCGTCATCTCGCGCACAAGGTCCATGTGCGCCACCTGGCCTGTGGCATGCACGCCTGCGTCGGTGCGACCTGAACCCGTTACAGTGATATGTTCATCCGGCGCAAAGCCCCGGCAGGCGGCTTCCAGCGCGGCCTGTACGGTCGGGCCGTTATCCTGCTTCTGCCAGCCGACAAAGGGCCGGCCGTCATATTCGATGGTCAGCTTGAACCGCTGCGCTTTCATGCGAATTTTGTACCCTTGGGCACAGACCAGCCGCGCAGCAGGGTGTCGCGGTCCATCGCGGCCTTGCTGGCACGCTGGGCGCGTTCGATACGGTAGGCGCCACTGCCACAGGCCACCAGCAACTGGTCGTCAAGCGCGGTGCCGGCCTCGCCCTTGGCATCGGACACAACGGTACCCCCCAGGAGCTTGAGGCGTTCGCCGCCCATGTCGGTCCAGGCTCCCGGGAACGGGCACAGGCCGCGGATCAGCCGGTCGATCTCGACTGCAGACAGGCTCCAGTCGATATGGGCTTCGGCCTTGTCGATCTTCTTCGCGTAGGTCACGCCGTCCTCGGCCTGCACTTCGGCCTTCAGGCTGCCATCCGAGAGCCCTTCAAGTGCCGGGCCAATGAGCGCGCCACCCATGGCGGCCAGCCGGTCGTGCAGGTCGAGCGTGGTGTCCTGCGCGCCGATCGGCGTCGTCTCGCGCATCAGCACCGGGCCGGTATCAAGACCCGCTTCCATCTGCATGATGCACACGCCGGTTTCCGCATCGCCCGCCATGACCGCGCGGTGGATGGGCGCGGCACCGCGCCAGCGCGGCAGCAGGCTGGCATGCACATTCACACAACCGTACCGGGGCGCGTCCAGCACTGCCTGCGGCAATATCTGGCCAAAGGCGACAACGACAGCGCAGTCAAGGCCAAGGGCGGCGAAGCGCGCCTGTTCGTCGGCGTCTTTCATGCCTTTGGGGGTAAAAACGGGAATGCCCGCTTGTTCCGCACGCAGGTGCACCGGGCTTTTCTGTTCTTTTTTGCCGCGGCCAGCGGGGCGCGGCGGCTGGGTATAAACTGCGGCGACATCATGGCCGGCGGCAATCAGGGCATCGAGGGTCGGCAGCGAAAACTCGGGCGTGCCCATGAAGGCGATCCGCATGGTCCGCCTCCTTACAGCACAGCCATGTCGCGCGTGGCTTTCTGGACCTTCTTGACGATCATGTTGCGGCGCAGTTTCGACAGGTAATCGATGAACACGACCCCGTTCAGATGGTCGATCTCGTGCTGCACGCAGGTGGCCAGAAGGCCGTCCATCAGCTCTTCATGCTGCTTGCCGTCATAGTCCAGATATTTCACCTTCACGGACGCCGGGCGCTCGACCTCGGCATAATGTTCGGGCACCGACAGGCAGCCTTCGTTATAGACATTATATTCTTCCGATTCCCAGGTCACTTCCGGGTTCACCAGGAAACGCGGCTTGCGCATTTTCTCGTCGCCTTCGGTGTCGATCACGATCACACGCCGGGGCACGGCCACCTGGATCGCCGCCAGGCCGATGCCGGGGGCGGCATACATGGTCTCCAGCATGTTATCCATCAGGCGCCGAAGCTCATCATCCACCTGCGCAACAGGGTCGGAGATGGTTTTCAGCAGCGGGTCGGGCACATTGATGATGTTCAGAAGGGCCATGCAGTTTTATCCGGTTCGTCTCTTGTTCGCGCCTTACCTATGAATGCGCGGGCCTGCCGTCAAGCCTTTCAGCGCCTTATAGCGCGGAAATCGGGGCATCGGGCTGATATTGCCCGCGTGCGTCCTCGATTTCAATCACCCACAGGTCGGGGTCGAAACCGCGCTTTTTGGCGATGCGGCTGTCGGCTTCGGCTTCATCGGTGCCTTCAGGCGCACCAAGGATACGCCAGATCTTGCCGCCATCGAAATCGCGCGACTGTTCAAGAAGCAATACGCCCGCAGCAAAACGGTTGATCTTCAGGATCACGCCGCCGCGCGCGTCATCGCCTTTCGCGACCACAAAGGCCGGCATGTCGGCAAGGAAGCAGGTGCGCACGTGCGCTGCGACCCAAAGGCCGGTTGTCAGTCTGGTTTCCATGAAAGGATATGACGGCGATCAGATCTCGTCGTCAAGCCCGAGCACATGCAGCCGGTCGGCGAACATGCGTTTGATCACTTCGGGCGATACGTTGAACGACAGGCCCAGGGCCTCGTCCCGGTGCCAGACCACATCGGCGGGGATATCGCCCCGGTCGGATACGGACAGGATCACTTCGGTGCCGCTTTCAAGCGGCAGGTCGACCCGCACACGCGCGCCACCCAGGGAAAGGTTCCAGATCTGACAGGAAAAAACATGGCGTCCGACCCGCAGTTTTGCTGGCCACAGCACGCTGCGCCGCCGGTAAATGCGGTTGTCTTCGCCCTGCTTTACCGGCAGGGCCTGGGTGTCGGTTGCTTTCTCACCACTGGCCATGGGTTGCTCTGCCCTCTGTTTCCTCACCGGCAGCATAGCCGATTTCGGTAAATCAATCATGACCAATCAGCTAGAATTTTCATAAAAAGACAAGCGCTTGTCGGCGCTGGGACTTTTCGTTACCAATGAAGTTCCGGAAGGGGATTACGGGGCACCGATGGCGGAACCAGAACCAAGCATCCTGATTGTCGAGGACAGCCCCACGATGGCGCTGACCTACAGGGAATATCTGCGCGGTGTCGGGCGCGAGGTGCGCATCGCCGAAACCGGCAAGGCCGCGCTGGCTGAAATCGCTGACCATAACCCAGGTGTCGTGCTTCTGGACCTCAAGCTGCCGGACATGGACGGCCTGGATATCCTGAAAAAACTGACCACCGAACACCATAGGGCGCGGGTGATCGTGATCACGGCACATGGTTCGGTCGCCACCGCGGTGGATGCCATGCGCGACGGCGCCACCGACTTCCTGTTGAAGCCGTTCCCGGCCGAACGGCTGGTGACCACGGTCAAAAATGCGCTGGAAATTCATAGGCTTGAGGGCCTTGTCGAACAATATGCCGGGCGCAAGAGCAAGAAATTCGGGCGTTTCATCGGCGACAGCCCGGCCATGCAGGCGGTCTACCGCATGATCGAGGACAGCGCGGCATCGCGCGCATCGGTGTTCATCATGGGGCCGTCGGGCACCGGCAAGGAACTGTGCGCCGAGGCATTGCACCAGCTAAGTCCCCGCAGGGCCAAGCGTTTTGTCGCGCTCAACTGCGCGGCCATCCCGGCGAACCTGATCGAAAGCGAGATTTTCGGCCACAAGAAAGGCGCCTTCACAGGGGCGGTGGCCGACCGGGACGGCGCGGCGGTCGCGGCCGACGGCGGCACCCTGTTCCTGGACGAAATTTGCGAGATGCCCTTGGATTTGCAGGCAAAATTGCTGCGTTTCATCCAGACCGGCCATATTGTGCCGGTGGGCAGCAACGAATCCCGCCGGGTCGATGTGCGGTTTGTCTGCGCCACCAACCGCATCCCCTGGGAAGAGGTCGAAGCCGGGCGTTTCCGGGAAGACCTCTATTACCGGCTGCATGTGGTGCCGATCCATGTACCGCCCCTCAAAGACCGGGGCGACGACGTGCTGTTGATCGCGCGGGAAATGCTGAAACACTATGCGGCAGAAGAGGATAAGGACTTTGAGGGCCTGTCCGCGGACGCCGAGGAACGCCTGTTGGCCCACGGCTGGCCCGGCAACGTGCGCGAGCTGGGCAACGTGATCCAGAGCGCGGTGGTGCTGAACGAGGGACCGGCCCTGACCGCCGCCATGCTGCAGGCACTGATGGGGCCATCCAGACGTGCTGCATCGGCAACAGGAGTGCAACAAAACGGCCCTGAAACTGTTGCATCTGCAACACTTCAGGCGCCGGGACGCGACAATGGCGTGATCGAACCGCTGGCGGTGGTCGAACGCCGGGTCATCGAACGGGCGATCAAGCTGTCAGGCGGCAAGGTCGGCCTTGCCGCCAAAAAGCTGGGGGTGAATGCCTCCACCCTTTACCGCAAGATCAAGGACTGGTCCTAGTCGTCCCTGGGCGCCTTTTTGGACGCGCGAACCTGGTCGAGGGCATGCGCCGTGGTGGCGGCCAGGCCGGCCATGTTCACGAGGTCGTTGGCACTGGCGGTCATGCGCGAAATCTGGATCGAGTGGCTCATGCCCAGGAGCATGGGGCCGATAACCCGGCCACCGCCCAGTTCGGCCAGCAGCTTATAGCTGATGTTGGCCGAATGCAGCGCCGGCATGATCAGCACGTTCGCGGGGCCGGACAGGCGCATGAAGGGATACAGGCTCATGAGGTCGCGGTTCAGCGCCACATCGGCCTGCATTTCCCCGTCATATTCGAAGTCGACATCGCGGTCACCCAGGATCGAAACTGCTTCCTGGATATGTTTCGTGAGGTCCGACGGCGGGTTGCCGAAGTTCGAGAAGGAGAGGAACGCCACCCGCGGGTCGTGGCCCAGGCGTTTCACAAAATAGGCCGCGCTTTCGGCGATATGGGCCAGGTCCTCGGCACTCGGGCGTTCGTTGACCGTGGTATCGGCGATAAAGACCGTGCGGCCCTTCGTGACCACAATCGACATGCCGAACGGACGCTGGCCGGGCAGCGGATCGATGACCCGGCGCACGTTCTTGAGCGCGCGCCAGTAATGGCGGGTCACACCGGTGACCATGGCATCGGCTTCGCCGGTCGCGACCATGCAGGCCGAAAAGACGTTCCGGTCGCGCTTCACCAGGCGCTGCACATCGCGCAGCAGGAAACCACGACGGTTCAGGCGTTCATACAGATGGTTCACATAGGCGCCGGTGTCGCTGGTATTGGCGGCATTCTTGATTTCGAATTGGGTGTCGTCCACGCCCATGTCGCGCAGCTTTTCGCGGATCGGCGCTTCGTAACCCACCAGCACCGGAATGCCGTAGCCGGCGTTCTTGAAGCTGACGGCGGCGCGCAGCACCTTTTCTTCCTCGGCTTCGGCGAACACCACACGTTTGGCCGGGCGGCGTTTCAGTTCTTCGAACATCACGCTGAGGGTATCGGCGGTCGGGTCCAGCCGGCTGGCCAGTTCTTTTTCGTAGGCCGCCATGTCGGCAATCGGCTTGCGGGCCACGCCGGTATCCATTGCGGCCTGGGCCACACGCACCGGAATGGTGCGGATGAGGCGCGGGTCGAACGGCGCCGGGATGATATAATCCGGGCCATAATGCGGGTGCGCGCCACCATAGGCGACGGCCACTTCCTCGGGCACGTCTTCGCGTGCAAGGGCCGCCAGCGCATGCGCGGCGGCGATTTTCATTTCTTCGTTGATGGTGCGGGCCCGCACGTCCAGGGCGCCCCGGAAGATATAGGGGAACCCCAGCACGTTGTTGACCTGGTTCGGATAGTCCGACCGGCCGGTGGCGATGATGGCGTCCGAGCGTACTTCACGCACATCTTCGGGCGTGATTTCGGGGTCCGGGTTCGCCATGGCGAAGATGATCGGCTTCGGCGCCATCGAGGCCACCATTTCCTTGGTGATGGCACCGGCGGCGGCGAGGCCCAGCACCACATCGGCGCCTTTCATGGCTTCTTCAAGCGTGCGGGCCGTCGTCTCGATCGCATGGGCCGATTTCCACTGGTTCATGCCTTCGGTCCGGCCGGAATAGATCACGCCCGTGCGGTCGACCATGGTGACGTTATTATGCGGCAGGCCCATGGCTTTCATCAGTTCGACACAGGCGATACAGGCGGCACCCGCACCAATGGCCACCACCTTGGTGTCCTTGATGTCGCGGCCTGTAAGATCAAGCGCATTGATGAAACCGGCGGCCGAAATGATCGCCGTGCCATGCTGGTCGTCATGGAACACCGGAATGTCCATCAGTTCGCGCAGGCGCTGTTCGATGATGAAACAGGCCGGGGCGCCGATGTCCTCGAGGTTGATGCCGCCGAAGCTGGGGCCCAGGAGTTTCACGCAGTTGACAAATTCGTCGATGTCTTCGCTGTCGACCTCAAGGTCGATGGAATCCACATCCGCGAACCGCTTGAACAGGACCGACTTGCCTTCCATCACCGGCTTGGAGGCCGCGGCGCCCAGGTTGCCAAGCCCAAGGATCGCGGTGCCGTTCGAGATAACCGCCACCAGGTTGCCCTTGGTGGTATAATCATAGGCCGTGTCCGGGTCCGCCGCGATTTCCCGCACCGGCACAGCAACACCCGGGCTGTAGGCCAGGCTGAGGTCGCGCTGGGTGGCCATCGGTTTGGAAGGCACGATTTCCAGTTTGCCGGGACGGCCGGACGAATGGAAACGCAGGGCCTCGGCATCCGAGAATTTGGAGGATTTGGTCGACATGGGGATTCCTGTGTTCTTATTCTGGCGGTAGCAGGCAGAATGCTCTAAAAGCTGAGACGCTTCTGCCGCATACTATGGCACAAAGCATGTGACAATTGAAATCGATCAGTAATCTGGCGTTTGGGGGCTGAAATGGAAGGCGGCAAAGTATCTGGCATCAATTCCGGGGATGGTCGCGCCGCCAGTGCCACGCCCGACAATAAATGGGCCATTGCGGCGCGCGATCCGTCCGCGACCCCGATGATGGCCCAGTATCTGGGCACCAAGGCCGATTACCCGGATTGCCTGCTGTTCTACCGCATGGGCGACTTTTACGAGCTGTTTTTCGAGGACGCCGAAAAAGCCGCGGAAGCGCTGGACATCACCCTCACCAAACGCGGCAAACATGGCGGCGAGGACATCCCCATGTGCGGCGTGCCCGTGCATGCGGCGGAAATGTACCTGTCGCGCCTCATCCGCAAATCCTTCAAGGTTGCGGTCTGCGAACAGACCGAAGACCCGGCAGAAGCCAAAAAACGCGGCTCCAAATCGGTGGTGCGGCGTGAAGTGGTGCGGCTCGTCACCCCCGGCACCATCACCGAAGAAAACCTGCTGGACGCCCGGAGCCATAACTATCTGGTGGCGCTTGGCCGCGCGCAGGCCGACCTGTCGCTGGCGGTCGCCGAAATGTCGACGGGCGAGTTTTTCATCCTGCCCACCAAGGCCGGCCGGCTGGACGCCGACCTTGCGCGCCTGACGCCGGGTGAACTGCTGGTACCCACGGACGTGCTGGCGGACGAAAACATCAACCGCGCCCTGTTCGACTGGCGCGCGGTCACCAGTCCCCTCGAAAGCCACCGGTTCGACAGCACGTCGGGCGGGCGCCGGCTTCAGGACATGTTCGATGTCGCGACCCTGGACGGTTTCGCGAACTTCAGCCGCGCCGACCTGACCGCCGCCGGCGCGCTGGTCGACTATCTGGAAGACACCCAGAAGGGCAAGATGCCGCGGCTGTATCCGCCGCGCCGGCATGCCGCCGACGGCACCATGATGATCGATGCCGCCACACGCCGCAGCCTGGAGCTGACCCGCACCCAGCGCGGCGAAACGTCGGGCAGCCTTCTGTCCGTCATCGACCGCACGGTCACGGGCGCGGGGGCGCGCCTTCTGGCCAAACGGCTGGCGGCTCCGATTACCGATCCCGTGCGCATCAATGAACGGCTGGACGCGGTAGCCTATATGCTGGACAACCCGCACCTGCGCGCCGACATCCGGGCGGCCCTCAAAGCCGCGCCCGACATGGAACGCGCGCTGGCACGCCTTGCGCTTGGCCGGGGTGGCCCGCGTGACCTGAGCGCCATCCGCACCGGGCTTGAGGCAGCGGCCCTTGTGCGCCGCTTCCTGGGTGTCGAACCCGGGGCGCTGGATGATGTGCCCATGCAGATCGCCGATGCCGCCGAGGATTTGGGCGAACATGCCGAACTGGTGCAGGAACTGACGGAAGCCCTGGTGGACGAACCGCCGATGCTGGCGCGCGACGGCGGTTTCATCAAGGGTGGCTACCACGCCGCGCTTGATGAATTCCGTATGCTGCGCGACGAAAGCCGGCGCCTGATTGCCGGCCTTGAGGGCGATTACCAGCGCGATACCGGCATTGGGTCCCTGAAAATCCGGCACAATAACGTGATCGGCTATCATGTCGATACCACGCCCAAACATGCCGAAAAGCTGATGGCGCCGCCCCTGAATGACATGTTCATCCACCGGCAGACCCTGGCCAATTCCGTGCGTTTTTCGACCGCCGAACTGTCGAAGCTGGCGGGCCGGATATCCGAAGCCGCCGACCGGGCCCTGGCCCTGGAACAGGAACTGTTCGCCGCGCTTGCGGCCCGTGTGCTCGACCGGTCGGGCCCGATTTCGACCGCCGCCGAAGCGCTGGCCGCGCTTGATGTGGCAACCGCGCTGGCGACCTTGGCGGAATCCGACCGTTATTGCCGCCCGGACGTGGACGACAGCCTGGCCTTCGATATCAGGGCCGGCCGCCACCCGGTGGTGGAAAAGGCCCTGCAGGCAGCCGACGAAGGCAGTTTTGTCGCCAACGACTGTGACCTGGGCCCCGACGACCGGCTGTGGCTGATCACCGGCCCCAACATGGCCGGTAAAAGTACGTTCCTCAGGCAAAATGCGCTGATTGCGGTCCTCGCCCAGATGGGTAGTTTCGTGCCGGCGGACGAAGCGCACATCGGTGTGGTCGACCGGCTGTTCAGCCGCGTGGGCGCGTCCGACGACCTGGCGCATGGCCGCTCGACCTTCATGGTTGAAATGGTGGAAACCGCCGCGATCCTGAATCAGGCCGGGCCCCGCTCACTGGTGGTACTGGACGAAATCGGCCGTGGCACCGCCACCTATGACGGCCTGTCGATCGCCTGGGCGGCGGTCGAGAACCTGCATAATATCAACCAGTCGCGCGCGCTGTTCGCCACCCACTATCATGAACTGACTGCGCTGAAGGAAACGCTGGACAGCGTGTCCTTGCGCTCCATGAAAGTGCGGGAATGGAAGGGCGACGTGGTGTTCCTGCACGAAGTGGCCATGGGCGCCGCCGACCGGTCCTACGGCATCCAGGTGGCCAAACTGGCGGGCCTGCCACCCCGGGTGATCAACCGGGCGCGCCAGGTGCTGGACCATCTGGAAACCAGCGACAAGGGCGGCAAGGCGCAAGGCCTGATCAGCGACCTGCCGCTGTTCCAGTCGGTGCCCGCCGTGCGCAAGCAGGAAGACCATGGGCCGTCCGAGGTCGAAGAACAACTGGCCACGGTCAACCCCGACGAACTGACCCCGCGTGAAGCCCTTGATGTGCTATATGCACTGAAAGAAACCCTGACCAACAGCCGCCCCTAACCCGGAGCCCCGAACGCCATGACCACAGTCCGCAACCGCCGTGATGTGATCAGCCGAAAAAGCCTGGTGATCATGCTTGAAAACATGGTCGAGGAACGCCCGGAAAGCGAATGGCGCCAGGGCCTGGTGACGATCCTGAAGGACGCCTACCAGCATGGCTGGAACGAGGTGAAGCGCCGTTTCATGGAAGAGGCGGAAACCGGCCGCAACAGCGCCCATGCGCTGAGTTTCCTTGCCGACCAGATTTTGCGCACCCTGTATGATTTTGTCACCGGCCATGTCTATCCGCTGGCGAACCCCACGGCGTCTGAAAAGCTGTGCCTGGTGGCCACGGGCGGTTATGGCCGCGGCGAAATGGCGCCGTTTTCGGATGTCGACCTCCTGTTCCTGATCCCCTACAAATCGACACCCTGGGCCGAGAATGTGGTCGAATATATGCTCTATGTGCTGTGGGATCTGGGCCTGAAGGTCGGCCACGCCACCCGCACGCCAGAGGAATGCAGCCGGCTCGCCAAGGAAGACCTGACCATCCGCACCGCGCTTCTCGAGGCCCGTTACCTGTGGGGCGACGAAAGCCTGTTCGATGCCGCCGCCAAACGGTTTGTGCGCCGGGTCGTGGCCACCACCGGGCCCGAATTTGTCGACCAGAAGCTGGCCGAGCGCAACAACCGCCACCAGAAACTGGGCGACAGCCGTTATGTGGTTGAACCCAACATCAAGGAAGGCAAGGGCGGCTTGCGCGACCTGCAGACCATGTGGTGGATCGCCCGCTATCTGTATGGCACCGGCATCGACCATGAACAGGCGGTCAAGAAGGATATCCTGACCCAGAAGGAAAACCGCCAGTTCAAGCAGGCGGAAAACTTCCTCTGGACCGTGCGCGTGGCTCTGCATTTTGTCTCGGGCCGGGCCGAAGAACGGCTGACCTTCGATGTGCAGCGCCAACTGGCCGACCTGCTGCATTACAAGGACCACCCGGGCGCCAGCGGTGTCGAACGTTTCATGAAACACTATTTCCTGGTGGCCAAACAGGTAGGCGACCTGACGCGCATCTTCTGTGCGGTTCTGGAAGCGCGCCAGAAAAAGACCGCCTTTTTCTCGCGTTTCCGCCGCACCAAGAAGCTGCAGGATTTTGCCCTTGAAGGCGGTCGCCTGACCTTCGTGGCCGAACAGGACCTGAAGGACAATCCGGCGCTGATGGTACGCATCTTCCGCGTGGCCGATGAAAAGGGGCTGGATATCCACCCGGATGCCCTCCGCCTCATCAAGCATAATCTGTCGCGCATCACCGACCGGGTGCGGCGCGACCCGCAGGCGAACGAGGATTTCCTCGCGGTGCTGACCTCGAAGAACGAGGGCGAAATCAACCTCAGGCGCATGAACGAGGCCGGTGTGTTCGGGCGCTTCGTGCCCGATTTCGGCCGGGTCGTGGCCCAGATGCAGTATGACATGTACCATCATTATACGGTGGACGAGCATACGATCCATGCCATCGGCCTTGTGGCCAAGATCGAGTCCGGCGAGCTGCAGGCCGACCACCCGCTGTCGACCGATGTGATCCAGAAGGTGATCTCGCGCCGGGTGCTCTATGTCGCCGTGCTGCTGCACGACATCGCCAAGGGCCGGGGCGGCGACCATTCGGTGCTGGGCGCCGATGTCGCCGAACATCTGTGCCCACGTTTCGGGCTCAAACCCGCCGAAACCGAAACCGTGGCCTGGCTCGTGCGCTGGCACCTTTTGATGAGCAGCACCGCCTTCAAACGTGATTTGAGCGACCACAAGACCATCCAGGATTTCTGCGAACTGGTGAAAAGCCCGGAACGGCTGCGCCTTCTCCTTGTGCTGACGGTTGTTGACATCCGCGCCGTCGGCCCGGGGGTCTGGAACGGCTGGAAAGGCCAACTGTTGCGCGAGCTGTATTATGCCGCCGAAGAGGTATTGCTGGCCGGCCATGCCAATGTGGGCCGCACCGAACGGGTGAAAGCCAAACAGGCGGAGCTGCGTGCCGCGCTCAAGGACTGGTCGGACGCCGCCTTCAAAAAACATGTGGAGCGCATGAACGACGCCTACTGGATCGCCGAGGCGCCGGATACCCTGGTGCAGAACGCCGAACTGATGAAAAAGACCGACGAGGCCAAACGCCCCCTGGGGGTGACGGTCCGCATCGAACAGTTCCAGGACATGACCAATGTATCGGTCTACACCGGCGACCATCCAGGCCTGTTTGCCCGCATCGTCGGCGCGCTGGGGGTGGGTGGTGCCACCATCATGGGTGCCAAGATCCACACCTCAGCCGACGGTATGGCCATGGACAATTTCACGGTGCAGGACCTTGAGGGCCGGGCGTTCGACAGTACCCGCGCGCTCGACAAGCTGGAGCACACCATCCTTGAAACCCTGATGGGCAATGTACGCCCGAAGGAAAAGC
This sequence comes from Alphaproteobacteria bacterium, assembly GCA_006226495.1. Taxonomy (GTDB): domain Bacteria; phylum Pseudomonadota; class Alphaproteobacteria; order Sphingomonadales; family Kordiimonadaceae; genus Kordiimonas. The sequence continues at coordinate 100,819 of SBGU01000052.1, forward strand.
TGGTCGAACGCCGCATGTTCGGCAAGAAAACCGGCGCCTTCGAGGTGGAACCCGTGGTGCTGATCGACAACAAGGCCTCCAGCCGCTCGACCGTGATCGAGGTCAATGCCAAGGACAGGCCGGGCCTTCTGTACGATCTCGCCTATGCGCTGTACCGCCTTAAACTTTCCATTTTCTCGGCCCATGTTGCCACCTATGGCGAACGCGCGATCGATGTGTTTTATGTGCGCGACCTTGTCGGCCAGAAAGTGACCAACAAGGTGCGGCTGAGGAACATCGAGGACAAATTGCTGAAAGCCGCGCGCGGCGAACAGATTTTCTCGAGCAAGAACCGCCATACGGAGACGGTGCAGTGAGCCTGGCGAAACGCCTGACCGCGGTCGGGGGCCTGACGATGCTGAGCCGCGTGCTGGGCCTGACCCGCGACCTTCTGGTCGCGCGCTACCTGGGCGCCGGCATGGCGGCGGATGCCTTTTTCATCGCTTTCAAGCTGCCGAACTTTTTCCGCCGCCTGTTCGCGGAAGGCGCCTTCACGGTCGGTTTTGTGCCGCTGTTCGCCCGGGTCCTCGGCAAGGATATCACCCCCGAAAGCCGCATCGCCGCCGAGGCCTTCGCCGGCAGGGTGCTGGCCTGGTTCCTGCCGGTCCTGCTGGTCTTCCTCCTGATCATGGAAGCGGCGATGGTGCCGGTGATGACGGGCCTGACCGGTGGTTTTGACGGCGATACGGCCAAGTTCAATCTGGCGGTCGAGCTCGGGCGCTATACTTTCCCCTATCTGGTGCTGATCTCCTTGGCGTCGTTCCTGGGCGGCATCTTGAACGCCTATGAACGGTTTTCGGCTGCGGCCTTTGTGCCCGTTTTGCTGAATATCTTCATGATCAGCGCCATGCTGCTGGCCGGCGACAGCGAGCTTGATGTCGCGCGCTATCTTGCCATCGCCGTGTCGCTGTCCGGCGTCGCGCAGTTCCTGTGGCTTTATGTGGCCGCGCACCGGGCCGGCGTGCGGCTCAGGTTTCCGTTCCCGCGCCTGAGCGACGATGTGAAGGAACTGCTGAAGGTGATGGGCCCCGCCGCCATCGGCGCCGGCGTGATGCAGATCAACCTGCTGGTCGATACCCTGATCGCGGCGCGCTACCTGCCCGAAGGCTCGGTCTCCTGGCTTTTTTACGCCGACCGGCTGAACCAGTTGCCGCTGGGTGTGATCGGGGTGGCGGTCGGTACGGTATTGTTGCCCAGCATTTCGCGCCTCCTGGCGGGCGGCGATGACGCAGGCGCCAACCGGCAGCAGAACCGCGCGCTTGAATTCACACTCCTTCTTACCATCCCGGCGGCGGGGGCACTGGCGGCGCTCAGCCTGCCGATCATCTCGACTATTTTTGAACGTGAAGCCTTCAGCCACACAGACAGCATTGCCACCGCCGCCGCGCTGGCGGCCTATGCCTTCGGCCTGCCGGCCTATGTGATTTCAAAAGCGCTGTCGCCCGGTTATTTCGCCCGCAAGGACACCCGCACGCCGGTGCGTTTTGCCGTGGTGTCGCTGGTGTTGAACACGGTCCTGAACCTTGTGTTCATACAGTTCATGGGCCATGTCGGCCTCGCCGCCGCCACCGCGGTTGCGGCCTGGGTGAATGTTGTGCTGCTGTATGGCGGGCTGAAACGCCGCGGCCATATCGCGCTGGAACACCGCACCAGGGTGCGGGTGGTAAAATTCACGGCGGCGACCGTGCTGATGTCGGCCGCGGTCTGGTATCTGGCGCACATCTCGGCCGGGGCGTTCGCGACCGACGGCGCCCTCAGGATCGCCAGCCTTCTGGGCCTGGTGGTTGCCGGTATCGTGCTGTATTTCATCCTGATCTTCGCCTTCCGCACCATGCCGGCCAGCGACCTGACCGGTTTCCTGAAGCGCAAGCGCGGCTGAGAGGTGCGTGCGGGCTTGACCGCCCCGGCGCCGCTTGCCATAAGCGTTGCCGGGCAACAAGGCCCGCAAACAGCCATATATACGGAGATTTTGGGTGACTAATCGCGTTTTTTCGGGCGCCCAGCCCTCAGGGAACATGCATCTTGGCAACTACCTTGGTGCGTTCCGGAACTGGGTGCGCCTGCAGGCCGACTATGAATGCATTTATTGCGTCGTCGACATGCACGCGATCACCGTCTGGCAGGACCCTGCGCAACTGGTCGAACAGACCCGCGAAGCCGCAGCCGCCTATATGGCCGCCGGTGTCGACCCCAAAAGCTCGATCCTTTTCAACCAGAGCCGGGTTTCGGGCCATGCCGAACTAGCCTGGATTTTCAACTGTGTCGCCCGCATCGGCTGGCTGAACCGCATGACCCAGTTCAAGGACAAGGCCGGCAAGAACCGCGAAAACGCATCCGTGGGCCTGTATGTCTATCCGGACCTGATGGCGGCGGACATCCTTCTGTATAAAGCCACCCACGTGCCGGTGGGCGAAGACCAGAAACAGCATCTGGAGCTGACCCGCGATATCGCGCAGAAGTTCAACAACGATTATGGCGTCGAGCTGTTCCCGATCACCGAACCCATTATCCTGGGGGAAGGTGCGCGGGTGATGAGCCTCAGGGACGGCAACCAGAAGATGTCCAAGTCCGACCCGTCGGAATATAGCCGCATCAACCTCAATGACGATGCCGATGCCATCGCGCTCAAGATCCGCAAGGCCAAGACCGACCCCGAGCCGCTGCCGGGCAAGGCCGAAGACCTGGGCGACCGCGCCGAAGCCAAGAACCTGGTCGGCATCTATGCCGCGCTGGCGGACATGAGCCGCGATGCCGTGTGCGCCGAATATGAAGGCAAGGGTTTTGGCGACTTCAAGAAGGGCCTGACCGACCTGGCCGTGGCCAGGCTGGCGCCCATCACCGAAGAAATGGCGCGCCTGCAGAAGGACCCGGCCTATATCGACAGCGTGCTGAAGGACGGCGGTGAACGCGCAAGCGCGATTGCCGAGCCGATCCTGAAAGAGGTCAAGAAGGTCGTCGGTTTCATCAGTTGAGGCCTGCCCGTTCAGTTTGTGTTCAGGCAGCAGGCTTTAGCCTGAAGGTCAATATACGGGGCGGTGGAGCTTCCGCCCCGTATCCATCCGGTTACCAAGTGGAGAGGACACCATGGCCAGTTTGTTGAAGCGCATCGCCCTTGTTGGCGCTGTTTTCCTTGTAAGTGCCTGCACCCATACCTTCCGCAGCGATGTCACCACCTTCATGTCGCAGACCGTGCCGTCTGCCGGCAAGGTGTCGATCGTGCCGATGGACCAGGCCAAGCTGGACAGCATCGAATACCGGCAATATGCCAGCGTGATCGCCAACGAACTGTCGAACATCGGTTATGCACAGGCCGGTGACGACAATCCGGAGCTGATTGTCGGCTTCGATATCGAAATCAATGATGGCCGCGAAAAACTGGAAACCCGTCCCGGCATGGGCATGGGCGCCGGTTACAATTACTGGACCCACAGTTGGCGCTGGGGCCGTTTCTGGGGCCCGGCCTACCCGTATGACCCCTTCTTCCCGGACAATGACCTTGTTGCCCGCACGGTCTATTTCGTGACCCTGAAGGTGGAAATGCGTAAACCCAACGGCGACATGATCTATGAAGGCCGCGCCGAGTCGGAAGTGCGCACCCGCGCCCTGCCCGAGATTGTGCCCCTGATGGCCGAAGCCCTGTTCAAGGAATTCCCGGGCCAGAATGGCAAGACCCAGCGTATCGTGCTGAGGCTGGACGACCGCAAGGCGCCCTGACGCCGGCTCGGCAATAAGCCAATAAAATCAATCATTAACGCCTGTGCCCCCGGTACGGGCGTTTTTGTTTTCCGACACCTGTGCGCCTTTTGGCCAACCCATAACACACAAGAATCCTGCGCCCGCCCCTCTTGACATCTGTGTTTTACAAACTACTTTGTAATTCAAAGTGCTTTGTCATGAACGAATGGAGTTTGAAATGACAGACCATCAGAAAGACCTCGACGGCGCCGACATGGCAGACCGAACTGCCGCCACCGACCTGGCGCTGATCCGCAGCATGATGGAGGCCGGTCGCCGCCGCGCCGGTATCGACGGCACGCACTTTGTGCTGTGGGGCGCGCTTTTGATGCTGGCCTTCTTCGCCCAATATATGTCCGTCGTCGGTTATATCCCCGAAACCATCATCGGCATATGGGGTCCCGTGACCGTGATCGGCTGGGGCGCCGAATTCTGGATGGCACACCGGGAACGCCGTCAGGGACCGGGCCGCAATATCGCGCTCATTGCCTACAGCACGTCCTGGGCGTCTGTCGGCCTTGGTGTGTTGATCTATTTTGTCATCTCGCTGGCGGCAGGCACGTTCGATGGCCGCACCACATCGATCCTGGCTTCGGGCCTGATCGGCGCCGCCTTCTTCGTCACCGCCCGGGTAACCGGCGTGAACTGGCTGCTGTATGTCGCGCTCGGCTGGGGGCTGTTGCTCACCTATCTCGCGCATACCACGGTCTATGACGCCGAAATGCTGCTGGTGATGGCGGGTGCCAGTGCCCTGTTGATCCTGCTGCCCGGCCAGTTGATGAAACGCCTGGCCGCCGACGAGGCCTGAGCCATGAGCGATTATGATTATCGCGTGCTGGACGAGGTGATCCATTCAAGGGTCCGGCTGGCGATCATGTCCTACCTGTCAACCGCACGGGAGGCCGAATTCACCGAACTGCGCACCCGGCTGAAGCTGTCGGACGGCAACCTGTCCACCCACCTGAAGAAGCTGGAGGACACTGGCTATGTCGCGGTGAACAAGGGTTTTGTCGGGCGCAAGCCGCAAACCCTGGTCAGCATCACCGATGCCGGCGAGACCGCGTTCAAAACTTATGTCGAGGGGCTGGCCGCCATGCTGGGCCCCGGCGCCCCGAACTGAATTTACCACCGAACGGACAGTCCGGCACCAGACCGGACGCCCGGGTCACACACGAGGAGACTGAAAATGAAACTGATCCTGAGCACTGCCCTGGCCCTGATGGCCACATCCACAGCATATGCAGCCGACCTGACCCTGACTGTCACCGGCATGAAAACCGACACCGGCAACGTCATGATCGGCGTCTATGACAAAGCCGACCGGTTCCTGCAGGTGGAAGGCATTGTCGCGCGCGGCCGGGTCCCGGCCAGCCATGACGCCGTGACCTATGTCTTCAAGAATCTGGCACCGGGCCAGTATGCCATCTCGATTTTCCATGACGCGAACAACAACGGCAAGCTGGACAAGAATTTCATGGGCATCCCCACGGAACCCATCGGCATGTCGCGCGACGCCAAGGGCAGCTTCGGCCCGCCGCGCTATGAGGACGCGGTGTTCAGCCTGCCCGCAGACGGCATGAGCATGACCATCAAGGTCGAATAACCGGCCCCCAAGGGGCACCAGAACAGAACCCGGAAACCGGGTCACGACAGCGAGAACTATCATGACCTTCTTCAGCTATCTGCATATCGCCAGCGCGATCATGTCCTACCTGACCGCCTTCCTGTTGTTCCTGAGCCCGGTGGGGGCCCGACGCCACCGCATGCTGGGCATCGCCTATGCGGTGTCCATGCTGTCAACCGCCCTGTCGGGCTTCGGCATGTACAACACCGGCGGCTTTTCGGTATTCCATATCTTCTCGGTGGTGACCGTGGTCACCATCGCACGCGGCTGGTGGGCGATCTTCGCCTTCCGCCGCACCCGCGACCGCACATATCTGATCCACCATTATTTCAACATGGCCTACAGCTTCATGGGCCTCAATCTGGCCGCCATCGCCCAGGCCACACGGCTGATGGACATCAAGAGCTGGAGCGACTATCTGGCCACGGTCGGCGTGTTTTACCTGTTTGCGGTCAGCCTGTCCGTCTATCTGGTGCGCAAGGTATTTTACCCGCGTTTCGCCAACTGGTTCGGCCACAAACAGAAAGCGGCGGAATAACCGCCGCTTCATTGGTTTGGACGAGGGGGTTCGGCCTGGGGCCGCACCTACAGGCTGTCGTAGACAAAGCCGATGAATTTGCTGTTCCAGTCCGCGCCCGCGCTCATCCAGAAGGCATCAACACCCTCAAGCGGGTTTTCAGCCACCGTTTCATCAAGCGTCTTGCCCGCAGCCTTCAGGTCGGCAATCCGGTCCCGCACGTCGACCAGCATATCATGATAGCGTTCCAGCCCCGCCCGGTCGGTTACCGGGCCATGGCCGGGGATGATGCGGGTCTTGTCGTCGGCGGATGCCAGCACCATTTCGGCAGCGCTGATCACACCGTCGATGTCGCCGCCATTGGGCACATCGACAAACGGCAGCCGACCGTTGAAGAAAGTATCGCCCATATGGATGACATTCGAACCCTTGAACCAGATGATGGCATCGCCGTCCGTGTGGGCATTGTCGATATGGATGGCGCGCACTTCTTCGCCGTTCAGGAAAAAGGAAATCTGGTCATTGAAGGTGATCACGGGCAGCGCCTTGCCGGCCTTGGGCGGCGTGCGCATGTTGAAGGCCTTCACGAAAGACCCTTTCGAAAGCCTGAGGCGCACATTGTCATGCGCCACCAGGACCGCGCCGGCGTTCCCCATATTTTCATTGCCGCCCGTATGGTCTTCATGGAAATGGGTGCTGATCACATAGCGGATCGGCTCCGTGGATACACCCTGGATCGCGCTGATGATACGTTCGGTCAGCGGTGCATACTGGTCGTCGACCAGAAACACACCGTCCGCGCCCGCCGATATGCCGATATTGCCGCCGGCGCCAAACAGTACCGACACCGACCCGGCTACGGGTTCGGTTTTCACCTCGACCTTGTCCCAGTCCTGTGCCATGGCCGCGCCGCTTGCCAACAGCCCTGCCAGTGTCGCGATTGCCAGTTTTTTCATGTGCGCCCCCTTCAGATCGGAATGTCAGCCCCATAGCTCCGGCACGACTTTAGCGCAGTTGCGGCCCGGATCAAATGACAAGCCGGTTACCGGCACAGTCGAATAGCGCCGCCACGCCCTGAAAGCGCCATGCTTTTGGATTTTGCTCTATTTGGCTTTGCCGTTTGGCCGTGAATTGGCTACATGAAGAAAACCGCCTGTCGAGGGCACAGCAAACAAGGGGGAACCATGGCCGACAAGCAGGTCATCGCCGTCATTTTCGGGGGAAGAAGCGTCGAGCATGATGTGAGTGTGCTGAGCGGCCTGCAGTTCCTGGAGGCCCTCGATCCCGTGCGCTTCGAAGGCCTGCCCGTTTATGTCGACCCCCTCGGCCAATGGTGGACCGGCGACGCGCTCAAGAAACGCAGCCGCTACCCGCTGGACGACGAACAGAACAAGGACCTGATGCAGGTCAGCCTCGACCTCGCGACCCCGGCGGCGGGCCGGCCGCGCCTTGTCGGACACCAGAAGGGCCTGATGGGCGACAAGCGCATCCACCTGCCCTTCGACCTGATGGTGCCGGCGATCCATGGCTCGAACGGCGAAGACGGCACCTTGCAGGGCCTCCTGGATTTTGCCGGTGTGCCCTATGCCGGCTGCCGCACTTTGGGGGCCGCCGCCACCATGAACAAGGTTTTCACCAAATCGGTCGCCCGCGCACACGGTATCAAGGTGCTGCCGGAGTTGACCCTCAAGCGCCCGGGCCGTGGCCAGTTCATCGACCCCGAAAAGCTGGCAGCCGAACTGGATGCGGCCTTTGGTGCCACATACGGTTTCCCCTATATCGTCAAGCCCGCAAACCTGGGCTCCAGCGTCGGGGTCGGCAAAGCCGGCGATATGGACGGCCTGGTGGCAGCACTCATGACCGCCTTCCGGCTGGACAGCGAGGTGATTGTCGAACCCTTCGTGCCGAACCTGACCGAATATAATATCGCCGTACGCCGCAAGTCTGACGGTGTGGTCGCCACTTCGGCCATCGAACGGCCGCTCAGGAACGCCGAACTCCTGGACTTCAAAAACAAATATCTGGCTGGCGGCACGCCCGGCGGCCCCAAGCTGGACAGTGGCCCCAGCGAAGGCATGGCATCGCTGAACCGGGTGTTGAACCCGGACGAGCTGTCGGCGGAACAGGAAAGCTTCATCCGCGGCAGCGCCAGCGGCATTTTTGAACGCCTGGCGCTCGCCGGCAGCGTGCGGGTCGATTTCCTGTGCGACAGCGAAACCGGCGAGCTTTGGCTCAATGAAGTCAATACCATTCCGGGCTCCTTCGCCTATTTCCTGTGGGAAGCGGCGGCAGAGCCCATCAGCTTCCTTGGCCTCACGAGCGCCATCATCGACGAAGGTTTCCGCCTGTCCGGCGAACGGCTGGGCGCGACCGATGCAGGCGCGGGCGGCGCGACCATCTTCCGCCGGGGCTGAGGCATGGCGGACGCGGGCGGCAGCATGACAGAACCCTGGCACCAGGAAACGTTTGGCGGCGGCGAGCCCGTCTTTGTCTGGCTGCACGGCTGGGGCCAGACCGGGGCCTCGATGGCCCGCCTGGCGCAACTGTTCAGCGCCCATGGCCGGCATGTGATCTATGACCTGCCCGGTTTTGGCCAGACAGCGATGCTGGCCGAAGGCGCCGGCACCGAAGATTATGCCGATGCGCTGGCGGCCAAGATGGCCTCAGCCGGCATCGGGCCCGCCATCATTGTCGGCCACAGCTTCGGCGGTCGCATGGCCGTGCAGATGGCGGCACGCCATCCGGACCGGGTGAAAGCCTGTATCATCATCGCGGGCGCCGGGCTGAAGCGCCGGCGTTCGCTGGCCTTCAAGCTGCGCGCTATGGCACTGCGCACGCTCGGTCGTCTGGCACGACTTTCGGACCGGCTGTTCGGCACCCGCTTCCGGGATGCCTATGTGGCGCGCTTCGGCAGCGCCGATTATAAAAACGCCGGGGCACTCAGGGCCACCTTCGTGCGCGCCGTCAACGAAAACCTGGTGGCCGAAGCCAAGGCCGGGCGCGCGCCAACCCTTCTCCTCTACGGGTCCGACGATACCGAAACCCCGCCCGAGATCGGCCGCCGTTATGAACACCTGATCCCGATTGCGCGCTTTGTCGAGATGCCCGGATTCGGCCATCTGGATATCCTGAGCCGCGGCGCCTACCAGTGCGAGGCGCAGATCCGCGCCTTCCTCAAGGACCTTGCCGATGCCTGACCTGCCCTTCCATCCCGTCGTGCTGGCGCTTGGTGTGCCCCTGATTGTCTGGTTCGCGCTCGAACGCGGGCTGGCGCTGATGAAATTTTTCCAGCAGGAAGAATATGACGGCGTGCGTTTTGTCGCCTGGCTGAAGGACAATGCTGCCGTCGACCGGCGCGCGAGCCTGTGGCTTTTGGCAGCCGCCCTTCTGGGCACAATTTCGCAGACATTGCTGGCAAATGCGGTCGGCGTGGTCCTGAACAGTATCGGCTATCTGGTCTGGCCCATGCTGGTGCTGGCCTTTGTGCATGGCGCCCTGCGTTCACGCAGCCAGCGGGGCGGCAGCAAAAAGCCGCTGGTGCTGACCGACCGGGTGAAACGCATCCTGATGGTCTATATGGGCCTGGCAGTGGGCGCCCTTGTTGTGTGCCTTATCCTCGCAGGCCTGGCGCCGCGCGGGCACCAGTATGGCCTGCAGCTTGACGTCAATGACATCCGCTGGCTGAGCCTGAGCTACGACTGGCGCGTGGTGGTGATCTCGCTGTTGCTGATCGCGTTCGCACAGAGCCTGCCGTTCCTGCTGGTCGCCGCCAACAAGCTGCTGGAGCCCGCCGAAGAACGGGTCAAAGCCCGCTTCCGCGCCGAAGCCATCGAAAAATTCACCAAACTGCAGCCGAAGGTGATCGCCATCACCGGCTCGTTCGGCAAGACATCCACGAAACATATCCTGCAACATATCCTGTCAAGCGCCGCGCCGACGCTCGCGACCCCCGGCAGCGTGAATACCGACATGGGCATCACCCGGGTGATCCGCGAACAACTGACGCCCGAGCACCAGTTTTTCATCGTCGAGATGGGCGCCTATGGCCCCGGCTCGATCGCGCGCCTGTGCCGGCTGACGCCGCCGGATGTCGGCCTGATCACCGCCGTGGGTGCCGCGCACTATGAGCGGTTCAAGACCCTGGAAACCGTTGCCCGCGCCAAGTTCGAACTGGCCGAAGCCACCTTCGCGCGCGGCGGCGAAGTGGTGGTGAACCCGGACGGCATCGCGCCGGACCTGCTGGCCGAACGCCAGGCCGCCGTGCCCGGTCGTTATATCAGTGCCGGCACCACCGGCGATATCCGGCTTGCCGACAGCCGGATGACCGCCGACGGACTGGTGCTGACGGTCAAGGACGGCGACGAAGACCATATCCTGAAAGCGCCGCTTTATGGCCGCCACCAGGCCGGCAATATCGTGCAGGCCGCCGCCGCCGCCCGCGCCATCGGCCTGCCATGGGCCGCGATCAAGGGCGCGCTGGCCTCGATGCCGCAAATCCGGCACCGGCTGGAGGTAACCCGTGCGACCGGTTCGCCCACCATCGTGAACGATGCCTATAATTCGAACCCGGTCGGTTTTGCCGCTGCGCTGGAATGCCTGGATGTGCTGGTGGAACCGGGCGGGCGCCGCATTCTGGTGACCCCCGGCATGGTTGAACTGGGGGCGCGCCACGACAGCGACCATGCGACCCTGGGGGCGCTGGCCGCCAAACACTGCGATATCGTGCTGGTGGTCACGCCCGACCGTATCCCGACCTTCCTGTCGGGGCTGGCCGCCACCAACGACGGCAGCACCACGGTCATGACCTATGCCACGCAGGCAGAGGCCGAAGCCTGGGTGAAAGCCAACTGGCGCGCCGGCGATGCGGTGCTGTTCGAAAACAACCTGCCCGACCTTTACGAAGCCAAAGTCAGCTTCTGAGGCCGGCCTATTCGCCGGCTTTGTCCTCAGGCTTGTCTTCGGCCTTCAGGTCCAGCTTTTCGAGATTGTCGCGGGCGGCATCGGCATCCGGCCCGGTTTCGGTGATCAACAGCACCTTCAGCCAGGCCTTGCGTGCGTCCTCGATATTGCCGAGCGCATGGTTCAGGTTGCCAAGCTCGAGATAGGCGGACGGCTCGTCCGGGAAGGCTTCCATATAAGCCTGAAGCGCGGCGGACGCTTCGGCATACTGGCCGACACCGCGCGCGGCAGATGCCACCAGCACCAGGATATCCTTGCGACCGGGATCTTCCGCCAGGACCTTCTTCAGGTCTGAAAGCGCCATGGTGAAATCCTGGTCGGCAGCGGCAACACGCGCCCGGTCGATCAACAGTTCACGTTCCTGGGCCGAGCCCGTGGGCACCACGGCAAGCGCGAGCATGATCGCATCTTCGGCCCGGATGGTTTCACCCGCCATCAGCCAGGCATTGGCCGCCTGGTCATACATGTCGGCCAGCATGGGTGCGTCGGCCACCAGGCGCTTGTCGCCCTTGACCGGCATGCCCTTGCCCACCCGCATGTCTTCGGCGATCTTCACCAGCCGTATGGCGGCTTCGGCATATTCGCCCATATGGTAAAGCCCCAAAGCCTCGCAGTGGCGCGCGGGCACACCGCCGCCTTGGCCCTGCCAGACAAGGGCCATGTTGATGCCCTTGTCCGGCGCGCGTTCGGCCAGGTCGATGCAATCGCTGTAGCGTTTTTCGTCGGCCTGCAGGCTGTCGTCCGCGGCCCGGGTGGGCCCGGCCAACAGGGCGCTGGCAACAAGGGCAAAAACCGGTATGGTAACAAGCGTTTTCATGGCCGCGACACTGAACAAAGCCCGTGGCAAATTCAAGGCAGATTCGACTGATTATGACTGATTTCCCCCCGCACCTGATGGTTTTTGGACCCGGCTACAGCGCCAGCGCGATCCTGCAACAGGCATTGGCTGCAAACTGGCGGGTAACGGCGACATCAAGGCGGCCGGAAACCAGTGAGCAACTGGCACAGATGGGTGTTCATGCCGTTGATGGCACCAGCCCCGAAGCCTTCGAAGCCGCGGTGCAGGGCCTGCCACCGGTCACCCATGTGCTGACCAGCGTGGCGCCGGGGCCGGGCGGCGACCCGATCCTGGCGCTGGCAGAAGGTTGGCTTGAACAACAAAAGACCATCAACTGGATCGGCTATCTGTCCAGCACCAATGTTTATGGCGACCGGGATGGCGGCTGGGTTGACGAGGATACGGCGCCCGACCCCGGCCTTGAACGCGGCCAGCGCCGGGTCGAGGCCGAAGGAGCCTGGCGCCGGCTGGCCGACCGGCTGGGTGCCGACCTGCATATTTTCCGCCTGGCGGGCATTTATGGCCCGGGCCGCAATGCGATCCGCAGCGTGCTGGACGGCAAGGCAAGGCGCATCGTCAAGCCGGGGCAGGTGTTCAGCCGCATCCATGTTGCCGATATCGCGGGTGCGGTATGGCTGGCGATGAATTCCGGCCTGCCGTCCGAAATATTCAACATGGCCGACAATGAACCGGCACCACCCGGTGAGGTGATCGACTATGCGGCGCGGCTTCTGGGGGTCGAACCGCCGGCAGAGGAAGATTTCGAGACAGCGGACCTGAGCCCGATGGCGCGCAGCTTTTACCTTGAAAGCAAGCGGGTGCGGAACGGACGGGTGAAAATCCTGCTGGGCTATCGCTTCCGTTATCCGGACTATAAAATGGCGCTGCAGGAACTGTTGCCCCTTGAGACCGGCGCCTGAGGCTCAGACCAAAGTATCAGGCCAAAGTATCAGGCGAGCGCATCCACCTGTTCATAGGTCATGTTGCCGGGGATCAGGATCAGGGGGCATGGCAGGTTGGCTGCCAATGTGTGGGTGAAATAGTCGACAAGCGGCCCGGGGCCACCGTCGGCACCGGCGCCCAGCACCAGGCCGAACACATCCGGCTGGCTTTCAATGAATTTGAGGAGCTGTTCGCGCGGTTCGCCTTCCATGATGGCGATATCGGGCGTGACGCCGCTGTAGGCATGCAGGCGTTCGGCCATTTCGTCCAACAGCGCATGGGCTTCGTCATAGGCTTCTTCGCGCATGCGGTCGGCCACCGCCATCCAGTGCTGGAATTCACCCGGGCGAATGCAATGGAACAGGATCAGGCCGCCGCCGGTGATGTGCGAGGCGCGTGCCGCGGCAAAGCGGATCGCCACCTTGGATTCGGGCGAACCATCGACCACCACCACAAGCTTGCGGCGCCGTTTCGGGATTGGCCGGATAGGCCCATGAATTTCTTCGGTCACCATATCTCTGTCCCTTGTTCTGGCCATAGGGTGACAGCAGAGCGAAAGGCTGGCAAGAGGCTTATTTCTGCAGGATGCTGGCGACCTCGCGCAGTTGGGTGCGGGCGCGCAACAGGTAAAAACCCTGTGTCGACAAGTGGTTGGCAAGAATACCGTCGCGCGCGCCATTGGTGACCATCAGGGGATCAAGCTGGGCGGCGGCGCTCAGGGACTTCAGGAGCTCGTCATAGAGCTGGGCCAGTTCACGGTCTTCGATCACCTTGGCATAGTCGGCGCGAAGGGCGGTCAGGATCACCGTATAGGCATAGACCTGGCCCTTGACCTGATAAAACAGGTCGTCGGCACCAAAATCGGGCAGCACACCACCGGCGTTTTCACCAATGTAACGCTCAAGCGCCGCGGACGATGCACCAAGGTCAAGCGCGATCCGGTCGATGGTGGCCAAAAGATTGTCCGAGCGGCGTTCAAACACCGCATTGCCGGCGGCAAGGCGCGCATTGTAGGCATCGAGCGAACGGGCCGCTTCGCGGTAATAGGAATCGGAGGTCCGGGTCGGCATCATCGAGGTCGAGAAATCGATCAACCAGCGGTCCGGCTCCTTCGAAAGGTTGCCAGCGGCGGATTCAAGGTCCGGGTCCACGGAGCTGGAGCCCCGCGTGCGGCCGATCTGGTCCCGAAGCTCGAAGGTAAAACGTGAAACGGCGCCGATGATGCCCTTCTGGTAGTTGGGCGTATTATCGAGCCACCAGCCCGGCATGAAGGCAGGGTCGTTTGCGGTCCAGGCATGGAGCACGGTTTCGCGTTTCACCAGATAAGCGATATCCGCCACGGTGCGCGAGCCGGCATTAGGGCCCGGAACCTCAAGCGGCAGGCGGTCGTCGACCCTGTGGGTCAGCGGCATGCCGATCAGGATATAAAGGATGAAGATGCCGGGCACGGCCAGCGCCACCTTGCGCCAGGTCGGGCCGGAAATGGAGGCGAGCCAGCCGGTGAACCAGCGCCACAGGCGGCCAAAGGCACGACCGATCGCACCCCTGAGGCGCGCCAGTTGCTCCCTGATCCATAACCAGATTTCCCCTGCCATGGCTTTGCCTCCTGCGCTTGCCCTTAATGTCGTCATTTAATTGCGCCAAAACAAGGGCATAGTGTAATTATTTGGCGGCAGTGCGCCTTGTTCATGATCCGTTCAGCATGCGAACAGGACACTGGAAGACCATTGGTCCGGAAAGGGACAACCATGTTGAAACGCCTTGCCACCCTGACTTTGATTGCCGCCACAGGCCTGCCCGCCCTTGCGCCGGCCTTCGCAGCCGCCCGCGCCGAGGAGACGGTTATCGACGCGCTGAACAAGCTGGCCGAGCCCAAGGAAGTGCGCTGTGTCGATGCCAGCCGCATCATATCCTATGTGATCGAATCAGACGAAGTGGTGCGCCTGCAGATGAAGGGCCGCAAGGACGTGATCATGCAGTTGAAGCGCAACTGCAACCAACTGCATTACCATGCCTATATGGCCTACAAGCCCACCAATGGTGAATTGTGCGCCGGGTTCGGCGACATCTTCACCCGCACGGGTCTGCCCTGCCGCATCGACAGCATGACCGAAATCGAGCGCGGCGCCGAACTGCCGGCCCGGTTCAAGGCGGCGACGACCGACACCCCTGAAGACGCGGGCGATGAAGGCGGCGGTCGCTAGGCCCGGCTCCCAAATCAACCTGTAACCCGCCGTTTTGGAGCGAGGGCGCCATCTGGGGCCTTGCCTTGGCGCACGCCACCGCCTATTCATCAGCTATGCCTCGTTTCATATATAAATTGCTGCGCGCCGAGGAATGGCAACAGGCCAAATCGGCGCATTTTTTCGACGGCGCGCCCATCGACCTGGTGGACGGCTATATCCATTTTTCGACCGCAGAACAGGTGGCCGAAACGGCGCGCCTGTATTTCGCCGGTGTCGACCCCTTGTACCTGATGGCGGTCGACCCCTGGATGCTGCCGGTCGGGCAATTGAAATGGGAAGCCTCGCGCGGTGGCGACAAGTTCCCGCACCTTTATGGCCCGCTGCCCATGACGGCAGTGGCCCATGAATGGCAGCTTGCACGCAGCAAGGACGGTTCAGCCGATTTTTCCGTGGTCATGGAGCATGAAGAAAGTGCTTGATCTGTTCCCGCTGGTACGGCCGCTGGTGCATGCGCTGGACCCCGAGACCGCGCATAATATGACCGTGCGTTTCCTGTCGCGCGGCCTGAGCGGTCGGTTCGGCGACACGGGCGACGACCCCATTTTGGCGACCCGCCTGTTCGGGATCGACTTCCCGAACCCCGTGGGGCTGGCGGCGGGCTTCGACAAGAATGCGGATGCCATCACTGGTGCACACAGCATCGGCTTCGGTTTTGCGGAAGCCGGCACCGTGACCCCGAAGCCGCAGGCCGGCAACGCACGGCCGCGCCTGTTCCGGCTCAAGGAAGACCGGGCGGTGATCAACCGGTTCGGCTTCAACAACAAGGGCCTCGAGAATTTCGCTGAAAACCTGGCCGCCCTGCCGCGCAGGCGCGGCCTTGTGGGCGCCAATGTGGGCGCGAACAAGGATGCCGCCGACCGCACCGCGGATTATGTGACCGGCATCGAACGGCTGTATGGCCTGAGCGATTATTTCACGGTCAATATCTCAAGCCCGAACACACCGGGCCTCAGGGCCCTGCAGTCGCGCGCGGCACTTCAGGACCTGGTCGACCGGGTGCTGGCTGCGCGCCAGGCCAAGATGGACGCGGGCGCAGCCTATGTGCCGATCCTGGTGAAAATCGCGCCGGACCTCACCAGCACCGACATCCAGGATATTGCCGCGGTTGCAACATCTTCCGGTATCGACGGCCTGATTGTCAGCAATACCACCATCACCCGGCCCGCCAGCCTGACATCCAGACACAAGGACGAGATGGGCGGCCTTTCGGGCGCGCCCTTGATGGGGCCGTCGACCGAGGTTCTGAAAGCCGTTTATAGGGCGACAGGCGGCAAGGTGCCGCTGATCGGCGTTGGCGGCATTGCCTCGGGCGCCGATGCCTTCGCGAAAATCCGTGCCGGCGCATCCCTGGTGCAGCTTTATTCGATGCTGGTGTATGAAGGCCCCGGCCTTGTGACCCGCGTCAAGACAGAGCTGGCGATGATCCTGAAGGACCATGGCTTCAAGTCGGTGGCCGATGCGGTGGGGACCGGGATCTAGACCTTCCGGGTCTCAGGCGATCAGATTGATGCCCGGCGACGGCGGGGTTTCGCCATTGTCCAGAGCTTCCTGCGCGGCGCGCCGTTCGTTGGCAAGCTGGCGTTCGGCTTCCCTCAGTTTTTCGGCGGCCGCCGCCGCAACGGCACGGTCCTGCCCGGATGGCCGCGCGGGTGCCAGCGCCGCGCGCTGCACCACTTCCATCTTGGCAATGGTGGCGGACGGATTGTCCGGCACTTCCCTGACATCGATCTGCACATGGCCGCCAACGGCATAGGGAATGCCGTCAGGCCCGCGCACATAATCGAAGCTGGGGCTGCCGGCGAAACCCTGGCCCGCCGATGCATGCGCCGCTTCATGGGCCCTGACTTCGCGGTCGCGGGCGCTGAGGCGCGAGACTTCGGCCTTGTCCTCGTCGCTCAGTTCGTCACTGGTGCTGGACCTGCCTTCGACAGCCGCGATCTCGCGCGCCAGGGTATCGGCGGCACCGGCGCCCTGCACACTTTCATTGATCTGGACCTGGATGGCGGCCGTGTCGGCAAGATTGCGACCGGCGCTGCTGGCCGACGGCTGCCCGGTCGCGGCGTCGCGTTCCCGGTTGGCAAAATAGCTGGGCGGGGGCTCGGGCTGGCTTTGTGAAGTGCCGCCGGCACCAGCGTAAGAAGAACCCGACTGCCCCTCAACCAGTTTTTCGGTCGGGTTGGGCAGGTCAGGCCGCAAGTGCGCCGGTATGTAGGGCCGCCGAAGTTCAGGCGGCGCCGGCCCGGTTGATGGCAGTATGCTCGGGCTCGTCATGCCCCTATTTTAGCATGAAACCGCAGAATTGCGCCATATATCGCCGATATGAGAAAAGGAGCCCGCAATCGGAGCTCCTTTTTGACTGTTCCTGCTGTCAGAAGTCGCCGTCCGGACCCTGCCGGCTGCCTTCCGGGCCTTCGGGCCCCTCTTCATCAAAGGGCGGCGGCATGGCACCGGGTTCGCCCGGGAACGGCGGCATTTCGGCGTCACCATCGCGACCGCCGGCCGGGCCCATACGGTCGAAGCGTCGGCGGAACATATTGTCCGCCAGCTTGATCCGGGTTTCCTGGTCGAGGCCTGCCACCACATCCAGGAGGATCTGGCGCACCGGGAAATGCAGGTCGCGCATCTTGGCTTCATGTTCATCAAGCGCGGCGGTGAGCGCGGCGCGGTCCACCGTTTCGGCCATCATCAGGTCACGGATCTTGACTTCGCTTTCCCGCATGCTGGCAAAATGCCTGGACAGGGTCTTGCGATGTTCCTTCATCAGCGCCTTCAGTTCCTCGCGCTTGTCGTCGGGCAAAACCTTGCCCAGTTCACGCAGGCTGAAATCCACCTTGGGCGCGCGGTCGAAATGAACACGCTTTTCGTGGCTGAGGCCGCGACCGACAAAAAAGCCCGCCGCCAGAAGGTTGGCCGCAACCGACAGTACCAGTGCGCCGATAACCAGTTTGTTCTTACCGTCCATACTCATTGACCTCCGAGATCCAGGTCCGTGCTTGCGAACAGGCTTGCGCTCAGGTCAAGCTCGGTCGTTTCTTCCGCCGGGTTGCTGATACCGATCATGACGCCGGTCATCAGGAGCACCGCACAGGCCGCGCCCTGCGCCGCATATCCAACGGGCGAAAACAGTTGCCGGCTGTCCGCCAGCATGCCGGCGAGGCGCGCCAGGAAGGACGGTTTGGCCTGGGCATGTTCGATCGGGATATCCAGGAGCCGGTTCATGAAGGCGTCGCCGCCCGCGTCCGGCACCGGGTCAGCCGCCAGAAGCCGGGCACGGAAAGCCTGTTCGCGCGCCAGCACGCCACGACCGGCGTCGCTGGCCGCGAAGGCAAGCGCATCAACCGTGCGGCTATCCGCCGGCCAGTCAGCCGGTTCCGGGCCATGGAGTAGTACCAGCAATTCGAAATCTTCTGCTTTCATCGGCCGGTTTGTCCTGTTTTTGTCCATATCGGGCGTCATTTCATTTGCCCTCCTATTCCACCACGGCAAACAGCCGGTCCTTGTCCGCTGTCAGTCGCTGTCTCATGTTGGCGCGCGCCCTGACAAGCAGGGATTCATACGCTTTCAATTTCAGTTCCATCACGTCGGCAGCTTCCTGGTTCGACATGTCGTCGAAATAGCTCAGGGTCACCGCGGTGCGCTGGCGCTCCGGCAAGTCCGCGAGCGCCGCCTTGATGCTTGCCTGGTCGTCGCTTTCGGCAAGCTGGGCCTCGGCCCCCGCTGACGGGTCCTCGGCATCATAACCTTCAGGCAGGGCCACCGGCCGCACCCGCCGCTTTTCATCCAGGCACCGGTTCACCACGATACGGTGGAACCAGGTGGTGAACCGCGCCCGGTCGGCATCGAAACTCGCGGCATGGGTCCAGAGCTTGATGAACGCTTCCTGGACGATGTCTTCCGCCTGTTCCATGTCGCCCATGAAACGGTAGGCAAGCGCACGGTACCGAAGGCTGTAGCGCCTGACCAGCACCGCATAGGCCGTGCGGTCGCCGGAGCCGATCCGCGCCATCAGCGCCTCGTCACCGGGCTCTTCCATCATGATACTCGCACGCTGTTGCCTAAGGGGCTGCACATTCTACTCCGACAACCTTTCTCCTGTTACGACGGTCACTTGCAGCAACCTTCGCAGGCCCGTGTCATTTTTTTGACCCAATTTGGCGGAAGACAGCACCAGCATCACCGTTTGGTAACATAGGCGCGCTAGGCGAGGCGCCAAAGGTGCGCGGTCCAAAGGTGTGCGGTATTGCCGCTTGCAGCATTTGTCCTAAAGCGGCATTGTGTGCGCATTACGAATGGGCGGCAACTCTTTAGGGTTATTATTGAGGACGATAGATGAAAATCGCAGTGATTGGTAGCGGCTATGTCGGCCTGGTTTCGGGTACCTGCTTCTCGGAATTTGGCCATGAGGTTGTGTGTGTCGACAAGGACGCCAGCAAGATCGAAGGCCTGAACGCCGGCCGCATCCCCATCTATGAACCGGGCCTTGATGCCATGGTTGCGCGCAACGCCGAAGCCGGCCGCCTGAGCTTCACCACCAGCCTCGCGGAAGCCATGGACGGCGCCAAGGCCGTATTCATCGCGGTTGGCACGCCAAGCCGCCGGGGCGACGGTCATGCCGACCTGCAATATGTATTTGCTGCCGTCGACGAGCTGGCCGAACTGGTGAAAAGCTATGTGGTGGTCGTGACCAAATCGACCGTGCCGGTGGGCACCGGTGCCCGCATCAAGGCCAAACTGTCGGAAAAGCTGGACGCCAGCCTGTTCGATGTGGCCTCGAACCCCGAGTTCCTGCGTGAAGGTGCCGCGATCGAGGATTTCATGCGCCCGGACCGTGTGGTCGTCGGCGCCGAAACCGACCGCGCCCGCGACGTGCTGAAGGAACTGTATCGCCCGCTGTTCCTCAACGAAACGCCGGTCGTGTTCACCAACCGCGAAACTGCGGAAGTGATCAAATATGCCGCGAACGCTTTCCTCGCGACCAAGATCAGTTTCATCAACGAAATGGCCGACCTGTGTGAAGTGGTGGGTGCCGACGTCCAGGAAGTGGCCAAGGGCATCGGCCTCGACAAGCGCATCGGATCGAAATTCCTGCATGCGGGTCCGGGCTATGGCGGCAGTTGTTTCCCCAAGGATACCCGCGCGCTCGTCTATTCGGCGGATGAAGCCGGTGTGCCCATGCGCATCGTGCGCTCGGTTGTCGACGTGAACGAAGACCGCAAGCTGGCGATGGCCGGCAAGGTCGTCACCGCTTTGGGTGGCGATGCCACCGGCAAAAAAGTTGCCGTCCTTGGCCTGACCTTCAAACCCAATACCGACGACATGCGCGAAAGCCCGTCCTTGGACATCATTCCCGCGCTTCAGAAAGCCGGCGCGTCCGTGCATGCGCACGACCCCAAGGGCATGGAAGAAGCGGCCAGGATGCTGAAGGGCGTGACCTTCCATGAAGACCCGTATGATGCCATGGACGGTGCTGATGTCCTGGTGATCATCACCGAATGGAACCAGTATCGTGCGCTCGACCTTGACCGGGTCAAGGGCCTGATGGCTGACCCCGTGATCGTCGATCTTCGCAATATCTACGGTCGCGCCGACCTTCCGGCCCAGGGCTTCAAATACAGCGGCATCGGCCGCAAGTCCTGATGAGCGCCGACGCGCCGGCGCGCGTGCGTCCCGCACATCCGCACCGGCGCATCTGGGCCATCGCAGGCCCCGCGATCATTGCCAACAGTTCCGCGCCGCTGGTCGGCCTTGTGGATACCTGGGTTGTCGGGCACCTGCCCGGCGCCCGGTATCTGGCCGCCGTCGGTATCGGCGCCATGGTCTTCAGCTATCTTTACTGGGCCTTCGGTTTCCTGCGCATGAGCACCACCGGCCTTGTGGCCCAGGCGCATGGCCGCGAGGACCAGGACCAGATTGCCCGCACTTTGGTGCGCTCGCTTCTGATGGCACTGTTGTTCGGCAGCCTGATTGTGCTGGCAGCAGGTCCTGTCGAACTGGCCGCCACGGCTTTCCTCGCGCCACCCGAAGATACCGCGCCCCTGTTCCGCGACTATTTTGATATCCGGGTCTGGGCGGTGCCTGCCGCGCTGTTGACCTATGGCATCAACGGATACCTGATCGGCACGGCGCAGGCACGCAGGGCGCTTTACCTGCAACTGGTGCTGAATATCGCCAATGGCGCGCTGAACCTGTTGTTTGTGCTCGGCCTCGGCATGGGCGTTGCCGGTGTCGCACTCGGCTCGCTAATCGCGGAATGGCTGGCGGTATTGATGGGTCTCGCCTACGTGATCCAGGGCCTGGGTGCCCCACGCCTGAAGGCCGCGCTTCGGGGGGCGGAAACCTACGCCTTCGCCAAGATGCGCAAGCTTCTGAGCACCAACGGTTATATTTTCGCCCGCACCCTGCTCCTTATCCTCGCCCTGGCGCTGACCACACGGGAGGCCGCGGCGCTCGGCGACGTGCCTTTGGCCGCCAACCATGTGCTGGGCACCTTCATGATGCTGATCGCCCTTGGGCTTGACGGTTTTGCCTATGCCGCCGAAGCGCTGACCGGCGCAGCCTGGGGAAAAGGTGTGCGGAACGACTTTCGTACCTGGGTGATCTATGGCCTTGGCTGGGCGGCGTTGGCCGCCATCTGCTACAGCCTCGGTTTCCATTTTTTTGGCGCGGGCCTTGTAGGGGTGTTGACCGATATCGAACCCGTGCGCGCGGCCACGGTCGAGGTGATGCCCATGATGGTGCTGCTGCCGATCATCGGCTTCTGGTGTTACCAGTTCGACGGCATCTATATCGGCGCCACCGCGGGCGCGGCCATGATGGGCACGGCGGCGGTTGCGGTCGCCACCTTCATCCTTGTGCTGAACCCGCTCACGGACCGTTATGGCCTTCTGGGCCTGTGGATGGCGGTCGGGGTGTTCCTGGGCATGCGCGGGCTGTCGCAGGCGGTGTGGTACCCTTGGCTTGAGCGCGGCATCGGCCGCGCAGACGCAGGCGCCTAAAGGATTTCGAGCACACTTTCCGGCGGGCGGCCAATGCGCGCCTGGCCCTTGTTGAACACGATCGGGCGTTCAATCAGCTTCGGCGTCTTGTGCATGGCCGCAACCAGTGCCGCCGCATCGTCAACCGACGCCAGGCCCTGTTCCGCATAGTCCGCTTCCTTGACCCGCATCAGTTGGCGCGGTTCAAGTTGCAGGAGCGACAGCGCATCGCGGATTTCCGCCTCCGTCGGTGCATCGTCCAGATACAGCCGCACGGCGGGCTTCAGGCCGCGTTCCTCGAGAAGCGCCAGGGTCTGGCGCGATTTGCTGCAGCGTGGATTGTGCCAGATGGTCAGGCTCATGCATTGTCTCCCGAACTGAAAATCAGGACCGGTGTAACGGCTTCGGGAATTTGGGGCAAGACCTGAGGCGGCGTTCTGGAGCGGGTGAAGGGAATCGAACCCTCGTCGTAAGCTTGGGAAGCTTCTGCTCTACCATTGAGCTACACCCGCATGAACAGGCCCTCTCGGACGGCACAGCATTAACCACAGCTTTCAGAAAAAGCAAGAAATGATAGCGTCTGGCACGCATGAAGCGCTTGACCTTCAAGTGCCGACACCGCAACGTGTGCGCCGCCTTGGGTGGCCAAGGAATAGGAAGACAGGAGACCCGTCATGAAACATCGCGCAGGCACCGACAAAAGCCTTACTTCCACCTGGGCACGCCAGACCCAGATGGTGCGCGCGGGTTCGATGCGGTCCAATTTCGATGAAATGGGCGAAGCCCTGTTCCTGACATCGGCCTTCGCCTACGAAAATGCCGAAGAAGCCGAAGCCCGTTTTGACGGCCGCAAGGAAGGTTTCACCTATTCGCGCCAGACCAACCCGACCGTGGCCATGTTCGAAAGCCGCATGGCGCTACTTGAAGGCGCTGACGTGGGCCGCGCCACCGGGACCGGCATGGCCGCAATGACCGCGGCGCTTCTCTGTTACCTGCGCTCGGGCGACCATATCATCGGTGCGCGCGCCGCCTTCGGCTCGTGCCGCTGGCTGATGGACGAACTGCTGCCACGCTATGGGATCGAAACCACAGTCGTGGACGGCACCAGCCTTGATGCCTGGAAAGCCGCGATCCGGCCCAATACCAGGATGTTCTTCATGGAAACGCCGGCCAACCCGACCCTCGATCTGGTCGATATTCAGGCCGTGGCGGACATGGCCCATGCGGTTGGTGCCAAGCTGGTGGTCGACAATGTGTTTGCAACACCTGTGTTGCAACTGCCGATGGCGCACGGGGCCGATATCGTCTGTTATTCCACCACCAAACATATCGACGGCCAGGGCCGCTGTCTGGGCGGCATTGTGCTGTGTGACAAGGAATTCGACGAAAAACATCTCTATCCCTTCTACCGCCACACCGGCTGTGCCATGTCGCCCTTCAATGCCTGGGTGATGCTGAAGGGGCTGGAGACCATGGGCATCCGCGTGAACGCCATGTGCGACAATGCGGACAAGCTGGCTGCCGCCGTTGCCGAACGGCTGGAGGATGTGCGCCACCCGAGCCTTGCGCGGTTCAAGCAGCCCGAACTGGCCGCAAAGCAGATGAGCCGGGGCGGCACCATGGTGATCTTCTGCCTGCCGGGCGGGCGTGACCAGGCCTTCAAGTTCCTGAACGCGCTGCAGATTGTGGATATTTCCAACAATCTGGGCGACAGCCGCTCGATCGCCACGCACTGCTGGAGCACCACCCACAAGGCGCTCAGCGAAGAGGCACGGCTTGAAGTTGGCGTGACCCCCGGCCTGATCCGTTTCTCCGTCGGACTTGAAGATGGCGACGATCTGGTCAAGGATGTCATGCAGGCGCTTGACGCGGCCGGGGTCTGACCGGCTGCCAGACCTGCGGGACTTGGGGGAACGGCGGGAAACATGTCTGACGACGACGACCTTATCGACGGGGTACTGACCTTTGATGCCATCACCGATGGCATCAGGGTGGCTGTGCAGTCCTTTTACCTGAACGAACAGTCGCGCCCTGATTCCGGCCATTATGTCTGGGCCTACCGTATCCGCATCAGCAACGAAAGTGCGCGTACCGTGCAACTGATGAACCGGCACTGGGTCATTACCGACGGCATGGGCCAGGTGAAGGAAGTGCGTGGGCCCGGCGTGGTGGGCGAACAGCCGGTGCTGCATCCCGGTGAACAATTTGTCTACACCAGCGGCACGCCGCTTGGCACCCCCACCGGTTTCATGCGCGGCAGCTACGAGATGGTCGACGAAGGTGGGGACCCGCTCGAGGTGGCCATCCCCACCTTCTCGCTCGACAGCCCGCACATGTCGATGCATATCAACTGACCGGGAGCGGCCGAGGTGCTTGATCTCAGGCCCGTCCTGTATACCCTTGGCATGCTGGTATTGATGCTGTCTGCCGGCATGCTGTTGCCCACCATCGCCGACCTGATGGCCGGGCACGAAGACTGGCAGACCTTCCTGATCGCCCTGTTCCTGTCGGCCCTGATCGGTGGCATGCTGATGCTGTCGAACCAGGGCACGGGCGGTGCGCTTGACCTCAGGCAGGCGTTCCTGGTCACAACCCTTGCCTGGGCGGTGCTGCCGGCCTTTGCCGCGCTGCCGATTGCCTTCTCGGAACTCGACCTCAGTTATGCCGACGCCTATTTCGAAGCCATGAGCGGTATCACCACCACCGGCTCGACCGTGATTTCCGGGCTCGATCACGCCCCTCCTGGCATTCTGTTGTGGCGCGCGCTGCTGCAATGGTTCGGCGGCATCGGTATCGTGGTGATGGCCGTGGCGGTGCTGCCGATCCTGCAGGTTGGCGGCATGCAGGTGTTCCGCACCGAAAGTTTCGAGACGGTGGAGAAGATCCTGCCGCGCGCCGGCCAGATTTCGAGCGCCATCAGCGGGCTTTATATCGCGCTCACCGCGCTGTGCACCTTCCTGTTCATGCTGGCGGGCATGGGCTCGTTCGATGCGCTGACCCACGCCATGACCACGATCTCCACCGGCGGTTTTTCGACCTCGGACAGCTCGATGGGCAAGTTCGACAGTTATGCCGTGGATATGATCGCCACCGTTTTCATGATCATCGGCTCGCTGCCCTTCATCCTGTTCCTGCAGATCCTGCGGGGCCGGCCCATGGCCTTCTGGCGCGACGAGCAGGTGCGCGGGTTCCTGGGGCTTGTGGCCTTCCTGTGCGCGACCGTGACCATCTGGCTGGTGGTCTGGAAAGATTTCCTGCTGGCCGACGCCTTTCGCTATGGCAGTTTCAACATTGTCTCCGTGCTTACAGGCACCGGTTTCGCCTCCACCGACTATGGCCTGTGGGGTGGTTTTTCAGCCATGCTGTTTTTCCTGGTGATGTTCATCGGCGGCTGCGCGGGGTCTACAAGCTGCGGCATCAAGATCTTTCGCTTCCAGGTGCTGTTCAAAAGCATGAAAAGCTGGGTCGACCATATCCTGCAGCCGAACGGCGTGTTCGTGGCGCGTTATAACGGCAGGCCCATTTCACCCGACGTGCGGAGTTCGGTGATGGCATTCCTGACCCTGTTTTTTGCGCTGTTTGTGGTGATGTCGCTTCTGGTGGCCGCCACGGGGGCGGATTGGACCACCGCCTTTTCGTCTGTCGGGACCGCCATGGCGAACGTCGGCCCCGGGATCGGCGACGTGGTTGGCCCCGCCGGCAATTTCGCCAGCCTTGATACCAGCGCCAAATGGATATTATCCTTCGCCATGCTGGTGGGCCGGCTGGAAGTTTTTTCGGTCCTTGTCTTGTTTTCGCCGGTTTTCTGGCGAGCCTGATAAAGAATGGCCCGTTGGGCCGCTGTTCAGAAAAGACCTGATATTTTGGGCGATATGCGCGCTTTTTTATGCCTTTTCCTGTTCCTGAGCCTGCCCGCCCGTGCGGTGGACATGGACGATGCCGTCTTTTACCACGATGCCATCAAAGCCGGCCGCGCCGCGGGTGATGCCGACGGTTTTGCCGCTGCCTGCCGGGCCGGGCTCAGCCTCGGCGGCTTTTATGAAACCGGTGAAATTGCGGTCATGCGCCTGCACGGTGCCATCGATGATTGCCGGAAGGCGCTCGGCCTCGCGCCCCACCATACCATCGCCAGCATCAGTTACGGCATCGGCCTCAGCTTCGAAAGCAAGCGCATACACAAGGCGGGCCTGGCCAAGCTGGCCAAGGAACGGTTCGAGGCGCTGGTGGAGGAAAAACCCGACAATGCCCTGGCCCACGGGGCACTGGGGGGCTGGCATGCGCATGTAGCCGCATCGGGTTTCATGGCGCGCATGGTGCTGGGCGCCAGCCGCAAGACGGCGGAGGAAGAGTTTGCCCGCTCGCTGGCGCTTGCCAAACCCGACCGGCCGCTGCTCCTTGAATATATCAAGTTCCTGGCGGGCGGCGACAAGCGGGACCGGGCCGCGGCGCTTGCCCTGATGCCAACCTACCACGCCCTGCCGGTCACAAGCCCGCTCGACCGGCTGATGGACGAACGTTCGCGCAAACTTGAAGACGCGCTGAGGGCCGACGACAAGGGCGACATCAAGGACGCCCTGCCGCTGGTTTCGGCTTTCTGGGATATTGCGGACTGGGACAGTGCGCCCGCACTCACGGAAGAAGACGTCGCTTACTGAAAAGTGCGCTGACGGGCGGCGGTTGCGCGTTCGATGGCGGCGGCGGTCAGCCGGTCCACATTCAGATAATGGCGAATCATCTCCAGAAGCCGCAGTTCTTCCTGGCTGAGCGAGCCATCCGACGCCGCCACTTCGCAGGCGAGGGAATAAACCAGGTCCCGGTGGCTTTCCGGCACGGCTTCTTCGATGAGGCCCAGGACGGCATCAAGACCTTCTTCGCTTTGCAGGATTTCGATGCAACTGTCCGTGTCGCTGCGCAGGCGCTCAATATTATAGTTCCGGAATGCCGGCAGGTACCCGACCATGCCGGTCATGCGGGTAAGCTCGGTGTCGGTCATCTCGTCGTCGGAAGCCGACATGGTGACAAGCGTATAAACAAGCGCAGTTTCCGGGCTGATCGTGGACATGGACTATGGTTCCCTCAAGTGACGTTTGCCCTCACCCTATGGCGGGTTGGGGGTAAGCTCAAGCGCTTTCAGGTGAAAAAGCCGCGCACGGTGGCGACAGCGTCGGCGAGACCGCAGCGCACGACCTCCACCCCGTCGGGCAGGGCGTCCAGAAGCCGGGTCGGGGTCTGGCCGTCCAGCATGACAAACACACCCTTGTCGCTGGCGCGCCGGATCAGGCGGCCATAGGCCTGCGCGAGCTTGAGCCGGGTCAGCATCTCGTCATAGTGCCGGCCACCGAACGCAGCGCGGCGGGCGCGGTGCAACAGGGTCGGGCGCGGCCAGGGCACCCGGTCGAACACAATCAGGCGCAGGCTATCGCCCGGCACATCGACCCCGTCGCGCACGGCGTCGGTGCCCAGAAGGCAGGCATGCTGTTCGTCCCGGAAGATATCCACGAGGGTCGCGGTATCGACCGGGTCGACATGCTGGGCATAAAGCGGCAGCCCGGCTTCATCCAGCGGGCCGGCGATGCGGTCATAGGTGCCACGCAGCCGGCTGATGGCGGTAAACAGCCCCAAGGCCCCGCCGCCCGACGCCATGAACAGTGCCCGGTACGCGGACGCCACCTGCACGGGGTCGGCCTTGTTGACATCGCCCACGATCAGCACCCGGGTCTGCGCGGCATAGTCGAAGGGCGACTGGAGGCTGAGGCGCCGTGGCGGGATCAACATATGCTGGGCGCCGGTGCGCATGTCGGCGGACGACCAGTCTTCGGCCTCTGCCGCCTTGTCGCGCAGGGTGGCTGAGGTGATGACCACGCCGTGCGCTTTCTGCAGCACCACTTCGGCCAGCGGTTTGGTGGGATCGATAAAATGGCGCGCGAGGCCGACATCGCGTTCACGGCCGTCGATGCGGTCCACCTCCAGCCATTCGACAAATTCGTCCGGCACGGGCGCACCAAAACCTTCGGCCATCTGCGCCCAGGCCATGACCATTTCCGCCCGAAGCTTGAGCGAGCGGGCCGAGCTTTCAAGCCGGCCGCGCGCGCCGCTGTCCAATATATCGGCGTCCTCGTCCAGGCGCCGGATCAGGAGGATGCTGAGCGCACTCAGAGGCCGTGCAAGGCCGATGAGCGCTTCACCAAGCGCGTGCGCGGCGTCGGTCAGCCCCTCGATCGGGTCAACCACCGTCGCTTCAATGGAATGCGGGCCATGGGCGTCGGCGCGCGCCATCACCTGCGCGCGGCACAGCATCAGGAAGGTTTCGAACCGGGTCATGGCCGCGGCGCCGGTCACCCGCCCCATCCAGTTGTCGCTGGGCAGGATGCGGGCGGCTTCCAGCACATCGTCCAGCAATTTCTGGGCGTCCATATCGTCGGCGATCAGTTCCTCGAGCCGGCTTTTGAGCCCGCGCGCCCGCGTGCTGCCGCCGGATTCCTTGCCTCGGAGCCAGCGGCGCAGCTCGGCGCCCTCAAGCCCGGTCAGGCGCACGGCAAAGCTGCTGTCGGCGGCGTCGAACAGGTGATGGCCTTCGTCGAACACCAGGCGTTTGGGCAGGTCGGGGTCGTCGCCGCCGCGCGTGGCGGCCTGGGCCACCACGAGCGCATGGTTCGCGACCACGAGGTCGGCGTGGCGCGCCTTGCGGGCGACCTTCTCGATATAACATTTGCGGAAATGCGCGCAGGCGGAATAAAGGCATTCGCCGCGCCGGTCGGTCAGGCCCGCGATGCGCCCGGCACCGAAGTGGCCGCCCAGCCAGCTCGGAAAATCGCCGCCGATCATGTCGCCGTCGCGGGTATAGCGCGCCCAGCGGAGCACCAGCCCGATCAGGATCTTGTCCCGGTCCCAGCCGCCGCCCGCGTCCATGCGCATCATCACCGCACGCAGGGTTTCTTCGACATTCAGCAGGCAGGCATAGTTTTCGCGGCCCTTGCGGATGACCGCGCGTTTGGCCTTCACCGCCGGGTCCGGGTAAAGGCGGCTCAGTTCCTGGTCCAGTTGCCGCTGCAGGTTCTTGGTATAGGTGGCCAGCCACACAGGCGCATCGTTTTTTTCGGCCCACAGGCTGGCGGGCGCGATATAACCCAAGGTCTTGCCGGTGCCGGTGCCGGCTTCCAGAAGCTGCAGGTTCGGCCCTTCCTCGAATTCGCGCGGGCGGAAGGCATGGGTCGCCGCCGCGGCATA
This sequence comes from Alphaproteobacteria bacterium, assembly GCA_006226495.1. Classification (GTDB taxonomy): domain Bacteria; phylum Pseudomonadota; class Alphaproteobacteria; order Sphingomonadales; family Kordiimonadaceae; genus Kordiimonas. The sequence goes on from SBGU01000052.1 coordinate 129,920, forward strand.
ACGCTGCTGGCCTTCCCGCGCCTCGGCATTTTCACCAAGAAGTTGGGTCAGGCGACTTTGGCTGTCGTCCGGTGCCACCGGGTCGTCGCCCGCAGGCGGCGGCGGCGCGCTGTCTTCCCAGTCGTTCAGGGTTTGCCAGACCCGAAGGCCGTCTTCGCGGCTGTGGTCGGCATAGGTTTCAAGGGCGCGCACCACCAGGGGGCCCCAGGGCCAGCCGGCGCGCGCCATCATCATCGCGACCTGTCCGCCGCCCGCGCGGTAGCGGTAGGTCTGGGCTTCCATATCGGCCATCAGGCGCGCGGCCGCAGCCTGCAGCGCGAGACACTTGTCTTCGTCCGTACCCAACGGGGCGTCGATCTGCAGCGCGCGCACCAGGCCGGTGATGGTGGGCAAACAATAGCGTGCCGGCCGCACAAAGGCATAAAGCTCCAACAGGTCGTAGGACATGAGCCCGGGCGGCAGGGACAGGCGGCGCGCAGCCAGCACCCGGTTCACCATCAGGTGCGGGAAACGGCTGAGCCGTTCGGCGGCGCTGTCGAGATCGAGTGTCTCGAATTCGCCATCTGCCGACAGTATGGTGGCGCCGCGCACACCCACCACAGCGGCGGGTATGGCGTCCAGCCTTGCGGCACCGGCTTCTGCGCTGACAATCAGGTCCTTCATGGCCGGCAGCATACTGAGGCAGGCGGCCAAAAAACAGACGCGATATCGGTCGGGCCGGATTTTTGTGTTTCGCTTGACGAAAGCCGCAAGAATCCATAGCTTCCGCCGACTACGAACCCCCTTTCCAAGGATGTAATGTCATGACCGGCACTATCGATCTCGCCCTTTCCTCAAACGCCTGGCCGTTCCAGGAAGCCGAGAAGCTGGTCAAACGTTACAAGGGCAAGAAACCCGAGAAGGGCTATGTGCTCTTTGAAACCGGCTATGGCCCGTCGGGCCTGCCGCATATCGGTACCTTCGGCGAAGTCGCCCGCACGACCATGGTCATGCGCGCTTTCCAGGAAATTTCCGATATCCCGACCCGGCTTTTCTGCTTCTCGGACGATATGGACGGCCTGCGCAAGGTGCCGTCGAACGTACCGAACCAGGAAGTGCTGGCGAAAGCGCTGGGCAAACCCCTGACGCAGGTGCCCGATCCCTTTGGCACGCACGCCAGCTTTGGCGCGCACAATAATGCGCGCCTGCAGGCGTTCCTGGACCAGTTCGGTTTCAAATATGAATTCTTCTCGGCGACCGACTGTTACAAGTCCGGCCGGTTCGACGAAACCCTGCTGAAAATCTGCCGCCTTTACGACAAGGTGATCAATGTGGTGCTGCCGACCCTTGGGGAAGAACGGCGCCAAACCTACAGCCCGTTCCTGCCCATCTGCCCGGATACGGGCGAGGTGCTGCAGGTGCCCGTCCGTGTCGAAGACCCGGAAGAAGGTATCATTTCGTTTGAAAGCAAAACCGGCAAGCGGGTTGAAACCAAGGTCACCGGCGGCAAGGTGAAGTGCCAGTGGAAGGTCGACTGGGCCATGCGCTGGGACGCCCTGGATGTCGACTATGAAATGGCCGGCGCCGACCTGATCGAAAGCGTGAAGCTGTCGTCGATCATCCGCCGCATCCTAGGTGGCACCCCGCCCGAGGGCTTCAATTATGAACTGTTCCTCGACAAGGACGGCCAGAAGATCTCGAAATCCAAAGGCAACGGCCTCACGATCGAAGAATGGCTGACCTACGCGAGCCCGGAAAGCCTGGCGCTTTATATGTACCAGGCGCCAAAGAAGGCCAAGCGGCTGTATTTCGACGTGATCCCGAAGGCGGTGGATGAGTATTACACCTTCGTCGAGAAATATCATGAGCAGGAGCTGGCGGACCAGTACAAGAACCCGGCCTGGCACCTGCATGGCGGCGAGGTACCGACCTACAAGCTGCCGATCAGCTTCGCGCTTTTGTTGAACCTGGTTTCTGCCGCCAATGCCGAAGACAAGGAAACCCTGTGGGGTTTTGTCGGTCGCTATGTGGAAGGCGCAGACGCCGAAAGCTATCCGGAACTGGATCGCCTGATGGGCTATGCGCTCAAATATTACGACGATTTCGTGAAACCGAGCAAAGCCTTCCGGCTGGCCGAAGCGCAGGAACGGGCGGGCTTCGAAAGCCTGAAAAAACGGCTTCTGGACCTGAACCCGAACGAAACCGACGCCGAAGTGATCATGACCGAGGTCTATTCCGCCGGCAAGGATGCCCAGTTCGAGAACCTGCGCGACTGGTTCAAGGCCTGTTATGAAGTGCTGCTGGGTCAAAGCCAGGGCCCGCGCATGGGCGGTTTCATCGCGCTTTATGGCATCAAGGAAAGCCTGGACCTGGTGGACAAGGCCATCAAGGGCGAGCTGGTCGGCTGAGGCGCGACCGGATACCAACTTGCGGAAAGGGCGGCCCGTGTGCCGCCCTTTTTCTTTTGCCGGGTCACAGGTTCATCAATTGGCCATGGGTCGCGAAGCGGCGCGCCAGCAGATCGACAAACAGCCGTACACGTGCCGGCATATGCTGGCGGTGCGGGAACACGGCGCTGATTGAAAATTCGGGCGATTTCCAGTCGGCGAGCAATTGCACCAGCCGCCCTTCCTGAAAATCGGTTTCCACCATGAAGCTGGGCACCAGCAGGATGCCATGGCCGGCATAGGCCAGGTGGCGGAGCGCGTCGGCGCTGTGGGTCAGGAAATTGCCCGACACGCGCACATTGTCCGGCCTGCCATCCGGCCCCGTGAAGTGCCATTCGCGCCCGAAGGGGTAGAAAGTATATTGCAGGCAGTTATGGCCCACGAGGTCAGCCGGCACCTTCGGGATATCCTTACCCTCAAGATAACCCGGCGAACAGCAGGCCACGTGGCGCCAGGGCACCAGTTGCCGGGCGATCAGGTTCGAATCCGGCGGCAGCAAGGTACGCAGCGCCAGGTCGTAGCCTTCTTCCACCATATCCGGCATGCGTTCACCCAAACTCAGGTCGACCGTCACCTCGGGGTAGGTTTCCATGAATTCCGACAGCACGGGCGCCATGAAGCGCACCATCACATAGCTGGTGTAAAGCCTGAGAAGCCCGCGCGGGCTGGACTGCTGGGCCGAAGCGATATCGTCAGCCTCGGAAAGGTCCTCCAGCACGCTGCGGCAGCGTTCATAATAACCCCGGCCCACGTCGGTGAGGCTGACCTTGCGGGTGGTGCGGTTGAACAGCCGCACGCCCAGCCGGTCCTCCAAGGCCTGCACATGGGCGCTGGCCATGGTGGTCGAAATCCCCAGGTGCCGGGCGGCGGCGGAAAAACCACTGCGTTCCGCCACTTCGACAAAGACCCTGAGGCCGGTGAGCTGATCCATCGCACACTATCCCGTTTTGCCGGATAATCTTTCCTGAATTTAACAGATTATCATCTGTCATGGAAAGGCACATCTAAGCTGCGAAACTTGCCGGAGCCAGCCGCATTTTGTGCGCGGCCCCCAAACCCGTGATTTAGGGATATAAAATCATGACAGCATCTTCAATTGCGGCAGACGCCGCAGGACAATCCATTCCGGGCGACAAATCCCGCGCCCTGCGCCGGACCGCCCTTGTGCTTGGCCTTCTGGCCGGTGCGGCGGTGATCGCCAGCTTCGGCCACCAGTACTGGACCGTGGGCCGCTTCCTGGAAAGCACGGACGATGCCTATGTGAAGGCGGACAGCACCATGGTCGCGCCCAAGGTTTCGGGGTATGTGGCCGACGTGCTGGTATCGGACAATGAACCGGTGAAGGCCGGCCAATTGCTGGCCCGCATCGATGACCGGGATTTTCAGGCCGCGCTTGACGAAGCCAACGCCGGCGTTCTGGGCGCCAAAGCCGCGATCGACAACCTCGCGGCGCAGATCACGCTGCAGCAATCCATCATCGATGCCGCCAAGGCCGACCTTGCGGCGTCCGAAGCCTCGCTCGCCTATGCCGAAGCCGATAACGAGCGTTACCATAACCTCCTGAAATCCGGCAGCGGCACTGTGCAGCGCGCCCAGCTTGCCGAAGCCACCTTGCGCGAACGCACGGCGGACACCGTCAGCGCCCGCGCGGCCCTTGCGGCGGCCGAGAAAAAGACCGCCGTGCTGGAAACCCAGCTCGCGCAGGCAAAAGCCGCGCTCGCCAGCCGTGAAGCCGCAGCCGAACAGGCGCGGCTGAACCTGTCCTACACCCTGATCACCGCGCCGGTTGACGGCACGGTAGGGGCGCGCAGCCTGCGTGTCGGCAAATATGTGCAGGCGGGCACGGCGCTGATGGCCGTGGTGCCGCTTGATGACATCTATATCGTCGCCAATTTCAAGGAAACCCAGCTCACCCATATGCGCGGCGGCGAACCGGTCGATATCCATATCGACAGTTTCCCGGACGCGGTGCTGAAGGGCCATGTCGACAGCCTGTCGCCGGCCACGGGTCTCGAATTCGCCCTGCTGCCGCCCGACAATGCCACCGGCAACTTCACCAAGATCGTGCAGCGCGTACCGGTGAAGATCCGGCTTGATGCCGGCAGCCTGAAGGGCCTTCTGCGCCCCGGCATGTCCGTTATTCCCACGGTGGATACCAAAGCCACCGCCGATGCCGATGTCCTTCTCGTGGGACAGCGGTCATGAACCCCGCCGACGGTGCCAACCTCGCGGCCCGTCCGGCAACGGCCACGGCGTCTCCCCCCCGTCCCCCCGGACAATAGCGCCGTGGCCACCCCTGTTTCCCTGCGCACCTGGATCGCCGTCTTGGGCTCGACGCTCGGCGCTTTCATGGCGGTCCTGAATATCCAGATCGTCAATGCGTCCCTGGCCGATATCCAGGGCGCCATCGGCGCCGGTATCGACGATGGTGGCTGGATTTCGACCGCCTATCTGGTGGCGGAAATTATCGTGATCCCCTTGAGTGCCTGGCTCGCGCGGGTGTTTTCGGTGCGCCGGTATCTGCTTGTAAACGCCGCGCTGTTCCTGGTGTTTTCCGCCGCCTGTGCGCTGGCGACCAGCCTGCCGCAGATGATTGTGCTGCGCGCCATCCAGGGTTTTTCAGGCGGTGTCCTGATCCCGATGGCCTTCACCATCGTCATCACGCTCTTGCCAAAATCGAAACAGCCGGTCGGGCTGGCGCTGTTTGCGCTGTCGGCCACCTTCGCACCCGCCATCGGCCCCACCATCGGCGGCTACCTGACCGACAATTGGGGCTGGCAATATATCTTCTATGTCAACCTGGTGCCCGGCGGCCTGATGCTGGCCATGCTGTGGTATGCGCTCGACCCCGCGCCGATGAACCTGTCGCTTCTGAAGAAAGGCGACTGGCTGGGCGTGGCCACGATGGCCATCGGCCTTGGCACCCTGCAGACCGTGCTCGAGGAAGGCAACAAGGACGACTGGTTCGCGTCCGACCTGATCCGCAACCTGTCGGTCGTCGCCGCCGTGTCGCTGGTGGTGTTTGTCTGGCAGCAGCTTCGGCGCAAGGACCCGCTGTTGAACCTCAGGCTGCTCGGAAACCGCAATTTTGGCGCCGGCGTGCTGGCGAATTTCCTTCTGGGTGTCGCGCTTTATGGTTCGGTGTTTGTGCTGCCGATCTATCTGTCGCGCATCCAGGGTTATAATGCCGAACAGATTGGTGCGGTGCTGGCCTGGACCGGGCTGCCGCAACTGATCCTGATCCCGCTGGTGCCCAGGCTGATGGGCCGGTTCGACCCGCGCCTGATCATCTTCCTTGGTCTCGCCCTGTTCGCCGGCAGCAATTTCATGAACATGCATGTGAGCCCGGATTATGCCGCCGACCAGCTATTGTTCCCCAATATCGTGCGGGCCATCGGCCAGGCGCTGGTGATGGCACCGCTGTCGGCCATCGCAACCGCCGAGATAGCCCCCAGGGATGCGGGCTCGGCGTCAGCCATCTTCAACATGATCCGGAACCTGGGCGGTGCCGTGGGCATCGCGCTGTTGCAGACCTTCCTGACCAAACGCGAACAGTTCCATTCCAACATCATCGGCCAGTCGGTCAGCCAGTTTGCCGACGCCACGCGCGAGCGGATCGCGGCCCTGACCCAGTATTTCATGGACCAGGGCCTCACCGACCCCGCCGCCGCCAGCCACAAGGCCGTTATGGCCATCGGCCAACTGGTGCGGCGGCAGGCCTACCTGCAGGCGTTTGCCGATACGTTCCTGGCGCTGGGCATCGCCCTGTCCGCCGCGCTGATCGCGGTCCTGTTCCTGAAACGGGCGGGCAATGCGGCAGGGGCAGGCGGCGCGCACTAGGTTCTGGACTCATAATTTCTGATCCAGAGTCTTGTGGAAGCGAGGGCGACGGCGGCGAGGAAGTTTGACGCCAGCTTGTCGAAACGGG
>SBGU01000016.1 GCA_006226495.1 Alphaproteobacteria bacterium
GGCGACTCGAAAAATTCGATATATTGGACACACCTTAAGAGATGTTAATAAACATATGATTTATAGGCCTTTTTATATTTTCTGTTGACTTTTGTTATCTTCAGGACTTGACCTAGGGGCGAGGAGAGGTCCGATGGATGAAAGCTCTGACATTTTCAAAGTCTCGGTACGCCGCTTCAATCGACTCGTGCCATGGTTGGGCCCAAAACCACTGCCCAAATCCGAAGCATCAAAAATTGCAAGAGACGAGGGCGTCAGCGTGCGCCAGGTCTATCGATGGCGCGCCATAGTTCAGCTGAAGCCGACGGCAGCAGCCCTATTGGACCGCCAGGTCAAGAAGTTCACGTGCAAGCGCATGCACCCGGACACAGAGGCTGTGATCACTCAGGTGTTGGACGAATTCTATCTTGGTCGGGAAGAAGAATGTTCGGTACCGCGCCTATATGATCGGATTATAACGAGGTGTGACAAAATAGGTGCACCCCGGCCTTCACTGAACACTATCTATCGCCGTGTCGCGGACCTGTCCTTGGCAGCAAAAGCGGCAGCGAAAAAGACGTCAAAAAAGAAAGATCAGTTCAAACCTCTTACCGGGCGGATCACATCCAATATCCCGTTCGAGAGGATCCAGATAGATCATACCCTGGTCGACAAAATCCTAGACCTGACGCCATACGGCTTGGGGTTTAGGCGACCGTGGCTAACCTTGGCGATTGACATCGCGACGCGTGCCATATTCGGCTACTATCTGAGCCTGGCGCATCCAAACGTCAACAGCTGCGCCCTCACCATGATGATCGGTTTCAGCGACCGGTCCTTGTTACTCACGCGCCTGGGTATATCGCTTGAGCCTTTTGAGGCCCAGGGCATCACAGAACCTTGGCCTTCAGCCCGCAGGGTATCTATAGCCGGCTTTGACAATGCCCGGGAGTTTATAAGCCCGCGCTTCACCTCTGGCCTTGAGTTCCTCGGCATAGAACCATTGCCTAGGCCACTTGGGAAAAAGCATTATGGCGGCCACATCGAGAGTCTGATCGGCAAGTTTATGGCCGATGTGCACATGCTAAAAGGCACGACCTTCAGCAATGTGGTTAAAAAGGGCGACTATGACTCCCTGAAACACGCCGGCATGACCTTCGACGAATTCGAAGTATGGTTGGTTTTGAACATCCTTCGCTACCACATGAAGGTCCATTCAGCGCTCGGGTGCAGTCCCTACACAAAGTTTCAGCTACTTCAAAAAGAGGCAGGCCCGCAAATTGGCCCCACGCCAAGCCCGGGCGATGCCCGGCGCGCCTTCCTGAAACGTCTGCCGGCAACCATCCGGAAAGATGGGATTCAGTTGCATCACCGGATGTATTGGTCTGATCGGCTCGCGCCATACCTAGGGCAGCGTGTCGAAATTGCCTACCACCCTCTCGACCTTCGTGAAATCTATGTGAGCCTGGATGGCACCTGCGATCACCTGGTCGCCTCTTTAACTCCGGGCCAGATCGAATGCCGCAACCATGAACTCTGGGATCGGACATCTCCGCGCCGGGGGCGGCACATAGAAGATACCAGACAGGAATTCCTGGCGCGCCAACTGCTGGAAGCGCAGGACGATCTGGACAAAAAAACCTGTAAAATCGGGCATACCCCCCTTGTGCCGCGGCACCTTCCCTACCTCCCCGGCGAGGGGGTCAATCGACCGAGACCAATTTTGGTTACGGACGTCCAAGCACTTGCTCCGCGACGTTCTTTCAGGCCGGCGCTGTTGGAATATCCGGAGGGCTCATGAGATGGCACGCAAGCAAAATATGGATGAACCAGACGGCTGGCAACAGATACTGGCAGGGACGGTGAGGCAACGTATCTATTATTTACGGCAGGATACATGGTGGGACACCGAGGCCTCCAAAATCATTCTGGATGCCCTGGAGGACCACCTGGCCATGCCCCCAAACAATCGCCCACGCTGCATGCTCGTGCTGGCAGAAAGCAATATGGGCAAATCTGCTCTCGCTGCAGAATTCTGCAGAAGGCATCCGAAGTGGCGCGACGAGGAAAGCGGCACGCTCCATCGCCCAGTTATCTTAGTGGAGTTGAAGTTACCCTTGACGGCAGAATATTTTCTCATCGAATTGCTGAAAGCCGCAGGACTGCCCTCCGAAGAAAAAACATATACGCAGCTCTTTAGGTGCGTAACGTCCCAGATTGCACCCTTGAACCCGTCGCTGATACTGGTTGACGAAGCGCAACGGCTATTGAAAGCGCGCCAAGATGCACGTCAAGCCATACTGGAACTAATAAAGACGCTCAGCACCATCCTTAAGAGACCGGTCGTAGCGCTGGCAACCCCCAGCGCTGATGTGCTCTGGGCCAAGGACGACCAGTTGTCGCGCCGATTTATACGCTATGAATTGCCCCCGTGGAAACTGGACGGTGAATTGCAGTGTCTTGTGAAAACCATCCTCGACAACATGCCCATGCGCGAAGGTTATGACGATAGCATTTACCAGCAGGAGGCTATTCTCAATGAGATTGTGGCACTCAGGCGAGATACCGGCGGTATTCTCGCCATTATCCAGGACACCGCAGCAACAGTCCTCAAGCAAGGACGCGAGTTTATCAGCCAAGCAGACATTCTTGCGGAACTCACGAAGCCACGTTGAGCTGTGTTATGCGCCGCGTCCGCTCCCAGACGAAACCCTGTTGTCATGGCTGGACCGATTGGACGAGGAAAATTTGCATATTGAAACAAGCATTATTGATTTTCTGCTTGGCACAGACGTGTGGCATAGCGCCAATGAGCTAACACGGGCATGCCCCCAACATGTAGTTACTGCGTTATCGGCTGCGACTGACCTGGATGAAAGCGTCATCAAGAAGACGCTCTGCGACAACCCGCGTCAGATTGTCTCTACTAGACTTGCATTCTTCTGCGAGGCTTGCTGGCGCGATGACAGTGCCAAGACCAGGCCCATTTTGTATGGTCGCAAGGAGTGGACGGACGCCTTTACATTTGTTTGCCCTCGCCACAAATCACTCATTCTTGATGGCGACTCACATATGACCGGTCACAAATTTTTCCTGTCGTTTGACAATCGACCTCCATATTCATCGCTAAGCAATAGCCAATATCTCAAAGCAATTGAATTTTATTACAGATTAGAAATTATGCTTAAGAGCCTTGAGGCAGGACCCGATGGTTATCCATTTTGCTTTGAGCCGATTGACGACATTCTCGAGGCGATCATCTGTAATTTTGATCCAAGCGCCGGCTATTCAGGCGCGAGCAGTTTCCAGTTCGAGTTTAGTCATGACAACCGCTGGCGCCATTGCTATCCGCCTTTCTTTGCATGGGACGATAAAATTTTTCAGGTCTACAAATATGGACCAAAGCCAGCAACCAACTTTCGTGATCTGACGCGCGGGATAGATCGCCGTTTCTTCATCCTTGCGGCGCTGCTGACTTTGGCTTACTGGTTCGAGCCATCACACCCCTATCAAAATTTGTTTCCGAAAGCAGCCTGGGCTTGGCTTCGGGGAGCGGCCCGGTCCTGGCCGAGCAAACACATTAGGGAACTAGATCCTTTGTTGCAGCACTGCAAAAAATTCTATTCGAGCGATTGATCCGGTTCTCATGGGGCAATTTGCATTTTGGCAGGAGACGGGCCAAAAAGCGTGGAAGTCACATTTTGGCGTTGCCGTTCCGCATCCCGGATATAGGTCATGGCCTGGCGGGCGCTTCTAAGGCGGGTCTGGGCCATGATCGCGCGCAAATCGCAGCCGGCATCAGCCGCCGAAGTCGCGAGGCCTGCGCGCAGGCTATGGCCACTATAGGCGTCGCGCTCAAGCCCCAGGCGCTCTGCCATCTCCTTGATGATCCGGTTGACCGTCTGAGGCGTGATCGCTTCAGCCCGAAACGTGCCCCCGCGATTGGCATGTGGAAACAGAGGGCCAGTACCATCGCCCAGGCAGCTTAGCCAGGCCTCCATGGCCCCAACAGGACACAGGGCAGGGCTCGGGTGCCTGGCTATGAAGATGGCCTCTCCATGGCCCCGCCTGTCGGTTTTGGAGCGGGGCAGGGTGAGGGTCAGGCCCTTTGGCGTCATTCTGATATGCTCGCGCCGGACTGCCACAATCTCCGAACGCCGGAGCGCGCCGGCAAATCCCAGGAGCAGGAGGGCCCTGTTGCGTATTTCGACCGGCGTGTCGCCGAAGGCATCGGTCACATCGGGCAAGGCGTCATAATGCAGCGGTCGCGCCTGCCGGCTCGGCGCCAGCCCTTTTTCACGGACCGCACCACGGACAATCAGGCGCAGGCTCTCGTGGGCGGTATCGAATTTGACACCGGCAAGCCGGTGCGCGACCGAAATTGCCGCCAGTCGGGCTTTGAGGGTCGAAGGCCGGACCTTGTGCGAGAGCATCGCCAGATAAAGCGCAACGGTACCAGGGTCGCCCGATAGCGGTTTGGCGCCCACACCCTGACACCAGGCCTCATATTGCGCCCAAGCGGTCTTATAGGCGCGCCGGGTGTTCTCGGAGCGTGCCATGCGGGTCAGGGCTTGGGCACGTTCATAGACGGCATCCAGGTCCTGCTTGAGCGCGTCTCGGACCGGCAGCCAGCCCATCATCTGGGCGGCGGCATCGGTATCGCTCGAGAATGGGCCGCTGTTGCGCTTGCTGGCCATGGGCTGCCTCCGTGAAGGTCGCAGTATAGCATGCTTTGGCAGGGAGCGCACGGCGCCGGAAAACCCATCGAGGCGCGCAGATTTTCAAGGGGCAGCCACAGTGAGGACAGAGGGCGGTTTCCTGCGGATTTCAGGGTGCTGAATGGCGGAAATCCGGGCCAAAATCCGTGAAACCGGCCGGAATTAAGAACGATAAGTGTAAGTTATCGATAGTAGAATTCTTGGGACATACTGATGTGAGATTGCCAAATGATGCGCGCACTATTTGAGTCCAATTTGGGACGATACTTGGTGTTTTTCAATATTTTCACCCCAACATCTTGTAATTTTAGGCGCGTTTACCTACCTGAAATGAACTTGGGAATTTTGCGGAAGCCAAGAACCGTGTGTCAGGCGAGTTGATCAATCAAGGCACTTTACAAACTGACTTTCGCAGGGAAACGCACAGGAGTGAGCGATGCCTTGGGATGCAGCTGTAGCTACCGCCAGAATCAACACCGCTATTCAAAATGCGCCACGCGCTAGCTTTATGGTTGAGAACTATAATGCAGGCTTTATGGCGAGATTTCAGGTCCGGAACGCGGCACACTTAGCTAGTACCGGCAAAGCCTTAAAGAGCGCATTGGTAGACCTGCCACATAACCAGGCCGTCTTGGTGGACGGCGTTCATATCTATGCGAACTTGATCAATTTTGGCTCGATACTGATTGATAAAGATGGCGAGACATCTCGCAGCCATGAACGTGCCCTTCAATTCCTGCATACCTACTACAGCGCCTTTGACCGCCTTATTAGCCAGCGCGGCGCAATACGTGTAGACTTTCATGGCGCGCGACTTCACGCAGTCATTATTGAGCCGTTCGATGATGAAGCCAGGCGCATTCAAGCAGCAATCGAACTCTCTCAAGAGTTCAAAATGTTGGCTGATCGCGTAAATGACGAGTTCTTTGGCGGCCGTGAGCCTGCGAGCCTTCGGGTTGGTATTGACAGCGGGAAGTGTCTTGCAATTGATGATGGCAGCAAGAGTGAGGCGGAGCCGCTGTTTCTTGGATCGGCCGCCAACGTAGCCGCAAAACTCGCCGATGGTGAAGAGACTGGCCTATTTTTGTCTGAGCGCGCTCAGGCCATTTTGCGTTCGGATTTCACTAGTCTGGAAGATGATGTCCAGTTTTCGGCGCGGCCACTGGATGAGGGCTTAGCACTCATGATGGGGCGAAAAGGCGCGTTGAACCCCGGCCATCCTGCAATGATCAACGCAAAAGCCTTGATTGAGAGCGTGATCCGCGATTGGAGAGAAGACCTTGCCCTTGGTCGGGTAGAGCTTGGGGACGTCAAGTTTTCATTCCATGAACATAAATTGCCGCTTAGGGACATTGAATTTCAGGACCTGATGCCGAGCAATACGGTACGCATGCCGATGGTTGTGATTTTTGCGGACATCGACGGCTATACAAGATTTGTGGATGACGCAATTCGAACTGGGCGCGTCCAACAAGCGCTTCAGGCTATCCACGTCTTACGTGCGGAGCTCAACAACGTCCTCTACGATGACTTTGGCGGTCGAAAAATTAGGTACATTGGCGACTGTATCCATGGTGTGCTGGCATCCGGTACGGGAACTTCGGTCGATGAAGAAAAGACTGTTCGAGAAGCGGTTGGATGTGCCTCAGGCATGCGCTCATCATTCAACATTGCACTTGGAGCACTTGGCTTGGCGAGCGACTTAGGTTTAGCAATTGGCATTGAATTGGGCCAAACGCCCATCACGCGACTTGGCATCCGTGGGGATAGGAGTTTGCGATGCTGCACGAGCAAAGCAGTGCAGGAATCAGAGGCGCTGCAAGGTGGTCTTGATGGTACCGAAACAGCCCTTGGAGACAATGCACATGCCGCAGCGCCAGGAATAGTGAAAGACTACTTTGGTCATGGCGGTACAGTGCAGGGGCTGGAGTATGATGTCTATGAAGCTATAATCGCCGAGAAAATAGAAGCCCCTGCCTTAGTCGCTGCTAAACCCTGGCAGCCAGAACCAAATCGCTCTCACATGAGCTAGTGGGGCAACCAGGTTGCGGCTAGAGCTCCTACTTCGCCATGCACCCAACTATGTCTCATCCGTAGACTTATCGGACGACGGCAGGGCCTTCTTCGATTATACATTTATACTAGGGCAGGGTGCCCAGCCGGCTACACTGCACCTAGAAATATTTATAAGAGCGGGGAAGTTTGCTGTTCGCGAGCGAACGGAGCTTCGTAGATATCCGGCATTTTGCCCAGACAGGCATATCGAAAGCGATGGTTGCTTTTGCATTGGCTATGATGCCGGCGCAAATATCTGGAACGGCCGCCAAGCCCGAGTCTGGTGGGGAAAACTACACGAGACCTTAAAAGTTCAGGAGGGTGCGAGGAAGACCGGTATTTGGCCTCGCTCCCGTGCGCTCGCTCACGGAGAAGCAGGCTATTTTGAGCATAGTGCGAGAAAAATAGCCGCGAAAATGGGAATTCAAGGCGAGTATGATGACCACTTGAGGGGCGCACAAACGTGGATTTCGGCTTTCAAAATACACGTAAACCGCAAGACAAAATCGAGCTACTGCAATGGCCGTTCACCTTGCCCGCGAGGTTGCATTGGACGTGGCGGCAAAGAGATTTTGCGCAGAGATTGCTGCCACGGGAAACTTCTATTTGACTTCCTCAAGCTTGAAGGGACAAGGCAGGTTGAAGAGCACCGTTTTGTAAATGAACTGGTCAAAGATGGTGCGCGTTGTTGTGGGACCCTGCGCGTATGTTGCCTGCAGTCAGTAGAGCAGGAACAGGGCGATCACCCAAAAAGGGAATGCAGTGATCGTCAGAAAGGTTGATCGCCGCATAAGAGCAAATTTTACCTTTGCTATGCTGGCGTTCGCGTAACACTGCTTGACAAGGTCTTCTTCATAGGATTCTCTAGATATTTCCTCAACATCTTGTTTAAATTCAGAAAAAGTTCCTGACGCCACGATTCCAAAGTAGATATATGACCTCCCACTTGGTCCATCTGTGCGCGGAAAAAACGACAATGCGGTACAGGCAAGTGATGAGAGGAGTAGGGCAACAGAAAAGCCAATGATCAACCATTGGCACCACGAAACCTTATTAATAGTTTCCGGAATCTTAATGGCGATCGCACCAAACATCGCTGTCTCAACAGGTAGGAGCAGTGACAATTTTGTGTCCGCAGCGCGTATCCATTCCAAATGCCGCGCTAGGGCCTTTTCAAGAACATCAATGACATCGAGTTTAGTATGTGCCACGTGCTTGCCGCCTGAATCCTGTTTGGGTTGCCTCTATAATAAATGTCTAGATTGCGCTGACAATAGAGTTCCTAGAAAATGAAATATTCAGTCGCATGAAAGGACCGAGTTCCGGTGACTTTAAGAGAAGAATTAGACGCGCATGTCTACGGTACCTACTCGTCAGCGTGGGACCGCAGAGCCGGTCGGGTCGTGCCGGAATCCGACGACATTCAACTTGGCAATCAAGGTGTGGACCTCGAAGCTGCGATGATTTACGCAGACCTGACAGCTTCGACACAATTGGTGGACGGCTATCTCGATTGGTTTGCCGCCGAGCAATATAAGGTATTCCTACATTGTGCCTCAAAGATCATCCGGGCCGAAGGTGGTGAGATACGGTCGTATGACGGCGATCGCGTAATGGGCGTCTTTGTCGGTGATATGAAGCGAACCAATGCGGTCCGGGCTGCACTTAAAATCAATTGGGCAGTTAACCACATTATCAACCCCAGGCTCAAACAGCGGCACCCCAATACGCCGTATTTGCTGAGCCACGTCGTTGGTGTGGATTGTAGTAACGTTTTTGGCGTCCGAGCAGGCATTCGCGGAAGTAATGACGTGGCTTGGATTGGTAGAAGCGCAAACTATGCGGCCAAGCTAAGCTCCCTGAAAGTAGGATCTTTTAAGACCTGGATAACAAGGTCTGTATATGATGGCATGGCCGATCTTGCGAAATTTGGAGGGCCCAGTAATGCGAATATGTGGGTTGAGCATAGGTGGACGCAGATGAACGATTTCCAGATCTATGGTTCCACTTACGAATGGGTGATAACGTGAGATGATGGACGCTCATTGTTGGTGCCGTCGCGCAGGATTCGTAAAGATTGCAGCCTTCAAGAATTTAGCGCTTCTATATGAATGTTGCGCACTTGCGCAAGATGACACAACTCTGGCAGAGCGCTGACATTTTCAATGACACGTCACACCCGGATTCCAAAGGATACCGCTAGGTGCGCATAATTGGAATTTCCCATAATATAAATTATGCGTTTAATGTATCACTGTATGGGGAACCCATCCACAACACCTTTCGAGCGGTCATCTTGTCGCGCCCGTGCCCTGCCTTATAGACACTTCGCTGGACAAGGCGGACCTTGCTGAACCAAATTGGCACCATGGAAAGCTTTACCAATCACCGACTGCTCACACCGCGCGTGTGTGCCATATTGTTGCTGATGCTCGCGGCGCTTATCGCCGGCGGGTTCCAGACTGCCCATGCAGGTGATGAAGAACAGGTAATTTCTGTAACACCGTCCCTTTTTGATGCGTCCAAACCACTGACACTCGGGCTCGTGCCCGCGCCCGGGGCCGAAACATTCACGGTATTTGCGCCGTCTGTGGGACAAAATGCCTATAATCATGGCGCCGTCGCGATTGCCTTCAAGGGCCGTCTGTATGTGCAGTGGCAAACCTCCGCGCGCGACGAAGACGCGCCTGATACCCATCTGGTTTATGCCATCAGCGACAACCCTGCCCGCTGGCCAGCACCACGGATACTTGCTGCGGCACGGGATGGCGCCACGGTGACCAGCGGCGGCTGGTATACGGACGGTGCCACCCTAGTTGCCTTCCTCAATGTCTGGCCCCTGCGCGATGATGGCGGCCGCGGAGGCCATGCCGAATATGTTACCAGCACCGATGGCGAGCACTGGAGCGCACCTTTGCGCGTGACAGGCCAGGATGGCAGGCCGGTCGATGGTGTTGTCGAACAGGATATGCGCGCCCTGCCCGGCGGTCGTATCGTTGGTGCCTTTCATCTGGCGCCCGGTCTTGTTGCGACACCGTTTTATACGGATGACCCGCTGGGCACACGCGGCTGGGTCGCCGGACGAATGACAAACCTGCCGCACCAGGGCGAAGTCAGCCGTGAGCTGGAGCCAAGCTGGTTCCTGCGCCCGGACGGCATCCTGGTCATGCTGTTTCGGGATCAGGACAGCAGTTTCCGGACGCTTGTCTCCGAAAGCCATGACAATGCCGAAAGCTGGAGCCAACCCCGACTGGCCGATTTTCCCGATTCCCGCTCGAAACAAAGCGCCGGCACCCTGCCGGACGGCACCATTTTCCGTGTCAACAACCCGACAGGCAACCGCACGCGGTTTCCGCTGGTCCTGAGCCTGAGCAAGGATGGCCGCACATTTGACCGGGCCATGCTGCTGCGGTCCGGCGGGCCGGACCTGCAAGCGTTACGTTTTGAGGGCCGTTACAAACGTGCCGGATACAGCTATCCCAAAAGCGTGCTTTCCGGTGACTGGCTTTATGTCGCCTATGCCACCAACAAGGAAGACATTCAGCTAACGCGGGTGCCCTGGCGTGCGCTGGTCCCTGCCCCATGACAGCGCGCCGCGTCGCCCAACAGGCCGATTAGCGCCTAGCCCATTGTGCCGGTCAGGCGCCCAAAACTGATATCGCTCACATAAATTTGCGTTTGCCCGCTTGTTTTACAAAAAAGTTAGCGCTACCATTTCTTGTGCCGCGCGATCGCGGCATTGGGAACTGGGGAGGATCAGTTGTTCAGCACTGCGCTTGCGGATCATGGCCGCATGCCATTTTATTGGCCATCCTGCGGGCATTCAGCCCGCTCGTCTGCCGCGTCCAAACTGAGGTCGGCCTCCCATGTTTCTCGGTCTTGATATCGGCACATCCGGCGTCAAGGCCGTTCTGGTTGACGACCAAGGCGCGCTGGCCGCACAGGCAACGGCGCCGCTCACGGTTTCGCGCCCCAGGCCCGGCTGGTCCGAACAGGACCCCGAAAGCTGGTGGCTGGCCACAGAACGGGCGGTTCAGGCGCTGGACCCAACGCTGAGGCACAAGGTTCTGGCGATCGGCCTTTCCGGTCAGATGCATGGTGCAACGCTTCTGGGTGCAGACAGGAAACCGCTTCGCCCGGCAATTCTGTGGAACGACGGCCGCAGCGGCAGCGAATGTGCTGCGCTCGAACAGATGGTGCCGATGAGCCGCGGCATCACCGGCAACCTGGCCATGCCGGGTTTCACCGCGCCCAAACTTCTCTGGCTTGCCGCCCACGAGCCCGACATCTTTGCTGCGGTCAAAACTGTACTGTTGCCAAAGGATTATGTCCGACTGTGCATGACCGGCGATCTGGCCACCGACCTTTCGGACGCAGCGGGCACCCTGTGGGTCGATGTTGCGGAACGCGATTGGTCCGATACCATGCTATCGGCCTGCCGCCTGACGCGCGGTCATATGCCAGGCCTGTATGAAGGAACCGAAATCACAGGAACCTTGGCAGCCGATACCGCCAGCCGATGGGGTATGGACCGTGTGCCCGTTGTTGCCGGCGCCGGCGACAATGCGGCCGGCGCGGCCGGAGTTGGCGTCGTAAATCCTGGCGACGCTTTCCTGTCGCTCGGCACGTCTGGGGTCCTGTTTGTCGCAAACGACACATACCGCCCCAACCCGGACCGGGGGGTCCATACTTTCTGCCATTGTTTGCCCGACAGGTGGCACCAGATGAGCGTGATCCTGAGCGCGGCAAGTGCGGTCGACTGGGCTGCGCGCATGACCGGATTTGCGGATGCCGCGGCTCTGATTGCCGCTGCGGAGCAACGGGCGCGGCTCGATAACCCGCTGATTTTCCTGCCGTACCTGTCGGGCGAGCGCACACCGCACAACGACCCGGACGCGCGGGGCGTGCTGTTCGGCCTTGATCATGACAGCGACGCTGCGGCCGTGGGCCAGGCAGTGCTGGAAGGCGTGGCATTCGCTTTTGCCGACGGTTTGCAGGCGCTGTTTGAAACCGGCACGACGATTTCCAGCCTGACTGTCATCGGGGGCGGCGCACGATCCCGATATTGGGGCCGCATCCTGGCAGCCGCCCTGGGCCGCAAGCTCGTCTACCGCGATGGTGCCGAGGTCGGACCGGCATTCGGCGCCGCCCGGCTGGCCCGCATCGGATTGACCGGTGAAGCGGTGGCAGACGTCTGCACCGTGCCACCCGTGCGCACGGCCATTGAACCCGATAGCCGCGACAGCGACATGCTGGCGGCCAAACGCAATAAATTCGCGCGGCTTTATAAGGACCTGCGCGGCCAATTCAAGGAGTGACGATTATGGCAGACAGCAGCAGCCACCGCGCTGGTGAGGACTATTTCAAGGGCGTCGGCCCTATCGGGTTTGAAGGCCGCGACAGCCGCAACCCCCTGGCCTTCCGCTATTATGACAAGGACCAACTGGTGCTGGGCAAGCGTATGGAGGACCATCTGCGCCTGGCGGTCTGTTACTGGCACAGCTTCTGCTGGGACGGCAGCGACGTGTTTGGCGCCGGCACCTTCGGCAGGCCCTGGCTCGCGGGCAAGATGGACGCTGCGGCCGCCAAGGCCAAGATGGATGTCGCGTTCGAGTTTTTCAGCAAATTGGGCGCGCCCTATTACTGCTTCCATGATGTGGATGTCATGGCCGAAGCCCAGACCCTGGCCGAACATACCAGCAATTTTGCCGCCGCCGTCGACGGGCTCGAGGCCAAGATGCAGCAAACCGGCATGAAGCTCCTGTGGGGGACTGCGAACCTGTTCTCGCACCCGCGTTTTGCCGCCGGCGCCGCCACTAACCCGAACCCCGAGGTGTTTGCCTTTGCCGCAGCCCAGGTACGCCAATGTATTGAAGCCACAAAACGGCTTGGAGGTGAAAACTATGTGCTTTGGGGTGGCCGCGAGGGTTATGACACCCTCCTGAACACCGATATGGCGCGCGAACTTGACCAGATGGGCCGTTTCCTGTCGATGGTGGTCGAGCACAAGCACAAGATCGGCTTCAAAGGCATGATCCTGCTGGAACCCAAGCCGCATGAACCGACCAAACACCAGTATGACCATGATGTGGCCACCGTATACGGGTTCCTGAAACGCTACGGGCTTGAAAATGAAGTCCGGGTCAATATCGAGGCAAACCATGCCACCCTCGCCGGCCACAGTTTCGAGCATGAAGTCGAGACCGCGGCGGCCCTGGGCATCATGGGCTCGTTCGACATCAACCGTGGCGATCCGCAGAATGGCTGGGACACCGACCAGTTCCCGAACGACCCGCTGGAGTTGACCCTGGTACTCTACCGTATCCTGAAGGCCGGTGGCTTGACGTCTGGCGGTTTCAATTTCGACGCAAAGTTACGCCGGCAGAGCCTTGATCCGGTTGATCTTTTCCATGGTCATATCGGCGGTATAGACCAGCTTGCGCGCGCCCTGTTGCAGGCTGAGGCCCTGATCGAGGACGGTTGCCTCACGGACTTTGTCGCCAACCGTTATGCCGGCTGGAACTCTGCTCTCGGCCAGCAAATCATGGCGCCCGGCAGCAGCCTGGCCGACATTGCGGACGCCGCCACCAAGACAGGCGTCGCCCCCGCGCCGGTTTCCGGCCGCCAGGAATATCTCGAAAATCTCGTCGCCCGCTTTGTCTAGCGGTTGCTGACGCCCCGGCCCCCTCCCTGCACAGGAGGGGGCCTTTCCCCGCCTTTCCGTCTTGTCCCTGCACCGGTTCCCGCCGGCTGCCTTGTTATATCGTATTCTAACTGTTAGTACTGGGCATTCCTGTCTGGCTCCACCGATAGTCATGCTCGTTTTGTCCAACTTTATCTGGATCTTCAGCACTTCAGTGACTATCGCACCGCCTCCCCGACAGGCTGTTTTTAATTTGAATACGATATAATAGGCTAGGGATTCATGACGGACAACATCGGCACCGAACCGCAATCCAAAAACAGGCCCGGCATGCTGGCGCCGGTGTTCCTGCCGTCAGCCGGCATCATCATTGCACTGGTGCTGTTCACGCTTGGTTCGGGCGATACCGCCAAATATATGTTCGATACCCTGCAGGCATGGGTCGTGCGCACGTCAGGCTGGGTCTATATGCTCGGTGTCTCCGGCTTCCTGATTTTCTGTATTTTCCTGGCAGCCAGCCGCTATGGCGACATCCGGCTGGGGCCGGACCATTCGCGGCCCGATTACAGTTTCCTGTCGTGGTTTGCGATGCTGTTTTCCGCCGGCATCGGCATCGGCCTCCTGTTTTTTGGCGTCGCGGAGCCGCTGATCCATTATACTGCACCGCCCGATGCGGCACCGCAAACCATAGAAGCCGCCCGTCAGGCGATGCAGATTACTTTTTTCCACTGGGGCATCAATGCCTGGGCCATCTATGCGGTCGTCGGGCTGTCCCTTGCCTATTTTGCGTTCCGGCACCGGCTTCCGCTGACCATCCGTGCCGCGCTCTATCCGCTGATCGGTGACCGTATCAACGGCCCCATCGGCCATATGGTCGATGTGCTGGCTGTGATCGGCACCCTGTTTGGGGTCGCCACGTCGCTTGGCTTCGGGGTCGCGCAGGTGAATGCCGGCCTTGGCCATCTGTTTGGTGTGCCGGTCAATACCACTGTGCAGATTATCCTGATTGCCGCCATCACGGCCTGCGCGACAGCGTCAGTGGTGTCGGGCCTTGATGCCGGTATCAAACGCCTGTCGGAAATCAATATGGCGCTGGCGGTGCTGTTGCTGCTGTTTGTCATTCTGGCCGGCCCGACCCTGTTGTTCCTGAACAGTTTTGTCCAGAACCTGGGCATGTACGCCCAGACCATCATTGAACGCAGTTTCAAGCTGAACGCCTATACGGGCGACCACAAATGGCTCGCAAACTGGACCCTGTTCTATTGGGGCTGGTGGATCAGTTGGTCGCCCTTTGTCGGCATCTTCATCGCCCGCATTTCAAGGGGCCGCACCATCCGGGAATTCATCGTCGGTGTGCTTCTGGTGCCGACGGCCTTCACTTTCATCTGGATGACCGCGTTCGGCAACAGTGCGCTTGGGTATGCTATGTCGGGCGAAGGCGCGGGCATCATTGAAGCCGTACAGCATAACCTGCCCCTGGGGCTGTTTGCCTTCCTCGAACATCTGCCATTCCCAAGTATTGTCTCATTCATGGCGGTGATCCTGATCATCACCTTTTTTGTCACCTCGTCGGACTCCGGCTCGCTGGTTATCGATACCATTACCTCCGGCGGGCACCTGAACCCACCCGTGTGGCAGCGGATTTTCTGGGCCGTTACCGAAGGTGTGGTTGCCGCGGTGCTGATGATCGGCGGCGGGTTGGGCGCCCTGCAGGCTGCGACCATCACCACAGCCCTGCCCTTCACATTTGTCATTGTCCTTGCCTGTGTCGGACTTATCCGCGGCCTCAGGATGGAAGCTGCCAAAATGCGCGGTGCCGCCGTGGTACCCGATGTCGCCATCGGCGGCAGTGCCGCCTCCTGGAAACAGCGGCTGAATGCCTTGCTCGCGCACCCCGGTGAAGCCGAGGTCGCCAGATTTGTCACCCGCATCGTCACCCCGGCGCTTGCCAAGGTGGCTGCTGAAATTGAAAAAAGCGACAGCCGGGCACACGCCGTGCTTTCGGCCGATCAGACCGAACTTCGCATCCTGCATGGGGACGAAATGGAATTTCGCTATGCTGTCGTGACCCGCGGTTTCCTGCGGCCAAGCTTTGCCTACATCGACCCGACCGAGGATCGCCTGACCGACGAACGTTTCTACAGGGCCGAGGTACACCTGCTTGAAGGTGGCCAGCAGTATGACATTTTCGGCTTTTCAGAGGATCAGATCATACATGATGTGCTGTTCCAGTATGACAAGCATATGCATTTCCTGCATCTGGCGCGCTAGGCACCCAACCGCAATGTGAAAAAGCCGGCATTCCTGCCGGCTTTTGTGTGACAGTTCAGGCGACACGCCCCTATTTCAGGTATTTGCCATACCAGTCGAAATACCGTTCCAGCCGGTCGCGAACGAAGCTCGGCCGCTCGATACTGTGGGTTTCGCCGGGATAGACCACAAGCTGGGTGTCGATGCCACGCCGTTTCAGCGCCTGGTAAAGCTGTTCCGAGTTCAGGATCGGCACGTTCCAGTCTTCCTTGCCACCAATCACCAGGGTCGGGGTCGTCACCTTGCCGACATCATTGAAGGGCGTGATGCGCTCCCAGGCCTCAGGTGTCTCCCATGGCAACCCGAGCTCGGCCTCCCACAGCGCCTGATAGATATCATGGCCATAGTTAGCCCGGTACAATACCTCGCTGGCGCCCGAGATGGCAGCCTTGAACCGCGTAGATTTTGTGATCACATAATTGGTCAAAATACCGCCATAGGACCAGCCCCCGACGCCGAGCCTGTCCGGATCGGCAATGCCTTCACTGATGGCAAAGTCGACAGCGGCCGAAACGTCCTCGAAATCCTTCATACCCCAGTTTGCGAAAAGTTCAGCGCAGAATGCCTCGCCGTAGCCGGACGAGCCGCGCGGGTTTGGTGCAATCACCACATAACCCCGGGCCGCAAGCGCCTGCCCTTCCTCGTAGAAGCCGGAGCTATGCTGCGACACAGGGCCACCATGCGGCCTGAGGATCGTCGGATAGCGTTTGCCGGCCTCATAGCCCGGCGGCAGGTAGATGAAGGCCTCCACCTCGGTACCATCGCTGCTTTTGAAGCGAACTTCACGCACGGCGGCAAGGTCAACCTGTGCCAGTGTCTGGTCATTCTGGTGGCTAAGCCGCACAAGCTTGCCACCCTTCAGCATGAAGATTTCATGTGGGCTTGCGGCGGTGGACAAGGACAGTGCAAACGTCCCCTTTGCACCGGCGTCCGCGCCGTCGATGACCGCCTGATCACCCGCCACGCGCTTGATTTTCCCGCTCCCGACGTCAACAGCCACCAGGGGCTGCTGGCCATCGTCTTCGGCCCGGAAATAAACGGTTTTGCCGTCCGCGCCAAAAAACGGCGCAAAGGCCATGCGGTCATAGGCGCCGGTCAGCACCTGCGGTTCGCCGCCATTCGCCGGAATCACGGCAACATGGTGCGTGGCGTACCAGATCTTGGCAACATCGGTGACGGTTACGTAGGTGATGGACTTGCCGTCCGGCGACCAGGCCGGGCTAAGGTCCGCGCCTGGGTTGGTGGTCAGTTGCCTGAGCGGGCGCTCCGCAAGCGCAGCATCCGTGGCCACCACCCAGATATCGCTGTTGGTATTGCCGTCTGGCTCTGCCGTGCGATTGCTCGCGAACGCCAGCCATTTGCCATCCGGGCTCAGGGCCGGCGACGCATCATCATAGTCGCCCGAGGTCAGTTGCACCGGCTCAGCCTTGCCGTCGAACAGGTAAAAATGCTGGCGCCGGCGGTCGAGGTATCCAACACCGTCTTCCTTGAACTGCAACCGGTCGATCACCCAGGGTCTGGGGCTTTCATCATCACCCTCGTCCGGTTTGGCGTCGGTGATAGTCAGCAGCATGTTGGCGCCATCCGGCGACCATTCGAAACTGTCAACGCCCTGTTTTACATGGGTATATTGCTGCGCTTCACCGCCCCGGCGGTCCAGGAGCCAGACTTGGCTCTCAGCATCGTCGCCCTTTGCGGCCAGGAAGGCCAGATATTTGCCGTCCGGGCTCCAGCGCGCATGGCTTGCGCCATAATCCACGCCGGTCATCGGCAATTCGGCGCTGCCGTCGGCGGCCGCCATCCAGACCTGGCTGGTGGACGCATCCTTTTCGAGATCGTTTTTCTGGACCGTATAGGCCACCCATTTGCCATCGGGGCTGATACGCGGGTCAACGGCATATTTGAGGGCCAGAATGTCATCGACCGAAAGATTATGCTGCTCGCTGGCCTGAGCCACCGGCATAAACGCGGTCATTAGTGCCGGCAATACCGCATTCAGGGCCAGAAGCCGGGCCCGTTTCCCAATTCGCATATCATGATCCCCCAGGCTTGCGCAGGATGAAACGCCATCCCACAAAAAGGTTCGCAAACAAAAACTGTGTTCGCATGGCGCAAATGTGATCAATTTTATTGAGGTTTGCAAGCGATCCTGCTGTCCTAAACACAAGTACAGAGTTCGGACTATCCTGAAAGATATAGCAAAAACGGAGTCAGGCCGCCGTCCCCACCGTGCCCGGCTCCTGTTGGGAGGAAAAAATGGTGGAACATGAAATGAAGCGTAAACCGGTGCTGGCTTCGTTGCTGCACGGCGCTGCAATTGTGGCCCTGCTGGCCACACCAACCGTGGCCTATGCCGCCGATGACGCGGATGATGACGGTGAAACGCGGCTCGAAGAGATTATCGTCACCTCGCGCAAGAAGCAGGAGATGATCCTCGAGGTGCCGATGAACATTGCCGCCGTCAGCGCCCAGGAAATCCTGAAACGGAACCTGATCAACAAGGAAGATGCCTATCGCACCGTCGCCGGTGCCGCGAGCCCGCGGGGCGAACTGATCCTGCGCGGACTTTCGGGCGGTAACGACTCGTCGCCCGGCACGACCAGCGCCTGGACTGACGACATACCCTACGACTTCAGCGACCTGTTTGACGTCGAGCGCGTTGAAGTGCTGCGCGGCCCGCAGGGCACGCTCTATGGTTCGAACGCCATCGGGGGTACGGTACGTATCATCACCAACAAACCGAACCTCAGCGAGCTTGAGGCCTTCGGCTCCATGGTATTCAAAAGCGAAAAGAACCGTCCCGACATCGGTACAAACATCTATGGCGGCCTGAACGTACCCATTATCGAAGACCAGTTGGCCCTTCGGGTAATTGGCAATGTCAGCAACCAGACCGGCAAGATCCTGAACACCAACACAGGTGACTTCGGGGACGACAAATATCATTTCATTCGGGCCCAGATGATGTGGCAGCCGAACGACGGCCTGAATGTCAACCTGAGCTATGTGAACGAAAACAGCCGTACCTCTGGTTACGACTATGCCGACCGTTCGCAACCCGGTTATTATTATGAAGCCGTCCTGACCGAAAACCCGGACGCAACATATGGTTACGACGTTTACCTGAACTTCCCGGAATGTGAAGGCGAACGGGCACAATGCCGTGTTGGCGCACCGGTCGGTGAAGAACACAGCGCCAAATTCTCGGTCTGGGAAACCCTTGACCCCTGGGCCAAAAACACCCTCGACCTGTTTGGCCTGCGTGTCGAAAAGTCCAACCTGATCGACGGCATCGACATGATCTATGCGGGGTCGTACCGCAAACAGAACCATGCCTCGCTCGACAACTGGTCCAGGAACGACGCCAACGACCTGTTCCGGGCCTGGATCATCAACGACGACGGCTACAAGGAATGGACCCACGAGGTACGCCTGCAGACCTCGGGCGACGGTCCGTTCGACCTGACGGTCGGTGCCTTCTATGACAAGGTCACCTACAAATCCACGCCGGACGGCCAGTGGGAATATATCGACGCCGACAACCGGACCCGCGCGATCGCCGAATATCTGTGGGGCTATTACTGGGGTCTGGGTGACCCGACCCAGATCGGTCTCGACCTCTATGGCGACGGCACCAAGAACTATAACTATAACCAGCAGAATATCTGGAACCGCGAACTCGCGCTCTTTGGTGAAGCCAGCTACACGCTGGAAACCGAAAGCGCCGGTCGCTTCGAATTCACCGCGGGCCTTCGTTATTACGACCTGAAGGACCATGAGGAATATGAACTGAGCGGTATCTGGATCGGTGACGAAATCCAGGAAGTGAACAACGACGGTGCCGAGAATGGCACCCGCAAGAAATTCAGCGTGTCCTGGATGCCGAACGACAATCTGTCCGTGTTTGCGGTCTATTCGGAAGGTTATCGCCCGGGTGGCAACAACGGCCCGACTGCCCCGCAGGACTGTCTGGACGATGAAAACATCGGCGCCTACACCAACCGCTACAATTCGGACCAGATCAAGAACTATGAAGTGGGTGTGAAAGGCCTGTTGTTCGATCGCCGCTTCCAGTTCTCGTCGGCCATCTACCAGATCGACTGGACCGGCGTACAGACCAGCGTCTATATGCCGTCGTGCGGTTTCTCCTACACCGCCAACGCCGCCAGCGCCCAGTCGAAGGGCCTGGAGTTCGAAAGCACCACCCTGGTGACCGACAGCCTGAAATTCACGCTGAATGCCGCCTATACCGATTCCAAAATGACATCGGACGCGGATGCCATTGGCGCGCATGACGGCGACGACATGACCATGGTGCCGAAATATAACTTCTATGCGGCGCTTGACCAGGAAATGACCCTGTTCGAACGCGAGGCTTCGGTACGGCTTGAATATGCCGGGTACGGCAAATACAAGTCCCACTTCAACGTGCGCGACGAGGATATCTCGCCGGCCTATGAAGTGCTGAATATTTCGGGTTCGCTGCAGATCAACGAAAACGCCCGCATCAGCCTGCATGTGAACAACCTCCTGAACACGGAGATCATCACCTACAAGCGGAACCAGTACCGGAGCGATTATTCGCTCGGTAACCAGTATGTCTATTATGGTGACGAACGCACCTTTGCCCTGCGCCTGGACTTCCAGTTCTAGGCCTACTGCGCTAGGTATAGTGATCATGGCGGGCCAAATGGCCCGCCATCCATTTCCGGGGGTTCCATGACCGAAAGCAGCCAAGAGACCTATGCCCATGCCATGGCGCTTGTCAAAGGCGGCCAGGCCGATGCGGCTGCAGCCATTCTGGCGGATTGGCTGGCACAACATCCGGATGACGAAATCGCCGGCAGCATGCTGGGCTCGGCCCTGTTGCAGGCGGGCAAACACCCGGAAGCACTGGCCCGTTTCGAAAAGGCCGTGCAGCAATATCCGAATTCCTATGCCGCCTGGGGCGACCTGGCTTTCACCTGCATGAAGCTGGAGAAAACGGCTGCCGCCATCTCGGCTTTCCGGAAAGCCACCGCCCTGAATGCCAGCTTTTACCAGGCCTGGTGTTTCCTGGGCCGACTGCTTTATGAAACCGATGATTTTGCCGGCGCCCGTGCGGCCCTGAAGGCGGCAGACGCCTGCGATCCGCTGGCGCCCGATTTCAAGGCGCTGCGGCGCGATATGTCGCGTGGCGATTTCCCGGCCGCTGAACGCATTGCGCGCAGCATGCTGCAGCGCCAGGCCGGGCATCCGAAGGCCGCCTATGCGCTTGCGCACCTGGCAGGCAAGGCAGGCGTGCATGACGAAAGCCAAAAGATTCTGCGCTATGCCATCGGGCATTTCCCGGTCGATATCATTCTGCGCCGTGCCCTTGTTGCCGCCCTTGAAGAGGCCGGCGATTATGCCGCGGCGGATGAAGAAGCAGCCTTCGCCGCCGACCTGGCGCCCGATGAATGGATCAGTTGGTTCATTGCCGGTCGTGTGCGCGGCCACTATGGGCGCTATGATGCCGGCCTTGCGGCCTTCGACCGCGCCCTCGCCTGCCCCGATATCACGCCCGATGAAATCGGCCGTATCGAACTGTTGCGCGGGCACCTCCTGAAAACACTTGGCAGGCGCGAGGAGACGGTGGCGGCCTACCGCAGGAGCCTGAAGCTGGTGCCCTACAATGGCGCCGCTTACTGGGCACTGGCGGACCTCAAGACCTACCGGTTTGACGACGCAGACCTGATCGGCATGGAAACCATGATTGCCGAGGGCTCGGGTGCAGAGCCCGCGCAGTCCTGCCAGGCGGCCTTTGCGCTTGGCAAGGCCCATGAAGATGCCGGCAACTGGGATGCGGCTTTCGCAGCCTACTGCACGGCCAACCGGCTGCGCCCTGACGTGGCCTTTGACCCGGATGCAATGGACCACACGATGGCGGACTTCATGCAGGCGTTCGCGCCGGCCATGCTGGATGTCACGGCGCCCCGTGGCCAGCAAGCGGTGCGCCCGATCTTCATCGTCGGCCTGCCGCGCTCGGGCTCCACCCTCGTGGAACAGATCCTGGCCAGCCATGCAGACGTTGAAGGCACGATGGAGCTGTTCTGTCTGCCCAACCTGATCCGGCGTATCGAGGCAGAATGCAAAAGGCGCGGCAAGCTATACCCGCAAGGCCTCAAGGCCTTCAGCCCGGCCGAGCTCGCGGCCTTCGGCCAGTCCTATCTGGACGAAAGTGCCATCTACCGCACCGGCAAGCCGTTTTTCATCGACAAGCTGCCGCCCAATTTCCAGCATGTGGGTCTGATCCACAAAATACTGCCGGACGCCATCATCATCGATGCGCGCCGCAACCCGCTCGATACCGGCTTCAGTGTGTTCCGCCAGCATTTTGCCGGCGGGCATGAGTTCAGCTACGACCTGGGCCATATCGCGCGCTATTTCAAAGCCTACCTCGCTATCATGGACCACTGGGACCGTGTCCTGCCCGGCAAGGTGCGCCTGCAACAGTATGAGGATACCGTCGCGGACACCGAAGGTGCCGTGCGCGCCTTGTTGGATCATTGTGGCCTGCCCTTCGACCCCGCCTGCCTGCGCTTCTTTGAAAACCGCCGTGCCGTGCGCACCGCCAGCAGCGAACAGGTGCGCCAGCCGATCTACCGTTCGGGTGTCGGCAACTGGCGGCATTTTGCCACAGGGCTGACGCCGCTGATCGAAGGCTTGGGCCCGGAAACCCTTGTCCGCTTCGGGGACAGCGTCCGGCCTGACTGAAAATCATCCTTGCAGTTTTTTGCATCTTTTTGCATTGTCTGATGAAGCGATCCATATCTCGCGACCAGAAACGATCAAGAAGACAGAGCAAAAAAACATGACAGCGGAAAAAACCTTTCACGACAACAGCGGCGCCCGAAAACAGGTGCGGCTCGAGGATGTCGCCGAAATAGCCGGCGTTTCCATCTCGACCGTATCGCGCGCCATGAGCGACAGCCCGCTCGTGTCAAACGCCACCAAACAGCGCATCCTCGCCATCGTTGAAGAAAACAACATGGTGCTCAGGCGCAAGGAAGAGGCTGAACCGCAGTCTGCCACACGCACGCTTGAACTGATCATCCCGCAGCCGCAAGGCAAGGAAGCCAGAATTTCGGATGCTTTCTACCTGGACCTGATTGGCGGCATCGGTGACGCCATGAAGGAAAACGATTGCGACTTCCTGATTTCCCACCACAGCCCGCGCGATCTGAAGGACCTGGAAAACCTGGTCCGCGACCGGCGGGCCGAGGCCTTCATCATGGTGGGCCAAAGCCTGTTGCATGAACCCCTGAACCAGTTGGCGCGCACCGGCGCGCCTTTTGTGGTTTGGGGTGCCCAGCTTGAAAACCAGGCTTACTGTTCGATCGGCAGCGACAATCGGCGGGGTGGATATATGGCTGCAAGCCACCTTCTGCGCCTTGGCCGCAAGCGCGTCGCCTTCATCGGCGATATCGAGGCACCGGAAGTACGCCTGCGCTATGAAGGCTATTGTGACGCCATGCGTGAAGCCGGCCTGTCGCTGGATGACGCCCTTGTGCGCAGTGCGGCCTTCAGCTTTGATGCCGCTATGGAAACCATCGAAGTGCTGCTGGAAACCGGCGAACAGTTCGACGGCATCGTGGCCGCCGCCGACGTAATCGCCATGGGCGCCATCCGGGCCTTGATGCGCGCCGGCATCAATGTGCCGGGTGATGTATCGGTGATCGGGTACGACGATGTGCGCATCGCCGCCTACAGCACCCCAGCCCTGACCACGATCCGGCAGGATGTCGCCAAAGCTGGTCGCCGGCTGGTCAGCAAGGCGCTGCGCCTGGCGGAAGGAGAAAAGGTCCGGTCCGAGCTGTTGCCAACCGAACTGATCGTGCGCGAAAGCTGCGGCGCCTGATATCGGTCTGAGCCCGAAAGAAAAAAGCCGCCCCGATGGGCGGCTTTTGTCATTTCAGGCGCGCGATATAACCGCTGATCGGTGGCAGGCTGCCCCCCGGTGTCGCATCATTCACCGAATAAAGGAGTTCAGCCTCCGGCCCCGTATAGCTTGCCGTTTCCGTACCCAGGTTGAAGACACACAGCAAGCGCCGGCCATCCTGTTCGCGCACGAACGTCAGCACCGGCTCCGGCGCCTCAAGAAACGTGATCGACCCGGTCAGAAGCGCCGGTTCGCCCTTGCGGAACGCCAGGAATTTCCTGAGCGCATGCAAGGGCGACGCCGGGTTTTTCTCATGTTCCGCGATGGCATAATCATGGTGCCTGTTGTCAACCGGCAGCCAGGGTTCCACTTCAGAAAAACCGGCATGCGGCATGCCCGACTGCCACGGGATTGGCGTGCGGGTGCCGTCGCGGCCCAGGGTTTGCGGCCAGTTGGCAATGGCTTCCGGGTCGACCAGACGCTCATAGGGTACCCGTGCCTGCGGCAGGCCCACTTCTTCGCCCTGATACAGGCAGATGCTGCCCCTGAGCGAGCAAAGGAGGCTGTTCAGGAACACGGCAAAACGCGGGTCGGCCTCTTCGGCATCAGACCGGGCCCAGCGCGATACGGCCCGCGGCCTGTCGTGGTTCGAGAAGGTATAGGACGGCCAGCCGGCGCCGGCATGGTCGGGCCAGGCCTCGACCGCGTTGCGGATCACCGGCACGGACAGGGTATCGGCCTCCAGGAATACGAAGCTGTAGGCGGTTTGCAACCGCTTGTCGCCTTCCGTGTATTCGATCGATTCCTCAAGCGAACGGTCACCGCCAATCTCAGCGACCGCAAACCGGCCCGGATACCGGTCCATCAGGCCGCGCAGGCGTTCAAGGAACGTCAGGATCGCCGGGTGCGACTGGTTGTAGACATGGTCCTGCATGTCGAAAGGCTTGCAGCCTTCCCTGCCCGGCATCGGCGGGTTGTCCCTGAGGTCCAGGTCATGCATGTAGAAATTCACCGCATCGAGGCGGAAACCATCCACACCGCGGTCAAGCCAGAAGCGCGCTGCACCGATGAGCGCATCCTGGACCTCGGGGTTATGGACATTAAGGTCGGGCTGGCTCGAGAGGAAATTATGCAGGTAATATTGCTTGCGCCGGGCGTCCCACGTCCAGGCCGGCCCCATAAAGACCGACAGCCAGTTGTTGGGCGGGCTTCCGTCCGCTTTCGGGTCGACCCAGGTATACCAGTCGGCCTTGGGATTATCCTTGCCCTCGCGGCTTTCCTGAAACCAGGCATGCTGATCGGACGTATGGCTGAATACCTGGTCGATGATCACCTTCAGGCCAAGGCCATGGGCCCTCGCCAAAAGCTCGTCGAAATCGTCCAGCGTGCCAAAAATCGGATCGACACCGCAGAAATCCGCCACGTCATAACCGAAATCCTTCATCGGTGACGTGAAGAAAGGCGACAGCCAGACAGCATCAACCCCCAACGAGGCGATATGATCGAGCTTGGCGGTAATGCCCTTCAGGTCACCAACGCCGTCGCCATTGCTGTCGGCAAAACTGCGTGGGTAAACCTGGTAGATAACGGCGCCGCGCCACCATTCGGCGTTGGTCTTTGTGTGTTTTTCCAATTGCTGTCCATCGGCTTGCATTATTTTTGTCCCATACCGCACACGGCAAATGCCAGCGGTTCAAGAGAAAGGGTGGCCTTGCCGGCCTTGTCTGTCGCCAGCGCACAATCGCCCATCAGGGGCGTCAGCGCCGCCGTCGTTTCATAAGCCACTGCTGTTTCAGCCGTATTGACGGCAACCAGCACGGCTTCGCCCGTGGTTGCGTCCGTCCGTGTGAACACAAACAGCCCCGGCTTTTCCGAACTGGCCAACACGGCCTGCTTGCCGTGGCGCAGCGCCGGTGTCGAAAGATAGAGCGCCGACATCGCCTTCAGCGACTGGTAAAGCGGGTGCGACCGGTCGAAATTGTCGGTGGCGGTGGTGTTGTCGGTGCCGACAAGGTCGTTATCGTTATAGATGGCAACCCGGCTCGGGAACATGTCCTCGCGTGCATCCTGGTCGTTGCCGTCGCCCACAAAACCCTGCTCGTCACCATAATAGATGACCGGCACACCGCGCGCGAAGAACATCAGGGCGTTCGACAAGGTGATACGTTTCATCATCTCGGCATCCGACATGTCCGGATGCGCGTTCTTCAGGAAATAGGCAAAACGGCCCATATCGTGGTTGCCGGTGAAGGTCGGCAAACCATCGGCCACACCCTCGCCATACAGGCCGTCTTTCGCGAAAATATCCGCCAGCACCCTGGTGCCCTTGCCTTCGACCAGGGTCTGGAACACGCCATACTGGAAGCCGAAGTCCAGAACCGCCGGCAGTTTTGCGACGGTGGTGAAGTGAGACAGGCGTTCGGGCCGGCCGTCGAACACCTCGCCAAACATGTAGAAATGCGGGATGCCTTCGGCGGCGGCATGGGCCTTCAGGGCCGGCGCCAATTGTTGCCAGAAGCTGTCATTCACATGGCGGGCGGTATCGATGCGGTAGCCGTCGATCTTGTAATCGCTGATCCAGCTTTTGTAGATATCGATGAAACCTTTCACCACATCCGGGTTTTCGGTGAACACGTCATCGAGGCCCGCGAAGTCGCCGTAAAGCGAGTTTTCGCCCTCGAACGTGCTGTTACCGCGATTATGGTAATACCTTAAATCATTCAGCCAAGCCGGTACTTTTACGTCCTTTTCTGCTTCCGGCACATAGGGCGTGTAGGCATAGGACATGTCCGTCAGGTGCGCGAAATTCTCGGCTGTCTGATGGACCGGATCGTCGCCTTTGAAACCTTCATTGATCGGCGCGCCATCCTTGCTGCCCTGTTTGGTATAGGGATAATCGGCCAGCGACCGATACTCAGGGCAGCGCGCGGGGGCGTTCTCGACCTGGCATTCGCGGTACTGGATCACATCGGCCGTATGGTTGGTGATGATGTCGAAGATCACCTTCATGTTGCGCGCGTGGGCTGCGTCCACCAGCGCCTTCAGGTCGTCGTTGGTGCCCAGATGCGGGTCAATGCGCGTGAAATCGGTGATCCAGTAGCCATGGTAACCGGCGGTCAGGTTGCCCGGTGTGCCCTGCACGGGTTTGTTCTTGAAGATCGGGGTCATCCAGATGGCGGTCACGCCCATGTCGGCCAGATAATCCAGCTTCTCGATCACACCCTTCAGGTCGCCGCCATGGTAGAAACCCTTGTGCGCCGGGTCGAACCCCGTGATGTCCGCACCACCCTCAAGGCCGCCATTGTCGTTCGCCATATCGCCGTTCGCAAACCGGTCCGGCAACAGGAAGTATATTACTTCATCGGTCGCCGGCCGCTCCGCATAGGGCGGCAGGGTGAGGGCCGCGCCGCCGTCCGCCGCCACATTTGTGGTCGGGAAGAGCGGCGAACAGGCAAGCGCGGTCCCCAGGAGGAAACTTTTGACGAGATTTTTGCGGATGGTCATGGCCCTGCCCTCCTTACCAGAAATAACCGACGATCAGCGCCGACAGGGCCAGCAACAGCACTGCCTGCAGCCTGTAGTTCATCCACAACGGACGCTCGCGCAGGGTCGCGGTTTCCGCGCGGTAGCCCGCCACGGTCCAGATGTAAGGCGTCGGGTCTTTTTCCGACGGCTTGGTCATCAGGCTTGCGGCCACCAGCACCAGGCAGGAGAAACCGAACACGATGGGCGTGACATACAGGAAATGCAGGCTGAACAGGTGGAACACCTCGATCATCAGGAACATGGCCACACCCAGTGCAGTACCCGACATCAGGGCGATGAAACCACCCTGGCCATTGGCCCGGCGCCAGAAACTGCCGATGATGAACAGCGCCATGGTCGGCGTCACGGCATAGGAAAGCACGATCTGCAGATATTTGAACAAGGAACCGAAACGTTCGATCTGCGGCGCCCACAGGATTGCCAGCACCAGCACCGCAAAGGTGGACCAGCGGCCGATTTTCACCAGGTCATGTTCGGTGATCTCGGGTTTCCACATGCGCACAAAGTCCATGGTCACCAGGGTCGAGGCCGAGTTCATGGCACTGTCGATCTGCGACATCATGGCCGCGAGGAAGCCCGCGAGCACAAGGCCCAGAAGCCCGGCCGGCAACAGTTTGAAGATCAGGGTCGGATACACAAGGTCCGCGCGCGGCAGGTCCGGGAACAGGAGGATTGCGGCGGTCCCCGGCAGCACCATCAGGAACAGGGTCGGCAGCTTGATCAGGCCGGCGAACAGCGCGCCCCAGCGGCCATGCTCCAGCGACACGGCGCTCAACACGCGCTGCACCATAAACTGGTTCGTGCACCAGAAATAAAAGCCAAGGAGCGGCGCACCTGCGATCAGGCCAAGCCACGGCACGCCCGGGTCGTCGAGCGGACGGATCAGGCTCAGCTTCTCAGCCGGCACATTGGCAATGATCTCCGACCAGCCGCCGATATGCTCGAACGCGGACCAGGCCACGACGGCGGAACCCACCAGCAGGATCACGGCCTGCACGGCGTCAGTGATGATAACGGCCGCAAGGCCGCCCACGATAGTATAGGCACCGGCGACAAGGGCCAGGATCGCAATCATCGCCCAGATCGGGGTATCCGGGAAGATCATGTGCAGGATCAGGCCACCGGCATAAAGCGTGGCCGACGTATCAATCACCACGGTCAGGAACAGGGTCAGACCCGAGAAATAGATGCGGGCGCGCCGGTCATAGCGCCGCTCCAGATACTCGGGCACCGTGAAGACCCTGGACTTGATGATAAAGGGCATCACAAACACGGCGAAGAAGGCCAGCACCACAGCGGCCAGCCATTCATAGTTATAGACCGAGATGCCGGTGGCATAGGCGTCACCCGCCAGGCCCACCAGGGTCGTGCCCGAGATGTTGGAGGCAAACAGCGACAGGCCGATCAGCGGCCAGGTAAAGCGCCGTCCGGCAAGGAAATAGTCCTCTGCGGTCTTGGACCGGCCGGACAGAAAAATCGCCATCGCCACGACCAGTACAAAATACAGGCCGATGACAACAAGATCGAGTTGTCCCAGATGAAACTCGCTCACCCTAGTTCCCCTTTTTCCCGGATGCCTTCCCAAGCATCAACATGATTCATTTTCTTTATAGATGACAATGGCAGGTGATTGCAAATTTTTTGCAAACACAATTTCCAAAAAACTCATTTTTGCAGCCGAGACATCCAACACAGAATCCTGTCGCACTCAAGGATATCCACTATATTTGTTGGAAAACATAGACCTTAGCGCCACCGCTCCTGCCCTCAGGCCCTCAACACAAAAAGCTGCAACAAGTGACATTGTTTGTTGATTTTTGCATATTTTCAGTTATTTTTGCAATGATTGGCATGGAGGGAATGCCACAAAAGGTCTGTCCAGCACCTGGCGCATTGCCGCCACCTCCATCATGCCAAGCAAGTTTAGGGGCCTCTTTTGGGAATGTATCGTGTCTGGCGCCAGGCTTCCCTCCCGGCGGGCACAGCCTGAAAGAGCAATCTTCACCCTGGCAGGACCTCTGCCAGGGTGCTTTTTTATGGGGACACTGCGTGGCATGATGCCCGCACAGGGGATCGAGAACTTGGGGAGACAGTGTTTATGACTGCGATGGCGGCACCTTCGGACCAGGCCTTGCGCCGCATTGTCATTGTGGGTGGCGGTTCCGCCGGCTGGATGACCGCGGCGGCGCTTGCGAATGCCACGGCAGGCACCTGCCCCGTCACCCTGGTGGAATCGGAAGAGATCGGCACCGTGGGTGTCGGTGAAGCGACAATCCCGCCAATCAAGCTGTTCAACCATGCGCTGGGTATCGACGAAAACGAGTTTGTCGCCGCCACCCATGGCAGTTTCAAGCTGGGCATCCAGTTTGTCGACTGGGCCCAAAAGGGCCACAGCTATTTCCACCCGTTCGGGCAGTATGGCGCCGACTTCGATACCATCCCCCTCTATCAATATTGGCTGAAAGCACACCAGGCAGGCGCCGATGTCGGCAACCTGTGCGACTATTCCATGGCCTGGGCGACGGCAAAGCGCGGTCGGTTCAATGCCCCGACCCAGGACCGGCGCCTCATCCAGTCCACCTATGACTATGCCTATCATTTTGACGCCTGGCTTTATGCCCGTTTCCTCAGGCGCTATGCCGAAGCGCGCGGTGTCGAACGCCTTGAAGGCAAGGTGACCGGCGCGCGCCAGAATGCCGAGACCGGTTTTATCGAAAGCATCAGCCTCGCCGATGGCCGCACGGTTGAAGGCGACCTGTTTGTTGATTGCACCGGCTTCTTTGGCCTGTTGATCGAAAAAACCCTGAACACCGGCTACGAAGACTGGACCCACTGGTTGCCGTGCGACCGGGCCGTGGCGGTGCCCTGCGCATCGGGCGGTGATTTCACACCCTACACCCGCTCAACCGCCCACGCGGCCGGCTGGCAGTGGCGCATTCCGCTGCAGCACCGTATCGGCAATGGCCATGTCTATTGCAGCCAGCATATCGGCGATGACGCAGCGGCAGAGACCCTGCTTGGCGGCCTTGACGGTGCGCCGCTGGCAGACCCCAGGTTCCTAAGGTTCACCACGGGCCGGCGCCGGAAGTTCTGGAACGGCAACTGCGTCGCCATCGGCCTGTCCGCCGGTTTCATGGAACCGCTTGAAAGCACCAGCCTGCACCTGATCCAGTCCGGCATCAACCGGCTGCTGGCGCTGTTCCCGGACCGCGACATGAACCCGCTATTGGCCGAAGAATATAACCGCATCACCATCACGGAATATGAACGCACACGCGATTTCCTGATCCTGCATTACAAGGCGACCGAACGGGACGACAGCCCGCTCTGGCGCTATTGCGCCAATATGGAAATCCCGGACACGCTCCTGTACAAGATCGAGCATTTCCGCGCCTATGGCCGCATTGTCGCCGAGGATTTTGAACTGTTCCGCAACCCGAGCTGGCTGGCGGTCTTTATCGGCCAGTCAGTGATGCCCGAGCGCCATGACCCGCTCGTGGACCGGCGCAGCCATGTGCCCGCGGCGGAACGGCTGGCCGGCATCCGGCGCGTGATTGACCAGACAGCCGACGCCATGCCCACCCACCAGCAATATATCGACCATTATTGCCGCACGCCGGCACAGTGACGGGCGATAAAATCCTTGTGGGATGGCAGCTTCGGCACATTGGCATCGATAATCTGCTTCAGGTTGGCCAGATATTCCATGAGCTGCGGCAGCGGCAGCACATCCGCGAGCGGCTGGTAATCCCGGGGCACAATGCCCTGCCCCAGCATCACCTGCAGCCAGGCGACTTCTGCAAACAGCTCGTTATTGTCGCGGAAAATGCGGCCGGTGGCCTCAAACAGCGCCATGCGGTGTTTCAGGCTTTCCGGCACCTCCATGTCGCGGCACTGGCGCCAGAAGGCAGTGTCTGAGCGCTCTGTGGCTTTGTAGTGCAGGATGATGAAATCGCGGATGCGTTCATATTCGAACGCCAGTTGCGCATTATATTCGGCGATCGTGCAGGCATCGGACCCGGCCGCAGGGAACATCTGGGCCAGCCGCACGATCCCGGTCTGGATCAGGTGAATGCTGGTGCTTTCAAGCGGTTCCATGAAGCCACTTGAAAGGCCGATGGCCACACAGTTGCGGTACCAGGAACGTGCGCGCCTGCCCGTCCGGAAACGCAGGGTCCTGGGCTCGGCCAGGGGTGCGCCCTCCAGGTTGCCCATCAGGACCGATGTGGCTTCATCCTCGCTCATGTGCGCGCTTGAAAATACATGACCATTGCCGGCGCGGTGCTGCAATGGAATGCGCCACTGCCAGCCGGCCGAATGGGCGATGGACTGGGTATAAGGCCTTGTACGCGCGCCATTTTCCGCTGGCACGGCCACCGCACGGTCACACGGCAACCAGTGGGTCCAGTCCTCATAACCCACGCCAAGTGCATCGCCGATCAGCAAGGCCCGGAAGCCCGAACAGTCGATGAACAGGTCCCCTGCGACTTCTTTGCCGTCTTCAAGGCGCACCGCCTCGATGAAACCGCTTTCCGCATTCAGGCTCGTATGGATGATCCGTCCTTCGATCCGTTTCACGCCGGCCTGTTGGCTGCCGGCCCTGAGGTAACGGGCGTAAAGGCCGGCATCGAAATGGAAGGCATGCACCGTGCCTTCAAGTGGCGAATTGGGAATACGCGGCAGGCGGTCGAA
This sequence comes from Alphaproteobacteria bacterium, assembly GCA_006226495.1. GTDB lineage: Bacteria > Pseudomonadota > Alphaproteobacteria > Sphingomonadales > Kordiimonadaceae > Kordiimonas. The sequence continues at coordinate 31,844 of SBGU01000016.1, forward strand.
CCGGTCCGATTTTGCTACCTTGTAATTGAAGGAAAAGTCCCACAGATCAGGCACTTGCCCGGCGGCCTTCGCGCGCAGCCAATGGTGGTGGAACGGCACCAGCCCAAGCGGTCGCCCGATGGCGCCAAAAGCGTGCATATATTTGTCGCCGATCCTGCCCCAGTTTTCAAACTGGATGCCCAACTTGAAGGTCGCCTGGGTCTGGCGCATGAAGTCGTCTTCATTCAGGCCCAGCACATTGTTGAAAATCTGGATCGGCGGGATCGTTGCTTCGCCCACGCCAACCGTGCCGATGTCGTCTGATTCAACAAGGGTGATGTCGACCGTATTGCCCAGCAGCTTCACCAGCAAACTGGCGCTCATCCAGCCGGCGGTGCCGCCGCCCACGATCACGACTTTTGAAATTCGGTTGCCCTGCACTGTTCCCATCCCGAAAAAGAAAGCCCCTGCCGACGACTATATCGGCAGGGGCATCTGGTTCAAGCCACCGCGTGGATTACATGCGGTAGGTCAGGCCGAACAGGTAGGTACGGCCATAGTTCTGGAAGTCACGCACCTGGCGCGGGTCGCCGTTATAGTAGGACGTGAAGGGTTCGTTCGTGAGGTTGTTCACCTGGAACAGAACCGACAGGCCCTCGATACCGACTTCGCTGAGGTCGTAGGACAGTTGCGCGTCCACGATGGTTTCCGCCTTCACATCCACAAGGGCACGCGCAAGGCTGAGCGTGGAAACTTCACCCAGGAACTTCGAACGGTGACGCACGCTGGCACGCGCCTGGAAGCCATTTTTCTCGTAATATACGGTACCGTTGATAACCGTCTTCGACAGGCCCGGCAACTGGATCGGGTCGCTGTCCGGGGTTTCGCGGATCGAGCTTTCGGTGAAGCTTGCCGAGCCCAGAACACCAAAGCCTTCAAGCGCTTCGGAGAACATGGAGAACGGAATACTGGCCGACAGTTCGAGACCGTAAATCTTGCCGCCGTTGATGTTGCCCGGCTGCGAGATCAGGCCGAGGTTCGAGGTCGCGTCGGTGATACCGGCAGCGGCCAGAACATCGGTGAAATCGTAGGTCGTGTTCACAGTGAACGGATAGCTTTGAACCTGTTTGTAGAAACCGGCGATCGAGGCATAACCGCCGTCACCGAAATAGGTTTCAAACGCCAGGTCATATTGCCAGGTCTTGAACGGTTCCAGTTGCGGGTTGCCGCCCGAACCACTGACAATACCCAGCGTCTGGTCGTAACCCAGCGAGAAACCGGCGTTCATCTGGTCCATGCGCGGACGGGCCAGAACCTGGGCGATGCCGATACGGACCTTGTTATTGTCATTGAGGTGCAGGCTCAGGTTCAGGCTCGGCAGGAAGTCCCAATATTTGGCGCCATCCGTTACGGCGACGATCTGAACCGTGTCGCCGCTGCCGTCGTTCACGACGCGGGCTGCAACACCGTCCGAGCTCTGGTCGGTATGAACCGCCTGCACACCAATGTTACCGGTGACCGGCATATCGCCCATCATCGTATCGATGTTGGCCTGGACATAGGCGTTGAACACCTTCTCGGCCACGGTCCAACTGTTGGTCGAACGGCCAAGCTCGCTGATCGAAGCATCGGTCACATCATAGAAACCGGCTTCATAGAGCGCCCGGGCGTCATAGGCGACCATGTTACCCATGCCGATGAATTCAAGCGAGGTCGGGTCCAGGAGATATTCCGACGGGATGGCAACATCAGCCGGATAGTCCTTGAGGGTCAGGTAATAGCCCTGGTCAAGGAGGCTCTTGGTGCGCTTGGAATAACGCGCGCCATATTCGATCGACGACAGGAAGCCTTCGCTGATCGTCTGCTCGGCGCTCAGGCGGATGGCGCTCAGTTCATCGTTGGTTTCCGGTGCGTTGATGAAGCCGTCCTGGGCGTTGTCTGACGGATAGGCACCAGCATTCACAAGACCGCCGCCCCAGCTAAGCGGGCCGCCAAGCCGGATCAGGCTGGTATCGGAATAGTCGAGGTCATGCGAGAAGATCGCGCTGCCATCCGGCGTGATGGTGAAGCCGATGTTGTCGACAGCACCAACACCCGAGCCACGGCCCGTACCGGCATAGGTCTCGTAGTTGCTTTCGGTGCGGTCCACGCTCGAATAGCTGAGGTCAGCCTCGAGGGTCCAGGTGTCGTTCAACTGATATTCGGTGTTCCAGCCAAGAGCCACGGTTTCGGCGACACGGTCGACAAAGTCGTTACGCACAACGGCTTCCACGCCGTTGAACTGGCCTTCGATGATCAGGCCATCGTCGGCAGTGAAGCCTTCCTGAAGCTGGGCACCGGACCAGGACAGCGGAATTTCGATACCGCGCAGGGTCTGCTCGTCATTGAACTTGGAATAATAGGCGTCGATCTTCGTGCGGAACTTGCTGTCATGGGGCGCAAATTCAAGCACACCCAGAAGGCCGTCACGGGTCAGTTCGTTCGACTTCACATAGGGCTTGGCACCACCGATCACCAGATTGCCGTCTGCTACAGCGTTGTCGCTCGGGAAACCCCAGGAGTTCCAGCGCTCTTCCTGGGTCGGCGACAGCATGCGGGCATAACCGATGGCAACACCGACCTGGTCGTCTGCGAACTGGTCGACATAGGATACGCTGGCGCGGTAACCCCATGCGCTGGTGCCCGAGTTCAGGGCGCCCAGGTCGGCATATTCGCCGCGCAGGTTGGTTACGATTGCGCGCTTGCCATACGACAGCGGGCTGATGGTCTGCAGGTCAACGGTACCGCCGACAGCCTGCGAGGTCAGGCTGGCATCCGGCGTCTTGTAGATGACAACGCCGTTGATCAGTTCGGACGGGAACTGGTCATATTCCACCGCACGGTTGTTGTTGGCCGAAACCTGTTCGCGACCGTTCAGGGTGGTGGTGGTGAAATCGGGGGCGAGACCACGGATCGAAATCGTGTTGGCGCGGCCATCAAGGCGCTGGGCAGCGAGGCCCGGCAGGCGCGCGATCGATTCCGCGATCGAGGCATCGGGCAGCTTGCCGATGTCTTCCGCAGAAATTGCTTCCACGATCGAGGTGCTCTGGCGCTTGCGCTCGACCGAGTTGATGATGCTGGCACGGATACCGGTTACGGTGATTTCCTCGAACGTGTTGACATCTTTATTGTCGTCCGACGTGTCGGCACTTTGTGCATGGACGGCGCCCGCAGACGCGACCAGAAGTGCCATACCCGTTGCCGCGCTGGCCATAAGGCGTGCACGGTAAAGGTTCAGATTAGAGTTCATTGCCCTCTCCCAAGATTGGCGTTCCCGTTGGACCAAGGCGTGCCTCCGATAAAGACATCGGGCCCGCGGGGCCCTCGTCGCGCTGGCCACCTTTCCCTGAGCCAATGCAACAACCTTTTATTCGGTCCTGTGCAAAAGTTATCCGATCCCCTGCAAATCGCAAGCTGCATTATCATTTTTTCAATTAAATTTGCAAAATAATGCAGCATATTTGCAACACTCAAACTTCTGACTGGTCGCCATCATCACCAGACTTTCGGCTATTTACGCCATTTTTTGCCCATTCCTAAGGCGTCAGGGTAAATTCATCGACACTTGCCTCTTTTTGCATTCTTTTTGCATTTTTGCATTACTGCCTGCAATTTCTTCCAGGCCAGACCCGAGTCCTCCGCGTGGCGGCACGACTACACCCGTCCTGCCCGGCAGCAGGTCATAGCGGTACCGACCGCACGTGCCATCATAGAGGCGCGCTCCTAAACGAAGTGTTTATCTGAAACCAGATTTCTGCGGTCGGGCACCCTGCCTCCATTCAGGCCAGGCGCCCTGTGCAAGGCATATGCACACGGGCAACACACACCTTCGGACCTTGCGGTCGCTTCCCCCCCTTACCGGAGATGCCTGCGCCCCAGCCTGAGCGCGTTCATGACCACAGAGACCGAACTGAGGCTCATGGCGGCAGCAGCAATCATGGGCGACAGGGTGATGCCCCACAGCGGATACAGAAGGCCGGCGGCAACCGGCACACCCAGGGCATTGTAGGCAAAAGCAAAGAACAGATTCTGCCGGATGTTTGCCATTGTGGCTTCGGCGAGGATGCGGGCCCGCACGACCGCCGCGAGGTCACCTTTGACGAGGGTAAAGCCGGCGCTTTCCACGGCCACATCCGCCCCCGTACCCATGGCGATGCCGACCTGCGCCTGCGCCAGGGCCGGCGCGTCATTGACCCCGTCACCGGCCATGGCAACCCGGGCGCCCTTGTCCTGCCAGCGCTTGACCAGGGCCACCTTGTCCTCGGGCAACATGTCGGCTTCGATGTCCTTGATACCCAGCTTGTCGGCGACCGCACGGGCGGTCACCCTGTTGTCGCCCGTCGCCATCACGATCCTGAGGCCTGTCTTCCTGAGGGCAGCCAGCGCATCGGCGGCGCTTTCTTTTATCGGGTCGGCAACCGCGACAAGCCCGCGCAATGTGTCGCCCTCGGCGACAAACATCACCGTCTTGCCCTCGTCCCTGAGGGTATCGGCTTTCCGGGCCCAGTCCTGCGTGGCGACGCCTTCACCGTCCAATAGCGCCGCATTCCCCAGCAGGACCCTGTTGCCGCCACTGGTGCCGCGCACCCCTTTGCCGGTGACAGCCTTGAAGTCCTTCACGGCTGCGGGTTTGATATCCCGCTCCTTCGCACCTGCCAGGATTGCCGCCGCCAGCGGATGCTCACTGCCGGCCTCGAGGCCAGCGGCCAGCGCGAGGACGGCATCCTCCCTGCCCGCGTCGGCTGCCATAACATCCGTCAGCTTCGGTTTGCCTTCGGTCAAGGTGCCGGTCTTGTCGACAATCAGGGTATCGACCTTCTCGAACCCCTCCAGGGCCTCGGCATTGCGCACCAGCACACCGGCGCGGGCGCCGCGGCCGGTTGCCACCATGATCGACATGGGTGTGGCAAGCCCCAGCGCGCAGGGGCAGGCAATGATCAGTACCGAGACAAAGGCGATCACGGCATGGGCCAACTGCGGCGCCGGGCCCCAAAGTGTCCAGCCGGCAAATGCCAGCACGGCAATGCCGATGACCAGCGGCACAAACCATCCGGCCACCTGGTCCGCCAGTTTCTGGATCGGCGCGCGGCTGCGCTGGGCGTTTGCCACCATCTCGACAATACGGGCCAGCATGGTGTCCCGCCCCACATGTTCCGCCTTCATGATGAAGGAACCCGTGCCATTGAGTGTACCGCCCGTGACCTTGTCGCCTTCGGTCTTCTCGACCGGGATCGGTTCACCAGACAACATGGATTCGTCAACGCTGGACGACCCTTCCAGCACTTTGCCGTCGACCGGCACCTTGTCGCCGGGCCGCACACGCAACCTGTCGCCGGCCTTGACATCGTCAAGCGGTACTTCCTCGGTGTCGCCGTCGTCGGTGATGCGGCGCGCCGTACCAGGGGCCAGGTCCATCAAGGCCCGGATGGCGCCGCCCGTCTTTTCCCTTGCTTTCAGTTCAAGCAGTTGTCCCAGCAGCACCAGCACGACAATCACCGCCGCCGCTTCGAAATAGACCGCGACCGTGCCATGGCTGTCGCGGAAAGAGTCCGGAAACCAGCCGGGCGCCAGCAGGGCCGCAAGGCTGAACAGATAGGCGGCGCCGGTGCCCACCGCGATCAGGGTGAACATATTGAGGGACCGGGTCCTGAGCGATGCCCAGCCACGCTGGAAAAAGGGCCAGCCGGCCCACAGCACCACCGGTGTCGAAAGCAGTGCCTGCAGCCAGATATCAAGCTTCGGCGCGATCCATTCATGCAACGACAGGCCGATATGGGGCGCCATGGCAAGCAGGAACACCGGCAGCGTCAAGGCGGCCCCCACCCAGAAGCGCCTTGTGAAATCCACCAGTTCCGGGTTTGGCGTGTCATCGCCGCCGGGCACGCCCATGGGTTCCAGCGCCATGCCACATTTCGGGCAACTGCCGGGGCCTTTCTGCACGATCTCGGGGTGCATCGGGCAGGTGTAAAGCCGGTCGGATGCCCCTTCTTCGGGTTCGGCCTTGACCAGGTATTTCTCCGGCGCATCCTTGAACTTGTCATGGCACCGGGTCGAGCAGAAATAATAAGTTTTGCCCTTATGGCCGAGACTGGCCGCCGCCTTTTCTTCCGACACAGTCATGCCACAGACAGGGTCGGTATGGCCGCCGCTGTGGTGTTCGTGCTGGTCGTGGTCATGATGGCATTCAGAATGTGGCATGGGTCGTCCTTGTCTTGAATTCGAGTCGGACTGCAGCCTGGCACCCGTAGCCCCTACGGGTTCAAGACCTATCTGGAGCCGGGCGTCCCTAGTCCACACATAACGTCCGAATATGGCGAGACTGTACCACAAAAGCCGGCTAATCTGATCCCATGAAGCTTGACCCCGACCATTGTTATGAAGTGATGAAGGCCCGCGACGCCCGCTTTGACGGCGTGTTTTTTGTCGGGGTTTCTACGACGGGAATCTATTGCCGGCCTATCTGTACCGTGCGCCTGCCCGGTCGCGACCGTTGTACATTCTATCAGAATGCCGCCAGTGCCGAACAGGCGGGCTATCGCCCCTGCATGCGCTGCAGGCCCGAGATAGCACCCGGCGCGGCCTCCGTTGATGCCGTCAGGCGTCTGGCATCGCTTGCCGCGGCGCGGATCGAGGATGGCGCGCTGGATGACGAAGGCTCGGTCGAGGACCTGGCGGCAGAGTTTGGCGTCAGTTCCCGCCAGATCCGCCGTGCGATCGAACGGGAATATGGTGTCTCGCCTGTCGCCATTGCCCAGACTCGTCGCCTTCTGATGGCCAAACAACTGCTCACCGACACCGACCTGAAGGTGGTGGACGTCGCGTTTGCGAGCGGATTCTCGAGCCTCAGGCAATTCAATCGCCTGTTCCGGGACCGGTACCGGCTTGCACCCCAGGACCTGCGCAAAAACCGCAAACCGGGCGATGCAAATACCGGCCTGACCCTCAGGCTCGGGTACCGGCCACCACTGGCATGGCAGCAACTGGTCGGCTTCCTGACAAGCCGCGGCACCGCCAGCATCGACCAACTGGACGGCGACACCTATCGCCGCACCGTGCGGCTGGGCGACCATCTGGGCTGGATTGCGGCGCGCCCTGTACCTGGCCGGTCCATGCTTTCGGTCGATGTGTCGCCAAGCCTGACCCCGGTGCTGGGCGAGCTTTTGCGGCGCCTGCGCCGCCTGTTTGACCTGGATGCCAACCCGCAGGTGATCGACAGTTGCCTGGCGGCGGACCCGCGCCTTGCCCCATTGGTTGCCGCCCTGCCCGGCCACCGGGTGCCAGGCACACTGGACGGCTTCGAACTTGCGCTCCGGGCCATTCTTGGCCAGCAGGTGAGAGTAAAGGCGGCAACCACCCTCTTCGGGCGGTTCGTGAACAGCTTCGGCAAACCGGTCGACACTCCGTTCGACGGCCTTGACCGGGTCGCACCGACGGCAGCGGACCTTGCAGCAACCGACCTGCAGCACCTGATTGACCAGGGCCTGACGCAGCGGCGTGCGGAAACCGTGAAAACACTGGCGACCGCAGTAGCCAATGGCACAATCCTCCTGGAGCCGACATCGGACCCTGCCAGGGTTCGGGCCCAACTGCTCGCCCTGCCCGGCATCGGACCCTGGACTGCGGACTATATCGCCATGCGGGCTTTTGGCGACCCGGACGCCTTTCCCCATGCCGACCTTGGGCTTCTGAAAGCGCTGGACGCGCAGAAACCGGCCGATATGCAGGCCAAGGCGGAAAGCTGGCGGCCCTGGCGCGCTTACGGTGCCATCCGGCTGTGGTCCAGCCTCGGTTCCGGTGGCTGAACATCCTGAAAGATGAAACTGTTTCATTTTAATTGACAGCCGCCCCTGGCATGGGCAACCTCTTGTCTTCGGCTTGGCATTTCCGGCCAGGCCAACAGGGGGACCATCATGATCAAACCGGCATTTGGCGTACTGGTTTTCGCCGCCGTCAGCCTTGCAGCCTGCGACAATGCCACGGCACCAGCGGAAGACCGCGCGGCGCTTGCCATGAAGGCGGCAACCATGCTGCCGGACGATGCCGACCTCAGCGCCAAATATGAACGCAGTTGCATTGCCTGCCATGTAACGGTCGATTCCGGCGCGCCCATTGTCGGCGAACAGGCCGAATGGCAGAAACGTTTCCAGGCCGGCGAAAAAACGGTCCTGTCGAACACCATATCCGGCATTCGCGCCATGCCGCCGCGCGGCAGTTGCCTGGACTGCACAGCGGACGACCTGGCAGGGCTGATCACCTTCCTGTCTGGACGCACCATCAGTGCTGAAACGGTAGCCGCCGTCGCGGCAGAACACTCGGGGGAACCAGAATGAAACTTTCACGCCGTACTTTCCTGGCCGGCACTGGTGTTGCCGTCGCGGCAGCCGGCGGCGCCGCCTATGTCGCATCCCGCCGTTTCGATATTGACGATGCCGCGTTCGAAGCCCGCCTGAAAGCCCACAAATGGCGCAACTGGTCCGGCATTGAAACCTGCGATCCGGCGGTGATCGCCGCCCCCGCGGACGAAGCCGAACTGGCCATGATGCTGAAAACCGCCAAGGGGCCGGTGCGCGCTGTGGGCGCAGGCCACAGCTTCACCGCACTGGTGCCAACCGACAGCACGCTCCTGTCCCTCGACCGGCTGAGCGGCATCCGCTCGCACGACGCCGAGGCCCTGACAGCGCGGGTGGGGGGCGGCAGCCGGCTGTTTGCCCTCGCGCCCGCACTGGACCGTATCGGCCAGGCCATGGTATCCCTGCCCGACATCAACAAACAAAGCCTCGCGGGTGCGATGGCAACCGCGACCCACGCCACCGGCATCGGCTTTGGCGCCCTGCCGACCTTTATCAAAAGCCTGCGGCTCGTCACCGCATCAGGCGATGTGCTGGACTGCAGCCGCGACAAGGACGCAGACCTGTTCAAGGCGGCGGCTGTCAGCCTTGGCGCCCTTGGTATCATCAGTGAAATCGAACTGCAGAACCGCACCAGCTTCAACCTGAAGCGCCATACCTGGACTGCACCGGTGGATGACATCCTCGACGGCGCCCACGACACGGCGGCCGCGCACCGCAGTTTCGAATTCTATTATATCCCGCACAGCGGCTATGCCCTTGGCATCACGACCGACGAAACCGACGAACCGGTGACCCCGATCCCGCCGGATCAGGATGATGACGGCCTCGAAACCCTGCGCACGGCCAGGAACTGGCTGTCCTATATCGGCCCGGTGCGCCGCTCAGCGCTCAAAAGCGCCATGCAGGACGTGCCCGAAGAAACCCTGGTTGCCAGTTCGTGGCAGCTTCTGTCGAAGGAACGACCGATCCGCTTCAATGAAACCGAATTTCACCTGCCCCGTGAAGCCCTGGCACCGTGCCTGAGGGAAATTATCGCACTTGTCGAAAAGGATTTCCCGGAGGTGTTCTTCCCCATGGAAATCCGTTTCGTGAAAGAAGACGACCTGTGGCTGAGCCCGTTCCATGGCCGGCCCAGTGCCTCGATCGCAGTGCATGGCGACAACCGGGAAGACCATCGCAAGCTGTTCGCCGCCGTGCAGGCCATCTTCATGAAACATGATGGCAGGCCACACTGGGGCAAGCTGCATCCGCTGAAGGACGCAGAACTTGCGCCCAAATACGACCGGTGGCAAGACTTCAAGACAATACGACAACAACTTGATCCGCATGGATTATTCATGAACGCATACCTGAAGGGCCTGTTCGGGCTGGAGGCCATGGCATGACACCAAAACTGAACCGCCGCCAGATGCTGCTTTTGGGGGCCGCCGGTGCCGGCGCCGCCGCTCTTGCCCTGCGCCCCGGCGACAAGGGCGAAGCGCAGGAGCCCTATTTCACCGGCATATCACGCGCGCTGGCTGCCGCCGGCCTTGCGACGCCGACTTTGGTGGTCGACGCCGAACGGCTGGCGAATAACGCCAGAACCATGCTGGGCCACATGAACTCCAACCATCATTACCGCATCGTGGCCAAGTCGCTGCCCAGCGTGCAGTTGATCGAACGGGTACGCGCGCTGACGGGCACCAACCGGCTGATGCTGTTCAACGAACCGTTCCTGCGCGTGGCCACCGCCACCTGGGCCGATGCCGATATTCTTCTCGGCAAACCCATGCCCACCGCCGCCATGGCGCATTATTTCGATCATGTACAGCCTGCACCCGGCTTTGACACCGGCAAACAGATTATGTGGCTGGTGGATACGCCGGCGCGGCTCACCGAATATTCGGCCTACGCGACGGCAAAAAGCCAGCCCATGCGCATCAGCATCGAAATCGATGTCGGGCTGCACCGGGGCGGCATCGAAGGTGCGGCGGCCTGTACCGACATGCTGGATATCATCCGCGAAAACCCGCTCCTGCAATTTGCCGGCTTCATGGGCTATGAGCCACATCTTGCCAGCGTGCCCGACATTTTCGGCTGGCGGGCGCGTGCTTTTGCCGATTATGCCAACATTTACAAAGGCATGATCCAGACCGCACGGGACTATGCCGCCACGCATGACCTTCCCACCGAAGGCTGGGTCCTGAATACGGGCGGCAGCATGACCTACCAGATGCACAAGGACACCGACTTTGTGAATGAACTGGCCATGGGCTCAGCACTCGTGAAACCCAGCCATTTTGATCTGGAAACCCTTGCGGACCATATGCCGGCGGCCTTTATCGCCACGCCGGTCCTGAAGATCGAGACGCCGACCCGCATGCCGGTGCTTGAAGGTGCTTACAGCCCCGTGCGCTGGTGGGATGCGAACCTCAAGAACGCCTATTTCATCTATGGCGGCAACTGGATGGCCGACCCGGTGTCGCCCAAGGGGCTGGCCCCCAACGAGACCTTCGGCCATTCCAGCAACCAGGAAATGCTGAATGGCTCGGCCAGCACCGGCCTCAAGGTCGGCGACCAGGTGTTCCTGTGGCCACGCCAGAGCGAGAGTGTGTTCCTGGGTTTTGGGGACCTTGCGCTTTATGAAAATGGCGCCATCGGCGAACGCTGGCCCGTGTTCGACGGTCGCTGACGCGCCTACACGGAAAAGTAACTGGAGGCCGCGGACGCAATGCCGCTAAGGTGGGGGCCTGACCGCAATTGCCGGAAAGGACCATCTTTTGCGCCTGCGCTCCATCACTTGTCTTTGCCTGATCCTGTCGCTTGGTGCCTGTGCGGCGGCCGCGCGCACGGTGTTTCCGCTCAACACGGACGCAGGCCAGGTCAAAGCGGGCAGCTACCGGCTGGACCCCGAGCATATCAGCCTTCTGTTCAAGACAGACCATCTGGGCTTCTCGCCGTTCTATGGCCGCTTCGACCGTGTGGATGCGGTCCTGAACCTGGATGATGAAAACCCCGCGAACAGCGATATTGCCGTCACCGTCCTGGCGGACAGCATCAATACCCGGGTCGAAAGCCTGGATGCCCGCCTCAAGGCACCGTCCATGTTCGATGTGGCCAGGTATCCTGAAATCCGCTTTACCAGCACAGGCATCGAGCGCACGGGCGACAATGAGGCCATAATCCATGGCACACTTCTGATGGCAGGCAAAACCGCACCGCTGGACCTGCAGGCAAGGTTCGTCGGCAGCGGCACAAATCCGCTCAGCCGCAAAAAAACGGTGGGTTTTGAAGCGTCGGGCCGCCTGAAGCGGTCCGACTATGGGCTGAATGACTGGCTGCCGCTCGTCGGTGACGAGGTCGAGCTGATCATCTCGGCTGAATTCGTGCGCTGACGCCCTATTCCGCCGGCACGGCATGGCCGCGCGACGCCAGCTCAAGATCAAGGCTCTTGCGCAGGGTTGCCAGGGTCTTGCGGCGACGTTCCAGAATATCGGTCACCTGCGCATAATCCTGCGGCGAATCCACATCGATGGCGGCTTCCGCGAACGGCAGTTTCACCGGCACGGCCTGCACACCCAGCATCTTCGAGGCGCGTTCGAATGCCTGGTCGATATTGAAACGCTTGAACAGCAGCCCGGCAAGGTTGCGCCAGCCGAAGGCCGCGAACAGCTTCCAGGGCTTCTTGCGCTCGCGCTCGATACGTTTCCAGAAATTGATCACCGGCACCGCATCCTTGCTCATGAAGGCAAACAGGTTGGCACCCGAATAGCCTTCGCCCCGGAACGGCAGATAGGTGCGCTTCGAGCCCGGATGATGCGCTTCGATATGGCGCCGCTCGACAAGGCCGATGGCAAGGCCGCGGCTTTTGCGGGCTTCATTGCAGAAACGGTCCACCATCGTGGCGGTCAGAAGCGCATGATCGGCGGTCGTCACGATATAGGGCCAGTGTGCCCCGGCCTGTTCGAGCGCGCCGACAACACTGTCGCAGATGGTCGCGCGGCAGCCGGTCAGCGTCACCGGAATATCGGCGGCGGCGGACACCAGGTCCGGGCACGCGGTCTGCAGCGCGTCCGCGTCATCGAACACGACAACAATACGGCGCACGGAGCGCGAATTTTTCAGGGCCTCGACAACCCGGGCCAGCATGGGCTGACCGTCGATGGCCACCAGTGCCTTGTAGGTCTCGCCAAACATGGAAGCGACAGGGTCATGCGAACAGCGCGTCCCCGCCAGAACTACGGCGGTAAAAATGCGCGACGTGTCATAATTTTGTCGAGGTTGATGTGTAACTTGATCGTGTATCGGATGATCGAGTGCGCCAAAATCATACATGGCCATGTCGTTCATGCCCCTTAGCCCCCCGGTTTCGACATACCGAAACTGCCGGTATGTTCTTGTACACAAAACACTTCTGTGGCTCACTCCTCCCCAGAAGTGATAGTCCCACATCAGTCATAACGTATTTGTGTAGCGGACACCGCCACCAAACGCAACGTAATGATCATTTTTTGTTCAACGTTGGTTTAACACCAGCCATGGCCGCCAGAGCGCAAGCCATGTGAGCGCGACCAGCCAGCCGCCGACGATGTCGCTGGGCCAGTGTACACCCAGGAACACGCGGCTGACGCCGACAGCCACAAAGATAAGCGACGCCAACAGGTAAATGCCGCGCCGCCATTCGGGCCGGAGCTCGGACAGGAACAGCGCGATGGTCAGGTAGACAATGGCCGACCGGGTGGCATGGCCGCTCGGGAAACTGAGGCTGGTTTCATGCATCAGATGCTCGACCACATCGGGCCGCGCCCGGTGGAACAGTGCCTTCAAAAGTGCTACGAGCGCAAGGCCAAGCCCGACCGACAGGAAATAGGCCAGCGCCCTGCCCGTGCCCGCCCTGCGCCACACGGCCGCAACCAGCAAGAGCGACAGGCCGACCAGCGCCACGGTGCCACCCATATGGGTGATGCCCAGCCCAAGCGAAACCAGCCATTTTGGGCCCACGGTCACCGACAGGTCGCCGTCAGTCCGGAACAGCAACAGCCCCGCCGTGTCGAAATCCAGCAACTGGCCGGTGTTGGCAAGCCAGGCCCAGATAGCGAAGGCAGCCAACAGGCCAAAGACAAGCCGCAGGCGCGCAGCGCCATATTTTTCTGCAATCATGCTCATGATGTCGGGTCTCCCTGGTTGGGCTGGACTTTATTTTATTGAGATTGGGCTTTGGCGGCGGACCGCTGCAGCACGAAAAAATACAGGTTCGGGTTCAGTATCTGGCGCTGCACCGCCCAGAAACGGTCGGTCGCGATAACGTCGGCCCCCATGCCCAAGATGGCGAGATAACGGCTGTCGTCGCCCGACGCCAGGATCTGGTTGTCGATCGACTGCGGGCTGTCGCCCAGGGTGCCGACGATGGCGCGCCAGCCGTTTGCGTGCAGCAGGCCATAGAATGCGGGGTCCTGCAGGCGTGTACCGGTCCAGGCGATGATACGGTCGGGTGCGATACCACTGGCTTTGACCGCCGCTACCTCGTCGGCGTTCCGCATGGTGACTGTCAGCATCATCTCAGGCGCGGCGGCATAGAATTCCCTTGCTTGATCAAGCGTGTAGGAAATGCCGGCGACATAATCCATGGCCCCCGCCCTGCGTACGGCATCTGCCACACGGGCAAAATCAGTGCCCTTCTTGATATCCAGGGTCAGGATCGCCCTGCCTTTTGCCCATTTGAGCGCGTCCTCGAGGGTCGGGATATGATAGGGCGTCACCGCGCCTTCCGAATCCTTGAGCTGGACATCCTTGATGTCATTCCAGGACATTTCGGCCAATGTGCCGCTGCCGGTTGTAGTGCGATCAAGCGTGTCGTCATGCATCAGCACCATGGTGCCGTCCGCCAGGGTGGCGATATCGATTTCCATGAGACCAGGGCCGTAGCGCAGCGCATTTTCCATGGTTTCGATGGCGTTTTCCGGATAGCCGGGCACCGGCCCGCCACCCCTGTGGTGGCTGACCAGTGGCAGGCGCGTCGGTTGCCAGCGGAAAAAGGCCGGCAGGCCGCCTTCAGGGATGTGCAACTGATGGAAACTGTTGCGGTCGGCCGGCGGCGGCACCTGTTCGGCATGGACAAAGCCGCTGAGGGCAAAAAGCGCCAGCACCATCAGGTGCTTGATAAACCGAACCATGACATACCCCTCTGCGGAAACTTGACCTCGGGCATTTAAGCCACGATGCTGGCCGCAAATTCAACCGAATAATGGACCGGCCCGATGACAAATGCCCACCGTATGGACGAGCTTCTCGCGATCATGAAGCAGTTGCGCAGCCCGGAAGACGGCTGCCCGTGGGATGTGGAACAGACATTCGAAACCATCGCGCCCTACACGATCGAAGAAGCGTTCGAGGTGGATGAAGCCATCCGGGCGGGTGACATGCCGGCCCTGAAGGACGAACTGGGCGACCTCCTGTTCCAGACCGTGTTCCATGCCCAGATGGCAGCCGAAGCCGGGCATTTCGATTTTGCCGATGTGGTTGCCAATGTCTGCGACAAGATGATCCGCCGGCACCCCCATGTGTTTGGCGATGCCAGCATCGAAGATGCCGACGCCCAGACAAGCGCCTGGGAAGCCCAGAAGGCGCGCGAGCGGGCCGCGAAAGCGAAAGCCGAAGGGCGGGTGCCATCGGCCCTTGATGGCGTGTCTTTAAGCCTGCCGGCGCTTCTGCGCGCCGTGAAGCTGCAGAAACGTGCGGCCCGGGTCGGGTTCGACTGGCCGGAAACCACGCAGGTACTGGACAAGATGCAGGAAGAAGCGACCGAACTGGTGGAGGAATATCAGGCCGGCACCGACCATGACCGCCTGACGGAAGAATTCGGCGACCTGCTGTTCGTGATGGCAAACCTGGGCCGCCACCTGAAGATCGACCCCGAAGAAGCGCTTCGGGGCGCCAACGCCAAATTCACCCGCCGGTTCCAGCGTATCGAAAGCCTGCTGGCACAGGATGGCCGCAGCCCTGCCGAATCAAACCTCGAGGAAATGGATCAGCTCTGGGATCTGGCAAAGTTCGAGGAAAAAGCCGAAATGGCCTGAAGCAGGGCCATACCCTGCCCCTTAACGTCGATGCGAAAACTTCGCCCAGGCCACCGGGTCAACCGTGAAGCGGTACAGGATGCCCTCGTCCCCGGCCTCGCTTGACAGGATGCGCGCATTGGCATGCAGCCAGGATTGCGTGACACCATCCGCATAAGGCACGGTCAGTTCAATCGTCTGGTCCTGCTGGCTGAGCACCGTATCGATGGCGGACACCAGCCGGTCGCAACCGTCGCCGGTGAGGGCCGAAAGCGCGATCATGCGTTCCTGCCGGAGGTCGGTGTTCAGAAGCGCCGTGCGCGCCTCGTCGGACAACAGGTCGGCCTTGTTCATGGCCTCGATCACCGGCGTGCCCTCGCCATCATGGGTCAATTCCACGCCCAGGTCCGCCAGCACCAGTTCCACATCCTGTTTCTGGATGTCGGTGTCATGGTGCGATGCGTCGCGTACATGCACGATGACATCCGCTTCCAGCACTTCCTCGAGGGTCGCGCGGAAGGCCGCCACCAGGGTCGTCGGCAGTTCCGAGATGAACCCGACCGTATCCGACAGGATGATCTTCTTGCCGCTTGGCAACAAAACCGCCCGCATGGTGGGATCGAGGGTCGCAAACAGCATGTCCTCGGCCAGCACTTCGGCACGGGTCAACTGGTTGAAAAGGGTCGATTTGCCGGCGTTCGTATAGCCCACCAGAGCCACAATCGGATACGGCGCCTTCTGGCGGCGCGCCCGGTGCAGGTTGCGCGTGCGGGTAACCTGCTCGAGCGAGCGTTTGATGCGGGTGATGCGGTCGGCGATGATCCGGCGGTCAGCCTCGATCTGGGTTTCACCCGGGCCGCCCATGAAACCGGAACCGCCGCGCTGGCGTTCAAGGTGGGTCCAGGACCGCACAAGCCGGCTTTTCTGGTATTCAAGGTGCGCCAGTTCGACCTGAAGCTCGCCTTCCTTGGTGCTGGCGCGCGCGCCGAAAATTTCGAGAATCAGGGCCGTGCGGTCGATCACCTTGGCCTTGGTCTCGCGTTCCAGGTTGCGCTGCTGGCCGGGGCTCAGTTCACAGTCGAACACAATAAGGTCGACATGTTCTTCCCTCACCCGCTCTTTCAGGTCGTCAAGCCGGCCCTCACCGATATAGGTTTTGGGGGTCAGCGACCTGAGCGGCACGATTTCGCCGCCCACAAGGTCGATATCAATGGCTTCCGCAAGGCCCATGGCTTCTTCAAGCCGGGCCTCGGGCGTGCGTTTCAGGAGGCCGCCTTCGCGGCCCCGCACATAAGGATGGACAACAAGAACCCGTTGCCGGGCCCCGTCATCCTGCAGGTATCCCAGTTCATCAGTCGACCAACCGGCACCATCCGGCCGGTCGGCCGCACGATCCTCGTCGGTCCGATCTGACAAATTAGCCTTCTAGATCTTTTTCCGGTTCAAACAGTTGTACCGGGCCTGACGGCATCACTGTGGAAATGGCATGCTTGTATACAAGCTGGGAATGCCCGTCACGGCGCAACAGTACGCAGAAGTTATCGAACCAGGTGATAACGCCCTGCAGTTTAACACCATTGACTAAAAACACCGTTACCGGCGTTTTGGTTTTGCGAACGGCATTGAGAAAGACGTCCTGGAGGTTTTGATTTTTGTCTGACATGGACAGTCCGTTTTTTGCTTTTTTACATTATTGGTTGTAGGCCTCAACTGAGGCATTTGTGCGACCGAAATTGTTTGAGCGGCAAATTTGCCATCCCCCGTCACCGTCCCGGCACGCCTCACATATATGTCAGAGACATTGACCCTCGGTCAATATGCTTTACGGGCTTTATCCGCGCCAAAATGATCGCGCAAACAGGGCAATGACCACCGAAGCCTCGACCCGACCCACCAGCATGAGGGCGGACAGCAGCGCATAATCCACGTCCCTGAGGCCCGAAAAGCCGGTGAAATGCGGGTCGGCGAGCCCGATCAGCGGCCCGGAAAGCGTCAGCGCCGTATAGCTCATGGACAGTGCCGTCTGGAAATGCACACCGAGGACCGCAAAAGCAACCGCCCCGAACACCAGCACCAGCACAAAAGCCCCAAGGAGCAGCCAGACCGCTTCGATATCGCCCGCGGCCACCGGATCGCGGCCATATTTGATGCTGCGCACGCCGTGCGGATGCGCGAGACGCTCTACTTCCGATTTGCCCAGCGCATAGATCAGCATGATGCGCATGGTCTTCAGCCCGCCCCCCGTGCCCGCAACGCCGCCGCCGATGCCGGCCAGGATCAGCATGATAATGCCCACCGGCAGCAGATTGTCCTGCCCGCGCTGGAAATCGGCTGGCAGCAGCCCGGTTCCGGACAGGGCGGAAATCGCGCCAAAAAGGCTGTCCCAGACATGCGCACGCCCGCCAAGGCCGCCAAACAGCACCAGAAGCGCGGCACCAGCCAGGATGATGAACAGGATGGTCTGCTGTTCCGGGTCACGCCCGGCATCAAGCCGCAGGCGCCGTGTGCGCATGAACAGCATGTCCCAGTTGCAAATGGCCAGCACCATGAACAAGGCTGTCACCAGTTGCGGCCAGAAGCCGGCCACCACGGCATCGGTCCCCACACCGATGCCGCTGGTGCTGATGGTCGCCATCGACAGCACGGCCGCATCCAATAGCGGCATGTCAGACAACATGAGGAGTGCACAGCAAACCACTGTCATTGTTACATAAATTGGATATATGGTCTGCGCGACCGACTTCAGGCGCGGGTAACCAACCTCGCTGTCGCCATACGGCAGGGCCGAACGCCGCACCTGCAAACCACCACTGTTGAGCGCGGTCAATAGCGACAGGGTCACCGCAATGGCCATGAAACCGCCAAACCAGGACGCCAGCGCGCGCCACAGGTGCAGGGACCGGAATTTTTCCATCGCCCCCTCGTAAGCGCTGGTGCCCGTGGTGGTGACCAGGGACATGCCGTCATAGAAGGCCGGCATGATGCCCTGCTCCGGGATCAGGAAAAAGAACGGCAGGCCCGCCATCAGCGCCAGGCTCATGCCGCCCAGGATCGGCAACAGCACGGTCAGGCGCCGCACGCGCACGGGTTCGGTCGAGCGAAAGCCGAAAAACAGGGAACCGCCGATCAGGGCCGCCAGCAGGCAGGACGCAATGAGCGCGTCTGCCGCCGCCTGCTCGCCAAGCCCGATGGCTACCAGCAAGGCCGGCACCTGCAACGCCGCCAGGATCAGAATCCAGCAGCCGATCAGGTAAAAAAGCCGGCTTTGCCACATGGCTTGTCCGATCAGAAAAGGTCGGCCTTGGCCGAGAATAGCTGTTCGATGCGTTTGACCGCATCCGACAGCGCCAGGATCACCACCCGGTCACCGCTCAGGAGCATGGTATCGGAATGCGGCACAATGGCCTCGTCACCGCGCACCACCATGCCGAATTTGGCATCGCCATGCAGCCTCAGGGCACCGACGGTGCGGCCCGCCACTTCCGATCCTTCCAGAACTTCGGCCTCGATAATCTCGGCCTTGCCTTCGAAGATGCTGTACAGATCGCGGATACGGCCGCGGCGGATATGGCGCACAATCGACGAAACCGTGGTTTCCCGCGGGTCCAGCGCCACATCGATGCCAAGCGAACCCACAAGCCCGCCATAGATCGGGTTGTTCATGAGCGTGATGGCACGCGGGCAGCCCTGCTGTTTCGCCAAAAGCGACGACAGGATATTGACCTCGTCATCATCGGCCACCGACACAACGGTATCGGCCTGTGCCACATTGGCTTCCAGCAGGATTTCGCGGTCAAGCGCGTCGCCGTTGATCACCACAGTGGTCTTCAGCTTTTCGGCGATGGCGGCCGCGCGGCGGGTATCCAGTTCAATGATCTTGATATTGGTGGCGCTGCCACTGCGTTCCAGTTGCTGTGCCAGGAACAGGCCGATGTTGCCGCCGCCCACGATCACGATGCGCTGCGCCGCCTTTTCCTCGTGCCCGAACACCGCAAGCGTGCGTTCGGTGGTCGAGGTTTCAACGGCGATATAGATGGTATCGCCATTCTGCAACTGGTCGTCCGCCTTGGGCACGAAGATGCGATTCTTGCGCACCACAGCCGCGACCACAGTCTGCAGGTTCGGGAACAGTTCGGTCAGTTGCCGAAGCGGCGTATCCAGGACCGGGCAGTTTTCATCGAGAGTCAGGCCCACCATGCGCACACGGCCATCGACAAACGGCACCATGTTGAAGGCACCCGGCACCTGCAAGCGGCGCTGCAGCGCCTGCGCGACCTCGAGTTCCGGCGAAATGATCACGTCGATCGGCAGGTTGTCGCGCGAAAACAGGTCGGCCCAGTTGGGCTTCAGGTAGGTCTGGTTCCGGATACGGGCGATCTTGGTCGGCACGCTGAACAGCGAATGGGCCACCTGGCAGGCAACCATATTCACCTCGTCCGACATGGTAACCGCGATCAGGAGATCGGAATCCCCGGCCCCGGCCCGGTCCAGCATGGACGGGTCGGAGGCATGGCCGACAATGGCCTGCACATCCAGCGATTCACTGATCTTGCGGATCAGTTCGGGCGAGCGGTCGATGACAGTGACGTCATTCTGCTGGTCCGCGAGGTGCTTGGCGATATTGAAGCCAACCTGGCCCGCGCCGCAAACAATAACTTTCATATGCTGAACCCAATGCTTTCGTCAGGGCAGTCGCTGTCGCAACCGGTTATTCCGCCGCTTCGTCCAGCTTGCCGGACCCGGCAAGACCAAGCGACTTGAGTTTGCGGTGCAGCGCCGAGCGCTCCATGCCGATAAAGGCTGCAGTGCGCGAAATATTGCCGCTGAACCGGTTGATCTGCACCTTCAGATATTCCCTTTCAAAGGCTTCCCGTGCCTCCCTGAGAGGCGTGGTCATAATGGCGCTGTCCCCGCCCGAGTGCAACAGGTCGCTCGAACCGCTGCGAATTTCCTGCGGCAGGTGCTCGGCCCTGATCTCGCCATTCATCTCGTCCGAGCTCATGATCACCACACGTTCCATGATGTTCTTGAGCTGGCGCACATTGCCCGGCCAGTCATAGGCCTGCAGGGCGGCGATGGTATCTTCGGCCATGCGCAGGCGCGCCCGTCCCGTCGCTTCCGCGAGCGCATCCAGGAAATATTGCGCCAGCACGGGGATATCCTCGCGCCGTTCCGCGAGCGACGCCATGGTCAGCGGCACCACATTCAGCCGGTGATACAGGTCTTCGCGGAACCGGCCCTCGGCGATTTCGTTGCGCAGGTTCTTGCTGGTGGCCGAAATCACCCGCACATCCACCTTCACACCGGTGTTGCCGCCAACACGTTCGAACGCCTGCTCGGTCAAAACCCGCAATATCTTGGCCTGGGTCGGCAATGGCATGTCGGCCACTTCGTCAATGAACAGGGTGCCGCCGTGCGCGCGTTCAAAAAGCCCGGTTTTCACCACGCCGCCGTTTTGTTCGACCCCAAACAGTTCCTGTTCCATGCGGTGCGGCTCCATCGAGGCCGCGCTGACCACGATAAAATTGCCATTGGCCCGGTGCGAGCGCGCATGGATCTGCCGCCCCGCCACTTCCTTGCCGGACCCCGACGGGCCATGGATCAGCACACGGCTGTTGGTGGCCGCAACCTTTTCGATATTCTGCCTCAGGCTGTTGATCGCCGGCGAACGCCCGGTGATATCGACCGTATAGGCAGACCGGCGCTTCAACTCCTCGTTTTCCCGGCGCAGGCGCTCGGCTTCGGTTGCACGGCGCACAGTCAACAAGAGGTGGTCGGCCTCGAACGGCTTTTCGATAAAGTCGTAGGCGCCCTTCTTGATGGCCGCGACCGCAGTTTCAATGTTGCCATGGCCGCTGATCACCACCACCGGCAGGTCGCGGTGGCGGGATTTCACCAGTTCCAGAATCTCGAGGCCATCGAGCTTGCTGCCCTGGAGCCAGATATCCAGCACCATCAGGGACGGCAGTCGCGCTTCGATTTCGGCGAGTCCGCTGTCGCTGTCATGGGCGGTGCGTGTGGCATAACCCTCGTCCTCAAGGATGCCCGCCACCAGCTCACGAATGTCGGCTTCGTCATCGATAATCAGAATATCCAGCGCCATGGTCGGCAGTCTCCTCTATTTCACTCGGCCGCCGCTTTGGGGTCGGCATTTTCCTCGGGTCGTCTTACTTTGTCGGCGCGTTTTTCCAGCGCTCTGTGATTGAAGGTCAGGATGGCGCGCGCGCCCAGGGGCGTGCGGTCGGCAATGCGCACCGTGCCACCATGTTCTTCCATGATCCGCCGCACAATGGCGAGGCCGAGGCCCGTGCCCTTGGCGCGCGTGGTCACATAGGGTTCCATCAGCCGGTCCTTCTGGTCCGGCGGCAGGCCAAGGCCATTGTCGTCGACCCGGATTTCGGTGCGGTCCTCGTCCTGGGTCAATTCGACGCGGATCATGCCGGCCTCGACCGTATCGGTTTCATGCGCACAGTCGCGTTCGACCCGCGCATCAACCGATTCGACCGCATTCTTGATCACGTTCGTCAGCGCCTGCCCCACGAGCCGGCCATCGCTCAGGAGCGGCTGCACACCCGCTTGCAGGTTGGCGGCGAACTGGATGCGCGGCGCCGAAACTTCCTGCAGGAACACCGCCTGCTTGACCACGTCGGTGATGTCGGTTTCGCGGAAAATGGGTGCAGGCATGCGCGCGAAGGACGAAAATTCATCGACCATGCGCCTGAGGTCGCCCACCTGCCGGATGATGGTATCCGTACACTGGCTGAAGACCGCCGTGTCGGTATTGATTTCCTTCAGATATTTGCGCTTCAGCCGCTCCGCCGACAGTTGGATCGGGGTCAGCGGGTTCTTGATCTCGTGCGCGATACGGCGCGCGACATCGGCCCAGGCGGCGGTGCGCTGGTCGGCAAGCTGTTCCGTAAGGTCGTCGAAGGTGACCACATAACCGCCCTCGCCGCCCGCGCGGTCGACAATCACGCGCACAAGCAATGTCCGGGTTTCACCCTTGACCTCAACCTCCACCTGGCCCTTGGCTTCGCCGCGTTCCGAGCCTTCGGCTTCCGCGAGGATACCGGAAAAACCGGGCGCCAGTTCGCTCAGGCGCTTGCCGATCATTTCTTCATGGTTCAGGCCCAGGAGGCTGGTGGCCGACCGGTTGGGCAGGAAGATGCTGCCGTCATGCTGCAGCCCGATCACGCCGGCGGACACACCTTCGAGCACTTCCTCAAGAAACCGGCGGCGATCGTCCATTTCCCGGTTGGCGGCAATCAGGGCTTCCTGATGGCGCGCCAACTGGTCGGTCATGCGGTTGAAGGCACGGCTCAGGGTTCCGACCTCGTCGCTGGAGGAGATGTTGGGCACCCGCGCGCCCAGATCGCCCTGCCCGACCCGGTCGGCGGCATCCACAAGGTTGGAGAGCGGCGTCACAAGACGCGACGAGAAGCGTAGGCCGACCCAGATGGCCGCCAGCAGGATCAGGAGTGCGACAATGATGAAGACCACATTGAACTGAAGCTGCAGGTTGCTGCGCTGGCCTTCGAGGTTGTCATAGTCCGCAACCGCAGATTTGGCCGCCTGCAGGTAACTGAGCACCTGCGGGTTCAGGTCACGCGCGACATACAGGTATGTGGGCCGCAGAAACGAGGTCAGCCGGATCATGCCGATCATGGTATTGTCGGCGGTGTTCGAGGCCACAAAGGTGCCGTCGGCACGCACCCGGTCCATCATGCCCGGCAAAAGCCGCGTGGTGGTGAGCGCGAGCCCCTGGTTTGCCCGCGCGAGCACCGAGCCCTCACCGCCCCGGTCCGGCACTTCAACAACCAGCACTTCCGACAACAGGCGCGTGTTCAACGCCGAATAAGCCACCTGCTGCAACGTCAGCCGGTCGCGCTGTTGCAGGGGTGTAAGCTGGTTGAAGGCAAATGCAATGGCCTGCATGTCCTTTTCGGTCGAGGCCCGGTGCTCGATCATATAGGCTTCGGCCACCTCGAGCGAGTTGTTCACCGTGGTGCGCACATTCTCGCTGAACCAGCTTTGCACGCCAAATTCCAGGAACAGGGCCGAAAACACGGTCATGATGATGGGCGGCACGATGGCGATGGCGATGAAGAAGCCCGTGACTTTGGCCTGCAGGCGCGATCCTGCCGCCATGCCCCGGCGCGCCATCCACAGCCGCACGAACCAGCGCCCGATGGAAACGCCAAGCGCCAAAAGAAGCGCGAGGTTGATGCCCAGAAGGGCGCGCATGGTGCGGCCTGACGTCACCTCGAAGGGCGCCGCTTTCCTGGACATGGCGATATAGGTGGCGATGGCCGAGATAACCGCGAGGATCGAGAGCACGATTTCAAGCCGGCCCGCGAGGTTCAGCCTGCGTGCCCACAGCATGAAACGGGCCCAACGGCGGTTGGGCAACTTGGGCACACCACTCGAATATTGCGACGGCTGAGGCACATCTTGTTCTGACATGCCTTTCATGATGCATATTTGTCACAATTGTTCCAGAAATATCACACTCGTGCGTGCAATATTTCGGATGATATTTTTTAATGCGAGGAAGCCGTAGCGGCGGATGCAGGCCGACGCTCTCTCAATCCGCCCTGTATTTGCCTGTATGCACGATTTTGCCGCTGCAGGCATCGAGGGTTACAAAGTTGCCGCCATGGACCAGAAGGTAGGTTCCGTCAGGCTGCTCGCCCCCGGGGGCTGTGATGCCGTACATCACATACCAGCGGCCATCCATTTTCCGGTATGCCAGCAATTCCGGGGCGCTGAAGTCGAAAGCTTCCATCTCCTCCGGCGTATGGCCGGCGGCATTCAGGGCCGCGGTAATATCGGGTGTCCAGCGCGCGAGCGCTGCCCCGGCATCAAAGGGCTTGCCGTCGCAGGCCGGCTGTTCCTCAAGCAGGTCGAGGCGCACAAAATCCCTGAAATAGATATCGTCGGGCGACGGTTTGCCGGCACACCCCGCCAGCATGGCCACAAATGCCAGCAACAGGATATGCCGAGCCATGGCCACCGGCCTCAGTTATCGCGCCGGGGCGGCACGTTGATATCCAGTTCGCGGATTTTTTTCCTGAGCGTATTGCGGTTCAGGCCCAGAAGGTCCGCCGCTTTCACCTGGTTGCCCTGGGTCGCTGACAGGACTTTCTGGATCAGCGGTCGTTCGATTTCCCTGAGGATGCGCTGATACAGCCCCGGCGGCGGCAGGCCGTCGTCATGGAAATCGAAATACTGGTCCAGGTGCTGGCGCACGGTCTGGGACAGGTTGCCGCCCGTCACGTTCGCCATGATGCTCATAGGCCCGCCGGCAAGCTCGGACGTCGAGCGGTCAAACTCCGCCTTCACCATGGTGCCGGAGATTTCCTTGCCGGCATACAGGGCGCAGATACGGTGCAGCAGGTTCTCAAGTTCCCGCACGTTGCCCGGCCAGTCGAAAGACTTCAGCACCTTCTTGGCGCCGTCGGTCAGGGATTTGTAGGGCAAGCCCGTTTCGGCGGCTTTCTGCAGGAAGTGTTCGGCAAGGTCCGGCACGTCGTCCAGCCGTTCACGCAAGGGCGGCAGCGACAGCGGCACCACATTCAGGCGGAAATACAGGTCTTCCCTGAAATCGCCCGCGCGCACCATATTCTTGAGGTTGCGGTTGGTGGCCGCGATGATGCGCACATTGGCCTTGATCGACGCCTGTCCGCCCACGGTGCGGTATTCGCCTTCCTGCAACACCCTCAAGAGCCGGGTCTGGGCCTCAAGCGGCATATCGCCGATCTCGTCCAGGAACAGGGTACCGCCCTTGGCCTGGCCAAACCGACCGAGTGTGCGGGTTTCAGCGCCCGTGAAGGCACCACGTTCGTGACCGAACAGTTCGCTTTCGATCAGTTCCTTGGGGATCGCGGCCATATTGACCGGCACAAACGGGTTGTCGGCACGCGGCCCGTGGGTATGCAGCGCACGGGCCACCAGTTCCTTGCCGGTGCCGCTTTCGCCGGTCACCAGTACTGTAAGGTCGGTCTGCACGACCCGCGCCATGGTGCGGTAGATTTCCTGCATGGCATGCGACCGGCCGATCAGGATGTTTTCATCCTTGATGCCGCGCACGGCGGCGGGGGTCGCCTTTTCCTTAAGTGCCTTCTTAACAATTGATACCAACTCATCGATATCAAAGGGTTTTGGCAAATAATCAAACGCACCCTTGTTGGTGGCAGCCATCGCGGTCGACAGGGTGTTTTGCGCGCTCATCACAATGAAGGGCAGCTCGGGCCGGGCGGCGATCAGGTCCGGCAGGATATCGAGCCCGCTGCCGGACGGCATCAGAACGTCGGATACCACCACATCGCCCTGCCCGCCCTTGACCAGGCGTTCCAGTTCCGGCAGGTCTTCGGCTTCCAGCACCAGCCAGCCTTCCTGGCGCAGTGCTTCCCCCACCACCAGGCGGATGGTCATGTCGTCGTCTGCGACAATGATGTTGGCTTTGCTGCGGCTCATAGTCTGGTGTCCTCTTGCATGGCCAGTTGTATCTTGAAGATGGCGCCGCCCTTGGGATGGTTGTCGCAGGTGACCGTGCCACCCATCTGGCTGATGAAACGGGCCACAAGCGCAAGGCCAAGGCCGGTGCCGCCTTCCTTGCCGCTGACAAACGGGTCGAACAGATGGCCTTTCAGATGGTCCGGGATGCCCGGGCCATTGTCATGAACTGTCACCTCGATCGGCAGGCGAATGCGTTCGCCATTGGCGCCCCGAAGCCAGATGCCATGCCGGTAGGCGGTATTCACCGAAATGTCGGCGGTTGGCCCTGCGGCTTCGACCGCATTCTTGATCAGGTTCAGGAAAACCTGGATCAGCCTGTCGAAATTGCCGACAACGGGCGGCAAGGACGGGTCGAACCGCGGGCGGAAGGTGCATTTGGCACCAAAACCGGCCACGGCAACGTTCAGCACATGGTCCAGCACTTCATGGATATTGACGGCCTCAAGGGTCGGGTCCGCCGGCATGGAAAAGGTTTCCAGCTCGTCGACCAGATTCTTGATGCGGTCCACTTCCCGGCAAATGAGGTCGGTCAGCTTGATATTCTTGTCATCCAGCGCGCGGCCCATCAATTGTGCCGCACCCCGAATACCGGACAGCGGGTTCTTGATCTCGTGCGCCAGCATGGAGGCAAGGCCACCGACCGAACGGGCTGCCGCTTCCATTTCGTCACGCTTTTCAAGGAAAGCGGTGATGCGGCGCGGCTGCACAGACAGAAGGATGCTGCCATCTTCGTCATGCGGATGGGCATGCAGGTCCATCAGTTCGATGTCGCCAATGGGCGGAATGCAGGAAACATCATAGCTGTTGAGCGGTGTGTCTTCCTGGCGCGACCGGCGGGTCAGTTCCTCGGCCGCATAACCGATCCCTTTGAGCACACGCACGGGGCTGCCGATCAGGCTTTCCTTGCTGCGTTCAAAAATGGTTTCGGTATGGGCGTAAACCCCGGTGATCAGGTCGTCCGCGCCGACAAGCACAATGGCCTGCGACAGGCTGTGCAGTATGTCGTCGGCACTGTGACCCTGGCGCTCCCCCCCAGCGTCCATCAGGCCGCCAACCGGTCACATAACGGCAGGTAGAAGGATTTCAGGGCCTCCATAACCTGCGCCGGGTCCTCAAGCTGGTTGATCTTGTTACGGAACTCACCGGAGCTGTGCAGGCCCTTGGTGTACCAGCCCAGATGCTTGCGCGCGATGCGCACACCGGCTTCGGTGCCATAATGCACCAGCATGTCGTCATAATGCTCCTGCACGGTGGCAAGCTGTTCCTCAAGGCTCGGGTCCTCAAGCTTTTCGCCGGTTTTCAGATAATGCATGGCCTGGCTCACGAACCAGGGGCGGCCATAGGTACCGCGACCGATCATCACCCCGTCGGCGCCAGAATGCTCAAGCGCGGTGGTCACGTCCTCGAACGTGTTGATATCGCCGTTCACGATGACCGGCAGGCTGACAGCTTCCTTGACCTTGGCAACCTTGCGCCAGTCGGCATGGCCGCGATACATCTGGCAGCGGGTACGGCCGTGTACCACAACCATCTTGATGCCAAGCTGTTCGGCGATTTTCGCCAGTTCCGGTGCATTGAAGCTGTTATCGTCCCAGCCCAGGCGCATCTTCAGGGTCACCGGCAGGGAAACCGCATTCACGGTGGCTTCAATCAGGGAACCGGCATGGTCAAGGTCGCGCATCAGCGACGAGCCGGCATGGCCGTTGACGACCTTTTTAACCGGGCAGCCCATGTTGATATCGATAATGGCAGCGCCCCGGTCTTCGTTCAGCCGGGCGGCTTCGGCCATCTTGGCACCTTCGCAGCCGGCAAGCTGCACCGACATCGGGAATTCCTCGGCGCAGTTGGAGGCCATTTTTTCGCTGCGGCGCGTGGCACGGATCATGGCCTCGGACGCAATCATTTCAGACACCACAAGGCCGGCCCCGTAGCGCTTCACGAGCTTGCGGAACGGCATGTCGGTTACACCCGACATGGGCGCCAGAATTACAGGGTCTTTGATTTCGACCGGTCCAATGTTAAGAGCCATCTTCGTACCTAATACACACTGCCTAAATATTGAGCAGAGCTTATGCCAGATGTCATAACAAAAAGCCAGACCCCGATTGCGGAAAAATCCATGCCCAGCGCGGCCTTCCTTGTGGTTGCCGCCGGCCGGGGCACGCGCGCGGGTGAAGGCCTGCCGAAACAATACCGTGCCGTGGCGGGCAAGCCCTTGATCCGCCACACGCTTGAGGCATTGGCGCGCGCCCTGCCCGGTGCCGCCATCCAGGTGGTGATCCATGCCGACGACCGGGCGCTTTTTGACGCTGCAACCCAAGGCCTGGACCTGCCCGCGCCCGCGATCGGCGGTGAAACCCGGCAGGACAGTGTGCAGGCCGGCCTTGCCGCCTTGTCTGCCAGCGCGCCAGAGTTTGTGCTGGTGCATGATGCCGCCCGCCCCTTCATCGATGCCGCCACCGTGGCCCCGCTTGTTGCGGCCCTGGAGGGTGGCGCGCGCGCCGTGTTGCCGGCAACGGCGGTCACGGACACCCTGAAGGCCGTCAAAGATGCTACCATCAGCCATACGGTCGACCGCACCGGCCTGTATGCCGTGCAGACCCCGCAGGCGTTTCCCTATGCCGAGCTTGTGGCGGCACATGCCTCGGTCGCCGGCAAGGGGCTGACCGACGACGGCGCCGTGATGGAAGCCGCGGGCGCGAAGGTGCAGATCGTCGAAGGCAACGAGGACAATTTCAAGGTGACCAACCCGGGTGATTTCCAGAAAGCGGAACAGAAGATCATGATGCAGCTCGCGGATGTGCGCACCGGCATGGGCTATGACGTACACCGGTTCGAGGACGGCGACCATGTCTGGCTGTGCGGCGTGAAACTGCCGCACACCAAGGGGCTGAAGGGCCATTCGGATGCCGATGTCGGCCTGCATGCGCTGACGGACGCCATTCTGGCCGCGCTGTGCGACGGCGATATCGGCATTCATTTCCCGCCGTCCGACAATCAGTGGCGTGGTGCGCCCAGCCATGTATTCCTTGAATTTGCCCGCGACCGGGTGCGCCAGCGGGGTGGTGCGATTGCCCATGTCGGGGTGCTGCTCATCTGCGAGCGCCCGAAAATCGGCCCGCACAAGGATGCCCTCAGGGCCCGCATCGCCGAAATCCTCGACATCCCGGCCGCGCGTGTCAGCGTGCAGGCCACCACCACCGAAAAGCTCGGTTTCACCGGGCGCGAGGAAGGCATCGCCGCACAGGCGACCGCTACCGTGCGCCTGCCGTTCGGGGACAATTGATGGCCAAGGGTACACTCAGGCACTGGCCGGACCGGCACAAACGGCCCTCCTTCTGGTGGGTGACCGCGCTCGGGTCCGGCATGCTGCGCCCTGCCCCCGGCACCTGGGGCTCGGCGCTCGGCCTCGCGGCGGGATACGGTCTTGTGGCCATCGGCACCCATCCGGGCATCATCCTGTTGCTGGTCGCGCTCATCACCGCGATTTCCAGCAAGGTCATCGACCGCATCGAACAGGCGCTCGGGTTCCATGATGCGTCGGAGATCGTGATCGACGAGGTGGCGGGCCAGTGGCTGGCGATCCTGCCGATCTGTTTCCTGCCGCACACCCCCTGGGCCTGGGCCGCGGCCTTCGGGCTGTTCCGGATTTTCGACATCATCAAACCCTGGCCGATCGGCTGGCTGGACCGGCGGGTGCATGGCGGCTTCGGGGTCATGGTCGACGACCTTGTGGCTGGCCTTTTTGCCGCGCTTGGTTTATGGCTCCTTCTAACCTTTGAATTGTTAGGATAGGAAAGTCGCAAATGGAAACCCTGAAGGAACAGTATACCACGTTATTTCCGGGTTTTATAATTGCCGCGACGGTGGGTTTTGCCGCCAGTTTCCTGGGCGAACATTATGGCGCGCCGGCCATGCTGTTTGCCCTTCTGCTCGGCATGGCGCTGGGCTTCGTTTATGAAGACGGCAAAAGCAAGCCGGGTGTCGACTTTGCCGCCAGCAAGCTTCTGCGCCTCGGCGTTGCGCTGTTGGGCCTTCGGATCGCGTTTGCGGATGTGCTGGCTGTCGGTTGGCAGACCGTGACCCTGATCGTGGTGGGGGTCGCCACCACCATCCTGTTCGGCATCGGTGTCGCACGCTTTTTTGGCCTCAAGGGCCGCTTCGGCGCGCTGACGGGCGGTGCCGTGGCCATATGTGGCGCCTCGGCCGCGCTGGCCATATCGGCCGTCTTGCCGGGCCACAAGGACCATGAGCGCGACACGGTGTTTGCGGTCATCGGCGTCACGTCGCTTTCCACCCTCGCCATGATCTTCTATCCGATCATCAGCGCCGCATTGGGCCTCAATGACGCTGAAGCCGGCATTTTCATCGGCGCCACCATCCATGATGTCGCGCAGGTGATCGGCGCCGGGTATTCCATCTCCGAGCAGGCGGGTGATCTGGCAACCGTGACCAAGCTGATGCGCGTGGCGCTGCTGTTGCCGGTTGTGCTCACCTTCGTGCTGGCGTTCCGCAGCCATCCGGACGCGGCCCAGGGCAAAAGGCCGCCGCTGCTGCCCCTGTTCCTGGTCGGTTTTGTAATCTGTGTGGTCATCAACAGCCTGGTCACGCTGCCCGAAGTGGTGACGAGCGGCTTGACGACCTTCTCGCGCCTGTGTCTCATTACAGCGATTGCCGCCATCGGGCTGAAGACCAACCTGCGCAAACTGGCAGGTGTCGGCTTCCGCCCCGTATTGTTGATGGTGGCAGAAACCGTATGGCTGGCAGCCCTGATCCTGATCTGCCTGCCTTTTGTGGCATGAGGTTCCATGTTCGACCCTGACATCAGAAAACTGGCCAGCGAGATTTTGGACGAGGCCCGCGCGCGCGGCCTGATGATCACCACCGCCGAATCCTGCACCGGCGGCCTGATCGCGGGCGCGCTCACCGATATCGCCGGCTCGTCCGACGTGGTCGAACGCGGTTTTGTGACCTATTCCAACGAAGCCAAGAACCAGATGCTGAGCGTGAGCGCCGAAAGCCTGACGCGCTTCGGCGCGGTCTCGGAAGCCGTGGCCAAGGAAATGGCCTATGGCGCGCTGGTGAACAGCCGCGCCGACGTCAGCGTATCGGTGACCGGTATCGCCGGCCCGGGTGGCGGCAGCGAGGAAAAACCGGTCGGCATGGTGTGCTTCGGCACCGCGCGCCAGGGCGAGATGCCGAACGCCACCACCTGCCGCTTTGGCGACCTGGGCCGCGAAGGCGTGCGCCTGGCCGCGCTCAAACACGCGCTCCGGCTGCTGAGGGACGCGGTAACCGCCTGAGCGTTACTTCAGCGTCTTGGCCCAGCTATCGATCCTGAGCTGGATGAGCCGGCCCTTTTCCTTCAGGTCCTTCTCGAAATGTTTGGCGAAATCCTTGCCGGCTTCGCGGGCCTTGTCGACTTCGGCGACAAAGGCTTTCAGTTCCGCGACCAGCCGGTCATATTCCCGGGCGGCGTGGCTTTCGGGGTCGTCGGCAAAAGCGGGATGGCTGGAATGGTCCTCGAGATATTGTTCCCGGACCCTGAGTTCCTCGGCCAGACGGTGCAGAAATTCAGACATGGCTGCTCTCCTTTCACCCGGCCAGTATAACACAGGGCGGCAGGCAGAAAGCTTTGACCCCGGTCAATCCTGCCCGTAAAGCGCCGCGGCGCGCACCTCGAAGGCATGCACCATGCGTTTGCAGGCTTCGCCGAAAAGGCCGCCGATCATCTGGTTGAGAAGCGTGC
Source organism: Alphaproteobacteria bacterium (assembly GCA_006226495.1). GTDB lineage: Bacteria > Pseudomonadota > Alphaproteobacteria > Sphingomonadales > Kordiimonadaceae > Kordiimonas. The sequence continues at coordinate 63,514 of SBGU01000016.1, forward strand.
TCTTGAAATCGAAATCGACCTCGAAGTCGACGAGGCAACTGCCGTCTTCCTGCTGGATAAACTGCCAGTGATTATAAAGCCGCTTCATCGGGCCCTTGATATAATCCACATCCACCCGCGTGCCGGGTGTGAAGGTGACGCGCGAGGTGAAGCGTTCGCGGAACATCTTGAAACCGATCACCACATCGGCGTCGAACTGGCCGTCGCGCCGGTTATAGACCCGCGCCCCCACACACCAGGGCAAAAATTCGGGATAACGCGCCACATCGGCCACCAGGGCAAAAACCTGGTCTGCGCTATAGGGCAGTATTTTCTTTTCGGCGTAGCGGGGCATGGCGGTCTCTGGTTATTGGCGTTTTTCTAGCCGCCCGTCGCGCGCCCGTAAAGGGGCAAGGCCGGCTTGCGGCAAAAAAGCCTAGAACACGCCGGCCAACGTCAGGAAGGCCAGCGCCAGCGCAGCCAGCACCGTGCATATCATGTAGAAAAACAGCGTGATCAACAGCCCGCCCAGTGCCCTGGGCCAACTGAGGCCAAAGAAGGTCCGGGCGCCCACCGTGAACAGCACCACAAGCACCAGCCCGCGCGGGGTGCCGCTATAGGTGCCGAACAGCCACAAGATCAGGACAAACAGCGCGCCATACAGCGACCCTATGCCGCCGATATAACACAGGAAACACAGTGTTTCCGCATAGTTGCGGCCTGCCTTCCAATATTGCCAGCGCACAGCCGCCGCCAGAAGCGGCAGGCTGACAAAAAACAGAAGGTTGAAATGGGACCTGAGCACCGATTGCAGGGCAATCGCCATCTTCACCGGCAGGCTTTGCATATCCGTGCCTTCACCGATATGCACCGCATCATCGGCGATATAGTCAAGGGTACCGGTGACCGCCAGGATGAAGACATAAAAGGCAAAAACGGTGAGGAAAAACTTGACCGGGCCGATATAGCGCGCGCGCTGGCCCGCGATATAATTCAGGGTCACCCTGCCCGGATCGCGGCTTAATTCGGCGACCGTGCGCCACAGGCTGCTGTCAAGCTCGGTCAGCGACGCGGCGATATTTCGGGCCATGTCCGGCAGGCTCAGCCGCCCGGGCACATGTTTCTGCCCGCAGGCCGCACACCATGGCCCCGTCAGTTCAGCCCCGCAATTCCGGCACGTCTCCATGGCCGTTCCCCCTGTGCCCTCAGGCAACAGGGTTTGCGCAATCGGCCCCGGTGTCAAGCGGTTCGCTTATTCGGCGGCCTTCAGCCGGGCTTCGCGCGCGGCGCGCAGTTTGGCGAAATCATCGCCGGCATGGTAGCTGGAGCGTGTGAGCGGCGTGGCCGAAACCATCAGGAAGCCCTTGCCCTTGGCCATGCGTTCATAGGCCTTGAACTCGTCCGGCGTGACGAAGCGTTCCAGCTTGGCGTGGCGCGGGGTCGGCTGCAGATACTGGCCGATGGTGATGAAATCGATATCCGCCATGCGCATGTCGTCCATGATCTGGCTGACTTCCATGCGCTCTTCACCGAGGCCGACCATGATGCCGGATTTGGTGAAAATGGTCGGGTCGACCTTCTTCACGGTCTCCAGCAGCCGGAGCGAATGGTAATAACGCGCACCCGGACGGATTTTCGGATAGTTCCGCGGCACGGTCTCGAGGTTATGGTTGAACACATCGGGCCGCGCCGCCGCGACCTTTTCAATGGCACCCGGTTTGTTGCGGAAATCGGGGGTCAGGATTTCGATGGTGGTTTGCGGGCTGCGCTCGCGCAGCGCCTGGATCACCTTCACGAACTGGTCGGCGCCGCCGTCCGGCAGGTCATCCCGGTCCACCGACGTGATGACGATATGGTTGAGGCCCATGGCCGCACAGGCTTCTGCCGTGTTCATCGGCTCCAAGGGGTCCACCGCCATCGGGCGGCCGGTCTTGACGTTACAGAAGGCGCAAGCGCGGGTGCAGGTGTCACCCAAAATCATGATGGTCGCATGTTTCTGCTTCCAGCATTCGCCGATGTTCGGGCAGGCCGCTTCCTCGCACACAGTGTGCAGCTTCAGGTCCCGCATCATCTTGCGGGTTTCGCCATATTCGCGGCTGGTGGGCGCCTTGACCCTGATCCAGCTTGGTTTGCGCGGGAACTGCGGTTGCGGCTTTACGTCGTCTGCCATGCTACTCATCCAACTCATAGGCCTGTTTCAGCCAGTGTGTAAGCTCGGGCCCGATATCTTCCGGCCCCTCGACCCCATAAACATGGGTGATGCGGTCGCCTTTTTCAGCCCCGCCCGTATCCTTCAGGCAGGCGGCAAGGGCACCACTATAGCGCCCGAGTGCCAGGCCGACATCCAGCCTTTTCTGCGTGGCTGCTTTTACCTGAGCGAACACCCGATGTCTATAAAAGGGCACCATGGTCTTGGCCGGCGCTGCCGCCACATCGGGGCCGATGCTGTCGATCAGCGCAAACAGCCGGTCCGCGAGCGGCCTGAGGGCGGCTTTTTTGCCCGCGTATTGCGCATCGATCTTGGCGGGCGCGGCGGCAAGATACGCCGCGTCCTCATATTCCGCCAGATTGTCACCCAGCGCATAATCCGCAATCATCCAGGCCGTGGGTTTGCCGAGGCCATGCCCGTCCTTCAATTTCGCCGCCGCCCTGTTGACGTCAGACTCCCCCAGCGACCGGGCAATGGCGCACCAGTCCTCCAGCGGCTTGCCGGTCCGCTTCTCCAGGCTCGCCAGCATGGCCTGCACATGGGATACGGCGGGATGAACGCGGATACGCATGGTCTGGCTCCCTTGTTCGGCCCCGGGGCCGCGCAAAACTTTCCGGCACCAAGTGCCTGGGTTCGCCGGTCAAGCCGGCGAATGACGAAAGGGGTTTGGCTTCCTCTCCAGTCGTCACCCGCCGACTTGATCGGCGGGTCCAGCATGTATCGTGTCGGCCCGCGCGAACTCAGAAATGGATCGCGCGGCCGTAGGCGTCGAGCACGCTTTCGTGCATCATTTCGCTGAGCGTCGGGTGCGGGAACACCGTGTGCATCAGTTCGACTTCGGTGGTCTCCAGGGTCCGCGCGACCGCATAACCCTGGATCATCTCGGTCACTTCGGCGCCGATCATGTGGGCGCCCAGCAGTTCGCCGGTCTTTTTGTCGAACACGGTTTTCACGAAACCTTCGGCTTCACCCAGCGCCACGGCCTTGCCGTTGCCGATGAAGGGGAATTTGCCGACCCGGACCTCGTGCCCCTGCTCTTTCGCTTTGGCTTCAGTGAGGCCCACAGACGCCACCTGCGGGCGGCAATAGGTGCAGCCGGGGATGTTGCCCTTGTCCATGGGGTGCAGGCCCTTCAGCCCCGCGATCTTTTCAACCGCGATGATGCCTTCGTGGCTGGCCTTGTGCGCGAGCCACGGTGCGCCCGCCACGTCGCCGATGGCCCAGAAGCCGTCCACACCCGTGCGGCCCCATTTGTCGGTGACGATATGGCCGCGGTCGACCTTGATGCCCGCGGCTTCAAGCCCGAGGTTTTCGATGTTGCCGGTGATGCCGATGGCCAGGATCACACGGTCGACGGTGATTTCCTGTTTTTTGCCGTCCTGTTCCACCACGCAGGTGACGGTCTCGGCGGCTTTCTTGAGTTCGGTCACCGAAGCCTTGGTCATGATCTTCATGCCCTGCTTCTTGAAGGCTTTTTCGGCGAAGGCCGACACGTCGGCATCCTCGACCGGCAGCACCCGGTCCATCATCTCGACAACCGTGACGTCAGACCCCAGCTCGTTGAAGAAGCTCGCGAATTCGATGCCGATGGCGCCCGAGCCGATGACCAGAAGGCGCTTGGGCATGGTGTTGGGCGCCAGCGCATGTTTGTAGGTCCAGACCAGTTTGCCGTCCGCCTTCAGGTGCGGCAGTTCGCGCGCGCGGGCCCCGGTGGCGATGATGATATCCTTGGCGGTTACCTCGGTGGTTTTGCCGTCAGCGCCCTTCACCGAAACCTTGCCCTTGCCGGCCACCGTGGCTTCGCCCGCGATATGGTCGACCTTGTTTTTCTTGAACAGGCTTTTGATGCCGCCGTTCATCTGGGCCGCGATGCCGCGGCTGCGCTTGACGATGGCGTCCAGGTCAAATTCGACCTTGTCGATCTTCAGGCCATAATCCTTGGCATGTTTGGCAAGGTGGAACACTTCGGCCGAGCGCAAGAGCGCCTTCGTGGGGATGCAACCCCAATTGAGGCAGATGCCGCCCAGGTGTTCGCGTTCCACACACGCCACCTTCATGCCCAACTGGGCACCGCGGATTGCCGCCACATAACCGCCGGGGCCACCGCCCACAACAACCAGATCATACGCTTGAGACATCATCAGATCCTTTCAGGACTTTCCTGGCGCCTTGGATCGGCCACGCCGCCCGTATGGTCGGTCGTCGCCCTTTCGATCAACAAAGCGCTGCATTCCTTGGGCGCATAGGGTTTGTGCTCGGTCCCTTTTGGCACAATCACCATCTCGCCAGTTTCCACCCAGACCTGCCGGTCCCGGTAATCCATGCGGAAACGCCCATCCAGCACAAGGAACAGCTCGTCCTCATCCGTATGGGCGTGCCAGACAAAATCGCCTTCGATTTTCGCCAGTTTGACATGGTGACCGTCCAGTTGCCCCACAAGCTTCGGCGACCACAGATCGCCGAAAAGCCCGAGTTTTTGCCGGAGGTTCACCACATCCATGGCCACATCCCCCGCCCCTTAAAGGAGCATGGTGATCGGGTCTTCGATATAACCCTTGAAGGCGGCCAGGAACTCGGCACCCACGGCACCGTCGACCGCGCGGTGGTCACAGCTCAGGGTGCAGCTCATCACCGTGGCAACCGCCAGCGCGCCATCCTTCACCACCGGGCGCTGTTCACCGGCACCCACGGCCAGGATCGCGCCCTGCGGCGGGTTGATGACGGCGCCAAATTCCTTGATGCCATACATGCCAAGGTTCGAGATGGAGAAGGTGCCACCGGCATAATCTTCCGGCATCAGCTTGCCGTCGCGCGCGCGGGTGGCCAGGTCCTTCATGTCAGCCGAAATCTGACTCAGGCCCTTCTGGTCGGCGCCGCGGATCACCGGGGTCACCAGGCCGCCTTCGATGGCCACCGCCACCGAAATGTCGGCACGCTCGTACCAGTACATCTTGTCGCCGGCATATTGCACGTTCGCCGCCGGCACTTTTTTGAGCGCCAGCGCCGACGCGCGGATGATGAAATCATTGACCGACAGTTTGGTGCCACTGGACGCCAGCTTGGCATTCAGCTCGGACCGCTGGGCCAGAAGCTTGTCCAGTTCACAATCGATGGTCAGGTAGAAATGCGGCACATGCTGCTTCGATTCCGTCAGGCGCTTGGCGATGGTCTTGCGCATGTTCGAGAGGCGTTCCTCGCGGTACGGAATGTCGGCATGCGGGCCATAGCTCGGTGTTGTTGCAGCCGGGGCGGCAGGTGTTGCAGATGCAACAGTTTTGGGGGCGCTTTCGGCGGCTTTTGTTGCATCTGCAACAGCTTTGGGCGCATCGCCCTTGAGCGCGGCTTCCACGTCGCGTTTCACCACGCGGCCATTGGGGCCGGTGCCGGAAAGCGCAGCAATATCAACACCTTCCTGGCCTGCAATACGGCGCGCGAGCGGCGAGGCCTTGACGCGGTCACCATCGTCCGGCTTTTGTGCTTTCGCCGGGGCCGGTGCGGGCGCCGGGGCTTTTTCAGCCGGTGCTTCAGCTTTCGGGGCCGGTGCGGCGGCTTCGGCTTTGGGCGCCGGGACCGCGGTTTCCTTCGGTGTTTCCACATCCGAAACGTCTTCGCCCTCTTCCGCCAGAAGTGCGATCAGCTTGCCGACCGGCACATCGTCCGTGCCTTCCGACACCAGGATCTTGGCAACCGTACCATCGTCGATACTTTCGACTTCCATGGTGGCCTTGTCGGTCTCGATCTCGGCGATCACATCACCGGAGACGACCTTATCCCCTTCTTTTACAAGCCATTTTGCCAACGTGCCCTTCTCCATGGTGGGCGACAGGGCGGGCATGAAAATCTCAATAGCCATCTCTTGTTCCTCATCACAACCCGCCGTGCGGGTCCGTGCTCAATCAACTTCAACGGTTCTCAGCGAAAGCCGAACATATTATGCCCATAGGCATAAAGCAGGATCGCCAGACCAATCAGCAGCACCAGGCCGAACAACCATTGTTCCGCCCCGTAAACGTTCCGGATCGACCCTTTCGGCAGCCCCTTGCTGCTCGAATTGATCCGCGGGGGCTTTTCGGCCCCCGTCTCCCGCCGCGCTAACCGCCTGATTTTCCTGAGCCTTATGGCCGGTCTCCTATATCAGTCCCCAGGCATGCATTAAGGCTCCGAAACAAACCAGTAGTACCATCAGGAAGACCCAGCGTTCGAGTTGCCCCAAACCGCTGGCCGGTCCCTTTGGCAATTGCCTGATGGCAGAGTTTATCCGGGGTGGACTGTCGCCCATTGCCGGCCTGCGCATCAGGTGCCTGAGTTTGCGTAACCCTATGGCCTGCCTCCGTTATTCCGCGTAACAGACGGCCTTGGCCGCCTTGACGATCTTGTCGGCATTCACAACCGCGGCTTTTTCGAGGTTGTTGGCATAGGGCAGCGGCACATCGACACTGTTCACACGCGTGACCGGTGCATCCAGCCAGTCGAACGCCTTTTCCATCAACTGGGCGGAAACATCCGACGCCACCGAACATTGCGGCCAGCCTTCTTCGGCAACCACGCAGCGGTTGGTCTTTTTCACGCTTTCGATGATGGTATCGATGTCGAGCGGACGGATTGTCCGGAGGTCGATCACCTCGGCGCTGATGCCCTCTTCCGCCAGCTTTTCCGCGGCTTTGAGCGCTTCACCCACTGTGATCGAATAGGATACGATGGTCACGTCCGTGCCTTCGCGGTAGACACGCGCCTTGCCGATCGGCAGCACATAATCTTCCACATCCGGCACGTCGAAGCTTTCGCCGTACATCAGTTCGTTTTCAAGGAACACAACCGGGTTCGGGTCGCGGATCGCGGCCTTCAGCAGGCCCTTGCAGTCCGCGGCGTCATAGGGTGCGATCACCTTCAGGCCCGGCACATGGGCGTACCATGCGGCATAGTTCTGGCTGTGCTGGGCGCCCACGCGGCTGGCGGCCCCGTTCGGGCCCCGGAATACGATCGGGCACTGCACCAGGCCACCGGACATATAGCGCGTCTTGGCGGCCGAGTTGATGATATGGTCGATGGCCTGCATGGCGAAGTTGAAGGTCATGAATTCGATGACCGGCTTCAGCCCGGTGAAGGCAGCACCGGCACCAAGGCCGGCGAAACCATGTTCGGTGATCGGGGTATCGATCACACGCTCGGACCCGAATTCCTGCAACAGACCTTGCGTCACCTTGTAGGCGCCCTGGTATTCCGCCACTTCTTCGCCCATGACGAACACATCGCCGTCCTTGCGCATTTCTTCGGCCATGGCGTCGCGCAGCGCTTCACGCACGGTCAGCGAAATCATTTCGGTACCGGCAGGAACGTCTGGGTCGGCAAGCGCCGGCGCGGCTTTTGCGGCCGGCGCGGCGGCCTTTTCAGGCGCGGGTGCCGGTGCGGGTGCAGCCTCGGCCTTCTGGGCCTTGGGCGCGGCCACATCCGCCGGGTCTTCGTCCTCTTCGGCCAGGATCGCGATCACTTCGCCAACCGGCACATCGTCCGTGCCTTCGGCGACCAGGATCTTGGCGATCACGCCTTCATCGACGGCTTCCACTTCCATGGTGGCCTTGTCGGTTTCGATTTCGGCAATCACATCGCCGGATTCGACGGTGTCGCCTTCTTTTTTCAGCCATTTGGCCAGGGTGCCCTTTTCCATGGTCGGGGACAGGGCGGGCATGGTGATTTCAATAGCCATAGCGTGACAATCCCTTACGCCAGCACATCGGTATAAAGTTCGCTCAGGGCCGGTTCCGGACATTCGGTGGCGAAGGTCGCGGCGTCGGCAACGATGGACTTGAGCTCCTTGTCCATGTCCTTGAGGCCGGCTTCATCCATGATTTTCTTGTCCAGAATCAGTTGCTTGAGCTGATCGATACAGTCGCGCTCGGCGCGCATCTTCTGCACTTCTTCCTTCGAGCGGTATTTCGCCGGGTCGGACATGGAGTGGCCGCGATACCGGTAGGTCTTCATCTCAAGCACAAACGGGCCTTCGCCGGCACGGCAGTGGGCCACAGCTTCGTCCATCGCGGCGCGCACGGCCAGCACATTCATGCCGTCGACCTGCTTGCCTGGGATGCGGAAGCTTTCGCCGCGGCGGAACAGTTCGACTTCCGAGCTCGAGCGCGTGACGGACGTGCCCATGGCATACTGGTTGTTCTCGATGATATAGATCACCGGCAGGTTCCAGATGCGCGCCATGTTGAAGCTTTCGTAAACCTGGCCCTGGTTGGCGGCACCGTCACCAAAATAGGCGACCGAGATATTGTCGGTCTTGCGGTATTTGGCTGCGAACGCGAGGCCGGTGCCCAGCGATACCTGCGCGCCCACGATACCATGACCGCCATAAAAACCGCGCTCGGGGTCGAACATATGCATCGAACCGCCCTTGCCGCGCGAGCAACCGCCTTCGCGGCCGGTCAGTTCGGCCATGACACCACGCGGGTCGGAGCCGGCGGCGATCATATGACCGTGTTCACGGTAACCGGTGATGACGGAATCGCCTTTTTTCAGCGCGCTCTGCACACCAACGGCAACGGCTTCCTGGCCGATATACAGGTGGCAGAAACCACCGATCAGGCCCATGCCATACATCTGGCCGGCTTTTTCTTCGAAGCGGCGCACCAGCAGCATTTGGCGATAGAATTCAACAAGTTCGTCATTGGACGCTTCATAGAGCGCCGGCTTGGCGGTGCGGCGGCGGGTCGGCGTTGCCGTCTTTTTAGTCGGTTTTGCAGTAGTCATCTCGGCCTTCCAGAAAAAGGGCGCGGGCAGGATACCCGAAACATGAGAAGTTCGAGATCATGGATAACCCGACCGGGATGATTTTGCAATAGAGTATAAGATTTTGAAAAATAACGATAAAATACAATTAACTCGATTTTGGTTAATTGTTACAGTCGCTCAGCTTGCGTCCGGCACCAGAATGACGATTTCATCGGGATGCGTAAAACCCAGGCGCAGGCGAACCTGTTCCTCCAGCATGTCGGGATCGATGGCCTTGCCGGACAGTTTGGCGGTACGGGCTTCAAGGAACGCACGCTCGCGGGCGGTTTGTTCCGCAACCGTTTTGAGTTCCGCTTCCTGGCGCTCAAGCGCCTTCAGCGCCACAAGGCTGTTGTCGCCCTGGAACGCATGAAACGCAAAATAGGCACCAAGGAAGATCCAGACTCCGGTCATCCAGGCGCGCCCAAGGTAGCGTGATATTTTTCCGACTCGTTTCATGATTCGAATCATCTCATAGCCGAATCGGCCATGCAAGGGGAAAACGAGAAAAAGAAAGGGAAATCTTCAGATTTTATGCGCCCCCGCCCAACAGGCAGAGGCGCGAAATTTCAGGCCGGAACCAGACCTGGCCCCAAGGCGTTTCAGCCCTTCAGGATCGAACGGCCGGCATAGACCGCGCTCGACCCCAGTTGCTCCTCAATCCGGATCAACTGGTTATATTTGGCAAGCCGGTCGGAACGCGCCAGCGAGCCGGTCTTGATCTGGCCGCAGTTCAAGGCAACAGCGAGATCGGCGATGGTGCTGTCCTCGGTTTCGCCCGACCGGTGCGACATGACCGACGTATAACGCGCGCGGTGCGCCATATCGACGGCCTGCATGGTCTCCGACAAGGTGCCGATCTGGTTCACCTTCACCAGGATCGAGTTGGCAACACCGCCCCGGATACCGCGTGCCAGGCGCACAGGGTTGGTCACGAACAGGTCGTCCCCCACAAGCTGGCATTTGTCGCCGATCTTGTCGGTCAGCAGTTTCCAGCCGTCCCAGTCGTCTTCGGCCATGCCGTCTTCGATGGAAATGATCGGATAGTTACCCACAAGATTGGCCCAGTAATCGACCATACCGGCGGCATCCAGCTTCTTGCCCTCGCCCTTGAGGTTATAGACACCGTCCTTGAAGAATTCGGTGGAGGCGGCATCCAGCGCCAGATACACATCCTCGCCGGGCTTGTAGCCCGCGCTTTCAACGGCCTTCATGATGAAGTCAAGCGCATCAACGGTACCGTTCAGGTTCGGGGCAAAACCGCCCTCGTCGCCCACAGCGGTATTGTGGCCGGCGGCATGCAGCTTGGATTTCAGTTCATGGAAGATTTCGGCACCGATACGAATGGCGTCCGTGCAACTGTCGGCATTCACCGGCATGATCATGAATTCCTGCACGTCGATCGGGTTGTCGGCATGTTCGCCGCCATTGATGATGTTCATCATCGGCACCGGCAGCACATGGGCATGTGCGCCGCCCACATAGCGGTACAGCGGCAGGCCCAGGCTGTCGGCGCTGGCTTTGGCGATGGCAAGCGACACACCCAGAATGGCATTGGCGCCCAGGCGGCCCTTGTTATCGGTACCGTCAAGGTCCTTCATCACCTGGTCGATGGCAAGCTGATCTTCGCTTTCCAGGCCCACCAGCGCGTCGAACAGTTCGCCGTTCACGGCTTCAACAGCCTTCAGCACACCCTTGCCCCGATAGCGGCCGCCGCCATCACGCAGTTCCACGGCTTCGTGGGCACCGGTCGAGGCACCTGACGGCACGGCGGCACGGCCAAAAGCGCCATCCTCAAGGATAACGTCTACTTCAACGGTGGGGTTGCCACGGCTGTCGAGAATTTCGCGGCCAAGGATGTCGATAATCGCGCTCATGGGGATGGGTCCTCAATCGGTAAAAGGAAAAAACGGAAATCGGTGCCGCGATATGTACCCCGGAAGCCGCGTGCTCGCAAGGTTTGGCGGCCTGGGCACTGGAAAAAAGCTGACACCGCGCTACAGTGACCGCAATCACCATAGGGGAATTTCATGACAGCACGCCTTCGCCATCTGCTCTTCAGCACCACGCTCTGCCTTGCCGTTACGGCGCCAAGCCTTGCCACACCAAGCTACCTTGAGGATGTGCAGGCCTGGCGCGCCAACAATGAAGGCCGGATCATGGGCGACTTTCGCGACCTGTTATCCATGCCCAACGTATCCGCGAATGCCGCGGACATGCACAAGAATGCCGACTGGATCATGGCCTATCTTGGCGCGCGTGGTTTCACCTCCGAAACGGTCAGCGCGGGCGGCGCACCCTATATCCTGGCCGAGCGCAAGGCCGAGGGTGCCCAAAAGACCGTGCTGATCTATGCCCATTTCGACGGCCAGCCTGTGGTGCCCGAAGACTGGTCCAGCCCGCCCTTCAGCCCGACCCTGAGGGACGGCACCATCGAAGCCGGCGGCCAGCCGGTGGAATGGCCCACCGATGGCGGCTTTGACCCCGAGTGGCGCCTGTTCGCGCGCTCGGCCGGCGATGACAAGGCGCCGGTGATTGCGCTGATGGCCGCCATCGATGCCCTGACTGCCGCCGAACGCGACATCAGCGTGAATATCAAACTGATCCTGGACGGCGAAGAAGAAGCCGGGTCCCCCACCCTGCCCGACATCCTGGCCGAACATGCCGACAAGCTGCAGGCCGACCTGATGCTGTTCTGCGACGGCCCCATGCACCAGAGCCGCAAGCGCCAGTTGGTGTTCGGCGTGCGCGGCGACATGGGTGTGGATATCACCACTTACGGCGCCATCCGTCCGCTGCACAGCGGCCATTATGGCAACTGGGCGCCCAACCCGGCGGATCGGCTGATGCGGTTGCTCTCGGGCATGAAAGACGCCGATGGCCGGATCATTGTACCGGGCTACAGCGACGATGTCGCACCCATCAGCCCCGCCGAGCAAGCCGCCATCGACGCCCTGCCCGACATGGCAACTGCGCTCAAGGAAGACCTTGCCCTCGGCTCAACCGATGGCGCCGGTGCCCGCATCGAGGAACTGATCATGGAACCGGCCATTGTGGTGCGCGGCATCCGTTCAGCCGAAGTGGGCGACAAGGGCCGCAATATCATCCCGTCCACGGCAACGGCATCCCTGGACCTGCGGCTGGTGCCGAACCAGACACCGGAAGGCGCACGGGCAAGCCTGACGGCCTATTTCGAATCCGCCGGTTATTACCTGACCGGTGAAACGCCGACACCCGACATGCTGCGCGCCCATGAAAAGGTACTGAAGGTTGACTGGAAGGATGGCGCCTATGCCGCGTTCCGCAGCTCGCTGGATGGGGCCGAGGCGAAAAAACTGAAAAAGATACTGGATGGCATCGGCGATGGCGAAACCCTGATGACCCCCACCATGGGCGGCAGCCTGCCGATCTACCTTTTCGGGAACGCGCTTGATGCGCCGATCATCCTCTTGCCGATTGCCAACCACGACAATAACCAGCATGGTCGGGACGAAAATATCAGGATCAGGAACCTGTTCGACGCGATCGATACCTATGCAGCCGTTCTGGTCGAATTCGGCCGCCCCGACGCGGAATGATCAAAGCTTGAAACGATCCTCAAGGGCATAAAACAGGGTGCGCACGCGCTCCTTGTAGCCCGGAGGGGCGGCGCCGTTCATGCCCTTCTGCATAAGCACGATGTCTGCTTTCAGCTTCGACAGTGCCTCGCGCTTTTCCTTGTCGTCAGGTTCGAAATCCAGGCGGATTTCCGCCTCGGCCACCAGCGCTTCAAGGCGCGGCACGGTCCACATGGGGAAGCCTTCCGAAAATTCACGCAGGTCAGCGAGCGAATCCCTGAGTTCACGCCAGGACATGTCCCCGCCTATGGTTTTCAGTTCCTGCGCGCGGATCTGCAGGCGGCTGACATTGGCGCCGTCCCCACGCACAAAGCTGTAGGCGCGGGCCGCTGCATAATATTGACCGGCGGTTTCGCTATCGCCCGCTGCGGCAACTGCGGCCGCCGCCTCAAGATACAGCGGCAGAAGTTCATTGGGCTGCGATTGGGTCGACAGGAAACCCATAGTAGTCTTCCAGGCCTCGATGGAGCGGCGTTTGTCATGACGCGCGGTCGCCGCGCGCGCCCGCAGGAGTGACAGCTTGGGCGCCAGCTCATGGGTGGGACCATAATATTGTATCAGGTCGCGCCAGACCTTTTCGATCATGCCGTCTTTTTCCGCCAGGACTTCCGGGGCGCTTTGGTGTTGCAGCTCCAGCACCACGCTTGAGGCATTGAGAAGCGCCTGTGCTGCGCGCTCCTCGTCGGTTGCGGCATTTGCGCCGGCGGCAAGGGAAACACCCAAGAATAAGGCAATAACGCTGTTTCTGACCGTCATGGTTTTCCGTGTCCTCATAGGCATATTTTACCGGAACGGCGCCCGATATGCATCTGTTACCCAACAAGAATGCAAAAAGGGGGCCGAAAAGCCCCCTTCCCTGAAACCTTTTTCAGTGCGCGCCGGTCAGACCAGGCGGCTCTGGTCCACCGCCGCACGGATGAAGCTCGCAAACAGCGGGTGCGGGTCAAACGGCTTGGACTTGAGTTCCGGATGATACTGCACCCCCACAAACCAGGGGTGGCCCGGCAATTCCATGATCTCCGGTAGTTCGCCGTCCGGCGACATGCCGGAGAACAGCACACCGGCTTCCTCGAGCTTTTTCACATAGCCGATGTTCACCTCGAAGCGGTGGCGGTGGCGTTCACTGATCTCGGTCTTGCCGTTATAAATGTCGCACACGCGCGAGCCTTCCTTGAGCACGGCCTGATAGGCACCAAGGCGCATGGTGCCGCCCAGATCGGTCTTTTCCGTGCGTGTCTCGACACTGCCGTCCTCGCGCACCCATTCGGTGATCAGGCCGACAACCGGGTCCTTCTGTTCCCCGAACTCCGTAGAGCCGGCACCTTTGATGCCTGCCATGTTGCGGGCGGCTTCGATGGTCGCCATCTGCATGCCAAGGCAAATGCCGAAATACGGCACACCACGTTCACGGGCAAAGGTTGCAGCCGCGATCTTGCCTTCGGTGCCACGTTTGCCGAAGCCACCGGGCACCAGAATGCCATGCACGCCCTCAAGGCGGCTGATGGCATCAGGGCGTTCGAAGACTTCGGATTCGATCCATTCAATATTCACCTTCACCTTGTTGGCGATACCGCCATGGGCAATGGCTTCGTTCAAGGACTTGTAGGCGTCCTTGAGGCCGGTGTATTTGCCGACAACCGCGATGGTGACCTCGCCTTCCGGGTTCTTGACCCGATCGACGATATCTTCCCAGCGCGTCAGGTCCGGGCGCGATGAATGGGCAAGACCAAAGGCTTTCAGCACTTCCACGTCCAGCCCTTCCTTGTGGTAGGAAATCGGCACTTCATAGATGGTGCTGACGTCCAGCGCCGGAATAACGGCAGTTTCGGCCACGTTGCAGAACAGCGACATCTTGCGGCGCTCGCTGTCCGGGATCGGATGCTCGGAGCGGCACACCAGGATATCCGGCTGGATGCCGATGGCACGCAGGTCGCGCACGCTGTGCTGGGTCGGTTTGGTCTTCAGTTCACCCGCTGCGGCCAGATAGGGCACCAGGGTCAGGTGAACGAAGATCGAACGGCCCTTGCCCATTTCGATCGAAAGCTGGCGGATGGCTTCCATGAAGGGCATGGCTTCAATGTCGCCGGCGGTACCACCGATTTCACACAGCATGAAATCGATGCCGTCCTGTTCGGCGAGGGCAAATTCCTTGATGGCGTCGGTTACATGGGGAATCACCTGCACGGTGCCACCCAGATAGTCGCCGCGGCGCTCTTTCTGAATGATCTGCTGGTAAATGCGGCCCGAGGTGATGTTGTCGCTCTGGCGCGAGGCAACGCCGGTAAAGCGCTCATAGTGGCCGAGGTCGAGGTCGGTCTCGGCGCCATCGTCCGTTACATACACTTCGCCATGCTGATACGGGCTCATGGTGCCCGGGTCGACGTTCAGGTACGGGTCCAGCTTCCTGAGCCGCACGGAATAGCCTCGTGCCTGCAGCAGGGCACCAAGGGATGCCGAAAGCAGGCCCTTGCCCAGCGAACTGACCACACCACCAGTAATGAAAATATAGCGCGTCATGGTGCCTCTCTATCCAACAATAACGGTCGCGATACCCGGTTCTGGGGAAACAGGGTACACACATATAGCTTCTACACAAAGAGAAGCGGGGGCACTTGGCCCCCGCTTTGAAGTCTCCTATTCCGAGCCGTCCTGCGGGACGGTTGGAATTTCCGGCAACTGGCTGCCGCTGTCCTCGTCTGCCGGCTTCTCAGCCGCCTTTTCGATGACAGAGACGTTGTCGTCCTTGCGGTGTGCCGCAAACCAGCCAAGTGCCAGGGAATTGGCAAGGAAGAAGATGGCCAGCCACTTGGTCGTCCGGCTGAGGGCGTCACCTGCACCGCGTGCAGTCATGAAACCGCCGCCGCCACCGATACCAAGGGCGCCGCCCTCGGAACGCTGCAGCAGAATCGTCGCAACAAGCGCAATCGCCAACATCAGGTGAATGACAAGCAGTACCGATTCCATCTAACCCGTCCTATAACTCGATGCAGGACACCCATGTACCACGCGCCAAACCGGGCGCATTTCAGGCGTCCATTTCAAAGCGCGGTTTCTAGACCAAGTCGCCGCCTTTGCCAAGCCCTATTTCCCGCCTTGTGGCAGATGGCGATCCTTGCACGTGCCAAGGCGCGGAAAGCCGCGCATTCCCGACACCCGGACAAGCCGGTTCTGCGATCCCCTGCAGCAGGTATAGTGCTGGAACAGGAAAGTGTGCAACGCCGAGCCCGCACTTCCAGCCGACAGTCAAATCCAATGTTCCCTATTTGTTCTTTATTCTGTCACGTTCCTGCGTTACTCTGCGACACATACCAGAGGGGAGCAGACTAATGACAGACAGCGACAAGTGCCATTTGACCTTCCGCCAGCTACATGATGGCCCTGGCGCTTTCATTATTCCCAATCCCTACGATATCGGCACGGCACGCATTCTTGCTGCGTTGGGTTTCAAGGCCCTTGCAACCACGAGCGCGGGTTATGCATTCGGCCGGGGCCGCAAGGACAACAATATCGGCAGGGACGAAATGATGGCCCATGTGCGGGAGATCGTTACCGCCACAGCCCTGCCCGTCAGCGCCGACCTCGAGAACGGTTTTGGCAACAAGCCGGAAGATGCCGCCGATACTATACGACAAGGCATAGCGGCCGGCCTCGCCGGGGGCTCGATCGAGGATTCTATCAACGGTATGCAGACGGGTGCGCAATATGACATCGGCCTCGCGAAAGATCG
Source organism: Alphaproteobacteria bacterium (assembly GCA_006226495.1). Lineage (GTDB taxonomy): Bacteria > Pseudomonadota > Alphaproteobacteria > Sphingomonadales > Kordiimonadaceae > Kordiimonas. Next base: position 79,817 of record SBGU01000016.1, read on the forward strand.
TATCGTCGCAGCGATAGAGGCCGCCCGGAATGCCCCTGACGATTTTGTTCTGACCGCCCGGGCAGAGAACTATCTGGTCGGGAACCCGGACCTTGGCGACACTATCCGGCGCCTGCAGGCCTATCAGGAGGCAGGCGCGGATGTGCTTTATGCGCCAGGCCTGCGGTCCAGACAGGATATAGAGGCCGTGGTCAGCAGTGTCGACCGGCCGGTGAATGTGGTGATGGGCCTTCAGGGTGTGCAGCTTGATCTTGAGACCCTGTCCGCAATCGGTGTCAGGCGTATCAGTGTTGGCAGTGCCCTGTCGCGGGCAGCCCTTGGTGCCTTTCTGCGGGCGGCAAGGGAAATGCAAGGTGCGGGCACCTTCGGCTTTGCCGAAGCCGCGGTGCCCTACCCTGAAATTTCAACCTATTTCGACTGAAGGCCGGCTCAGGAGCGATAGGCGTCGATAATGCCGGTAAAGTCGCTGGCCTTGAGGCTGGCACCACCCACAAGCGCGCCGTCAACATTGTCGGCTGCCATCAGTTCGTTCGCATTGTCCGGCTTCACCGAGCCCCCATAAAGAATGCGGAAACCCGTGCCGTCAGCCCCGAAGCGAGCAACGAGCGCGCTCCGGATCGCGGTATGCACTTCAGCCACCTCGGCCACAGTCGGCGTGCGACCGGTACCGATGGCCCAAACGGGTTCGTAGGCGATAACGGTGTTCGCGGCGGTGGACCCGGTGGGTACGGAACCCGCAAGCTGGCCCAGCACCACATCAAGGGTTTTGCCGGCGTCGCGTTCGGATTCGGTCTCGCCGATACAGACGATCGGTTTCAGGCCTTCGGCAAGCACAGCTTCAGCCTTTGCGCGCACGGCTTCGCTGCTTTCGCCGTGATCAGCCCGGCGCTCGGAATGGCCGACAATCACATAACCGGCGCCGGCATCTTTCAGCATTTCAGCGCTGATATCACCCGTATGCGCGCCAGACTGCTTGGCGTGGCAGTCCTGTGCGCCAATGGCGACCTTGTCGCCTGTAGCGGCGGCAAAAGCTGCCACCAGGGTGAACGGTGGACATATAAGCACCTCGCAAGGTGCCCCCTTGGCCGTAAGGACGGCGTTTAAAGCATCAAGCTCGGCCTGGCTCGCGCGCAGGCCGTTCATCTTCCAGTTTCCCGCAACAAGCGGCATTGGTTTCATTATCGGGGCCTCTTTTGTTTATTGGTTTTGTGTTTTGTTTTATGTGCCGGTCCTTAGCAAAAATGTTGCGTCATGACCAGCAATCAGCAAGCGCGCAAGATTCTGCCATTTCCCCTGTTGCGGCCTTGGATAAGCATGCTTATGATGCGCGCCCTGTAGTGACGGTGCACCACCGCCGCATAATAATAGTAACGATTTGATCGACGGGAGCACGGGCGCATGCTGCTCAAACTTCGTGGGGGACTGGACTCCATCTTTGTCACCATCCTTCTGGGTATCCTGATTGCGGCCTTCGCCATCTTCGGGATCGGCCCGAATATGCTGGGCGGCAGCACACGCAATGTTGCCAAAGTAGGCGAAACCGAAATCGACCCGCAGCAATATTCGACCCTCGTGCGCCGTCAGGCCCAGCGCCTGCAACAACAGTTTGGCGGCCAGATCGGCGCCGACCAGATCATCAGCATGATGGGCCTCGACCGTCAGGTTCTGAACCAGATGTTGCAGGACGCGTTTATCACCGAGCATGCCCGCGAACTTGGCCTGCGCGCCACTCAGGACCAGATCGTGGATGAACTGCACCAACTGGATGCCTTCATGTTGCCCGACGGCCGTTTCAGCCGCGACATGATGGAACAGGCGCTCAGGAATGCCGGCGTGACCGAAAAGGAACTGCTGACCGACCTGCGCCGCTCTGTCGTGCGCAACCAGCTTCTGGAAAGCATGTTCACCGGCGCCAAACCGCCGCGCGCCCTGGCTGAAGAGCTTTATATCTGGCAGGCCGAACGCCGCCGTGCCGACATGATCAATATCGCCGCAACCGACATTGTGGATATCCCGGCGCCGACCGAAGAAGAGCTATTGGCCTTCTATGATGCCAACAAGCCGAGCTACATGACGCCTGAGCGTCGCTCCTACAGCTATATCATGGTCACCCCCGCCCAGTTCACGGACAAGGTGGAAGTTACCGAAGACGATCTGGCCGCCGCCTACAACGAGCGCCAGGGCGATTATGTGAAGCCCGAACTGCGTGGCCTGATGATGGTCAGCTTCCCCGATCAGGCGGCTGCCGATGCCTTCATCGCAGAGGTACAGGGCGGCAAGGACTTTTCGGCCGCTGCGGCTGCTGCCACCGATTTCTCGGCGGACGAGATCGACATTGGCGACCAGGCCCAGAGCGACATCGTAACCGATTTCGACCAAGCGACGGCCGATGCCGTGTTTGCAGCGGACCAGGGCGCCATCGTCGGCCCGATCCAGGGCCTGGCCGGCTGGAACGTGTTCAAGGTGAATTCGATTACCGCAGGCGCCACCCGCGCACTTGATGAAGTTCGTGATGAACTGATGACCGAACTGAAGCATGACCATGCGGTCAATGCCATGTTCGACTTCCTGCCTGACCTTGAAGATGCCGTGTCAGCCCATGGCACCCTGCCCGAGATTGCCGAACAGCTCAAACTGCCGCTGGCCACTGTGTCCGACATCGACAATCGGGGCCGCAATGCTGCGGGCACGCAGGTTATCACCCAGCAGGAAGAAGGCATGATCCTGACCGATGCCTTCGGCCATCAGGTTGAAGACGAAGTCGAACTGAAGGATATCAATCCGCAGGATAACACCGTTGGCGTGTATCTTCTGAAGGTAAACAATATCGCTACCCCGGTGGAACGGCCCTTCGAAGAGGTGAAAACGCAGGTCCAGACAGCTTGGGAAACCGAGAAAAAACAGACCCGCGCCGGCGAAATTGCCGAACAGGCTACCGCGCGCCTCGCGGCAGGTGAAAACGCCGACCAGATCGCGACCGAACTTGGTGGCACCTCGTTTGACGCCAAGAATGTCGCACGTACCGGCGACAATAATTCCAGCCTGTCGCCCAACATTCGCCGGCTGATCTTCGACCTGCCGCTGAATGGTGCTGATGCCGAACGTTCTGCTGACGGCAATGGTTATGTGGTCGTGCGGGTTCAGGAAATTGTACCGGGTGACCCGGCTGCCCAGAAAGCCGGTGTCGACACGCTGTGGCAACAACTGGAATCGCAATATGCCAACGAGCTCTATGAAGAGTATCAAGGCTATCTGCGCGACCGCTACACGCCTGAGGTCAATTACCAGTTGATCCAGCGCCTGTTCCCGCGTGAGGGTGCCCAGTAAGGCACCCCACCGTCCCCAACGCCGATAGGAGCCCGCGTTACCGTGAGCGACAAGTCCGACACTGCGGCCTTCAGCCGCCTCTATGACGCGGGTGTGCCGCAGGTCCTTTCGGAAACTCTGGTAGCCGACCTCGACACGCCGGTGTCGGCCTACCTGAAACTTGCGCGTGGCGAGAAATACAGTTGCCTGCTGGAATCGGTCGAAGGCGGTGAAACCCGCGGACGTTATTCCATCATCGGCCTGAGGCCCGATATCGTCTGGCGCACAGACGGCAACAAGGTCGAGATCTGCCGCACGGCGATCGATGACGACACGGCCTTTGCACCGCTTGATGCAAAACCGCTTGAAAGCCTGCGCGCCCTGGTGGCCGAAAGCCTGATCGACCTGCCGCACCCCTTGCCCCCGATGGCCGCTGGGGTCGTGGGTTATATGGGTTACGATATGGTGCGCCAGATGGAAGACATCGGCGACGGCAAACCCGATAGCCTGGGCATCGCCACGTCTGTCTTTATCCGCCCGACCGTGATGGCCATCTTCGACAGTGTGACCAACCTGATTACCCTGGTGACACCGGTTCGGACGCAAGAAGGTGTTTCCGCCCATGCAGCCCGTTCAGCCGCAGGGCGCCTGCTCGACGAAATGCTCGACCGGCTGGACGCGCCCCTGCCTCTGACCGCGTCGCCGGCCCTGCCTGAAATCGCCGAAGCTGAATCCAACACCGGCCGTGAACGCTTTTTCGAGATGATCGCGCGGGCCAAGGAATATATCCTGGCGGGCGACATCTTCCAAGTGGTCCTGAGCCAGCGGTTTTCCATGCCGTTCGAGCTGCCGCCCTTCGCGCTTTACCGCGCGCTCAGGCGCACCAACCCCTCGCCCTTCATGTATCATCTCGCGTTCGGCGACCTGGCGATTGTTGGCTCAAGCCCCGAAATCCTGGTGCGGCTCAGGAACGGTGAAGTGACCATCCGTCCGATTGCCGGCACCCGCAAGCGCGGCGCCACGCCGGATGAGGACGCGGCACTGGCCGCCGACCTCTTGGCCGACCAGAAAGAACTGGCCGAACATCTGATGCTCTTGGACCTCGGGCGTAACGATGTCGGTCGGGTTGCGAAGCCCGGTACCGTGAAGGTGACCGCACGCAACACCATCGAATATTATTCCCATGTCATGCATATCGTCTCGAACGTCGTTGGCGAAATTGCCGATGGCGCCGACGCCATTGACGCCCTGTCTGCGGGGTTCCCTGCCGGCACGGTTTCCGGCGCCCCCAAGGTGCGCGCCATGGAAATCATTGACGAACTGGAAGTGGACGCCCGCGGCCCCTATGCCGGCAGCGTCGGTTATTTCAGCGCCAACGGCAGCATGGATAGCTGCATCGTCCTGAGGACCGCCATCGTCAAGGACGGCATGATGCATGTGCAGGCCGGCGCCGGCATCGTGGCCGACAGCCAGCCGGAATCCGAATATCAGGAATGCGAGAACAAGGCCCGGGCCCTGGTGACCGCCGCCAAGGAAGCTGTTCGGTTCGCCCGTTCCAACCGGGGCTAGCTTTCTTCAGAAAGCGTCTCAAAAGCGTCCAGCAAGTAATTGATCGCCAAGCCATCTTCCGCGCTTACCGGCGCGGGCGTGTCATAGCCAAGCAGCCGGTCAATCAGCGCGCGTGGACTGTCTGCCGCTGCCGTCCAGTCGCCGCGCATCAGGACTTCGGGTTCGTCATTGGCGTCATAGCGCCCCAGCGCCTTGCCCCTCAGCCACAGACTACCGGCCTCGCCGTCGGCCCGTATCTCGAACCGGGGGCCCTTCATCACCGAGCCGTTGAACAACCGGACCAGTGTACCATCCGTGCTGCGAGCAAGGGCGGCCCCGCCGACATCAAGCCGATAGCGCCGGTCCCACTGTTTGACACAGGAAAGCGGGGTAAGATCCCCCAGCATCAGCCGTGCGATATCCAGCGCATGGGCCGCCATGTCGGAAAAAGCGCCATAACCCATGCGTCCCCGATCGTCGAACGCCGGCCAGTCATCGAGCCAGCCCTCGAGCCGACCCGCATGTCCGAAAGTGATGGCAAGGTGCCTGAGCGTGCCGATCTCGCCCGCTTTCACACGTGAGACCAGTTCGATGACCAACGGGTTCAACCGGGCAAAAAAGCCGACAGCGAACCGCTCACCATAAGGCGCGGCAAGCATTGCCACAGCATCCGCGTCCTGTGCGTTCAGACCGAGGGGCTTGTCCAGATGCACGGCCCCTGCCCGGCCTTCCAGAAGCCGCATCACCGGCAGGTGGCTGGCGGTGTCTGTGGTCACGAGCGCGAGATCGACCGGCGGCAGGGTGTCGAGCGTGTCAAGCGCCACAAGGCCAAAGCGCGCTGCGAACTGGGCCGCCCGCACCGGGTCGGCGCCCCACACGGCCACGACCTCCACATCATCCCGCTTTTCCAGAAGCGTGCTGTTGCCGCGCACATGGCAATGTTCACAGCCGACAATGGCCACCTTCAGTCTGGTGCTCATCGCCTATGTTCCCCTTTGGCGGGCTGGTTGGCCGCGTGCATTTCCTGCGCCTTCAGATCCGCGACCAACTGGCTCAGGGGCACCAGTACAAAATGGCGGCGCTTCAAGCCCTTGCGCCACTTCGTCAGCGCCTCCAGGGTTTCCGGATAAGGATGTCCGATCGCGACCGACCAGCCGCGCACGCGGGCGATTTCTTCGGTTTTGGCCAACTGTTCCATGATCGGCTTTTCATCGCGTACATTGTCGAGGAACACATCGCGCGCGATGGTGGGCACACCGGCCGTGTGGGCCGCGCTGGCAGCCACACTTCGCGGGGATGTCAGGCTGTCCAGGAACAGAAGCCCATTTTTTTTCAGATGCACCATCACCCGCACCATTGGCGCCGGCTGGGCAGTGAGAAGACTGCCCATATGGTTGTTGATGCCGACAAAGCCCTCGAACCGGGTCAGGTTCCAGTCCAGGCGCCGGTCGAATTCTGCGGTCGTCAGTCCGCTCAGCAGTGCATTTGTGCCAGGGTCGGCATCTGTGCTTTCGGGCTGCATGGGCATATGCACCATCAGTTCATGCCCCGCTGCACGCACCCGGCGGGTCTGGGCCGGCAGATCCTCGGCATAGGGCAGGAAGGCTAGAGTATAAGGGCCCTGCATGCCGGCCAGGCGATCCGTCGCCTCGCCTGACAGGCCAAGGTCGTCGATCACGATGGCGATCTTGGGGTCACCGCTCACCACCCAGTGGGCAGCATATTGCACCCAGGCCGGGTCTTTCTGCGGCTTGGGCAGCAGATGTTCAATATCCTGCACGGAAGTACCATTGCCAGGTGCAGGCCTGGCCTTGGCAGGCGGGATCGGCTTTCGGCTCATATCCGACAGCACAGCCTGCACCTCGGGGTCGCTTACAGCGACTTCGGGGGCGACCACCTGCTCGTCCCGGTCGTGCAGCACATAGACAAGACCACCCAGCACAGCGAGGATCACGCCGGCATACAAAAGCTTGGCGGCGCGTGCGATCCGTGCCCATGTCCAACCCTTGCGGCTGCTGCTGTGTTTGCGCCCGAAGCCCTTCTTTTGCCTGTGCCTGTTGTTCCTGACCGCCACGCGAAGCCTGCTCTTTACCCGGTACCCTGCCGCGCCTGCGGCCTTTGTTTCAGTCACATGTTGACAATCAGGCGGAAAGCCGCATTGTCCATTCTAAATCCAGAATCAGCGGACCGCCTGTAATGTATATACTGATCGATAACTACGACAGCTTTACCTACAATTTATACCATTATCTGGTCGAGTTGGGGGCAACGGTCGAAGTTTATCGCAACGACCAGATAACGGTCGATGACGTGCTGGCAAAACAGCCGACCGGCATCATCATCAGCCCCGGCCCCTGCACCCCCAATGAAGCGGGTATCTGCCTTGCGCTCATTGACGCGGTCAAGGGCAAGATCCCGCTCCTGGGTGTGTGCCTGGGTCATCAAAGTCTCGGACAGGTTTTTGGCGGGAATGTGGTGCGCGCACCTTATGTGATGCACGGCAAGACCAGCAGCATCAGCCACGCTGGCAAAGGCATCTTCAAGGACATTCCCAGTCCCTATCTCGGGACCCGCTATCATTCCCTGATCGTGGCGCGCGACAGCCTGCCCGATTGCCTGGATGTGACGGCGGAAACCGAAGACGGGCTGATCATGGGCCTCGCGCACAAGGATTATCAATTGCACGGCGTGCAGTTCCACCCGGAAAGCATCGCGTCGGAGCATGGCCACACGCTCCTGAAAAACTTCCTCAACATCGCTGAGGGCAAGGCGGCATGAATGACCTGCGCCCCATCCTGGCCCGGCTTGCAGACGGCGCCCGCCTGAACCTCGAGGAAGCCGAACAAGCCTTCGACATCATCATGTCGGGCGCCGCCGATCTTGCCCAGATGGCGGCCTTCATCATGGCGCTTCGGCTCAGGGGTGAAGAAGTCGACGAAATCGTTGGCGGCGCCAAGGTGCTCAGGGCCAAGGCCAACCGCATCCAGGGACCAGAAGGCATCATCGATACCTGCGGTACCGGGGGCGACGGCTTCGGCACCTACAATATCTCAACCGCTGCGGCGCTTGTCACGGCCGCCGCCGGTGTGCCGGTCGCCAAACATGGCAACAGGTCCGTTTCCTCCAAATCCGGCTCGGCTGACGTGCTGATGGCACTTGGGGCCAACCTTGAAATGGCCGACGCTGCCAACGAACAGGCGCTTCGGGACATCGGTTTCGCCTTCCTGTTTGCGCCCGCACACCACAAGGCCATGCGCCATGTCGCCCCTGCCCGCGGCTCCCTGCAGCTTCGCACCATCTTCAACCTCCTGGGCCCGCTCGCGAACCCCGCGCATGCGCGCCGGCAGGTACTGGGCGTGTTCGACCGCAAATGGCTGCGCCCCATGGCCGAAGTGCTGATGAAGCTGGGCAGCGAACATGTCTGGGTGGTGCATGGCAGCGACGGCCTTGATGAAGTCACCACCACCGGTGAAACCTATGTGGCCGAACTAAAGGACGGCGCCATCCGCGAATTTACAGTAAGCCCCTCGGACGTCGGGCTGCCATTGGCCACCATGGATGCGCTCAAGGGTGGCGACGCAGACGTGAATGCCGCCGCCATCCGGGCGCTTCTGGACGGCGAAGCCTCCGCCTACCGCGATATCGTGCTGATGAACGCCGGCGCAGGCCTGGTGGTTGGAAGGCGTGTGCCAGACCTGGCTGCAGGCGTCGAACTTGCTGCCGAGACCATTGACAGCGGCCGCGCCCGTGCGACACTCGACCAGTGGATCGCCTTCACCAACGCCCACAAGCCGGAGCCCAAGGATGCGTGATATTCTGGCCGAAATCTGCGACCGCAAACGCGACCATGTTGCAGCGACCAAAGCTGCCATTTCGCTTTCCGAACAGGAAAGCCGCGCCAAGGCTGCATCGGCGCCGCGCGGCTTCATTGCTGCTCTTCGGGCCGCGCGCAAGGCCGGCAGCTACGGTTTCATCTGTGAAATCAAGAAAGCCAGCCCGTCCAAAGGCCTGATCCGTCCAAACGATTTCGACCCCGCGACACTGGCCCGTGCCTACGAACGTGGCGGTGCCACCTGCCTTTCGGTCCTGACCGACATTCCCTATTTCCAGGGGCATGACGACTATCTGGTCGCCGCGCGGGCTGCTGTCAGCCTGCCGGCGCTGCGCAAGGACTTCATGGTCGATACCTATCAGGTAACCGAAGCACGGGCCTTGGGGGCAGATTGTATCCTGATCATCATGGCCGCGCTTGACGACACGCTTGCCGCCGAGATCGAAGCGGCAGCCCACCATTATGGTATGGATGTGCTGATCGAGGTTCATGACGGCGAAGAGCTCGACCGCGCCCTCAGACTGAAAAGCCCGCTGGTTGGCGTCAATAATCGCAACCTCAAGACCATGGAAGTCTCTATCCAGACCACCCTGGACCTTGCGGCACGCGTTCCGGTCGACCACCTGCTTGTCGCGGAATCGGGCCTGCGTACAGCAGACGACCTTGCTGCATGCGACGCTGCAGGCGCCGGCTGTTTCCTGATCGGTGAAACCTTCATGCGTGAAAGCGATGTCGAAGCCGCTGTGCGCAAGCTGCAGAAAGCCGGCTGATGACTGGTAAACTGAGCCATATCGACGACAAGGGTGCGGCCCGCATGGTCGATGTCGGTCAGAAGGCAGTGACCGAGCGGCTGGCAGTCGCGGAAGCCTATGTGCTGATGCAGCCTGAAACCCTGAAGCTGATCATGGCGGACGACCTGCCCAAGGGCGATGTGCTGGCTGCGGCGCGGCTTGCCGGCATCATGGCGGCCAAAAAGACCAGCGAGTTGATCCCGCTTTGTCATCCGCTGATGCTGACCAGCGTCAAGCTGGATATCGAACCGGCGGGCGATGACCGGCTGCGCCTTGAGGCCCGGGTGAAGCTTTCGGGCCAGACCGGTGTCGAGATGGAAGCCCTGACCGCGGTTTCTGTAGCCGCACTTACCCTCTATGACATGGCCAAGGCGGTGGATAAGGGCATGCGGATCGACGGCGTTCGTCTTCTACGAAAAGAAGGTGGAAAATCTGGCACTTACGAGGCAGACTGATGATTTCAGTTGAAGAAGCATTTGACCGTATTGTCGGCAAGGCCAAGCCGCTGACCACCGAAAAAGTCACTCTTGTCGACGCGTCTGGCCGGGTTCTGGCGGCTCCCTTGCCCGCGCGTCGTTCCCAGCCCGGTGCCAACCTTTCCGCCATGGACGGCTATGCTGTCAGGAGCACGGATCTTGGTGGCGCAGACCAGGCGCAATTGACCCTGATCGGCGAAAGCGCGGCAGGCGCCCCCTATTCCGGTGAAATTGGGCCCGATCAGGCGGTGCGCATTTTCACAGGCGCCGTGGTGCCGACGGGCGCCGACCAGGTGGTGATCCAGGAAAATGCCACCGTATCAAAGGGCCTGGTTCATTTGCGGGACGTCGCCAAAGCGGGCGCAAACATCCGCGACAAGGGCATTGATTTCCTTGAGGGCCAGACAGTCCTGGACGCAGGCACGTTCCTGAGCCCGAAGTCCATCGGGCTCACGGCCAGCGCGGGCTATGGCCACCTGATGGTCTATCGTGCGCCGCGCGTGGCGATCCTGTCGACAGGCGATGAACTTGTCTCGCCTGACAACAAGCAATTTGCCGCGCATGAAACGGTGAACAGCACCGCGCCGCAGCTTGCTGCCCTGTTCAGGGATGCTGGCGCCCACGTCACGGTGATCGAGCAGGCAGGCGACGACCTGAAAGCCCTGAAAGCTGCGATTTCCAAGGCATCGGATGCCGATATCCTCGTCACCCTTGGTGGCGCGTCGGTCGGCGACAAGGACCTGATGCAGCAAGCCTTGTCGGAAAGCGGCATGAAGCTCGATTTCTGGAAGATCGCCATGCGACCGGGCAAACCGTTGATATTTGGCCACATGGGCAGCCGCCATGTGCTGGGCCTGCCCGGCAATCCGGTTTCAGCCTTCGTATGCGCCCTGATTTATGTGCGTCCGCTCATTGACGCGCTCATGGGACGGCCGGCGCCGCTGCCTGCGGGCGTCATGCTGCCGCTTGCGGCCAGCCTGCCTGAAAACGGCGACAGGCAGCATTATATGCGTGCCCGCCTTGTGGGTATCCCCGGCAGCCGCACGGTCGACCCGGCGGTTTCACAGGACAGCAGCCTCCTGAGCGTGCTGTCACAAAGCGACGGCCTCATCGTGCGCGCGCCCGGTGCACCGGCAGCCAAAGCCGGCGATCCGGTACCTTTCCTGCCCTTCTGATCCCTTCGGCCTTGACACACAGCCAAAAGGTGAACTAAAAGAGAACATATAGAAAACAAACGGGGTAAAGGAACGACCATGCTTACCGCCAAACAGCATCAGCTTCTGTTGTTCATCAGGGACCGGCTTGCCGATACCGGCGTGTCGCCCTCCTTCGACGAAATGAAGGATGCCCTTGGCCTCAAGTCCAAGTCCGGCGTACACCGGCTGATCAATGCCCTTGAGGAACGCGGTTTCATCCGCCGCATGGCGAATCGCGCCCGCGCGCTGGAAGTGGTGCGGGTCCCCGAAACCCAGGCAGCCAAACCCGCGGCCAACAATGTGGTCAGCGCGCCCTTCGGCCAGAAGGCACCGCAAGCCCCTGCCCCCGCCAACGACGAACATTCCATCGACATTCCGCTGCATGGTCGCATTGCGGCAGGCACGCCGATCGAAGCGTTGGAAAACCGGGATACTTTCGTGTCCGTGCCCATGAATATGATGGGCCGGGGCGACTGTTATGCGCTTGAGGTATCGGGCGATTCCATGGTTGAACTCGGCATTCTGGACGGCGACACGGTGATCATCGAAAGCTGCAATACGGCGCGTGACGGCGAAGTGGTCGTTGCGCTGGTGGACCGCGAGGAAGCAACGCTGAAGACCCTGCGCCGCAACGGCCAGCATATCGCGCTTATCCCCGCCAACCGGGACTATGAGACCCAGATTTACGAGTCTGCCCGCGTGCAGGTGCAGGGCCGCCTTGTCGGGCTGATGCGCACCTACCACTAGACGCGTGCGAAATACTCGCAGAATACCCTCAGTGGCCCTGGCTCGCCTGTTGGCGCCAGGGCCTTTCTGTTTCCGGCTGGCTCCATGCCATTTCGATGGCACCGGCGCCTCGGGATGCCGTCGGAGGCAGATAGAGCGCGAGCGGGCCTTTCTCCAGAAGCTCCTCCTCATTCAGGACCAGTTGTTTGCTTTTGCATAAATTTCGCCAGCGCGTGGGTACAATGACAATATCTCCGCCGCCGCAGGCGCGCCTGAGCGCTTCTATGGATTTTGCCTGGGTGAGATAAAGACCAGCCCCCAAAGGAACGCGGCAACCGCCGGTATCGCAGCGCCTTTCCAGCCGCACCGGCGGTGACAAAGGGTCATAGCCCCAATATTGTTGCCAACTGGTATCGCGGAAACTGCCTCGGCGGCCACCAACAATAGCCATATTGCCTGCTGTCGCGCTGTGCGTCGCAACGACCCGCCCGCCACTATCGATCAATATATCCGCCTGCCGCGCGGGCATTACAAAAAGCAGAACCGCCATCACCCCCGCAGCCGGCAAGCAGAACCAGCGCCCCCGTAACAAGAGCGCGAACACAAGCATGCCGGTGATGCCGGCAAGAAACAGATCGTCCGGCGCCCCTGACCGGAAAAGCGCCATGGGCGCCGCCGCGAAATAATGAGCCAGGTCCAGGACCAGGCTCAGGCTGGCTCCAAGTGGCGTGGCGACAAGTGTCATCAGCCCAAAAGGCATCAGGAGCAGCGCCAGCAACGCCAGCGGCATCACCAGAAGGCTTACGATGGGCACGATAACCACGTTCGCCGCAATGCCAATGACCGAAACCGACTGAAAATGATACAAGGCAAAGGGCGCAACGGCCGCCTGCGCTACCAGGCTCGTAAGCGCTGTTGCCATGACATAACGCCCAACGCGCCCGACGGGCCCCGCCGACCGGTCGCCGATGCGTAGCCAGCCCTTTCGGGACACGACCTCATAGACCGCAACCAACACTGCGGTTGCCGCGAACGACATCTGAAAGCCGATGGACAACACGGCCTCGGGCCACAGGACCAGGATCAGAAGTGCTGCAAGTGCAACACTTCTGAGCGACAGCACGCGGCGGTCCAACAGGACGGCAAGGATGGCAACGGACACCATGATAAACGCCCTGATGGTGGCAACACTGGCGCCCGAAAGTACCAGATAGCCAAGTGCAATGCCCCACGCCCCCACAGCCGCAAGCTTTTTCGGGCGCCAGCGCAGGGCCAGTGCCGGGATGGCCGCAAACATATATTCAAGTACAAAGAATGCCGCAGCGGTCACCAGCCCCATATGCAGACCAGATATGGCAAGGAGGTGCGACAGCCCCGCCTGCCTGAGCGTCCGGGCCGTATCCTCGGTCAGGTTGTTGCGATAACCAACCGTCAGGGCCACAGCAACTGCACCGGCCTGCCCGGGTATCGCATCCTGTATTTCCGCTGCGACATCACGCCGCAAGCGTTCCATGCGGGCACGCCACCCGCCCGGGTCGTATGGGCCGAGCCGTACAATCGCGCTGGTGGCATATCCTTCGGCGCCGATACCGGCAAAATAGGCATCGCGCGCAAAATCATAACCCCCGGGCACACCTGGACCATCCGGCGGCACCAAGAGCGCGGAAAGCCTTACATGCTCGCCAGCCAGCAGGGTATCCGGCAATTCGGTCCGCACAAGCAGGCGAATGCGCGGCGGCAGATGCAAGCCCTTGCGCGAAAAGGCAATTGGTCTGAGCCACAGGCGTGTCGCCCGCTCCGGTCGATATTCTACCCTCTCGACGACAGCATCCAGGTGTGTATAGGTCTCCTCTGCCACAACGGATGGAGTGCCCGAGCCAACGCGCAGCGCAGCCGCGAATGCCCCAAACAGCAGGAATGCGAGCAGTTGCAGCAAGAAGTGGCGCCTGAAGGCCGGATTGGCCATCAGCCCGAGCATGATGCCTGCAGGCACGCCGGTCCAGGCAAGGGATGGCAGGCCCAAAGGGCCGGCTATATAGAATGCGGCAGCAGCACCAAAGCCGGCGGTCAGGCTGACAAGGCGCCATTCGCCGTGCAGGTCCAGGGGACCAAGGATTTCCGCGATGCGCGCCCATAATTTCTGCCACCATGCATCAGCGGCAGGCGGTACGGGTGCCATATCCATGCCCAAGGGATCATACATCCGTGGGTTCCCGTTCAATCAACCAGTCGGTACATCGCCAGTATGCCCACGCAAGCCCCGGATACGGATAACTTTTTTTTGCTGCACTGCAATTTGTGTTGCGAGAAAACATGTGCTACAAGCCATTCAAACACTCACGAGGCGGGTGTGCAATTTTTGTTCCGCACCCCGATTTTGTTATAAAAGACAAGGGTTTAGCAGTTGAGCATGCAAGCAGACATGCCCAAAGTGGTCACGCGGTTCGCGCCTTCGCCAACCGGCTTCCTACATATCGGCGGTGCCCGCACCGCACTCTATAACTGGCTGTTTGCACGCCATCATGGCGGCGACTTCCTCCTGCGCATCGAAGACACCGATCGCAAGCGCTCCACCGAGCCCGCGATCGAGGCCATCCTGAAGGGTATGACGTGGCTCGGCTTGGACTGGGACGGTGATGCCGTCAGCCAGTTTGCGCGCGCCGGTCGCCACAAGGAAGTGGCTGAAGCCATGCTTGCGGAAGGCAAGGCCTATCGCTGTTTTGCATCGCCCGAGGAACTGAATGCCGCCCGCGAAACCGCCCGTGAAAACGGCGAGAATTTCCGCGGTGACCTGTGGCGCGACCGCGATCCGGCCGAGGCCCCCGAGGGTGCAGCCTATTCGATCCGCATCCGCATGCCGCGCGAGGGTGAAACCACCATCGAGGACCGTGTGCAAGGCCCTGTAACCGTTCGCAACAGCGAACTGGATGACATGATCCTGCTGCGTTCCGACGGCACACCGACCTATATGCTGGCTGTGGTTGTCGACGACCATGACATGGGCGTCACCCATATCATTCGTGGTGACGACCACCTGAACAATGCCTTCCGCCAGTATCAGGTCTATGCCGCCATGGGCTGGCACATCCCTGAGTTCGCCCATATCCCGCTGATCCATGGCCCGGACGGCAAAAAACTGTCCAAGCGCCATGGCGCCCTGGGTGTCGAAGCTTATGAGGAAATGGGCTTTTTGCCGGAAGCCATGCGCAATTATCTGCTGCGCCTGGGCTGGAGCCATGGTGACGCCGAGATCATCTCGACCGACGAAGCCATTGCCTGGTTCAACCTGGAACATGTGGGGCGCAGTCCTGCCCGGTTCGACTTCGACAAGCTCGATAACCTCAACGGCCACTATCTGCGGGCGCTGGATGCGAAAAGCCTCTTGTCTTCCGTGCGTTCCGCGCTAGAAAAACACATTGGACATTCGCTTGATCCGAGCGAAGAAGAGCGCCTTCTGGCAGCCCTTCCCTCGCTTGCTGAACGGGCAAAAAGGCTGCCGGATCTGACAGAGAGCGCGTCTCTGTTTTGTAACACCCGGCCGCTAAGTCTTACGGACGATGCAGCCAGGCAGCTGGCGGCAGAAATTCTGCCGGTTCTGGGCCGTCTGGCGGATAATTTGGAAGCCGTCACCGAATGGGAAACCGGGGTGATAAAGGCTGCCATTATGTCCTTCGCGGAAGCGGAGGGCCTTAAACTTGGCAAAGTGATGCAGCCGGTCAGGGCTGCCGTGACGGGCGGAAGACCCTCAGGCGACCTTGTAGAGACACTGGCCATATTAGGTCAGGCAGAAACCATCGGCCGCCTGAGGGACCGCATTGCCGCATAGCTACCGGTCGGTGCGCCAGAGATGGCGCCCGGCTGTCACATTTAGGAAGGAGTAAGGACCATGTCGAATGATCCCCTTAAACTGGCCGGCGCCGGTCTTGACGTCGACCTCCCCATCATGGAGGGGGCTGTAGGTCCGAAGGTCATTGATATCCGCAAGCTCTATGCCCAATCCGGCATGTTCACCTTTGACCCCGGTTTCACCTCGACCGCAAGCTGCGAGTCCAAGATCACCTATATCGACGGTGACAAGGGCGAACTGCAGTATCGCGGCTACCCGATCGAACAACTGGCAGAACACAGCGACTTCATGGAATGTTGTTACCTGCTGCTGTTCGGTGAACTGCCGAACAAGGCTGAGAAGGAAAAGTTCGAGTATGACATCACGCACCACACCATGGTGCATGAGCAACTGCATCGTTTCTTCACCGGTTTCCGCCGCGACGCACACCCGATGGCCATCATGGTCGGTGTTGTGGGTGCCCTCGCCGCCTTCTACCATGACAGCACGGACATCAACGACCCGCACCAGCGCATGGTGGCAAGCTACCGCCTGATCGCCAAGATCCCGACGATCGCGGCCATGGCCTACAAATATTCGGTCGGCCAGCCGTTCGTCTATCCGCAGAACGAATTGTCCTATGCCGGCAACTTCCTGCACATGATGTTCTCGGTACCGGCAGAACAGTATAAGATCAGCCCGACGCTTGAGCGCGCCATGGACCTGATTTTCATCCTGCACGCAGATCACGAACAGAATGCCTCGACCTCGACCGTGCGCCTTGCCGGTTCGTCGGGTGCCAACCCGTTCGCCTGCATCGCGGCCGGCATTGCCTGCCTGTGGGGCCCGGCACACGGTGGTGCCAACGAAGCCTGCCTCAACATGCTTGAGGAAATCGGCACCGTTGACCGTATTCCGGAATTCATTGCCCGTGCCAAGGACAAGAACGATCCGTTCCGCCTGATGGGCTTTGGCCACCGCGTGTACAAGAACTTCGACCCGCGTGCGACTGTGATGCGCGACACCGCCCACAAGGTTCTGGCCGAACTGGGTGTTGACGATCCGCTGTTCGATGTCGCCATGGAACTGGAAAAGATCGCCCGCGAGGACACCTACTTTATCGAGAAGAAGCTGTATCCGAACGTCGATTTCTATTCCGGCATCATCCTGCGCGCCATGGGTTTCCCGACCAGCATGTTCACCGTGCTGTTCGCCCTGGCCCGTACCGCCGGCTGGGTTGCCCAGTGGAAAGAGATGATCGAGGACCCGACACAGAAGATCGGTCGCCCGCGCCAGCTTTATACCGGTGCCCCGATGCGCGACTATGTGCCGCTCGACCAGCGCTGATACGCTGGGCACCTGAAAAAACAAAAGCCAGCCTGAACGGGCTGGCTTTTTTCATTGGAACAGACGTTTATTGATCAGCGCCAGAACATCAGGCGGTCAAGGATGAGCTTGCGGCGGCGATACCGCGCCAGTTCAGCGGTAAAGCGGCTGAGGCGTGCCAGATAATCGGAAACCTGTTCCGATGTCGCATCACCAGGTTCCCAGGGCTCGCGCGTCAGTACATCCTGTATGGCGGCAAGTTTGGGGTGATCAAGCTGTACGGCACCTTCTGCACATAATGCCCGTGCGACGATACGCACCGCCGGCGGCTGAAAATCCATGCCGGCAAAATGCTTGGCATACATGTCCCGCACTTTGTGGAATGTGTTGATGCTGTTGCTGTAGCCGCTTGCACTCAACAGCAGTTGGGTCGCAAAATCGAGACTGAGATTCTGCTTGCGCGGTGTTTTGGGCAGGCGTTTTTCAATCTCTGCCTCCGGGATTCCGAAACGGCCATAGAACGCCTGCAGAAGGCGGTTCTTTTCGAGGTCATAACACCTGACATCAAGCCGGTCGCCCGGTGCAACGGCCTCCCAGGTCCGGATAACCCCGGCATAGTCCAGGTTACGGTGCGTACCAGCGACAATGGCCCTGAGCGGTGCCATGCGGTGGTTATATTTGATGGTCTGGATCAGGGCGCTGATCCCATAATCATAGATGTTGCGGAAATTCACGATCACATGCAGGTCATGATCCCGGAACATCTCCGCTACGACCGCCACTTCCCTTTCTCCGAAATGGCAGAAACCCTCACCTGACAGGAACAGCATCGACGCACCACTTCGCTCCGCTGCGGCAATAGCGCGGGCAATATAGGCTTTAGCGACATCAGCTTCACCTGTCATTATCATGCGCGCCAGGATCGAATGCTGATGCACATTTGCCTTCAGCGCTTCTTCCGGCCAGTAGATGCCATATTTTGCCAGGAGCTTCGGATTGTCGTGGGCAAAATGCTGGATCGCGGTCGTGCCGGTCTTGTGCGTGCCGATATGCAGGGTGATCTTCATTTTGACAGTCTGTATCCGGGCGAGAGCCGTAATGCAAGGTCCAGAAGATGTTGGCGCCTGGCGCCTGATTGACTTACGGGGCTGAACCTAGCCGCAACATGTGCAGGAGGTTCAGCCCCGTCGGTATTTTTATGCAGGCCGAACGGCCGGTGCCTTATTCTGCACCCAGCATGGCGGTCAGGGTCGCTTCCGCAACCAGCGCGCCATCCACATAGGCCTTGCCGGAAAACTTCCAGACAGCACCGCGCCCGCGTTCCTTGACCAGCTTCATTTCAAGCCGGTCGCCGGGGCCCACAGGCTTGCGGAACTTGGCACCGTCGATGGCCATGAAATAGACCACCTTGCCCTTGGCGTCCTCGCCCAGGAAATCGACGGCCAGCACACCGGCCGTCTGCGCCATGGCTTCCAGGATCAGCACACCCGGCATAACCGGTTTCTGCGGAAAATGGCCCGGGAAAAACGGTTCATTGATGGTCACGTTCTTGATGCCGGTCGCACATTCGCCCGGCACCACGTCAACGATCTTGTCCACCAGGAGGAATGGATAGCGATGCGGAATCGCCTCCATGATTTTCTGGATGTCAAATTCCATCACGGTTTCCGATTACTGCTTCTTTTCACCTTGCGGCGCCGCCGGTTTGGCATCATCAGCCTTCTGCGGCATGCTGATAGTAACATTCGGCAGCTCGGCGTTCAGCTTTTCAATGAATTCGGTGGTGATATCGATACCCGATGCCGAACCGAGAACCAGACGCTTCAGCATGATAACCTGTGCCTTGCGTTCCTGCAGCAGCGACCGGATAACCGGCTGACGGGCGCGCTCGACCTGTACCATGGCTTCCTGGCGCAGCTTGTCGAAGGTGTATTCAAGCTGGCTCAGTGCATTCTGGGCCTGGATATACTGTCCTTCAAGCTTGCGCTTCTCTTCTTCGTACTTGTCGTTGCCGATGATGGACTTGCGCTTTTCAAGGTCAGCAAGCTGCTGTTCGACCACACCACCCCGGGTGATGAACTGACGAAGCTGCAGGATGTTGTTCCGGAGCTCGTTGGTCTGGAGGTTGAAGTCCTTGTACGCAAGCGCTTCACGCTCGACCCGGTCGTCATCGACGATCAGGATTTGTGCGCTGACGGCACCGGTCACGCCTACGGCAGTCATCAGTGCGATTACTGCAATCCTCAGCGATTTCATCATGTTACCCATTATACTTATCCCTATGATCTCTTAGAAAGTGGTGCCCACGTTGAATTGGAGCGTCTGGGTTTGGTCACCCAGTTGTTTCTTCAGTGTTTTGGCCAGGTCGATACGGAACGGACCGAACGGTGACTGCCACGAGAAGCCAATACCGATCGCGATACGCGGCGACGGTGAATCCCCTGCCAGACAGTCGAAGTTGAGGTCAGGAATATCGTCGGCGCCGCTGTCCACAGCCGCCTGATATGCCTTATATTCCGAAAGGCCAAACGTACATTTCTGGAATGTATCGGTTTCTTCCTGCGAACGGAACAGCGAACCGGCATCGATAAAGGCGGAAGCGCCAATACCGGATTCCAGGGCCGCATCACCCAGCGGGAAGAAGAGCTCGCCGCGGGCGATATAGTAGGCCGTACCACCAAGGGCACCGGTCGAACTGCTGATACCGCCGTTGAAGTCGCGCGGGCCGATACCCGAGGTATCGAAACCACGGATACGCGGGCCGCCAATATAGAACTTGTCGGTCAGACGGATATCCTGGCCAAGGCCCTGGATAAGGCCTGTCTCGCCGCCGAAGCGGAAGGTCCAGCCGGCGAACGGCGTCCAGTAATTGTCGAAGTTGATACGGGTACGCAGGTAGCGCACGTCACCGCCAAGGCCGGCAAAGTCCTGGCTGAAGGCGAAGGAGTGGCCGCGTGTCGGACGGATGATGTTGTTCCGCGTATCAAAGAACACCGTGTAGCCAAGGATCGACTGCCAACGTTTGCCTTCGGCTTCCTTCAGGTAGCGCGGCAGGCCGGCTTCGCTTTGTTCTGCGACACTGACTTCCCCGTCACCGTTGGTGTCGAAGTCGAGCTCGGTGATCGAGCCGTCATTGTTGGCATCATACAGGTCCAGAAGTTCCTGCACCTCATCATCTTCCATATCCGATGTCGGCGTGATGCCATTCAGGAAATAGGAGAAGTAGGTATTGATATAATAGTCCGGAATGGTCGTGTCGTCCTGACGGATGGTATAGCGCGTGGACAGGGTCCAATATTCATTGAGCGCCAGACCGCCGCGCAGCGACAGGCCATAGGACTTGGTGTTGAAGCTTGCCTGGTTCTGGGTCGAATCTGTCCGGCGTGCGAACAGGTCGAAGCCCGCAGCGATGTTGCGACCCATGAAATAAGGCTCGGTGAAGCCGAGGTTGATTTCCTTGCGGTAGCCCGACAGGCGCAGGCCCAGGTTCAGGTTCTGGCCACGGCCCTGCAGGTTGCGCTGCTCGACCGAGAAATCGAAGATGAAGCTTTCAAGGCTCGAGAAACCGGCCCCCAGGTTCAACTGGCCTGTCGGCTGTTCCTCAACCTTGACGTCAAGCACCATGCGGTCGGGCTCGCTGCCCTGCAACTGCTCGATCTCGACGCTGCGGAAGAAGTTCAGGCGGTTCAGGCGGTTTTCCGAACGCTTCACATGTGCCGAGTTGAAGGCATCGCCTTCCTGCAGGCGGAATTCACGGCGGATCACCCGGTCAAGGGTCACGACGTTACCGTGAATATTGATGCGTTCAACATACACACGCGGTGCATCGAGCACGCGGAAGGTGATGTTGATCTTGCGGGTATCGCGGTCGCGCTTGATCTGCGGACGCACGTCCACAAATGCGTAGCCCAGAAGGCCGGCGGCGTTCGAGAGGGACTCGATGGTCTTCTCGATCGCTTCGGCGTTATAGGTCATGCCTTCACGCATCAGGAGAAACGCGCGGAACAGGCTGGCATCGACATCGCGGATTTCGCTTTCAACGTCGATCTTGCCAAATTCGTAAATCTCGCCCTCTTCCACCGTGAAGGTGATGAAGAAGTCCTTGCGGTCCGGGGTCAGTTCCGACACGGCGGAAACCACGCGGAAGTCGGCATAACCCTCGTTCAGGTAATGCTGGCGCAGGACCTGCTGGTCATAGGCAAGGCGGTTGGGGTCGAACGTGTCGTTCGAGGTGAAGAATTTCCACCAGCGGGCTTCCTTGGTCGCGAGCACATCGCGCAGGTCGCCGTCGCTGTAGACATGGTTGCCGAGGAAGTTGATACGGCTGACCTTGGTTTTCGGGCCTTCCTGGATTTCGAAGATCAGGTCGACGCGGTTCTGCTCGAGCTGCACCACCTTCGGTTCGATGATGGCGGCAAAGCGACCGGACGTGCGATACAGGTCCATCATGCGCTGGACGTCGGCACGCACTTTCGCGCGCGTGAACACCATGCGCGGCCGAAGCTGCACTTCCTCGTTCAGCTTCTCATTGTCGAGGCGCTTGTTGCCCTCGTAGATAATGCGGTTGATGATCGGGTTCTCAACGACCCGAACCACAAGCGCGCCCTGGTTCTCGGTGAATTCAACATCCGAAAACAGGCCGGTAGCAAAAAGATTCTTGAGGCTGGCATCAAGACGGGCCGGATCGAACGGGTCGCCCGGCTTGACCTCGAGGTACGAGGCAATGGTTTCAGGCTCAACGCGTTCGTTGCCGATAACGCTGATCTGACGGATGGTCGGTGTCTGGCGAGCGGCCTGATCCTGCGCAAAGGCAGATCCAGTCAGCGCTATTCCCCCGAATGTGACCACCAGCAACAGGCGCCACACAACGCACAATTTATTCAAACGCAACTTTCCAGCCCATTCTTATCTTTTTGGCAACACGGCGGTGAAATTGGCCTAAGGTGCCATGGATTGCAAGTCATTCAGTGTTACAAGCAGCATAAAAATCAGCATCAGGGCAAAGCCGGCGACAAATCCGGCCTCCTGTGCTTTTTTGCTGAGTGGGGACCCCTTGATGGCTTCGAGGGCATAAAAAAGCAGGTGCCCGCCATCGAGCACCGGTATCGGCAGCAGATTGACGATCGCCAGGTTGAGCGACAGCAGCGCCAGTATCCAGGCAAAATTCTCTGCGCCCGCACTTGCGGCCTCCCCCACCATATTGGCGATCCTGAGCGGACCACCCATCTCTCTTACGGACCGCACCCCCAGAAGCATTTGGCCCATGGTCGTAAATATCGTGTTGGTCATATCCGCCGTCTGGCGTGCGCCTTCGACGATGGCGCCAATCGGGCCAAGCTCGACCCGTTTCGGATCGTAGGCATAAACGCCAAGCTGGCCGTAAGGATACTCGTTGCCAAAACGGTCCTCGAGATAGGCAATGCCCAGGGTCGCATTGAGGTTCATCACCTTGCCGTCACGCTCGACCTGGATATCGACATGTCCGCCGGGATAGAGGCGCACGACCGAGGCGATGTCGGCAAAACGGTGGACTTCTTCACCCCGCACAGAAAGGATGCGGTCATCTTTCTGAAGGCCGATGGATTCTGCCGCCGAATTGGGCGCAACACCCGCGATCACGGGTTCGGAAATACCAACGCCATAGGTGAAGTTGAAAGCCGCAAACACCAGGATCGCTGCGATCAGGTTCACAGCCGGTCCGGCAAACACGATCAGGGCACGCTGCCACAGCGGCTTGTAGTGGAAACAGACAGCGCGTTCCTCGGGGCTCAGCCCCACGGGCATATCGCCCGGATTGCTGGCGGCGGATGCATCGCCGAAGAATTTCACATAACCGCCAACGGGCAACAAGCTGATTTTCCAGCGGGTGCCATTCTTTGCGGTCCAGCCGAAAACTTCGCGGCCCATGCCGATAGAGAAAGTATCCACCTTGACGCCGAACAGCCGCGCGACGGCGAAGTGGCCCCATTCGTGGATGAATACCAGGATACTGAAGCCACCTACGAACGCGGCAATGGTAAACAGCAAACCCGGGCCTTCGGTTTCCATGACCGGTTCCTCCCTAACACTTGTCGGCCAGACGGTCGGCAAATGCCCGGGCAACCCGCCGTGCCTCCCCGTCTATGGCCATCACACTCTGCAGCGATTGTGGCGCTTTCATGTCGCATGCCGCAAGTGTTTCCTGAACCACGGCCCCGATATTGAGAAAGGCCAATCGCTGGTTGAGGAACGCTTCCACAGCCACCTCGTTTGCGGCGTTCAGCACCGCCGGTGCCGCACCACCTTCCTTCAGTGCCGCCATAGCCAGTGCAAGGCACTGGAAACGCTCCAGATCCGGCGCCTCGAACGACAGTTGGCCGATTTCCTCAAGCCGCAGGCGCTTGACGGGTGCAGCCATACGCCCCGGCCAGGCCAGGCAATAGGCAATGGGCGTGCGCATATCCGGCGAGCCAAGCTGCGCAAGCGTGCTGCCATCGACATATTCGACCATGGAATGAATCACCGACTGCGGATGCACCAGCACGTCAATCTGGTCACGCCTGACCGGGAACAGGTGGTAGGCCTCGATCATCTCGAGGCCCTTGTTCATCATGGTCGCGGAATCGACGGAAATCTTGGCACCCATGTCCCAGTTCGGGTGGGCAACAGCCTGGGCCGGCGTCACCGAACGCAGGGTATCGATGCCGGCGCTGCGGAACGGCCCGCCCGACGCCGTCAGGATGATCCGTTCAACAGCTTTCTGTTCCTCGAATTCGAAGACCTGGAAGATGGCATTATGTTCGGAATCAACAGGCAGCAGGGTTGCGCCGTGGATTTGCACCTCGTGCATCATCAGGTCGCCCGCACAAACGAGACATTCCTTGTTTGCCAAGGCAACTGTCGCACCGCGGCGCACCGCCGCAAGGGTTGGTTCCAGCCCTGCAGCACCGACGATAGCCGCCATCACGATGTCTGCGTCGCGTCCTGCCGCTTCGATCAGGCCCGAAGGGCCGGCCGCAGCCTCAATGCCAGACCCCTCAAGCGCTTCTTTCAGCGCCGGCAGCAGGCGTACATCACCAATGACCGCAAGCTCGGCACCAAAGGCCCGGGCATCGGCCGCCAGTTCCTGAACCTTGCTATAGGCCGTCAGGGCCACAACCCGGAAATTTCCGGCATTGCGGCGCACAAGATCAAGGGTGCTCTGGCCAACCGAACCGGTTGCGCCAAGGATGCTTATTGTTTTTGTCTGCTTGTTCATCACACGCCTACAGAATGAGGCCGATATTGTCCCGGCCCAGCAGGATCGCAACCACCGCCGGCGCGGCAAACACCAGGCCATCCACCCGGTCCAGAAGGCCGCCATGGCCCGGGATCAGGCCACCCGAGTCCTTGACGCCGAAATGGCGTTTGACGCCACTTTCCACCAGGTCGCCGACCTGCGCCCAGATAGCAAGAAGGCCAGACCAAAGCGCCAGCGACCAGGCTGTCGCACCAACATCGAACCCGTAATGCAGCACGAGGCTGACCAGCATACTGAGGGCCATGCCGCCAAACAGGCCGGCCCATGTTTTCTTGGGGCTGATGCGCGGTGCCAGCTTGGGGCCACCAATACCCTTGCCGGCAAAATAGCCGCCAACGTCGGTTGCCCAAACGACCAGGAACACCCAGAAAAGCAGCATGCCGTCGACGCCACGTATCCACCAGAGCGACGCAATCGGCAGCGCCACATACGCAACACCGGTCAGCCACCAGCCGGACTGAACACCTGTGCGTACAAGCAGCGCCCCCACAATGGCGATGCCTACCAGCAGTAGGAGCAGCAGCCCCACGGGAACAGCGGGCCACAGCATCAGCACCACAACACCACCCACAATCAATGCGGCGGAAACAGCCTGGGCCGGCAATGCGCGCATGCCGGTGAGGCCGCACCATTCCAGGACCATGAGGGCACCGCCCAGCATCAAAAGCGCAGCAAAGTACCAGCCGCCAAAATAGATGGCGCCCAATACAGGCGGCAGCAGCAGCAGCGCGGAGGTGATGCGCTGGAACAGGTTGTCAGACATACCGAGGGGCATGAAAGGCCTTCTCGTTACGGGCGGGCGCCGAACCGGCGGTCCCTGCCCTGAAATTCCTCGATCGCAGCGGCAAAGGTTTCTTCGGTGAAGTCCGGCCACAGGGTATCGAGAAACAGGAATTCAGAATAGGCGGCCTGCCACAACAGGAAATTGGACAGGCGCTGTTCGCCACTGGTGCGAATGATCAGGTCGGGATCAGGCAGTCCGTGCGTCGAGAGCGCGCTTTCAAACCGGGCTTCATCAATCGCCTCGATCGACTCCCGCCCTTCGACAACGGCCGTGGCGATGGCCCGCGCTGCATCGATGATCTCGTCCCGGCTGCCATAGCTGAGGGCGATCACCAGGGTCATGCGGCGATTGTCGCGCGTCATTTCCTCGGCCTTGTCGATCATCTCATTGATATCACGCGACAGGCGGCTGCGACGCCCGATCACGCGCAGGCGGATGCCCTGCTTGTCCAGGCTGCGGATCTCGCGGCTGAGATAGAGCTTCAGAAGCCCCATCAGGTCCATGACTTCATCAGCCGGCCGGTTCCAGTTCTCGGACGAGAATGCATAAAGGGTCAGGTACCCGACCCCTGCTTTCACGGCCCCGGTAATGGCCTCGCGCACGGCTTCCGCACCACGCTTGTGACCGGCAGAGCGCGGCAGGCCGCGCTGCGACGCCCAGCGCCCGTTGCCATCCATGATGATGGCAACATGGCGAGGTGTCGCGACTTCGCCGCCCGGGTTTTCCGACACTGGCTGGATGC
Organism: Alphaproteobacteria bacterium; assembly: GCA_006226495.1. GTDB lineage: Bacteria > Pseudomonadota > Alphaproteobacteria > Sphingomonadales > Kordiimonadaceae > Kordiimonas. The sequence goes on from SBGU01000016.1 coordinate 105,649, forward strand.
CTGCCGTCATGATCAGACCTGTACGATCTCGGCTTCTTTGGCGCGCAGGGTATCATCTACCACGCCAATATATTTGTTGGTCAGCTCCTGGACCTCGTCGGCATACATTTTATGCTCGTCTTCGCTGATCGCCTTGTCTTTTTCCATGCGCTTCAACTGGTCCATGCCGTCGCGACGCACGTTGCGGATGGCAATCCGGCCCTGTTCGGCATATTTGCCGGCAACCTTGGCAAGCTCGGCCCGGCGTTCGGCGTTCAATTCGGGGATCGGAATCCGCACAAGGGTGCCATCCAGCATCGGGTTCAGGCCAAGGCCGGAATTGCGGATGGCTTTTTCCACAGCCGATGCGTTCGACTTGTCCCAAACCGAAACGGAAAGCATGCGCGGCTCTGGCACCGAGATGGTACCGACCTGGTTGAGCGGCATCGATGCGCCATAGACATCAACCGTGATCGGCTCCAGAAGGCTTGCGGACGCCCGCCCGCTGCGCAGGCCGGCAAATTCGTGTTTAAGGGCGTCTACGGCGCCTTTCATGCGGCGCTCGATATCGTCCAGATCCAGTTCTTCATCGCTCATATCATTGCTCCTCACCAACTACAGTGCAGGTCCCCTCGCCTTTGAGCACTTTGACCAGCGCGTTCTGGGCATGAATGGAAAACACCACGATGGGAATATTGTTTTCACGGCTGAGCGAAATGGCAGAGGCATCCATGACCTTGAGGTCCTGGGTCAGCACATCCATGTAGCTCAGGCTGTCATACCGGACGGCCGTGGGGTCCTTTTTCGGATCGGCGCTATAGACGCCGTCCACCTGGGTGCCCTTCAGCAGGGCGTTACAATTCATTTCTGCGGCCCGAAGTGCAGCAGCCGTATCGGTTGTGAAGAAGGGGTTGCCGGTGCCGGCGGCAAAGATGACAACGCGGTTCTTCTCAAGGTGGCGAATGGCGCGGCGGCGGATATAGGGTTCGCTGACACTGGCCATCGGAATGGCGGACAATACGCGCGTATCAACACCGATTTTTTCAAGCGCATTCTGAAGCGCAAGCGCGTTCATCACGGTTGCCAGCATACCCATATAGTCGGCGGTCGAACGGTCGAGGCCTTCGGCCGCTCCCTTGAGGCCGCGGAAGATATTGCCACCACCAACGACGACACAGACTTCAGTGCCGATCTCGCGGGCTTGCTTGATTTCTTCCGATACCCGCGCAGCGGTTTCAGGATCGATACCATAGCTGCCGTCGCCCATCAGGGCTTCACCGGACAGCTTCAAAAGAACGCGCTTGTATCTTGGCCCGCTCGCCATAGTTTGCCACCTCCCTCAACCACTTAGCCCGGTGCAGCTTATCCGCTCAGGCACCCGATGGCTACCGAAGTTTCGTTAAAATTACATACAAAGATTATCGTAGCGCCGGCCAGCCCGCCGGGCGCGATAAAAAAGCCCAGGAGAAACCTCCTGGGCTTTCAATTTCTAGCGCGCCGCTGGTTTAGCGACCAGCAGCGGCGGCAACTTCTGCTGCGAAGTCGTCTTCTTTCTTCTCGAGGCCCTGGCCCATTTCCATGCGGACAAAACCAACCAGCTCGATCGGGGTGCCGGCAGCTTTGGCAGCCTTGGCAATCACGTCAGAGATCTTGCTTTCGCCATCGATCACGAAGATCTGGTTCAGAAGAACAACTTCTTCATAATATTTGCGCATACGGCCAACGATCATCTTTTCGATGATTTCCATCGGCTTGCCGGATTCCTTGGCTTTCTCGATCTGAACCTGGCGCTCGCGCTCTACCAGTTCCGGGTCCAGGTCGCTTTCCGACAAGGAAGCCGGATTGGCAGCAGCAACATGCATGGCCAGTTGTTTGCCAAGAGCAGCCAGAACGTCTTCGCCAGCGGCCGATTTCAGCGCAACCAGAACACCGATTTTGCCGAGGTTGTCAGCAACACCGCCATGTACATAGTTGGCAACCAGGCCTTCTTCAACTTCGAGCGTTACAGCGCGACGGATGGTCTGGTTCTCGCCGATTTTGGCGATATTGTCGGTCAGGACTTCAGAAACCGGCTTGGACGAACCCGGGTAGGTCGCAGCCTTGATGGCATCTACGTCGGAGCCAACTTCAGCGGCAACGGCAGCTATGTCGGAAACAAACTTCTGGAACAGTTCGTTGCGGGCAACGAAGTCGGTCTCGGAGTTCACTTCAACAACAGTTGCCTTGGTGCCTTCGGCTTTCACGCCTACGAGGCCTTCAGCGGCAACACGGCCGGATTTCTTGGCAGCAGCAGCCAGACCTTTGGTGCGCAGCCAGTCAACGGCAGCTTCGAGATCACCGTCGGTTTCGGCCAGAGCCTTTTTGCAATCCATCATGCCGGCGCCGGACTTTTCGCGCAGTTCTTTAACAAGAGCGGCGGTAATTTGTGCCATTGGGATTCCCCTTTAGATCGTTTACGCGTTCGCGCTTAAATATGAGTAAGCTCCCGGATGGCCGGGCCACCCGGGAGCCATAGAACAGAATTGTTACGCGGTTGCTTCTTCAGCGACGGCTTCGTCAGTTGTTGCATCTGCAACAACTTCTTCAACCGGAGCGTCCGACGCGCCAAGGTCAACACCCTGTGCGCTCAGCTCGGCCTGAATGCCGTCGAGGGCGGCTTCAGCGATCAGGTCGCAGTACAGACGCAGGGCGCGGGTCGCGTCGTCGTTACCCGGAACCGGGTAGTCAACGCCATCCGGCTTGGAGTTGGTGTCGATAACGCCAACAACCGGGATACCCAGACGGTTGGCTTCAGCAATCGCGATATCGTCACGGATCACGTCGATCACAACGATGATGTCCGGCAGGCCGCCCATGTCCTGGATACCACCGAGCGACAGCTTCAGCTTGTCGCGCTGACGGGTCAGGGTCAGGGTTTCTTTTTTGGTCAGGCCGGTGTGTTCCTGGTTCAGTTGCTCGTCCAGGGCTTTCAGGCGCTTGATCGACTGGCTGATGGTCTGCCAGTTGGTCATCATGCCACCGAGCCAGCGGTGGTTCACATAATACTGGCCACAACGCTCGGCAGCTTCGGCCACGATCGGCGCAGCCTGGCGTTTGGTGCCAACGAACAGAACGCGGCCGCCACCGGCTACAACGTCACGAACAGCCTGGATCGCACGGGTCAGGTACGGAACGGTCTGGCTCAGGTCGATGATATGAACGCCGTTACGCTCGCCGAAGATAAACGGCGCCATTTTCGGGTTCCAGCGGTGGGTTTGGTGACCAAAGTGTACGCCAGCTTCGAGAAGGGCGCGCATGTCGACTACGGGCATTGCCATGTAAAATCTCCTTTTCCGGTTAAGCCTCCGTGAGGTATGCGCCCGGAAATCCGGACACCGGATGGCGGCCTGCCAACTCAGCAGGAAGCCTACCCCACGTGTGAAGTCGCGGCCCATATAGGCCGGGCCGGGGCCAAGATCAAGCTTTTTCTTAAGGGTACGGCGGTTTTCAGGGCTTCTCGACCGCCAGTTCGCGTTCGGTGGCCTGGGTCACGCCATATCCGGTGTCCTGCCCGATGGTCAGCCGTACCTGCCCCTGCCCCATGTTGATGATCGGCAGAGTGCGCACAACCTGGGCCCGGCGGGCATTCAACAGCGCCTGCGTGACCGTGCTGGCGCGCGCCAGCTTCATCAGGTTCAGCCGCGTCGGGAACATGAGCGGCGTGCGGTCTGCTTCCCAGTCCGCCAGCAGCCTGCGCGGGCTGACCCAGCGCAGGGACACGGCTTCCGAACCGTCATGACGGGCGATCTGCCCCCGGTGGGCGGCCAGGTAAAAATAGGTATCGAACCGGCGCGGCATCGGCTCCGGTGTCACCCAGTGCGCGAACGGCACAAGCGATGCCGTATCCAACAGCCCGCCGGCCATTTCCATAACCCGCCGGAACGGCAGGCGCGATGACAGGCGCAGGTCGGGGATCGGCTGGTCAGTATGCAGCACCCCGGCTTCTTCATAGAGTTCACGCAGGGCGGCAACCCGGAAGGCCAGGTCGCGGGTTACGCCGGCCCCCGTCGTCCGCCCCTGCCAGCGCCAGTGCCCGGTGTCCTGCCTGTCGACCTTGCCCCCCGGAAAGACAAAAGCACCCGGGGCAAATTTCATGGTCCTTGCCCGTTCTGTCATCAACACCTCAAGGCCCGAGCGTCCATCCCGGATCAGGATGATCGACGATGCGGGTTTCGGAGTTGCGACACGCGGGGGCTGGTTCATGGTCCTAGACTTCCTCGACCGACAACACACCCATTTCGGCGGCGATGGCCTGCTTCAGTTCGGGTGTCACCTTGTAGCGTCCCTGCAGCCGGAACTCGGCATAGCGTTTGTTTTCCGCCACCGGCAGGCGCACGGTGATGCGCCCCTTGCCGCCGGCCTTGCGGTCCAGGCTCGCCTTGATTGCAAGGAAGGCCTTGCCGTCCTCGATTTCAACAAACAGGCCCTTGGAGGACTGTGATGCCACGGTTTCGAGCGATTCAATCGAGCGGCATGACAGGCCGACCGTATCGTCCTCGTCGCGTTTGCGTACCTGCACGGAAACCACGACAGGCGCGCCCTCCTCGACAAGCGCCCGCACACGTTCGAGATCGTCCTCGAAGGCCATGATCTCGAAGGCATCCGAGCGGTCGGACAGGGTCAGGCGACCAAACTTGCTGCCGCGTTTGGTATTGCCCTCGCGGTAACCGGCGATGGCACCAGCCATGCGGATGGTCTGGCCAACAAGGCCGCCATCGGTATAGACCTCGCGCGCCGGCACGATACGCTCGCGCTCCAGCACCGTCTCGTAGGCATCCAGCGGGTGGGCGGAAATATAGAAGCCGACGGCCTTTTTCTCTTCCTCAAGCTTTTCGGTGTCGGTCCAGTTCCTGACCACAGGCAAGGTCGGGCGTTCCACCGTTTTTGCCATCTCGCCGCCAAACAGGTTCACCTGGTCGCTTTCGCGCTCGCGCGCTTCCATTTGTGCGGTGCGCATGATCAGGTCGGCGGCGGCAAAAGCCTGCGCCCGGTCCGGCACCAGGCAATCGAAGGCACCGGCAGCCGCCAGGCGTTCGATCTGGCGCTTGTTCAACAGCTTCGGATCAACCCGTTCAGCAAAGTCGAACAAGTCCTTGAACGGACCATTTTTTTTGCGTTCATCAACGATGGCTTCCATGGCCTTTTCGCCGACCCCCTTGATAGCACCAAGGGCATAGCGCACACCGAGATTATGGCGTGGATCATCTTCGTCACAGTAGGGCTCGGGCAATTTCTGGACCGTGAACGGCACTTCCGAACTGTTGATGTCCGGCAAGAGGAGCGGGATTTCGCTCCGCTGCAGTTCCTGTTTGAACGCTGCCAGTTTGTCGGTGTTGCCCATGTCGAGCGTCATGATCGCAGCCATGAATTCAACCGGATAGTTCGCCTTCAGGTACGCCGTGTGATAGGCCACAAGCGCATAGGCTGCGGCGTGCGACTTGTTGAAGCCATAGGACGCAAACTTGGTCACCAGATCGAAGATATAGCTGGCTTTTTCCGCATCAATGCCACGTTCGACCGCGCCGTCGCAGAAACGACCGCGCTGCTTGTCCATCTCTTCCTTGATTTTCTTGCCCATGGCGCGCCTGAGCAAATCTGCCTCGCCCAGGCTGTAGCCGGACATGACCTGCGCAATCTGCATCACCTGTTCCTGATAGATGATCACGCCGTAGGTTTCGCCCAGGATTTCCTCAAGGATCGGGTGCGGATATTCGACCGGCTCGCGGCCGTGCTTGCGGTGTACATAGGTGGGGATATTGTCCATTGGGCCCGGTCGGTAAAGCGCCACGATAGCGATGATATCCTCGAATTTGTCAGGCCTCAGGCCCTTGAGCACCGAACGCATGCCCGTGCTCTCGAGCTGGAACACACCAGCCGTGTCGCCGGCGGTCAGCAGCTTGTAGCTGGGCGCGTCATCCAGCGGCACGGCCGCGAGGTCGATCTCGATACCGCGTTCCTTGATATAGGCCACGGCACGGTCTAGCACGGTCAGGGTCTTCAGGCCCAGGAAGTCAAACTTCACAAGGCCCGCCAGTTCCACCCATTTCATGTTGAACTGAGTCACCGGCATGTCGGATTTCGGATCTCGGTACAGCGGCACCAACTGGTCAAGCGGACGGTCGCCGATCACCACCCCCGCCGCGTGGGTGGACGAATGCGCGTAAAAGCCTTCAAGCTTCAGGGCATGTTCCATCACCCGGCGCGTCAGTTCGTCGGAATCGATCTCGCGCTGCAGCCGCGGTTCCGCATCGATGGCTTCCTTGAGTGTCATGGCACTGCCGGGATCGTTCGGGATCATTTTCGACAGCCGGTCGGTCACCGGGTGTGGCTGCTGCATCACCCGGCCACAGGCCTTCACCACCGCACGCGCCTGCAGCTTACCGAAGGTAATGATCTGCGCCACACGGTCGTAGCCGTACTTGTCCTGCACATAACGGATAACCCGGTCGCGTTTGTCCTGGCAGAAATCGACGTCAAAGTCGGGCATGGAAACCCGTTCGGGGTTCAGGAAACGTTCGAACAGCAGCGAGAAACGAAGCGGGTCCAGGTCCGTGATCTTCAGGACCCAGGCCACAACCGACCCCGCGCCCGAGCCCCGGCCCGGCCCCACCGGGATATCGTGGTTCTTGGCCCACTGGATGAAGTCGGCAACGATCAGGAAGTAACCGGGGAAGCCCATCTGGTTGATGATGCCCAGCTCATATTCCAGCCGGTCCCAATATTCCTGTTGCCACTCCTGGTCGCGACCGGCGGCCAACTTTTCCTCGCGGGCCTTGAAATCGAGCCGTTCGCGCAGACCTTCCTCCGACATCTTGCGCAGCATGTCGGCTTCCGACACGTCCTGGCCCTGGGTGAAGTTCGGCAACAGGGGTGCAATCTTGTCCACTTTCGTGACACAGCGACGCGCGATATTTACCGTATTTTCAATTGCTTCCGGAAGGTCCTTAAACAACTCAATCATCTCGTCGGCGCTTTTGAACCGGTATTCCTTGTTCAATTTCCGCCGGTCGGTGACCGCGACATAGGTGCTTTCCGCCATACAGAGAAGCGCATCGTGGGCCGCGTACATGTCGGGCCCGACAAAGAAGGGACGGTTAGTCGCAACAATCGGCAGATTGTGTTTGTAGGCCAGGTCGAGGAAACCCTCCTCCGTCGCGTTTTCCTTGGCTTCGCCGTGACGGCTGAGTTCGATATAAAGCCGGTCGCCAAACAGGGCCTGCAGTCTGAGAAGGCAGGCTTCGGCGTTTTCGTCCTGCCCGGCCTGCAACAGGCGCCCCACAGGGCCGTCCGGACCACCGGTCAGGCAGATGATGCCGTCCGACAGGCCCTCGAATGCTTCGAACGGCAATTGCACACCGTCATGCGCGTCACTTTCAAGGTGGGCCTTCGAGACCAGCTTCATCAGGTTGGCGTAGCCGTCAGCCGTCTGCGCCAGAAGCACCAGCTCGTCCGGCTCCACGACCTTGCGCGCGCGACCGGTTTCTTCCACATACGGGTTTTTCACATGCAGGGTGACACCGACAATCGGCTGCAGGCCAGCGTCGGTGGCATAGCTTGAGAATTCGAGCGCCGCGAACATATTGTCCGTGTCGGTCATGGCAACCGCCGGCATCTTGTGGCCCACACACTGTTTCACCAGGTCCTTCACATGGATGGCGCCTTCGGACAGCGAATAGGCGGTATGGACACGCAGATGCACAAAGCCGGCATGGCTCATGACAGAATCACTCCAGTAACGTCAGTATGGCCGGGACGCCGGAAAAGGCAGAAAAGCTTGCGCCAAAGCGTTGGCACAGCGTCCCTCCCCCATCCGGCGATGCGGATTTGAAATAGCCTAGCGCGGCCTTGGGCGTCACTCAAGCGTCGCGCAACAGGCCTTCGCGCAGATGCAACTGCCGATCGGCCTGTGCGGCCAGGCTGCGGTCGTGGGTGGCGATCACCGCGGCAAGGCCACGTTCCCGCACAAGGCGCACGAACAGTTCAAACACCCGCGCTGCGGTATCTTCGTCAAGATTGCCCGTCGGTTCGTCCGCCAGCAGCAATACCGGCCCACCAGAGACGGCCCGGGCAATGGCAACCCGCTGTTGTTCGCCACCCGAAAGCTGTGAGGGCGCATGGTCCAGCCTGTCGGCGAGGCCCATATATCCAAGGATATCCTTCGCTTCGGTGGCAGCCGTCTTTTCGCTGAGACCCTTGATACGCAGTGCGATCTGCACATTTTCGAGCGCCGTGAAATCCGGCAGCAGGTGATGGAACTGGTAGACAAACCCGAGCTTCTGTTGCCTCAGCCGTGTGCGACCGTCGTCGCGCATGGTCGATGCATCTTCACCGCCGATGGTGATGGTGCCGCTGGTAGCGCGGTCCAGAAGGCCGGCAATCTGCAACAGGGTCGACTTGCCCGAGCCCGAGGCACCGACAAGCGCCACCAGTTCGCCCGACCGCACATCCAGGTCGATACCACGCAGCACTTCGAGGCTTTTGTGCCCCTGAACATATTCTTTCCGGATTGCCCGAAGGGCCAATGCAAGGTCCATCGTGCCTCTCCTATTCGTATCGCAGGATTTCGACAGGATCGAGCTTGGCCGCCCGCCGCGCCGGCACAACGGCCGCCAGGAACGACAGTACAACCGCAATCCCTATGGTCAGCCCGGCCTCGAACCAGTCCACTTGCGCCTTGATCGTGGTAATGAAGCGCACCGCCGGGTCCCAGGCATCGAAACCGAACAGATATTCGATCCCGTCCTTGATGCTTTCAATGTTCGTGACCACAAGGGCCGCCAGCAAGCAGCCGACCAATATGCCCATCAGGCCAACCGTCAGGCCAACAGTCACAAAAATGCGCCGGATCGAAGCTTCTGTCGCACCCACCGTGCGCAGGATCGCGATATCTGGCGACTTGTCCTTCACCAGCATGAAAAGGCTGGAGGAGATATTGAATACCGCAACAACAATAATCAGACCCACCACCAGGAACATGACCACCCGTTCCGTCTGCAGCGCCCCCACAAGGGCAGTGTTGAAGCTGCGCCAACTGCGAACATAGCCCTGATTGCCCACAATCTCGGAGATCGCGGGGCCGACCCTGTCGACATCGTCCGGGTTCGGCAGGAATACCTCGATATCGGACACGGTGTCGCCCATGCGGAAGAAACGCTGGGCTTCTTCCATCGGCATGCCGATGAAAATCTCGTCAAACTGATAGATGCCGATTTCGACCACGGCCACAACGGGGTAGGACAGATACCTGAGGGTCGACCCAAAGGGCGTCGGGATCGACTGGGGGCTGACAATCGTGATGTCGTCACCAACCGTGACACCAAGGTTCTTGGCAAGCTGTTCGCCCAGGACCACGCCACCCAGCTTCGGGGCATCCGACAGTGTGCCGGCTTTCACGTCCGCGACATTCAGCTTGGCTGGATCGAAAAACTCGTCTGGCAGGCCGCGGACAATACCGCCCACGGCTTCGCCACCATGCGTGGCCATCACCTGATTCTGGGTGAAGGGCATGACCTTCACCACACCGTCGGTCTTGCGGAACCGGTCCACCAGCGACTGGTAATTCTCGATCTTGCCGCCATAGCCGCCCACCAGCACATGGCCATGGTAACTGAGGATCTTGTCCATCAGTTCGGCCCTGAAGCCGTTCATGACCGCCATGACAATGATCAGCGCGGCAACACCAAGTGCGATGGCGGTAACGGACAGGAAAGCGGTGACGGAGATATAGAGGTCGCGGTTGCGTGCCAAGAGGTAGCGTTTGGCCACCGCCCATTCATATCCCCGTGCTATCACCAGTTCGTTCCTTCAATCAGGCCGACAGTTTCCGGATCGCATCCGCCGCCGGCAGTTCGTCACGGTCGCCCGTGGCCCTGTTCTTCAGTTCAATAACGCCTTTTTCAAGGCCACGCGGACCAACCGCAATCTGCCAGGGCAGACCGATCAGGTCCATGTTGGCGAACTTTGCACCGGCGCGCTCATCGCGGTCGTCATACAGGACCTCGATGCCCGCAGCCTGCAACTCGGCATACAGCTTGTCGCAGGCGGCAGTACAGGCCTCGTCGCCGGCCCTGAGGTTGATCAGGCCAACCTTGAACGGGGCCACGCTCTCGGGCCAGATGATGCCATTCTCGTCGTGGCTGGCTTCGATGATGCCGCCCACAAGGCGCGACACGCCAATGCCGTAGGACCCCATCTGCACATTGACCGTTTCGCCTTCCGGCCCTTGCACGGTTGCGTTCATCGGCTTCGAATATTTGTCGCCGAAATAGAAGATGTGGCCAACCTCGATGCCGCGACCGGTGACCAGGTCTTCTGCGGCAACCGGGCAGTTGGCGGCATCATGCATTTCTTCCGTGGCGGCATAGATGCCGGTCCAGCGGTCGACGATGGGCTGCAGGTCCGCGCCATAGTCGGCGTCGTCCGCCAGCGGGTCGATGGCATCGAAATCCTTGTGGAAAAAGACTTCGCTCTCGCCGGTGTCGGCCAGGATGATGAATTCGTGGCTCAGGTCGCCGCCGATGGGGCCGGTATCTGCACGCATCGGGATTGCCTTCAGGCCCAGACGCGCGAACGTGCGCAGATAGGCGACAAACATGGCATTATAAGACTTTACGGCGCCTTCAGGCGTCAGGTCGAAACTGTAGGCGTCCTTCATCAGGAATTCACGGCCTCGCATCACGCCAAAGCGCGGGCGGATCTCGTCCCGGAACTTCCACTGGATATGGTACAGGTTCTTCGGCAGGTCGCGGTAGGAACGCACCTCACGGCGGAAAATGTCGGTGATCATTTCCTCGTTGGTGGGACCATAGAGCATGTTGCGGCCGTGGCGGTCCTCAATGCGCAGCATTTCCTTGCCGTAATCGTCGTACCGGCCGCTTTCGACCCACAGGTCGGCGGACTGGATGGTCGGCATCAGCACTTCCTGCGCGCCGGCGCGGTCCTGTTCCTCACGCACGATCTGCTCGATCTTGCGCAGGACCCTGAGGCCCAGCGGCAGCCAGCTATAGATACCGGCAGCGCCCTGACGAATCATGCCCGCGCGCAGCATCAACCGGTGCGACGCAATCTGGGCTTCGGAGGGGGTTTCCTTGAGCGTGGGCAGGAAATAGCGGCTTAGACGCATGGCTCTGACTATCTTTCACATATTCGCTGAAAACGGACTGTCGAACCCGTGGTTCGCACATGCGCCTCTTTTGCCGGTCGTGGCGTTTTTTGGCAACGGCTTTCTGTCCCGGCAGGGCTCAAAAGCGCAAGATTTGGTCGATTTTCACGCCACCACAACGGTCCCACATGCGAATATGTTGCAACTGAGCAACATCCGCCACAAACAAACACAAGATATTGTATTTGACCCCACGTAGAGTGATGACATCCCCGCCAGCTTTCCATAGCTTCATCGGTGCGCGGAGCGAGTGGCTCACCAACGTGGCCCACGCTCAGGGAGGACACTAGCGCGACACAATCAGACGGGCGCTAAAAAAAATTGCCTGTTAAAATATAAAAGAAAAGCAAGGCCACCGCGCCTTGCTTTTTCTTTTTTGGGCTTTCTCTTTTGTGTCCAGCCCCGGATATGGGGACATCAGGCTTTCGGCGGCCGGAAGTTGATCAGGTCCGATGTCGCGAGGAAATAATAGCCCGCCGTCAGCACCAGCGCGATCAGGCTGGTCGCCAACACTTTCTTTTTCAGGTTCGGGTTTGATGGCGCACCGGGTTCGGTGCCTGCCGTCACGCCTTCGTCGCTTTCATGCTGCGAGCGCACACCGATCGGCAGCACCGCAAAGAATGTCATCCACCAGGCGATGACATAGACCAGAATCAAAGTTGGAATACCCATCAGCGTTACACCTGTTCGATTTCTACCAATGTACCGGAAAAGTCCTTGGGATGCAGGAACAGCACCGGCTTGCCGTGCGCGCCGATTTTCGGTTCACCATCCCCCAGGATGCGGGCGCCCTGCTCCACAAGCTTGTCGCGGGCGGCCAGGATATCCTCCACTTCGTAACAGACATGGTGCATGCCGCCCGAGGCATTCTTTTCCAGGAACTTGGCGATCGGCGAATTGTCACCAAGGGGCAGCAGCAATTCGATCTTGGTATTCGGCAATTCGACAAACACCGTGGTGACACCATGGTCCGGCAGGTCGACCGGCGCGGACACCTTGGCACCCAGCGTATCGCGGTAGGTTGCAGCCGCGGCCTCAAGGTCCGGCACGGCGATGGCAACATGGTTCAGGCGTCCGATCATTCTACTGGCTCCTACCTAAAATCTATTTCATCCCGGCGCGTGATCAGGGTCGCGACACCCGGGTTTTTGCCGATTTCGCTGCGGCAATAGCGGCGGATGGCAATGCGGGTCGTCTCCTCCACCATGGCATCAATATCGCGCGCGGCGGGTTTCATGCGTTCGAGCGCATGCTCAAGCGCATAGACCATGCCGTCATAGAAACTGTCGTCATCGCCGCGCGGCAGGCCCATAACCGCAAGGATTGGTTCTGCGGCCAAAGCGCCGTCGTCATCAAAGATCAGGCTTGCCGTTACGAAGCCGTTCACCGAAGCCCGGCGGCGGTCGACAATGGCCGGATCGTCGATGCCGATGATAGCCGTGCCATCAAGCGCAAGACGCCCGACCGGGGCCTCGTCAACCAGTTCCAGCCCACGTTCGCTGATCTCGATGACATCACCATTCTTGGGCACAGTCGTGTGCTCGACCCCCAGTTCGCGCGCCAGTTTGGCGTGCCTCATGAGATGGCGAGCCTCCCCATGCACCGGAATGGCGCTGAAGGGTCTGGTCCAGCCATACATCTTGGCAAGCTCGGCGCGACCGGGATGGCCGGACACATGGATGAAGGCGTCCTTTTCGGTCACCACGTTGATGCCCTTGCTGGCAAGTGTGTTGAACAACTGACCCAGAACCAGTTCGTTCCCCGGAATGATCTTCGACGAGAAGATCACATTGTCATCGGGGCTCAGTTGCAGGTGTTTATGGTCGTCGCGGGCGATGCGGGCGATGGCTGCCCGCGGTTCACCCTGGCAGCCGGTGCAGGCGATCAGCACACGGTCCTTCGGCAGGTGGTCCGCGTCTTCCTCTGGCACCAGGGTCGGGAAATCTTTCAGATAGCCGGTTTCCTTGGCGGCCCGCACCACGCGCTCCATGGACCGCCCCAGCAGCACCAAATGCCGGCCACTGGCTTTTGCGACCTCGCCAATGGTTTCCAGCCGGGCCACGTTCGACGCGAACGTGGTAATAACCACCCGGTTTTTCAGGCCCTGCACCAGTTCGATCAGGCTTTCGCGCACCGCGGCTTCCGAGCCAGATTCGCTCGGGTTGAACACATTGGTGGAATCGCCCACAAGGGCCAGCACGCCTTTTTCGCCCAATTCGCTCAGCACCGGCGACGGACAGGCAGGGCCGATCAGCGGACGGTCATCCAGCTTCCAGTCGCCGGTATGGAAAATGGTGCCCTTCGAGGTTTCGATGGCCAGGCCATGGCCTTCGGCGATGGAATGGGCAAGCGGCACATAGCGCACCGTGAACGGGCCGATCTTGATGGGCGTCAGCGCGTCAACCACATGCAGCGGCACCTGTTCCAGAAGACCGGCTTCCTTCAGCTTGTCCTTCACCAGCTCCGCCGTAAACGGTGTTGCATAGACCGGGCAGCGAAGCCGCGGCCACAGGTAGGGCACGGCGCCGATATGGTCTTCATGGCCGTGGGTCAACACAAGGCCGATCAGCGCTTCCTGCTCGCTTTCGATGAAGGTTGGGTCCGGGAAAATCAGGTCGACACCCGGGACGTGGGTTTCAGCGAAGGTCATGCCGCAATCGACCATCAGCCAGGTCCCCTTGTGGCCATAGAGATTGAGGTTCATGCCGATCTCGCCGGACCCGCCCAGGGGCAGGAACAGAAGCCGGTCGTCTGATTTCCGCATATAGGCCATGCGCCTATCGGTTCCTTTCGTAAATGAGCCTCAGGCCCTGCAGGGTCAGGTCGCCGACCACATCGTCGATGGCGTCGGTATGGTTGGCGAAAATGGGCGCCAGACCGCCGGTGGCCAGCACTTTCATATGGTCGCCATGTTCTTTTTTCAGGCGCGCCGTCAGGCCTTCGATCATGCCGACATAGCCCCAGAAGATACCGGCCTGCATGGCTTCAAGCGTGCTTTTGCCGGTCACCCGATCACTGGTGGGTGCGGCGACCGCGATGCGCGGCAGTTTGGCCGCCGCCTGATGCAGCGCATGCAGGGACAGGTTGATGCCAGGGCAGATCACGCCGCCAAGATATGCGCCGGTCTCGCCCACGATGTCAAACGTGGTGGCGGTGCCAAAGTCGACCACCGCAATCGGGCCGCCATACAGTGCGTCGGCGGCGACGGCATTCACCAGCCGGTCGGCGCCCACTTCCTGCGGGTTGGTGACCAGCACCTCGACCCCCAGCTTGACGTCAGGCGCGCCCACGACCAGCGGCTCGGCATGGAAATATTTCTTGCAAAGCTGGGTCAAGGGCCACAGCACCTGCGGCACCACGCTTGCGATAATGGCACCTGTCACGTCGGTCGACTTGCGGCCATGCAGCGCCATCAGGTGGCTGATCCAGACCATATATTCGTCGACCGTGCGCTGGTCGCCGGTCGAAATACGCCATTGTTCGACGATCTCTTCGCCGTCGATCAGCGCAAACACCGTATTTGTGTTGCCGGCGTCAATGGTGAGTAACATCTTGTGCCCTCTCAGTCCGTGCTCGCCACGGGAAAAATATCCCCTGCATATAGGCGCTTTTGCCCGCCGCCGTCCAGCGCCACGAGCAGGCCACCATCGGCTTCAAGCGCAAGCGGCGTGCCCTTGAACTCGGCGTCATTGGTGCGCAGGGTTACAGGCTTACCTAATCCCCATGCGGCATTTGTCCAGTCCCGTGCGATGGTGCCAAAGTCGGCAACATCCCACTCCGTGAGCCGGGCATAGAGCCGCCCCGCCAGAAGCGCCGCCGCCTCGCGTACCGTGGGCGCCTGCCCCGCAGCGGCAAAAAGCGATGTGGCCGGGAACAGGGCATCAGCCGGGAAATGCATCAGGTTCATGCCGATGCCGATGACAATGAAATCAACCAGATTTGAACTGCGGGCGCTGCTTTCGATCAGGATGCCGCTGGCTTTTTTGCCGCCGATCAGCACATCGTTCGGCCATTTGCACTGTACCATTTCGGCCGGTGCCCCAAGCGCGATGAAGGTGTCCCGCACCGCAAGCGCACAGATGAACGGCAAGGCCGCAAGGTCAGATGGCGCCAGCTTCGGCCGAAACATAAGGGAGGCATAGAGATTGCCTTCATCCGACGTCCAGGCCCTGCCCCGGCGCCCGCGCCCGGCTTCCTGCCGGCCCGCAATGAACCAGCATGGCCCCGCGAGGCCCGCCACCGCAGCCGCGGACGCCACCCGGTTCGTGCTGTCGCAGGCAACAAAGAAACGGGCCCCGACACCTGCCGGCATCGAGGCCCCCCAATCCTGAAAGTCGCTGTCCACTAGAAGAGCAGCGAGCCCGCGGCCCAGGCGGCAGCAGCCACCAGAGGCGAGATCAACAGGAAGCTGACCGGCGAGTTGAGCACGGCCGCGACCCCGACAACAAGGCTGACAGCCTTGCCCTGGCCGCCTTCAAAGGCCGGCGCCGGTTCGTCGAAGAACATGATCTTGATGATCCGCAGGTAATAATAGCAGCTAACCACGCTGGTCACGAGGCCGATGACCGCGAGCGGCACCAGACCGGCGTCAACCGCAGCCTTGAACACATACCATTTGCCGAAGAAGCCCGCGAGCAACGGAATGCCGGCCAGAGAGAACATCAGGGTCGCGATACCAATGGCCATGGGCAGGTTGGTCTGCGACAGGCCAGCGAGGTCGCTGATATCCTCGACCATGCCTTCCGAACGGCGCATCGACAGGATGGCAGCGAAGGCACCCAGGGTCATGGTCAGGTAGATGGCGATATATACCAGCAGTGCCTCGACACCCTGCTGGGTGCCGGCGGCAAGGCCGACAAGCGCAAAACCGACATGGCCGATGGACGAATAGGCCATCAGGCGTTTGATGTTGGTTTGTACCAGCGCGATAAAAGCCCCCACCAGCATCGAGGCGATGGAGACAAACACCACAACCTGCTGCCATTCACCGGTCATGGCCGGGAACGCACCGACCATGGCGCGCACAAACAGGGCCAGTGCGGCGATCTTGGGCGCGGCGGCAAAGAAGGCAGTCACCGGCGTCGGCGCACCTTCATAAACGTCCGGGGTCCACATGTGGAACGGCACGGCCGAAACCTTGAAGCACAGGCCCGCCAGCAGGAAGACCATGCCAACGGTGATGCCGAGTGCCGGCTCGTGCAAGCCCTTCAGGGTCGTGGCCAGCATGTCGAAATCGGTGGTGCCTGCGAAGCCATAGATCAGCGAGATGCCGTACAGCAGCATGCCCGACGACAGCGCGCCCAGCACAAAATACTTCAGACCGGCTTCGGTCGAACGGCTGCGGTCGCGGTTCATGGCGGCCAGCACATAAAGCGACAGGCTTTGCAGCTCGAGGCCGACATAGACGCTCATCAGGTTGTTGGCCGAAATCATCAGCATCATGCCGACGGTGGCCAACAGGACAAGGATCGGGAACTCGAAGCGGCCGATCTTATGGTCCTGCATGAAACGGCCCGACATCAGAAGCGCGATGCCCGAGCCCACGAACACGAGGGTTTTGGCAAACACGGCAAAGGCGTCGGTGACGAACATGCCGCCGAAAGTGAGTTGGCGTTCGCCGCCCACTTGCGTGAACATCACCACGCCGGCTGCGATCAGCAAAATCACCGACAGGCTGGTAATCTGGTTATAGCTCTTGTCGCCCTGGAACACGCCCAGCATCAAAAGCACCATGGCACCGACCGCCAGGATGATCTCCGGCAGGACAGGGACAAGGGTTGGAAGGTCACCGGTCATCGGTACTTACTCCTTAGTGGGCTTCGTGTTCGGCATGCGCCGGCGCGGCGTGCTCGCCCTGCATTTCAGCAGGAGCGGGCGCGGCGTGCTTGACGACAGCGAAATGGGTGGAGATCAGCTTCTCGACCGAGGCATGAACCGGGTCAAGGAAGCTGTTCGGGTAAATACCCATCCAGAAGACAGCCGCGATCAGCGGGGCGAAAATGATCTTTTCGCGCAGGCTGAGGTCCGGCATTGCCTTCACGTCGTCTTTGTCCAGTTCACCGAACACCAGGCGGCGCACCAGATACAGCATATAGGCTGCACCCAGGATCACACCGGTGGCAGCACCGAAGCTCACCCAGCTATTGTAGGCGAACGAACCGTTGAGCACGAGGAATTCGCCAACAAAACCACTGGTGCCCGGCAGGCCGACAGAAGCCATCGAAAGAATGACAAAGATGGTGGCATAGATCTTCATATTGACCGACAGGCCACCATAACGCTTGATTTCGCGGGTATGCAGGCGGTCATAGATCACACCGACACACAGGAACAGCGCGCCCGAGACCACACCATGGCTCAGCATCGTGAAGATGGCGCCTTCGATACCGTTCGCATTGAACACAAAGATACCGATGGTCACGAAACCCATATGGGCAACGGACGAATAGGCGATCAGCTTCTTGATGTCTTCCTGCACCAGTGCCACCAGCGACGTGTAGACCACGGCGATGATCGACAGGGCGAAGATAAGCCACGCGAAGTCCTGGCTTGCATCCGGGAACATCGGCAGGCTGAAGCGCAGGAAGCCGTAACCACCCATCTTGAGGAGAACACCTGCCAGGATGACCGAGCCGCCGGTCGGCGCCTGTACGTGCGCGTCAGGCAACCAGGTGTGTACCGGCCACATGGGCATCTTCACCGCAAAGGATGCGAAGAAGGCAAGCCACAGCCAGGTCTGCACCGACGGCGCAAAATGGTGGGTCATCAGGAGCGGAATGTCGGTCGTGCCGGTTTCCATGTACATGTACAGGATGGCAACCAGCATCAGCACCGAACCCAGAAGGGTATAAAGGAAGAATTTGAAGCTGGCATAAATCCGGTTCACGCCACCCCAGACACCGATCAGCAGGTACATGGGGATCAGGCCGCCTTCGAAGAAGACATAGAACAGGAAGATATCGAGCGCGCAGAACACACCGATCATCAGCGTTTCAAGAAGCAGGAACGCGATCATGTATTCCTTGACACGGGTCTCTACCGATTCCCAGCTTCCCAGCACCACAATCGGCATCAGGAACGCAGTCAGAACCACGAACAGCATGGAAATGCCATCGACACCGATATTGTAGCGCACGGTGTCGCCAATCCAGGCATAGTTCTCGGTGAACTGGAAGCCGGCATCGGCGTTATCGAACCCTGCCCACAACAGGCAACTGAGCGCGAAGGTCGCAAGCGTCGCCAGCAAGGCGACCGAACGGATATTCCGTTTTTCGATTTCCTTGTCCTGGTGACGGATGATCAGGATGAAGAAGGCCCCGATCATCGGCACCAGCATCATCAGCGAAAGCAGGTAATTCTGAAGAAAAATCATGTCCTAATCCCCTGCCCTCAATGCCCGCTGCCGGACGCCATGAACCAGGTCACAAGGCCGGCAAGGCCGATGATCATGGCGAAGGCATAGTGGTAAACGTAACCCGACTGCAGCTTGCGGGCGCGGGCGGCAATGCCGGCCACCAGGGCGGACACACCATTGGGGCCGAAGCCGTCGATGGTCTGCTCGTCACCGCGCTTCCAGAAGGTACGGCCAAGCCAGAAGGCCGGACGCACGAACAGGAAGTTATAGAGCTCGTCGAAATACCATTTGTTCAGGAGGAAGGCATAAAGGCCATCCCACATTTCGGCAGTGCGCTGCGGCAGGTCGGTCTTGCGCTGGTAGAACCAGGCGGCAAGCGCCGCACCAAGGACCATCACCACAAACGGTGCCCATTTCACGCCGGCCGGAACATGGTGCGCATGGTCCATGACATCATCGACATGGGTCATCAGCGCGCCGTTCCAGAAGTCGAACCGGTCATGGCCAATGAAGCTTGCAGCGAAATAGCCACCGGCCGCGATGGCACCGACCGTCAGGACCAGGAGCGGAATACGCATGGTCCAGGGACCTTCATGCGCATGATCGAACGTATGATGGTCGGCACGGGTGCCGGGGCCAGCGAAGGTCATGATCCACAGGCGCCAGCTATAGAAGCTGGTCATGAAGGCCGCTGCAACCGCAAGCACGAAGCCATACTGGGCCCCTGCACTATGCGACGCATAAGCCGCCTCGATGATCATATCTTTCGAGAAATAGCCCGAAAGATACGGGAAACCCGTGATCGCGAGGTTGCCGACAAACATCACACCGGCGGTGAACGGAATTTTCCGCCACAGGCCGCCCATGTTGCGCATATCCTGTTCATGATGCATGGCATGGATCACCGAACCGGCACCAAGGAACAGCAGCGCCTTGAAGAAGGCGTGCGTGAACAGGTGGAAGATGGCCGCGCCATATGCCGACAGGCCAAGGGCAAGGAACATGTAACCAAGCTGCGAACAGGTCGAATAGGCGATCACACGTTTGATGTCGTTCTGCACCAGGCCCACGGTGGCCGCAAAAAAGGCGGTCGAGGCGCCGACGATGGTCACCACATGCAGTGCGGTCGGCGAAAATTCGAAGACCGGGCTGAAGCGCGCCACCAGGAACACACCGGCGGTCACCATGGTTGCGGCGTGGATGAGCGCCGACACCGGGGTCGGGCCTTCCATGGCGTCCGGCAGCCAGGTGTGCAGGCCAAGCTGGGCCGATTTACCCATGGCACCAACGAACAGCAACAGGCAGATCACGGTCAGCGCATGATAGTCATGGCCCAGGAAATTGATGCTGTAGTTCTGGAATTCACCGGCGCGGGCGAAGATGTCGTCGAACATCACCGACCCCGTGAGCATGAACACGGCATAGATACCAAGGGCAAAACCGAAGTCACCGACACGGTTGACCACAAAGGCCTTGATGGCGGCGGCGTTTGCGCTCGGTTTCTTGAACCAGAAACCGATCAGCAGGTATGACGCCAGGCCGACGCCTTCCCAACCGAAGAACATCTGCACCAGGTTGTCGGAGGTCACGAGCATCAGCATCGCGAAGGTGAACAGCGACAGGTAAGCAAAGAAGCGCGGCTTGTCGGGGTCTTCATGCATATAGCCCATGGAATACCAGTGCACGAGCGCGGAAACAGTGTTCACCACCACCAGCATCACGGCGGTCAGGGTATCGATCTTGAAGGCCCAGTTGAAGCTGAGGTCGCCCGAGGTCACCCAAGAGAGCACATGCACGGCGTATTTTTCACCGCCGAAGGCGACGTTCTTGAAGGCAACCCAGGACAGCACAGCGGCAATTGTCACCAGCGAGGCCGTGAGCAACTGGCTCATGCGGTCGCCGATCTTGCGGCCAAACATGCCCGCGATCAGGAACCCGACCAGCGGCAGGAAAACGATATATTTGAAGATCACTTCCATGTTCCTAGCCCTTCATCTGGTTGATGTCTTCAACCGCGATCGAGCCGCGGGTCCGGAAGTAGATCACCAGGATCGCGAGGCCGATGGCCGCCTCGGCGGCGGCTACGGTCAGCACGAACATGGCGAACACTTGCCCGACCATGTCGTGCAGGAACGTCGAGAAGGCCACAAGGTTGATGTTCACGGCCAGAAGAATGAGTTCGACCGACATGAGAATGATGATGACGTTCTTCCGGTTCAGGAAGATGCCGAAGATCCCGAAGACAAACAGGATCGCGGCGACCGTCAGGTAATGTCCGAGCCCAATAGTCATGGACAATCGCCCCCTAGCCTTTCTTGGTCGGCAGGGCGACGCCCTTGCCAACTTTCACATCAACAAGTTTGTAGGCATCTTCCGGCCGGCGCGCATTCTGGGCGGCAACATCCTGGCGTTTCACACCAGGGCGCGTGCGGTGCGTCAGCACGATCGCGCCGATCATCGCCACCAGAAGGATCAGGCCTGCGGTCTGGAAGATGAAGATATAGTCGGTGTACAAAAGCTGGCCGAGCGCCGCCGTGTTCTGCACATCCGCAGCCGGTGCCGGCGCCGCCAGGTTCTGGCCGACAGCATCGCCAAAGGCCCAGGCGGAACCAAGCGCCACCAGTTCAGCCAGCAGGATGAACCCGATCAGGCCGCCGATCGGCAGATACTGCAGGAAACCCTGCCGCAGTTCGACGAAGTTGATGTCCAGCATCATCACAACGAACAGGAACAGGACCGCAACCGCGCCCACATAGACAATGACCAGCAGCATGGCCAGGAATTCTGCGCCCAGCAGCACAAACAGGCCGGCAGCCGAGAAAAAGGCCAGGATCAGCCACAGGACCGAATGCACCGGGTTGCGGGCGGAAATCACCAGGAAACCCGCTGCGACGGTAATGAAGGCGAACAGGTAGAACGCCATGTCAGCAAGATTGATCATGCTCTATCCCCCTCGCCTCAGCGATACGGCGCGTCAGCGGCAAGATTTGCCGCAATTTCGCGCTCCCAGCGCTCGCCATTGGCCAGCAGTTTGTCCTTGTTGTAGAGGAGCTCTTCACGGGTTTCCGTGGCGAACTCGAAGTTCGGGCCCTCAACAATCGCATCAACCGGGCAGGCTTCCTGACAGAAACCGCAGTAAATGCATTTAACCATGTCGATGTCGTAGCGCGTGGTGCGGCGGGAGCCGTCTTCGCGCGGTTCGGCTTCGATGGTGATGGCCTGCGCAGGGCAGATGGCTTCGCACAGTTTACAGGCGATGCAGCGTTCTTCGCCGTTCGGGTAACGGCGCAGCGCATGCTCACCCCGGAAACGCGGGCTCAGCGGCCCTTTTTCGTAGGGGTAGTTCACCGTAACCTTGGGCCGGAAGAAATATTTGATCGACAGGCCGAAGGCCTTCACAAATTCCAGCAGCAGCAGGCTTTTGGCGGCTTGTACAAAAGCAGTCATTTCTCAAGCCTTTCTCAACCGTTCGTGGGCAGCAGGCCGCCATAAACCATGACGCCGGCATAAACGACCACGAGGAACAGGGACAGCGGCAGGAACACTTTCCAGCCCAGCCGCATCAACTGGTCATAGCGGTAGCGCGGCACAAACGCCTTCACCATCGCGAAAGTCCAGAAGAAAAATGCGGTCTTGGCCAGGAGCCAGATCCAGCCGGGAATGAAATCCAGCGCCGGCAGCGGGGCATACCAGCCGCCGAAGAACAGGATGGCCATCACCGTCGACATCAACAGGATGTTGGCATATTCGCCCAGGAAGAAGAGCGCAAACGCCATCGACGAATATTCAACCTGGTAACCGGCCACAAGTTCGGCTTCGGCTTCCGGCAGGTCGAACGGCGGACGGTTGGTTTCCGCAAGCGCCGAGATGAAGAAGATGATGAAGACCGGGAAGAACAGCCACACATGCCAGTTCAGGATCGTGCCTTCCTGCGACATCACGATGTCGGACATGTTCAGGGAACCCACCTTGACCAGCACACACACCAGCACAAAACCGATGGAAACCTCGTAGGACACCATCTGTGCGGCCGAGCGCAGGCCACCCAGGAATGCGTAGCGGCTGTTCGAAGCCCAGCCCGACATGATGATGCCGTACACACCCAGGGACGAGATCGCCAGCAGATACAGGATGCCGACATTGAGGTTGGCAATCGCCATGCCCTCGCCGAACGGGATCACCGCCCAACTGATCAGCGCCAGGGTGAAGGTGATCATCGGCGCCATCAGGAAGATGAACTTGTTGGACCCCGCCGGGATGATGGTTTCCTTCAGGAACAGCTTCAGGCCGTCCGCAAAAGACTGCAGCAGGCCAAACGGGCCCACCACGTTCGGGCCCCGGCGCATCTGCACCGCCGCCCAGATTTTCCGGTCGAAATATACCGCGAAGGCAACGCCGATCAGGAGCGGCAGCACAATCGCCAGGATCGACGCGACGATGGCGAGCAGATAGAGGAACTGGCCCTCGCCGCCGAACAGATTATAAAGCGCCTCAACCATGGGTTCCCGTCGCCTCCTCAACGTCGCCAGCCCGGGCGGCAATGATGTCCGCCATGATCTCGCTTGCGCGGGCGATCGGGTTGGTCAGGTAGAAATTGTCGACCGCCGGGGCGATGCCACCGGCAGAAATCTTGCCTTTGGTGCCAAAATCACCCCACGGCGCCTGCAACAATTCATCGAGCTGAGTTGTTGCAGGTGCAACAGTTTCGAGACGCGCCCGCAGCTCGGCGAGATTGTTGTACGGCAGCGTGTGACCCAGCACATCCGACAGCGCCCGAAGGATCGTCCAGTCCTCGCGGGCCTCGCCCGGCGCGAAGGTCGCCTTCTCGGTGCGCTGTACCCGGCCCTCGG
Organism: Alphaproteobacteria bacterium; assembly: GCA_006226495.1. Taxonomy (GTDB): domain Bacteria; phylum Pseudomonadota; class Alphaproteobacteria; order Sphingomonadales; family Kordiimonadaceae; genus Kordiimonas. The sequence goes on from SBGU01000016.1 coordinate 129,032, forward strand.
TATTCACATAGGTGCCCGATTTTTCGGTGTAGGCAGCGCCCGGCAGGATGACATCGGCATTGGTGACACCGGCATCGCCGTGGGTGCCGATATAGATGGTGTCGACACCGGCCAGTTTGGCGGTATCGAATTCATCTGCACCAAGAACAAACACGGCTTTCAGTTTGCCGGCTTCGGCGTCAGCGAGGATGGCGTCGATACCACCTTCGGTGACGAGGTCGAGGTCGAGCGCGCCCACGCGGGCGGCTGCGGTGTGCAGCACACCAAAACCGTTCCAGCCGTCCTTGACACAATATTTGTCGGCGATATCACGCGCGGCCTTCAGGATTGCGGCACCGTCTTCGCGCTTCAGGGCGCCCTGGCCGACGATGATCATCGGCTTTTCGGCGGCCTTGAAGGCATCAGCCAGTTCACCTTTTCCTTTAAGGACGGCTTCCAACAAGCTTGCATCATCACCAAATTCCTGAACCTTGTAGGTCAGGTCTTCGGCGCTGCCGACGTTTGCGACCTTCAGGCCCAGGTGGCGAACTGCCTTGCGGATACGGGTGTTGAACACCGGCGCTTCGGCGCGCGGGTTCGAGCCCACGAGCAGCAGGAAGTCGGCTTCCTCAACACCAGCGAGGCCGGCATTCAGGATATAGCCTGCCCGCACCGCAGTATCGAGCTTGGCGCCGTCCTGGCGGCTTTCGATCCGGCTGGAGCCGAGGGCTGCCATCAGGTCCTTGAGCGCAAGCATTGATTCCATATCGGCCATGTCGCCGACGATGGCGGCGATCTCGTCGCCCTTCACGCCCTTGAGCTTTTTCTTGATAGCATCGAACGCTTCAGCCCAGGTGGCTTCCTGCAGCGTCTTGTTCTTGCGAACATAGGCGCGGTCGAGGCGGCGCTTCCTGAGGCCATCATAAACGAAGCGGGTCTTGTCCGAGATCCATTCTTCGTTCACGTCTTCATTCAGGCGCGGTTTGATCCGCATCACGGCAGAGCCCCGCACGTCGATATTGATGTTGGAGCCAACGGCGTCCATGACATCGACACTTTCGATATGCTTCAGTTCCCAGCTCCGCGCCGTGAAGGCATAGGGTTTGCTGGTCAGGGCCCCCACAGGGCAAAGGTCGATGACGTTGCCGGACATTTCGCTGTCCAGTGTCTTTTCGAGATAGGTGGTGATTTCGGTATGTTCACCGCGCCACAGCGAACCCATATCGTCGACACCGGCCACTTCCTCGGAGAAACGCACACAGCGCATGCAGTGGATGCAACGGGTCATGGTGGTCGCGATCAGCGGCCCCATGTATTTGTCTTCCACGGCGCGCTTGTTTTCGTCGTAGCGCGAAGCCCCTCGACCGAAGGCCATGGCTTCGTCCTGCAGGTCGCATTCGCCACCCTGGTCGCAAATCGGGCAATCCAGCGGGTGGTTGATCAGCAGGAATTCCATCACGCCTTCGCGGGCTTTTTTCACCCGTTCGGTATTGGTATGGATCACCATGCCTTCACCGGCCGGCATCGCACAGCTTGCGATCGGCTTCGGCGATTTTTCCATGTCCACCAGGCACATGCGGCAGTTGCCGGCAATCGACAGGCGCTCGTGATAACAGAAACGCGGGACTTCAACCCCGATTTCTTCACAGGCCTGCAGAACCGTTGTGCCCGGTTCGACCGTTACTTGTTTTCCGTCAATCGTTAGCGTGGGCATCTAACTCTCCTCGCCTTATTCCGCTGCCCGGGCGTGGTAAGCCTCGATACGGGCCTCCACTTCGGGACGGAAATGGCGCATCAAACCCTGGATCGGCCAAGCCGCAGCATCGCCAAGCGCACAGATGGTGTGGCCTTCGATCTGTTTGGTAACATCCAGAAGCATGTCGATTTCCGATTTGTCGGCTTCACCGACAACCAGGCGTTCCATAACCCGCCACATCCAGCCGGTGCCTTCACGGCACGGCGTGCACTGGCCGCAGGATTCGTGTTTGTAGAACTCGCTCAGCCGGGCAATCGCCTTCACGATGTCGGTCGACTTGTCCATCACGATCACGGCGGCGGTGCCAAGGCCGGACTGCACTGCACGCAGGCTGTCGAAGTCCATCAGCACATCGTCGCAGATATGCTTGGGCAGAACCGGTACCGACGAACCGCCGGGGATGACCGCCAGGAGGTTGTCCCAGCCGCCACGAACGCCGCCCGCATGCTTTTCGATGAGTTCCTTGAGCGGAATGCCCATTTCTTCTTCGACGTTGCAGGGCTTGTTCACATGGCCCGAGATCGAGAAGACCTTGGTGCCCGTGTTGTTCGGACGGCCGATGCCGGCAAACCAGGAAGCGCCTCGGCGCAGGATGGTCGGCGCAACAGCAATCGATTCGACGTTGTTCACGGTGGTCGGACAGCCCCATACACCGACGTTCGCAGGGAACGGCGGCTTCAGGCGCGGCTGGCCCTTCTTGCCTTCAAGGCTTTCGATCAGTGCGGTTTCTTCACCGCAGATATAGGCCCCTGCCCCGCGGTGCACATAGATATCGAAATCATATCCGGTGCCGCAGGCATTTTTGCCGAGGAAGCCTTTTGCATAGGCTTCTTCGATGGCGCGTTCGAGCGCTTCAGCCTCGCGGAAGAATTCACCGCGGATATAGATATATGCCGCGATGGCATTCATGGCGAAACCGGCGATCAGGCAGCCTTCCAGCAGCTTGTGCGGGTCGTGGCGCATCAGGTCCCGGTCTTTACAGGTGCCCGGCTCGCCCTCGTCGGCATTGACCACGAGGTAGGACGGACGACCGTCGGACTGTTTGGGCATGAAGGACCATTTGAGGCCGGTCGGGAAACCTGCGCCGCCACGACCCCGAAGGCCACTGTCCTTCATCTCGCTGATGATCCAGTCACGGCCCTTGCCGATCAGGCCCTTGGTGCCATCCCAGTCGCCGCGTTTCATCGCGGCTTCGATGCCCGGGCTCTGGAAACCATAAAGGTTGGTGAAAATGCGGTCCTTATCGGCAAGCATTATGCATCCTCCCCCATGAAGTCCTTCAGGGTGGTCGGGCCACCTTCAGGCGCGCTGTTCTTGCGGTTCACACCCTGCGGACCCGGCTTGACCGCTTCGCCCTTGGCCAGCTTGTTCAGAAGCTCGACAACGGTTTCGGGGGTCAGGTCCTCGAAATAGTCGTCGTCGATGGCGACAACGGGCGCGTTCACACAGGCACCGGCACATTCGACCTCGTTGAGGGTGAACATGCCGTCCGCTGTGGTTTGGCCTTTTTCGATGCCCAGGTGCTTCTTGCAGGCATGCATCACGTCTTCTGCGCCCCGAAGCCAGCAAGGCGTGGTGCCGCAGACCTGGACATGATGTTTGCCGATCGGCTTGTGGTTATACATGGTGTAGAAGGTCGCGACCTCCATCACCTTGATCGGCGCCATGTCCAGATAATCAGCGATATATTCGATGATTTCCTGGGTCACATGACCACCGTTCTGGCGCTGGGCCAGGTCGAGAAGCGGCATGACCGCGCTCTGCTGCCGGCCGGCCGGGTATTTTGCGATATGTTTCTGCGCCGTCGCCTCGTTTTCGGGCGTCCAGGCAAAAGCCTCTTGAGCTGCCGCTGTCATCGGTCAACCTCACCAAACACAATGTCCATTGCCCCGAGTACGGCCGGAGCATCCGCGAGCATGTGGCCCCTGCAGAGGAAATCCATCGCCTGCATGTGTGCGAACCCGGGTGCCCGGATCTTGCAGCGGTACGGCTTGTTGGTGCCGTCCGACACAAGATAGACGCCGAATTCGCCCTTGGGTGCCTCGATCCCCACATAAACCTCGCCCTCGGGCACCTTGAAGCCTTCGGTATAGAGTTTGAAATGGTGGATCAGCGCTTCCATCGAGCGTTTCATCTCGCCGCGGCGCGGCGGGGCGAACTTGGTGTTCATGCTGAGCACCGGCCCGCCTGGCATGTCGTTCAGGCACTGGCGCATGATCTTCAGCGATTCACGGATTTCCGCGAGACGCAGCATGAAGCGGTCATAACAGTCGCCCGAGGTGCCGATGGCAACCTGGAAGTCCAGCTTGTCATACACTTCATAGGGCTCGGCTTTACGGATATCCCAGGCCATGCCGGTCGAACGCAGCATCGGGCCAGTGAAGCCCCAGGCCAGCGCCTCTTCGGCAGTGAAACGACCGATATCGACGTTCCGCTGTTTGAAGATGCGGTTGTCGATCAGAAGGGCTTCCATGTCCTCGAGCACCTTCGGGAAGGTCTCGGTCCAGGCATAGATACGCTCGGCCAGGCCTTTCGGCATATCCTGGTGCACACCACCCGGACGGAAATAGGCCGCATGCAGGCGGGCGCCCGACACGGCTTCATAGAATTCCATCAGGATTTCGCGCTCTTCAAAGCCCCAGAGAATCGGGGTCAGTGCGCCAACGTCCATGGCATGGGTGGTCAGGTTCAGAAGGTGGTTCAGGATACGGCCGATTTCCGAGAACAGGACCCGGATATACTGGCCGCGTTCCGGCACCTCGATGCCCGCCAGCTTCTCGATGGCCAGAACAAACGCATGTTCCTGGTTCATCGGCGCCACATAGTCGAGGCGGTCGAAATAGGGCATCGCCTGCAGATACTGTTTATATTCGATCAGCTTTTCGGTGCCGCGATGCAACAGGCCGATATGCGGGTCGACCCGCTCGATGATCTCGCCGTCCAGTTCCATGACCATACGCAGCACGCCGTGCGCTGCCGGGTGCTGCGGACCGAAGTTCAGGCAATAGTTCTTGATATCGACTTCAGCCATTATTTCGCCCCCTCTTTCTTGGGCTCATCAGCCTTCTCGTCGCCGGGCAGGATATATTGCGCGCTTTCCCACGGGCTCAGGAAGTCGAAGGAACGGAATTCCTGCGTCAGCTTCACGGGTTCGTACACCACACGCTTGGCTTCTTCGGAATAGCGCACTTCAACAAAGCCGGTCATCGGGAAGTCCTTGCGGAGCGGATGGCCCTGGAAGCCATAGTCGGTCAGCATGCGGCGCAGGTCCGGGTGATCGGCGAAAAAGACGCCGTACATGTCCCAGGTTTCGCGCTCGTACCAGCCGGCAGCGGGGAAAACCTCGATCGCGGTCGGCACCGGGGTATCGGCGTCGGTTTCCACCTTCACCCGCATGCGCTGGTTAAGCTGCACACTGAGGAGATGATAAACGACATCGAACCGGCGCACGCGCTCGGGGTAATCGGCGCCACACAGGTCGGTCAGTTGCTTGAACATGCATTCCTGGTCATCGCGCAGGAAGGTCAGAACCTTCTGGATATGTTCGGCGCGGGCAACCACGGTCAGTTCGCCAAAGGCGACGGTGGCCGAAATCACCTCATTTTCCAGGCTTCTGGCGATATGGTCGCCCAGTCCTTCTAATGCCTTATCAGTCATGCGCTCACGCGCTCCTTTTATGATGTGCGGCAGGGATGGCCGCAGGCACACGAGAGAGCGCCCGAAGGGTCGGGCGCCTCATGTTTCACTGTCTAACGGACGATCGTGCCGGTACGGCGGATCTTGCGCTGCAACTGCAGCACGCCATACAGCAGGGCCTCGGCCGTCGGAGGGCAGCCGGGGACATAGATGTCAACAGGGACGATGCGGTCGCAGCCGCGCACCACCGAATAGGAATAGTGGTAATAACCACCGCCGTTGGCGCAAGACCCCATCGAGATCACATAGCGCGGCTCGGACATCTGGTCGTAAACCTTGCGGAGCGCCGGCGCCATCTTGTTGGTGAGCGTGCCCGCAACGATCATGACATCCGACTGGCGGGGGCTGCCGCGGGGGGCGAAGCCGAAACGCTCGACATCATAGCGGGGCATGCTGGTGTGCATCATTTCGACCGCGCAGCAGGCGAGGCCGAAGGTCATCCACCACAGCGAACCGGTGCGGGCCCAGGTGACCAGCTCTTCAAGGCTGGTGACCACAAAACCCTTGTCGGTCAGCTCTTCATTGAGACCCTGGAAAAATTCGCTTTCGGCGGGGTTCTGACCGCCTTCAGCCACAGCCGGGCTTTGCGGATTGATCACTCCCATTCCAGTGCTCCTTTGTTCCATTCGTAAACAAAACCGACGGTCAGCACACCGAGGAAGATGATCATCGACCAGAAGCCGAACAGTCCGATGCTGCCGAGCGATACGGCCCACGGGAACAGGAAGGCAACCTCGAGGTCGAAGATGATGAACAGGATGGCGACCAGATAGAAACGAACATCGAACTGGTGGCGGCTGTCACCGAACGCCTCGAAGCCACACTCGTAGGCGGACAGCTTTTCGCTGTCAGGCTTCTGTTTGGCGACCAGTACCGCAGCACCGACGAAGATGACCGAGAAGGCGATCGCGATTCCAAGGAAGATCAGAATCGGAAAATATTGTGTGAGCAACGACTCCATGGGAGTCCCTTTTCGATAATTGGCCCTAGATACTGCCGCCCTTTTATCGACCTGAGCCGCATCCGTAAAGGGCGAATTTGGCCAGAAGTGGCGACACGGGAGTATAACCACGCAATTGCCGCAAGAAAAGCGCGCATACCGCTTCAAAATGACGCAAAAGCGTGAAAAGGCGGGGAGAATTCGGCTGAAAAAACAAAAACGTGCCGCCGTTGCCGGGGGCACGTTTGTTCCCGGCCGAAACCGGTGAGGTGCAAGTGGCGCGAGTGACGGGGCTCGAACCCGCGACCCTCGGCGTGACAGGCCGATACTCTAACCAACTGAGCTACACCCGCGCATCGCT
>SBGU01000057.1 GCA_006226495.1 Alphaproteobacteria bacterium
CCGAGCCCGCTGAAGCCACCGAACCCGCCGAAGGCGCCGGCCAGCAATAAGCGGCCCTAAAGCCAGAAAACAGAAAAGCCACCGGACATCCGGTGGCTTTTTTCTTGGGACGGCCATCGATGCCGCCCCCTCACCCTGCCCTCTCCCCCAAGGGGAGAGGGATACGAAGGCCCGGCGTGCCGGCACGCCCTGGCCGCAGTTGGGAGAGGGGTGGGCAGAGAGCCATCGATCTCGCGACCGTGTTCGCCGGACCGCGCCACAAGCGGAAGTCAATATTGCGCGCGGGGGGTGGGCTTCCTGGATACCGGATACGCAACCATATCTTTATCTGATTGGGAGGACCCCATGCGTTTATCTGTTGTATCCATTCTGGCCCTGAGGTACCTGAAAACAGCACGGGAACAAATAGTCAGTTCCGTTCCCGTGCCCCAATTGGTCCGAAATCAATTAGCTGGCACCAATGCCACCTACCCTTGCGCGAGTTTTTTGGCCTCTACGAGGTCAATGCGCGCCTTGTGACCATGCCGCTCTAACAGATAAATAAGGTTCTCGCCATTCATGAGCGTTAGAGGCTTGCCTTTAGCAAATTCATAGGCATCACTGCCGTAACTTGAGGTGGTAATCAATATTCCTTTCATAGCTCCCTCATGCTGAAGGGTACCGTAAAGGTCTCGTACAGCAGAAACTCCCACCGTATTGGTATACCTCTTGGCCTGAATGACAATTTTACCGCCCCGGATGGGATGGGGATCAAAAACTACTGCGTCTACGCCACCGTCGCGACTGGCTTGGGTTACTCGAACTTCACTGCCATTTGCGGAAAACTCCTTTTCGAACAATTCGCGTATCAAGTGCTCAAAATCTTCCCAGTTCATCATGGCCAAATTGTCCCCTTCCACAATATGCTGAGCAACAGCATACCCCTCCACAAACCGACCATCGTTTCTATTCAGTGAAATAACGGGGGCAACAGGCACCAGTTCGCTGAGCTTTGCTCCACCGATACCTTTGAGGCTCTTGAAGCATTCCTTTTCATTTACATTCGCAAGATTTATTTCAAGAAATACTTTTTTGGTAACACTAATCGTCGCTATGCAACTTGTAACTTCATGGCCCGTTGCCTTGTTCAGACCAGTGGCCCAACCGTTCATAGCTATCGCTTCAATGGCATTGGCTGTATCTGCCTCGAACAACTCATGGATGGTCCGCAAGATCATTGCATACAGAAGCGTCTCGTATATATCCCTACGCTGCTTCTCTGTAATCGATGTGCGCTTTACTTCTGAGCGTGACTTAATGAAGCGCTCTTCCTTGAGGTCGGGTACAACATCTATCGATGGCAAATGATAGTCGATTGCGAGGACATGGGCCTCGGCATCGTATTCAATCTGAAAGTCCTTACTGAAGGCAAAAGGATAGTCTGATCGAGCTAAAACAAGCCTACAATATTCTGCAATTGCAGCCGGCTCGTTCTGTTCATATTGGTGCCTTAGTGTATCCAAGCCACCATTATATTGAGCTTGGGCATCACTATGCGCCTTTTTCTTAAGGTTCCAATCTTCTAGCGCCTTTTCGTGTTTTTTTGACCAAGCGCCAAGCAGGGCATCTTTTTCTCGCTCCCATTCTCCAAGCTTTCTTTGGTTCTCATGTTCAACTTGGTCAACCTGTTCACGCCAGTTCAAATGGTCCCGTTCGAATTGTTCCCGTGCCTCAGCTTTAAGCGCCCGCTTTTTTTGGGGCATTAGATGGGCGTAGATAGGAATTTTGGGCTGGTAGGATTTGTCAGATCCCTCCGGTTGCCGAGGACTTTTTTTGAGGGTCGGCTTGGCTGGCAATGTGGGCCGCTGCGGCTTGACGGGCTTTGGGATGAGAAATTGCTGTTTATCTCTAAGCTCTTTCCAGTTTAGCGCGTCGTCAACCATAAGCGTATATGTTAGAATCTTCGCAATGTCGTCCCTTAGGCGTTGGGCTGCCTCCGTTCGGCGGACCGCATCTTCCTCTTGCGATTGTTTTTCCCTTTCAAGAGCAATGAGCTCATCGATTTCACCTTGAACGTCGTCTATGCTTTCTTCAACTTCGCGAAGATTTCCAAGACTGACTGCGGGGTTATATAGCTCTATTTCTCTGAGCTGCTCTAACAGCCGCCGCGCCTCCGACAACTTTTTTTCTTTAACAGAAATACTCGAGGCTTCGTTCGCGGCGTTCAACGTGGCATTAAACTTCTCCTCAAGGCGGTCCAATTTGTTTCGAAGCTTTTCCAGTTCTCGATTGGAGCGCGCGACGTCACGTTCATAGGCTCGCTCTCGCGCAATAGCCGCCTTTTGCGCCTGCCTATTGGCCCTATCAATTTCTCGGGCAATGCCTTTTACTATTGTCCAGCCGCTGCTTCTACGTGCCATTGATCTTCCCACATCGCCTTCCCCCCCAAATCGACAGGAAATTCAACCATACAGGTATATATATAACAACCCATATTCTAGGTACTCCCATGGAGGCAAAATCGCCAAGAGTATGTCACTGCCTGTCCGCGCGTGCTTCCTATGCTCCCAGGCCCAGCTTGCCCAGCAGGCGGGCAAAAACACCCTGTGTGTCCGCCCGGGCGGCCTGTTTGGCTTCAAGTTCGGCGACACGGTCGGCAAAAAAGGCATGATCCCATTTGATCGCCAGGGCCTTGCGGGCAGCCTCGAGCGCGGCATCCAGGTCGCCGCACTGTTCGTGGATTTCGCTGAGGACCAGGGCGGCCAGTTCATCGCCCGGGTTGGCCACGAGGATGCGGTCGATAATGTCGAGCGCGGCATCCGTATTGCCCGCGTAACACAGGGCGCGGGCCAGCGCACGTTCCGCTTCCGGGGTTTTGGGTGTGCGCGCCAGGTGTGCCTCGGCTGCCGCCAGCGCCTCGGCAAATTGCCGGTTCTCGATGCAGGCGCCGACATATTGGGTCAGGTATTCGGCATTGTCGGGCACCAGCGCCACCGCCCTGCCCAGGGCGGCCACCGTGGGCGGCCAGTCCTTCATGTCGGCATGGCAGCGGCCCAGATGGGCCCAGGCTTCGGCGGCGGCTGGTGTGAGAGCCACCACCTCGGTCGCGATGCGGGCCGCTTCGGCGAAGTCGCCCGCATGGCGCCTGGCCACACTTTGCAGCATTTTTCGACCGGCTTCGGGCAGGTTGATGAAATAGCGGTCGATGACCCGGTCCATGATCTGGGCGATCAGGGCATCGGATACATGACGTTTGTCCCAGACATAGACCGACCAGTCCTTGCTGAGGGTGACCGTTTCATAGGACGGGAAATAGTCCATGTCGTCGCGTTCTGCGACCAGTGCGCCGCTGACCGTGCGCAGCAGGCTTTTGGAATAGCTGTTGGCGACAATGACATCGTCGCGCGTGAAGGTATGCGCGAGCGGCACCGGCGAGGTGGTGATGAGGAACTTTTTCGGCCCGCCGACCGAAGCCAGCAACGCAAGGCTTTGTTCCAGCAACTGTTTCGACTGTTCGTAGCTCAGGCGGCAGAAATGGAAATCGTCCCGGTTGGTGCGCAAAAGCTGGCGGTTCATCGGCACCTGCTCGATGAAGCGCTGGCGCGCGCTGTCCCACCAGCTTTCGATATAACCGAGGGTGATGATCACGACATCGGCCTCGAACGCCCTGGAGAAATAGTCGAACACCGCCTTGCGGCGCAGGATCGCGCGCTCGCGGCTGATGGGGCGAAACCCTGTCAGGCTGCCATCAACAACCATGCCGTCGCCGATATCATACAGCATGGGATCGGCATCCGAGGGCTGGAAACCGTCGCCCCGCACCAGGATGCCATGGCACCAGCTTATCTCGTTATGAATGGTGGCGGGTGTGTATTTGTTGATGATCTGGTGGATCTCGCCGCCCCATTCGTCTGCGCTCATGGCAAAATGGAACAGCGGCAGCTCACAGCCGGCGGCGATCAGGCTTTTTTCGATATTGCGGGCAAAACAGCTACCGATGGCAAAAACCGGGCGCGTGGCATCGATCTGGAAGCTGGGTGTGGTCTCTGGCCAGCAAAGGGGTGCCAGGCGGTTGGCAGCCGCCCCCCGGTAGGACGCAAGCGGCACCTCGGCCGCCGGGCGCGACGCCTCGGCAAAGGGGACCAGGGCCGCGGGGTCGGGCATCACGACCGGTTGGGGCGGGTTGGGCAAATCCTGCAAGTAACGGCCTCCAGATTGGCTCGGTCAGGCGCCGGCATCACCGGCCCCCAACATTCCTTGGCCTTTGGTAGCACCTGCAGAATTCGCGACCAACCAAAAAGGCAGCGACCCGGGGGCCACTGCCTTTTGTTTTTCTGCGTTTGTTTTCCCGCGGGGCGTTCGCCTGCCCTAGCCGTCCAGTTTCGGCTTCAGAAGATCGTTCACCACGCCCGGGTTGGCCTTGCCGCCGGTGGCTTTCATCACCTGGCCGACGAAGAAGCCGATCAGCTTGTCCTTGCCGGCGCGGTACTGTTCGAGCTGGCCGGGGTTCGCGGCGATCACCTCGTCGATGATGCGCTCGATCTCGCCGGTGTCGGACACCTGCGTCAGGCCCTGTTCGTCCACAATGGTCGAGGCGTTCTTGCCGGTCGTGAACATGACCTCGAACACATCCTTGGCGATACGGCCCGAAATGGTGCCATCTTCGATGAGCGCCAGCAGTTCGGCGCCCGCCACCGCGCCCACCGGGCTTTCTGTGATGGCAAGGCCGGCCTTGTTGAGCGCGCCATACAGGTCGCCCAGCACCCAGTTCGCGGCCTTGGACGCAACGCCCGCTGCCGGTTTGCCGGTCTTGTCGGCCACGGCGGCGAGCAGCGCTTCATAATAGTCCGCGGTCTCGGCTTCGGCGACCAGCACGCTGGCGTTATAGTCCGAAAGGCCGAGGGCTTCCATGAAGCGGGTTTTTTTGGCGTCCGGCAGTTCCGGCAGGCTTGCGCGCGCGGCGTCGATGAAAGCGTCGTCGAACTCGAGCGGCAGCAGGTCGGGGTCCGGGAAATAGCGGTAATCGTGCGCTTCTTCCTTCGACCGCATGGAGCGGGTTTCGCCCTTCACGGGGTCAAACAGGCGGGTTTCCTGGTCGATCTTGCCGCCGGCTTCGATGATATCGACCTGGCGGCGTGCCTCGACCTCGATGGCCTGGCGCACGAAGCGGATCGAGTTCACGTTCTTGATTTCGCAGCGCGTGCCAAGGCCTTCGCCCGGGCGGCGCACGGAAACGTTCACGTCGGCGCGCATGGAACCCTGTTCCATGTTGCCGTCGCAGGTGCCGATATAGCGGAGGATGGTCCTGAGCTTCGTGAGATACGCCCCGGCCTCGTCCGGCCCGCGCATGTCGGGTTTGGAGACGATTTCCATCAGCGCCACACCCGAGCGGTTCAGGTCGACATAGGTATATTGCGGATGCTGGTCGTGCATCGATTTGCCGGCATCCTGCTCGAGGTGGATACGCTCAACACCCACTTCTTTGCTCACCCCGTCATCAAGGTCGAGCACAATGGTGCCCTCGCCCACGATCGGGTGCTTGAACTGGCTGATCTGATAACCTTGCGGCAGATCGGCGTAGAAATAGTTCTTGCGGTCGAATACCGAGAATTTGTTGATCTCGGCCCCCAAGGCAAGGCCCGTGCGCACGGCCTGGCGCACACATTCGGCGTTGATGGTCGGCAGCATGCCGGGCATGGCCGCATCAACAAGGCTAACCTGTGCGTTGGGTTCGGCGCCAAAATCGGTCGCGGCACCCGAAAAAAGCTTGGCGTTCGAGGTCACCTGGGCGTGCACTTCAAGCCCGATCACCACTTCGAAATCACCCGTTGCGCCCTGTACGACATAATTGGACATGGGCCTTACCTCCACCAGATTTCGGGTTTGGCGCTGAAGCCGGCGGCTTCCTCGATCACACCCGAGACTTTGAGAACGGTTTCTTCATCCCACGGCTTGCCGAGGATCTGTAGGCCGAGAGGCAGGCCCTCGGCACTGAGGCCGGCAGGCACGCTGGAGCCCGGCAGGCCGGCAAGCGACGCCGGCACGGTGAAGACGTCGTTCAGATACATGGCAATCGGATCGTCCGATTTTTCGCCGAACGCGAAGGCCGCCGACGGTGCGGTGGGGGCCAAAATCGCGTCCACCTTGCCGAACGCCTGCTTGAAATCGTTCGCGATAAGCTGGCGCACCTTCTGGGCCTTCAGATAATAGGCGTCATAATAACCGGCCGACAGCACATAGGTGCCGATCATGATGCGGCGCTTGACCTCGTCGCCGAAACCGGCGGCGCGGGTGGCTTCATACATGTCGACAAGGCCGCCGCCTTCAATGTTTTTACGAAGGCCATAACGAACGCCGTCATAACGCGCGAGGTTCGAGGACGCTTCGGCGGGCGCCACGATATAATAGGTCGGCAGCGCATATTTGGTGTGCGGCAGGTTGATATCCACCACTTCCGCACCGGCCTGTTTCATCCATTCGATGCCCTGATGCCACAGCGCCTCAATCTCGCCGGGCATGCCGGCCAGGTGATATTCCTGCGGGATGCCGATGCGCATGCCGCGAATGTCACCCGTCAGCGCCGCTTCGAAATTGGGCACCGGCAGGTTAACGGATGTGCTGTCCTTGGCGTCGAAGCCCGAAATGCTTTCGAGCATGATGGCGCCGTCGCGCACCGTGCGGGTGATGGTGCCTGCCTGGTCGAGGCTCGAGGCAAAGGCCACCATGCCGTAGCGCGAGCAACGGCCATAGGTCGGCTTGATACCAAACGTGCCGGTAAACGCCGCCGGCTGGCGGATCGAACCACCGGTGTCGGACGCGGTCGCACCCATGGCGCAATAACCGGCGACCGACGCGACCGAACCGCCGGACGAGCCGCCGGGCACATAGTCGCGGTTCGAGCCTTCGGCCCGCCACGGATTCTTCACCGGGCCATAGAAGCTGGTCTCGTTCGACGAGCCCATGGCGAATTCGTCCATATTCAGCTTGCCCAGCATGATGGCGCCGTCGTCCCACAGTTTCTGGGACACGGTGCTTTCATACTCGGGCTTGAAACCGTCCAGGATGTGGCTGCAGGCCTGGGTGTGCACGCCCTTGGTGGCGAACAGATCCTTGATGCCGACCGGGATGCCAGTCATGCCTTTTTGTTCGCCCGCCGCAATCTTGGCGTCGGCCTTGTCGGCCATTTCAAGCGCCAGTTCGGGCGTTTTGGCGACATAGGCATTGAGCGCATCGGCGGCTTCAACCGCGGCGATATGGGCTTCGGTCAGCTCCCGCGCGGTCAGTTCGCCTTTTTTCAGAAGGTCGCGGGCATCCGCGATGCTCAGATGGGTAAGATCGGTCATGGCGCGCCCCCTACTCGATCACTTTGGGCACGGCAAAAAAGCCGTATTCGGCGCGCGGCGCGTTCTTCAGAACCGCCTGCTGCTTGTCGCCGTCGGTCACCTGGTCGTCGCGCCAGCGCAATTTGGCGTCCACCACGCTCGCCATCGGGGCGATATCGTCGGTGTTCACTTCATTGAGCTGCTCGATCCAGTGCAGGATACCATTGATCTCGCCCGCCAGATGGTCGAGCTTGTCGTCTTCGATCTTGATCCGCGCGAGCCGCGCGATTTTGGCCACGGTGGCCTTGTCTATATCGGACATCAAAAATCCCTGTGACTTGTGGGGAAAACCTGAGGAATCAAGCGCGGAAGTTAGCGCCTGAGACCGCCCGGGGCAAGCGGGAATGGGGGGTGGGAGAGGATTTTTGGAGTAAACAGGGATTTGTCGCTATTATCGTTTGTTAGCCCCAGCACTGCACAGTCACATTTAGCTTTGCCGCCAAGTCACGTAATCTTTTTGTGCGTAGGCTCTTGCGTCCTATGATGAGAAGTGCGCGAACCGTTCGGGGCTTAGCATATGCAGGCTCAGACAGTTCCTCGGCTTGTGCAACAGCCTGATATTTTATGCATTGAAATATACCGCGCCGAATGTCGTCATCAGACGATATCGAGGACTTGACTTCGACACAGACTACTTCATCTGGTAGAGAGAAAAATACATCCACAATATCTCCACTGGAAAGCCCTACTTCCGGCTCAACAAAATACAGCGCTTTCTTCCCAATAACCCGATCGCGCTCCAGCATAACTCTCTCTTTAAGGGCTTTATGCTCTTGGCTCTCACCTGTTCCACGGTATCTACCGATGGTATTGATATCCCAATCAGGAAACTGATGGCCGCTTGGACAAGTAGGTAATGCCGTACATGGCTGACCAAATATTGTGGTGTAAATGCGCTGCCATTCGGCAATTGGGTATTCCCAAATATGGTGAGTAAATCTACCAATTGTCTTCCTGCGTTCCTTATCCCCCAATTTCTCAAGAAAACCAACCCGATGCATGTAACGCTCTAGGTGACCATCTGCACCCTCGCTTGGCAGCCCACTGTCACCGTTATAAACGAGCAGATTTATCGGAGGTGCATTGGGATCAACGTCCCAAATGCGATCCATCAGGTCCCCTGCAACATCCCCCATGTGGCGCCAAGTCTTCGTTCTCGGCCAATTTAGCTCAAGCTCCACAAATTCCGACATCTGCTTGTAAGTGATACGAGACCGCTCACGGCTACACGACATTAGCATCCTGAGCGCCGGCTCCTGGGCCAGAAATCTCAACTTCGCATGTGGGTCTTTCTTCATTTTCACCAACCTAAATTTTAGCCAGCGGCCCTCGACCATTCAAATTTAAGGAAACCGCCTCAAACATACCATTGTTGCAAATAGGCTCCCGACGACCACTAGACTATACTCCTACTTGCATTGTTCGACTTCAACGAAAATAGCTCAATTAGGTTGGCACGCCTTATCGTCGAGATGCTACTTCCTTTATGCAACCCGCCCCACCGTTGACTCACCGGCCCCTTGGCTATATGTTGATATCAACTTAAATGGGATGCGAGGGAGAGAGCCCATGACATATGTGGATGGTTATGTGATTCCGGTGAAGAACGTGAACAAGGCGGCTTATATTGCGCTCGCCGAAATGTCGGCGCCGGTGTTCAAGGAGCATGGCGCCATTGCGGTGACCGAATGCTGGGGCGACGATGTGCCCGACGGCAAGCTGACCAGTTTTCCGTTCGCCGTGAAGCTGGAAGCCGATGAAACCGTGGTGTTTTCCTGGATATTGTGGCCGTCGCGCGACGTGCGGGACGCTGGCATGAAAGCCGCGATGGAAGACGAGCGTTTCAAGGACATGGACCCCGCCAGTATGCCGTTCGACGGCAAACGCATGATCATGGGCGGCTTCAAGGCGGTGGTCGAAGCCTGAGCCGCGCACGCACATCCGCGCACGACAGCGCGATCGGGCTGGTAGCGCATGGCTGCCGGCCCTTTCTTTTGCGCCATACCCCAATAACGGTTCCCTTCCCCCGATCCCGTCAGTAAGAATAGGCAAAACAGGGGGATAGCGGCACACCATGCCACAAAAGCCACAGGACAAAAGTTTCACCGTGCGGCGTGCGCGGGCCGCGGACGCGCGGGCGCTGAATACCTATGTCCGTGAAATCTACGGCGAAGAAGGCGGGCACCTGATCACCCGGCCGGACGAGTTCCGCATCGGCTGGTTCGGCCATCGTGTGCGCCTGGCGCGCCGGCTGGCGACCCCGTATGAAACCTGCCTGTTGGCCATCGCATCCGACGGCCAGATCGTCGGCCAGATAGACTGCTGGACCGACGGCCGCGCGCGGGTCCGGCATTCCACGACGCTTGCCATGTCGGTGCGCAGGGGCTGGCGCTGCCGGGGTGTCGGCACGGCGCTGCTCGCTGCTTTCATCGACTGGGTGGCCACACACAAGACGCTCAGGCGTATCGAACTGCATGTGCATGCCGACAATGCCCACGCGATTGGGCTTTATCGCAGCTTCGGTTTTGAGCTAGAAGGAACAAGGCGCCGCGCCGTCCAGTATGAGGACGGGCGCATCGTCGACGACCATATCATGGCGCTGTGGCCCAAAAAGGGCTGATGGCGCCCGCGAACCATCTGTCAGGTCATTCTTCGGGGGAAGGAAACATGAGCAAACACAAAACCGCGCCTGCCGCGAAATTCCTGCTGGTCATTGCCGGCATCGTGGTGCTTCTCCTCATTGGCGGCATCGTCTTCACCAGCAATGAAGGCAGCATGATGAAGTTCGCCTTCGTGCCGTCCGGCCAGTTCGACGACGAAGTGCCGGGCGACGAACCCGATTATGCGAACCCGGACGCCTGGGCCGTGTTGCCCGACGCCCCTGGCATGGCCGCGATGAAACCCGAAGGTGTGGTTGATGTGGCCATGGTGCCCGAGGTGGATGTGTTTTATGTGCATCCGACCACCTACCTGAACAAGGCCACCTGGAACGCGCCCGTGCGCGGCAACGAGGATTCGGACCGCCGGCTGGATACCTTTTCCCTGAAACACCAGGCATCGGCCTTCAACGCCGCCGGCCGCATCTATGCGCCGCGCTACCGGCAGGCCACCTTCGGCTCGTTTTTCGACCAGAGCGGCCAGGGCCTGAAGGCGATCTGGCGCGCGCACGGCGATGTGCTGAAGGCGTTCGACTATTATATCCAGCATGAAAACAATGGCCGGCCCTTCATTCTGGTCGGCCACAGCCAGGGGGCGCTCCATAGCCTGCTATTGCTAGCCGAACGCATTGCGCCGACCAAGCTGAAGAACCGCATGGTGGCCGCCTATATCATCGGCTGGCCCGTCAGCATGGAAGGCGACCTTGATGCCCTGCCCGGCATCGAAGCCTGCGAAGGCCGCACCGACACCGGTTGTGTGGTGTCCTTCCAGTCCTTCGCGGACGGCGGCGACCCGAGCATGATCCTGGCCGGTTTCGACAGTACGCCGGGCCTGAATGGCCAGCCGCACCTGGGCACCCAGATGCTGTGCACCAACCCGCTGAACTGGAAAGTGGGCGGCAAGGCGGCCAAGGCCGCCAACAAGGGTGCCGTGGCCCTGACCGGCGGTGATGCCACCCTGCCCGCGCCCCTTGAGGGCCTCACCGGTGCGCGCTGCGGTGCCGACGGCATCCTGTACCTGAGCGAAGCGCCGCAGGGCGGCTGGCGCGAATATGTGATGACCGGCGACAATTACCATGTCTATGATTTCAACCTGTTCTATATGAACATCCGCGAAAATGCCGCGGCCCGCGCAGCCGCCTGGCTGCAGCAGAATGCGGAGTAACAGGCGCGCCTTATGAGTGTGATACTTTCCATACGGGACCTGAAAGCCGGCCTGCCGCGCGGCAAGCGGCTTCTGGGTCTCGATATCGGCTCCAAGACCATCGGCCTCGCGCTGTCGGACACCACGCTTACGATCGCCTCGCCGATGGAAACCATCAAACGCACCAAATTCACCAAGGATGTAGCGCACCTGAAATCCATCGTCGAAAAGCAGGGTGTCGGCGGTTTTGTGCTGGGCTGGCCGGTGAATATGGACGGCTCCGAAGGTCCGCGCTGCCAGTCGACCCTGTCTTTCTCCGAAAACCTGGCCGGCATCATCGACCTGCCGCAGGCCCTGTGGGACGAACGCCTGTCGACCGCGGCGGTCGAACGCACGCTCCTCGAAGCCGACCGCAGCCGTGCACGCCGCGCTGAACTTGTGGACAAGATGGCCGCCGCCTACATCCTGCAGGGGGCGCTCGATGCTTTTTAAGGAACATCTGAGCGAGGACGACCGCCCGAATGTCGAAGCGCTGCTGACCCACAGTTTCCCGACCGAATTCGAGGCCGACCTGGTGCGCCGCCTGGGTCGGGCCCACAAACTGACCGCCGAGCATACCCTGTGGCAGCATGGCGCGCTGGTGGGCTACCTGGCCTACAGCAGGGTCATCGTCGAGGGGGCAGACACCGAACGCACCTTCTGGGGCCTGGGGCCCATGGCCATCGATTCCGAATATCAGGGCCAGGGCCTGGCCCTGAAGCTATTGAAGGAAAGTTTCGAGGAAACCCACGCCGACGCGCTGTTTGTGCTCGGGCACCCCGGCCTTTATGACAAGGTGGGCTTCCGGCCCGCCGCCGATTTTGGCCTCAGCTTCAGCGACAATCCGGCCACCGAAGCAGCCTTCATGGCCATGGAATGCTGGCAGGGCGCGCTTTCCGGCCTCAAGGGCCGGGTCGTCTACGACCGCGCTTTCTACGAGGAGTGACAATGGCCGCAAGCCAGACACCGTTGCCGGGCCGTCCGGTCAAGGGCTCGAGCACGGGCCGACCGATCATGGCGGCCATGGACCTTCTGGGCCGGCGCTGGAGCCTGAGGATATTGTGGGAGCTTCGGGAAGGCCCGGTCGGCTTCCGGGACATCCAGGCCCGCTGCGAAAACCTGTCGCCCAGCGTGCTGTCGACCCGGCTGAAGGAACTGGCCGAAGCCCGCATCATCGAACCGACCCCCGACCGGCGCTGGCAATCGACTGCCTTGGGCCGCGAGCTTTCCACCGCCCTGCGCCCGCTGCATGCCTGGGCCGACCAGTGGAAAGACGCGCTGGCGGAGGACGCGGCCAAAGACGGCAAGTAGCCGCTTCCACCGGTCCCCGCCTGCCTCCCCTCCGCCCGCTCACCGCTCGGACCGAGCCCGCTTCTCCGCCGCCCTCATCCCGTTCGGGCTGAGCCTGCCACTCCGCATCTCACCCCCGTTCGGGCTGAGCTTGTCGAAGCCCAGGCCATGGGGCACTGGCTTCTGCATGGATAAACACTGCCGGGCCCACACCCGGCGCGGCATGCTGCCCTTCGACAGGCTCAGGGCGAACGGTGGCGACAGGTCTAAAAGCTGTTCGGCGCACAGGAGACTATCCCACCGCCCTCACACCCGCCCCACCATCCTCACCTCCGTTCGGGCTGAGCCTGCCACTCCACCATCCTCCCCCCGTTCGGGCTGAGCTTGTCGAAGCCCGGGACGCAGGGCACCGGCTTCTGCATGGATAAACACTGCCGAGCCCACACCCGGCGCGGCATCCTGCCCTTCGACAGGCTCAGGGCGAACGGCAGCGATAGGCCCAAAAGCTGTTCGGCGCACAGGAGACTATCCCACCGCCCTCACCCCCGACCCACCATCCTCATCCCCGTTCGGGCTGAGCCTGCCACTCCGCATCTCACCTCCGTTCGGGCTGAGCTTGTCGAAGCCCGGGCCGTGGGCACCGGCTTCAGTATGGAAAAGCACCGCCGGGGCCCACACCCGGCGCGGCATGCTGCCCTTCGACAGGCTCAGGGCGAACGGGGAATGTTGCGGGTGTGGCCTTCTTCGCCTTCTGCACCAGCCGTCCCGATGCCCGGACATTCTTCCGCTCCGCCCCTTGACCTCCCGCGCCCCCGCGCTACGTTTTCAGTATCGATACTTTTTCCGTAGCAAAGGAACCTTGCCATGACAGCCGCCTCTCCCCTCGTTGCCGCCCTCACCCCACCCTATGACGCCGACACCGAAACCATGCTGAAGAAATGGATGCCGCCGGGTGATGCCATGGCGCCGCTCGAACTGTTCCGCGTGCTGGCAAAGGCGCCGGACCTGATGGCGTCCATGCGGTCGCTCGGCAGCTATTTCCTGGGCCGGCAACAGCTTTTCCCGGTGCGGCTGAGGGAGATGATGATCCTGCGCGCCTGTGCCGTGGCCGGTTGCGCCTATGAATGGGGCGTGCATGTCGCCGCTTTTGCCACCGCGGCCGGGTTGGGCGCCGAAGAAATATCCGCCCTTTATGAACAGGGTTCCGCCGCAAGCCACTGGACCGACGCCGAACGCGCCGCGCTGAAATGCTGTGAAGAATCGCTCACAGACCACCGGCTCAGCGCAGCGACACGCGCGGCCCTTGCGGCGCATTTCGATGAAGAAACCCGGCTGGCGCTTGTGGTCATCGCCGGCTGGTACGGCATCATCGCCATGGTTGCCAATAGCTGTTGCACGGGGCCTGAGCCCTGGGCCGGCGGCTTTCCCGCCGCCTGACAAACGGACCTGCGCACCGGGGGCCAATTCGCCCTTGCAGGGGGGCGCATTTGCCCCTATAACGCGCCCTTGATGAGCACGCATTCGACAGGTCAAGGACCATACCCGCGCGCGGAAGTCTCTCCGCCCTCGGGCGAGCTTTTTCCCCATAAACACCTGCTTGGCATCTGGAACATGGACCCGGTGTCGATCAAGCATATCCTCGATACCGCCGAGGAATATGTCGAGCAGAACAGGCGCGCGCAGAAAAGCACATCCAAATGTGCTGGTCTTACGCAGATCAACCTGTTCTTCGAGAATTCGACCCGCACCCTGATGAGCTTCGAGATCGCCGGCAAGCGCCTGGGCATGGACACGATTTCCATGTCGACGGGGTCCAGCAGCATCAAGAAGGGCGAAACCCTGCTCGATACCGCCGCGACCCTGAATGCCATGCACCCCGATGTGCTGGTGATGCGCCATGCCGACAGCGGTGCCGTGAAGCTGCTCAGTGAAAAAATGGACTGTGCGGTCATCAACGCCGGTGACGGGCGTTCGGAACACCCGACCCAAGCCCTTCTGGACGCGCTGACCATCCGCCGCCGCAAGGGCGCGCTGCATGGCCAGACCATCGTGATTTCGGGTGATGTGGCGCACAGCCGCGTGGCCCGCTCGAACATTTACCTGTTGAACGCCATGGGCGCGCGCGTGCGACTGGTGGCACCGCCCACCCTGCTGCCGAAAGATGTCGACCGGCTGGGTGTCGAGGTTTCGACCCGCATGGACGAAGGCCTCAAGGGCGCGGATGTGGTGATGATGCTCAGGTTGCAACAGGAACGCATGCAGGGCGCCTTCCTGCCAAGCTTGCGCGAATATTACCGCTTCTGGGGCCTGACCCGCGAAAAGCTCGCCTATGCCAAGGAAGATGTGCTGGTGATGCACCCGGGCCCCATGAACCGGGGTGTGGAAATCGCGTCCGACGTGGCGGACGATATCGACCGTTCGGCGATCGAGGAACAGGTCGAGATGGGGGTTGCCGTGCGCATGGCCTGTCTTGATATCCTGACCCGCAAGCTGCAGGGGGCCGGCCAATGAGCACACTGTATGTCAATGCCCGCCTGATCGACCCGGCCACCGGCATGGACGAAAAAGGCTGCCTGCTCACTGAAGGCGGTGTGATTACCGCAATCGGCGCCAGCCTTGATGCGCCCGAAGGCGCCGAGCTGGTAGACTGCAAGGGCCGCGTGCTGGCGCCCGGTTTCATCGACATGCGCGCCCACCGGGTCGACAGCGCGTCTGCGGCCGCCGGCGGCATCACCACCGTGATATTGCAGCCGGACCAGACCACGGTCATCGACACCGACGCGGTGGTCGAACGCATCCGCCGCCGGTCCGACGATACCGACACCGTGCGGGTTTACCCCATGGGTGCGGCCACACGCGGCATGGAAGGCCGGCAACTGGCGGAAATTGGCCAGATGCAGGAATCAGGCGCCGTCGGTTTCACCGATTGCCGCCATGCGGTGTCCGACAGCCGGGTCATGCGCCGGCTGATGGAATATGCCACCTATTTTGATGCCCTGATCGTGCAGTTCGCCGAGGACCGTTCGCTGGCGGACGGCGGTGAAGCCAACGAAGGCGAAGTTGCAACGCGGCTTGGCCTGGCCGGCATCCCGGCGGCTGCCGAAGCGATCCAGATCGAACGTGACGTGCGGCTGGCGGAACTGACCGGCGCCCGCCTGCATTTCGCGCTCATCAGCTCGCGCGAGGGGGTCGAGGCCATCCGCGCCGCCAAGAAGCGCGGCGTGAAGATAAGCTGTTCCACGGCCCCGCATTACCTGCACCTGAATGACAATGCGCTGGAAGGTTACCGCACCTTCGCGCGCCTGAGCCCGCCGCTCCGCACCGAAGAAGACAGGCTGGCGCTGATCGCGGCTGTGGCTGACGGCACCATCGATACGCTCGTGAGCGACCACGACCCGCGCAGCGAAGATGTGAAGCGCCTGCCCTTTGGCCAGGCCGCGCCCGGCATCGTGGGTTTTGAAACCCTGCTGGGCCTTGCGCTTGCGCCCATGCATGCCGGCAAGATGGACCTGATGACAGTGCTGAAGGCGCTGACCGCGACGCCGGCGAAGCTTCTGGGCCTCGAGACCGGGCGGCTGGCTGCCGGCGCGCCCGCCGACCTCGTTGTGTTCGACCCCGGCAAACCCTGGCGCATCGACCGGGAACAATTCCTCTCTAGCGCAAGGAACACACCTTTTGATACCCTGCCCGTGCAAGGCAAGGTCTGGCGCACGGTTGTCGGCGGCAAGACCCTGCATATCGGGGAATAAGGGGGACTGGGCATGGAAAGTTACGGGCTGCTGGCGGCCGTTCTGGCGTTCAGCTATCTTCTGGGCGCTGTGCCCTTTGGCCTTGTGATCACCAAACTGGCCGGGTTGGGCGACATCCGCAACATCGGGTCCGGCAACATCGGCGCTACCAACGTGCTTCGCACGGGCCGCAAGGACCTGGCTGCAGCCACCCTGGTGCTGGACGCCGGCAAGGGTGCCATCGCGGTGCTTGTCACCCGCTATTTCATCGATGCCGATCTGGCGGCGCTGGCCGGCATGGCCGCCTTTGTCGGACATTGTTTCCCCGTCTATCTGGGTTTCAAGGGCGGCAAGGGTGTGGCCACCTTCTTTGGTACCGTCATTGCCATCAACCCGCTTGTGGGGGCCGCCGCCATCGCGACCTGGCTGCTGACCGCCGTCATTTTCCGCATGTCGTCCTTCTCGGGCCTGATGACCGCATTGTTGACGCCGTTTTACAGCTATCTGCTCATCGGCGAGCGCGCCTGGATGCCGGTCGCTTTCATGGGCCTTGTCATCTATATCCGGCACAAGGACAATATCGGCCGCATCCTCAAAGGCCAGGAGCCGAAGATCGGCGCCAAGAAGAAGGATGCCGACAAAGAAGAAGCCGGCGAATAACGGCAACGCCTGATTGACTTGGGCGCGACCAGCGCCCAAGCTTCAGCCATGACCAACCTCACCAACGAGCTTCCGGACAGCGAGAAACTGGCGCGCCTGCGCCTGATGCGCACGGACGGCATCGGCCCCGTGACCTTCCGGCAGCTTCTGTCCCGCTTCGGCAGCGCCGAACGCGCCATTCCCGGCATGAATGACCTGGCCCGCAAGGGTGGCAGGCACAAGGATATCAAACCCGCTGACCAGGGCGCCTGCGAACGCGAGCTGGCGGCGCTGGCGGCCTTCGGTGGCACTGCGCTGTTCTGGGGCACAAGCCTGTACCCGCCGCTGCTGGCTGAAATAGAAGACGCGCCGCCCGTCTTGTTCGTGGCCGGCGACCCGGCCCGGCTGTTCCATACATCGGTCGGCATTGTCGGTGCGCGCAACGCCAGTGCGACCGGCCTGAAGCTGACCCGCACCATCGCCGCCGGGCTTTCGGCCAAGGGCGTCACCATTGTCTCCGGCCTCGCGCGTGGGGTCGATACCGCCGCGCATATGGCATCGCTTGCGGGCGGCACGGTGGCCTGTGTGGCCGGCGGGCTGGACATTATATATCCACCCGAAAACAGGGCCCTGCATGCCGCCATTTGTGAAGGCGGTGCCATTGTCAGCGAAATGGCCATGGGGGCCGAACCGCAGGCGCGGCATTTCCCGCGCCGCAACCGGCTGATTTCCGGCCTGTCCAAAGGCGTGCTGGTGGTCGAGGCCGCCAGGCGTTCCGGCTCGCTGATCACGGCGCGCTTTGCCGCCGACCAGGGCCGCGATGTTTATGCCGTGCCCGGCTCGCCGCTCGACCCGCGGGCCGAGGGCACCAACCAGTTGATCAAGGACGGCGCCACCCTGGTGCGCGACGCCGCCGATATCCTGGCCGAACTGGACAGCCTGCCCTTGATGCACACACCGGTGATCCGGGCCAGCCGGCACACGGACCTGCCGCCCGCTCGCCCGGTGCCCGACGGTCCGCGCGCGGGCGAGGCGCTTTTGTCGATGCTGACCCAAAGCCCGATCCATATGGACGAGATCGTGCGGCTTTCCGGCCTGCCTGCCGATACGGTTTCAGCGCTGTTTCTGGAGTATGAACTGGCCGGAAAAATCGCCCGCCATTCAGGCGGGCGGGTCAGCCGCTTATTATAAAGGCATTGCAATCCTGAGCGCTTCACACTAGGTGAGGGCTGAGAACCGCGCATTTCCGCGCCGCCATCGCGACCATGGGGAAACGGGGACGTATGAACGTCGTTATTGTCGAATCGCCCTCCAAGGCAAAAACCATCAACAAATATCTTGGCAAGGATTTCAAGGTGTTGGCCAGTTTTGGCCATGTCCGCGACCTGCCCGCCAAAGATGGTTCGGTGAAACCCGACGAGGATTTCGCCATGGACTGGGTGGTCGACCGCGATTCGAACAAACGCCTGACCGATATCGCCAAGGCGGTGAAGGAAGCCGACCGCCTTTATCTCGCAACTGACCCCGACCGCGAAGGGGAAGCCATCAGTTGGCACGTCATGGAAGTGCTGAAGCAGAAGAAGGCGCTGAAGGATGTCGAGGTCAAGCGTGTGGTGTTCAACGAGATCACCAAATCCGCGATCCTGAAGGCCATGGCCGAGCCGCGCGACCTGGATGACGAGCTGGTGAAAGCCTATCTCGCCCGCCGCGCGCTCGATTATCTTGTGGGTTTCACCCTGTCGCCGGTGCTGTGGCGCAAGCTGCCGGGCGCCCGGTCTGCGGGCCGCGTGCAGTCGGTTGCCCTCCGCCTTGTATGCGAACGCGAAAGCGAGATCGAAAAGTTTGTCGCCCAGGAATACTGGACCGTCGAAGCCGGCCTGAACGGCGACGCGGGCAAGCCCTTCACCGGGCGCCTGTTTGCCACGAACGGCCAGAAGCTCGACAAATATGACCTGAATGACGAGGCCAAGGCGCTGGCCGCCGCCAAGCTGGTGGAACGTGCGCCGCTCACGGTACGGGGTGTCGAACGCAAACCGGCCCGGCGCCATCCGCAGCCGCCCTTCACCACCTCGACCCTGCAGCAGGAAGCCGCGCGCAAGCTCGGTTTCGCCGCCAACCACACCATGCGTGTGGCCCAGAACCTGTATGAGGGCAAGTCCATCGGCGGTGAGGTCACGGGTCTGATCACCTATATGCGTACCGACGGCGTGACCATCGCGCAGGAAGCCCTGATGTCGGCCCGCGGCGTGATCGAAAGCCGGTATGGCAAAAAATACCTGCCCGATGCCCCCCGCGTCTACAAGACCAAGGCCAAGAATGCGCAGGAAGCCCACGAGGCCATCCGCCCGACCGACCCGCGCCGGACGCCGGCCGATGTCGCCCATGCGCTCGATCAGGACGAAATGAAGCTCTATGAGCTGATCTGGCGCCGCACGATCGCAAGCCAGATGGAAAGCGCGCAGATGGAACGCACCACCGTGACCATCCTGAACGCCGACCAGACGGCCGAGCTTCGGGCCACGGGTACCGTGATCCAGTTCGACGGGTTCCTGTCCGTCTACCAGGAAGGCCGCGACGACGACGGCGACGAAGACGACAGCCGCATTCTGCCGCCGCTCCGTGAAGGCGAGGTGCTGACCACCGAAAGCATCACGCCCAAACAGCATTTCACCGACCCGCCCCCGCGTTTCACCGAGGCCAGCCTCGTCAAACGCATGGAAGAGCTGGGTATCGGCCGCCCGTCCACCTATGCCTCGATCCTGACCGTGCTTCGGGACCGCAATTATGTGCATATGGACCGCAGCCGCTTTGTGCCCGACGACAAGGGCCGGCTGGTGACCGCCTTCCTGGAGAAATTCTTCCACCGCTATGTGGAATATGATTTCACCGCCAACCTCGAAGAACAACTGGACGAAATTTCAGCGGGCGACGAGGACTGGAAAAAGGTGCTGGCCGAATTCTGGGCCGCCTTCAAGCCGAAGACCGAAGAAATCCTTGGCGTGCGCAATGCCGAAGTGATCGACGCCTTGGACGACTTCCTGGCGCCGATGCTGTTTGCCCGCACGTCGGACGGCAGCGACCCGCGCAAATGCCCGGCGTGCGAAAACGGCCGCCTGGGCCTGAAGACCAGCCGCTTTGGGGCCTTTGTCGGCTGTTCCAATTACCCGGAATGCAGCTATACCCGCCCGTTCGGCCAGAATGGCGACGACGGCGAAGGCGCATCCGACGAACCCTCGATCCTGGGCAACGACCCGGACACCGGCGACGAGATCAGCCTGCGCATTGGCCGCTTCGGCCCCTATATCCAGGCCGGCGAAGCGCCGAAGGGCGAGAAGCCGCGCCGGGCCAGCCTGCCGAAGGATGTGCCGGCGGCCGAGCTGACACTCGAAAAAGCCCTGCAGCTTCTGTCCCTGCCGCGCACGGTGGGCACGCACCCCGAAACCGGCAAACCGATCACGGCGTCCATTGGCCGTTATGGCCCCTATGTGGCGCATGACGGCATATACGGCAAACTGGCCGGTACCGACGAGGTGTTTTCGGTCGGTCTCAACCGTGCCGTATCGATTATCGCCGACACGGCGGCCAAGAAGGCTGGCGGCGGTGCCTCCAAGACCGTGCTGAAGGAACTTGGCGCGCACCCCGCGGACGAAGGCCCTGTGCGCGTGCTGGATGGTCGCTACGGGCCTTATGTGAACCATGGCAAGGTCAACGCGACCCTGCCCAAGGGGACCGAGCCAGAAAGCGTGACCATGGAACAGGCGCTTGAATGGCTGGCCGCAAAGGCGGACAAAAAAGGAACCGGGAAAAAGGCCCCGGCCAGAAAAGCCCCGGCGAAGAAGGCAGCCGCCAAAAAGGCGCCGGCCAAGAAGCCCGCTGCAAAATCCAAGAAGGCCTCCTGACGGGGGCCTTTGGTTCCATTATGGTGATGTAACAATCTCGCGTTTCCCCTCACCCTGCCCTCTCCCCCGAGGGGAGAGGGATACGAAGGCTTGGCGAGCGGCGCGAGCCTAGCCGGCGTCGGGAGAGGGGAAAATTCCCGGCAGCCGGTCCGCCGGCGAAACAGAAAGGACAGTGCCCTTGGCACGCGCAAAAGAACCCGCCGCCCATATCCCCAGCCGCGAAGACGTGATGGATTTCATCCGTGAGGCCCGGGGCAAGGTCACCAAACGTGAAGTGGCCCGCGCCTTCAAGGTTACGGGGCCCGACAAGGTGCTCTTGAAAAAGCTTTTGCGCGAAATGACCGAAGACGGGCTTCTGGCCAAGGATACATCGCAGGCGCTCAGGCCCGCCGACCAACTGCCCGGTGTGCAGGTGGTGGAATATGCCGGACTGGACGCGCATGGCGATGCACTCGCCAAACCCGTGAACTGGGACGGCGACGGCAAACCGCCGACCATCTATATCGCCGAAGGCCGTGGCCGCAGCCGGCGCGGCCCTGCGCTGGGCCCCGGCGACCGCGCGCTGGTGCGGCTGATCCCGATCAAGGGTGACCTCTATCGCGGCCAGATCCTGAAGGTGCTGAAACCAGCGCCCAAGGCCCTGATGGGCGTGTTCAAGGGTAACGAGAACGGTGGCCGTATCGAACCCGTGGACAAGAAGAACCGCGACGAATACTGGGTCGACAGGGATGATGTGAATGGCGCCAAGGATGGCGAACTGGTGCTGGCGGAACCCGGCAAGCCGGGCAAGCGCCACATGGGCCCCAAACGCGCCCGCATCAAGGAACGGCTGGGCGACCTGAATGACGCGCGCTCGATCAGCATGATCGCGATCCATGCCCATGAAATTCCGTATGAATTCCCGGAAGATGTGGTCAGGCAGGCCGAAGACGCCAAGCCGGTCGAACTTGGCAAGCGCACGGACCTCAGGGATATCCCCCTGATCACCATCGACCCTGTCGACGCCCGCGACCATGACGATGCCATCTGGGCCGAACCGGACCCGGACCCCAAGAACGCCGGCGGCTGGCATGTGATCGTCGCCATTGCCGACGTGTCGCATTATGTGACACCAAATTCGCCGCTGGACCGCGAAGCCTTCAAGCGCGGCAATAGCTGCTATTTCCCGGACCGGGTGGTACCCATGCTGCCCGAAGCCCTGTCTGCCGACCTGTGCAGCCTGAAACCGGGTGTCGAACGCGCCTGCATGGCCGTGCATATGTGGTTCGACGCGAAAGGCGAGAAAATCCGCCACAAATTCGTGCGCGGCCTGATGAAAAGCGCCGCCAACGTCGATTACCGCCGCGCGCAGGATGCGCTCGATGGCCTGACCGACGAGCTGACGGCACCCTTGCTGGAGCCCGTGCTGAAACCGCTGCATGCCGCCTGGAAGGCGCTGATGAAAGCACGCGCCAAGCGGGAACCGCTGGACCTGGACCTGCCCGAACGCAAGATCGAGCTGGACGGTTTCGGCCATGTGAAAAGCATTATCCTCAGGGAGCGGCTCGACACCCACAAGGTGGTCGAGGAATTCATGATCATGGCCAACGTCTGCGCGGCCGAGGAACTTGAAGACCACCGTGTACCCGCCATGTATCGGGTGCATGAAGAACCGCCGATGGACAAGATGGAAAGCCTGCGCGATTTCCTTGCGACCTTAGACCTGAACCTTGCCAAGGGCCAGGTGTCCATGCCGCGCATCTTCAACGGCATCCTGCACAAGGCCGCCGGCACGCCGCATGAAAGCATGGTCAACGAGGTGGTGCTCAGGAGCCAGACACAGGCCTATTATTCACCCGACAACCTGGGCCACTTCGGCCTTGCGCTCAGGCGGTATGCGCACTTCACCTCGCCGATCCGGCGCTATTCCGACCTTGTGGTCCACCGCGGCCTTGTGCGCGCACTGGGCCTGGGCGCGGGTGGCCTGACGGACGAGGAAATGGGCAAGCTGGGTGAAGTCGGCGAACATATCTCGGCCACCGAACGGCGCGCCATGGCCGCGGAACGCGATTCGACCGACCGCTATATGGCCTCCTATCTGGCTGACCATGTGGGCGACGAATTTTCCGGCCGCATCACCGGTGTGACCCGCTTTGGCCTGTTTGTAAGCCTTGAGCCCACGGGCGGCGACGGCCTGATCCCCATCTCGGAACTCGGGCAGGATTTTTATGCGCTGGATGAAGCGCACCACCGGCTGGTGGGCGAAAAATATGGCGAGGAATTCCGCCTGGGCGACCGGCTGACCGTGCGGCTGACCGAAGCCAACCGCTACACAGGTGGCCTGAAACTTGACCTTGCCGGCGAGCGGGACATTCCGGATTTTGCCACCCACAAACGCCGGGGCGGCGGCCATGTGCCGGGCCGCGCCAAAGGCCGGCGCGGCGGTGGTGTGAAAGCCGGGCGCCATCCGGGCGAAAAACCGCGCGGCAACCGGCCACCCCGCCGCCCGCGCTAAAGCGCCCTATCCTGCCGTCACAACGATCTTGCCCAGATGCCCGCCGCGCATAAGTGCGGCAAAGGCATCTGGCGCTTCGTCCATGCCAAATTCGGCGGCAACCAGCGGCCGGGCATCGTCGGCCCATTCCATGCCCAGGGACACAAGCCGCGCCAGGAGGCCCGGGTGTCTGAGAAGCCGGAAGATGGTGAAACCATGGATATGCGCGTCCCGCATCATCAGGCCGGGGATATCGTAGGTCCCGCCGGTGCCCGCCAGCATTTCATAGCCGACATAATGGCCGCCGGGCGCCAGCGCCCGCACCGCCGCGCCCACATAGGCACCGCCCAGCGGGTCCAGCACTACATCGACACCATCGGGCACATGGGCCCTGAGGCCCGCCGTCAGCCCGTCCGGTGTGTCCGCACGGACCACATGGTCGGCATAGGCCGCCAGCGCCTCGGCCTTCGCGGTGTCGCGTGTGGTCGCGATGGTGATCGCGCCCCATGCGCGCAGGAGCCTGAGTGCCACAAGGCCCATGCCGCCGGCTGCTGCCGTGATGCAGACCGTTCTGCCCGCCGCGTTTTCGGGGCCGAACCCTGCCATTTCGAGCGCCCCGGCCATGGTGAAGATCGCCATCCACCAGGCCGCGCCTTCGCTGTCGGAATAGTCTTCGGGCACCGGCACCAGCGCATCGAGCGGATAAATGCCGACATCGCGCAACGCCCCCATGCCCGGCATGTCCACCAGCATCGGCACCAGCGCCACCCGGTCGCCGACTTTCCAGCGCTCGGACGGCGCGCCCAGGGCCACAATCTCGCCCACCGCTTCATGGCCGATGCAGGCCGGCAGGCTGTCGGGCGGGAAATGAAGGCCAGCGAGATAGCGGTTTTCCGCCTGGTTGAGGCCGACCGCCCGGATCGCCACCATGGCTTCGCCCCCGCAAAGCGGGCGCAGCGGGCCGGACACCCGTTCCATGACATCGCGGGCCGGACCAAAATGGCCGAACCGCCAGAAGCTGCTTGTTGGCATAGGTTTGTCCCCTGCATGAAGCCGCTGACGGGGGCGATTATCGCGCCCCCGGCGCAGGCGTCAATATGCCAGGGTTGGCTGCGGGCCTAAAGGATGCCCAGCTTCACGAACACGTCGGCGACATCGTCGGCGAAGCGCGCGCCTTTCCTCAGCACCGGTACATCAATCGGCAGGTCGGTGATTTCGCGGTTTTCGGTGGCAATCAGCGCGACCGGGATATCCCGCGTGGTCGGCATGGCCCTGAGCGCACAGGCAAGGTCCACACCCGTCAGTTCCGGCATCACGCGCGAGACGATCACCGCATCGGGCCGCATGGACGGAATCAGTTGTATCGCATCCATGGTGGACGCCACGTTGATCATGCGGTAACCGCATTCCAGAAGCTCGCGGGTGACGATCTTGGTGGCAAGGCCGGGTTCCATGACCAGCATCACCTCGATATCGGTCACCGTGACGTCCGCCACATCAAAGCCGGCCTTGTTCGGCAGCTTGCGCATCATCTGCGAGACATCGATTTCGGTATTATTGACGAAGGCATCCAGGCACTCGGACATACGGTCGGCGAAATACAGGATGTCCTTGCTGATTTCGGGCGTCAGGTCCTTGACGTTGAAAAAATAATCCTCGAACCGGTGGCACAGCACCTTCAGGGCCTTCATCTCGAAGCTGGCGGCCACGGTCTTGAGCGAATGAGCTTCAAGCCGCACAACGGCAAGCGCGTCCGAACTCCGGATAATGCCGTCCAGATACTGCTGCACGGCTTCCTGCAGATTGTGCAGGCGGTCCTCCACGGTATCGATGGCTTCTGTGCGAAGTTCTTCCACAAGATCGCTGTCGACCATTATCCGGCTCCCTGCCCTTCAGTCTGGCCCTGTCGTGTGGCCTGTCTATTGCTCTGTCGTTTGGTGTGTTTCACGCAGCCTGGCGGCTGGCGCGGGCAGGCCCGCAGACACACCCTTTTGACCCTTTTAACCATTTGCCATGAAAAAGGTTACCCGAGGGTTAGCATTTGGCGCGTATTTTACAAGTCTGGATAAAAATTATGCGCACGCGCCTATTCCGGGCTTGACTTATGGGCCTGCGCGAGTATTTTGCGCCGACGAACCGGCCACATGAGGTGGCCCCATAACCGTTTTCTTGGAGTTAATCAGATGGCTAAGCCGTCCACCATCAAGATCAAGCTGGTGAGCACTGCGGATACCGGCTACTACTACGTGACCAAGAAGAATCCGCGGACGATGACCGAGAAAATGGTCCTGCGCAAGTACGACCCGGTCGTCCGCAAGCACGTAGAGTTCAAGGAAGCCAAGATCAAGTAATCTTGGGATCTTCCGATCCGAACCGGAAACCGCCGCACCCTCGGGCTGCGGCGGTTTCTTTTTTGGGCAGGTGCCTGCCGGCCCGAAATGCGCCTACCACATGTTGGTGCGCGGGTCCTCGATCGGGCGCCCGTCCAGGGCCCGGAGAAGGCCCTTCAGTGTGCGCACGGCATTCCACAGCACCCACCAGAGACCGATGGCCCACGCAACCGGAATGCCGATGAAGGTGATAAACGCCACAATGGCCACCACTGCCATCAGCACACCCAGCCAGAAAGTGCGAATCTGGTAGATATAGTGCCCGCGCCAGATGCCCGCCGAGCCACCCTCCTTCAGGTGCGCGATAATGACACCGATGATCGATGCCGCCCCGCCGGTCAGGATACCGATCACATAGAGGATATAGACCAGAAGCACCGCATGCCGCTCAGGCCCACCTGATGGCGCGCCATAGTCGTCGTCATAATCGTGATAAGCCATGAACGTCCTCCCCGCTTGTTGGTTTCTATAACTTGCATGTAGGCACGCACCAGGCGCACTGCAAGGTTATGAGCCTGCGGGCCAGAACCTCGGGGACAATGCTGCGGGCGGGCGGATCAGACCGCCACAGCCTCCACGGGATGCTTTAGGCCTGCCTTGATCTCGTCGATCATGCGGCGGTCAAGGGCGCTGAGGCTGCCGGCCTGGCGGGTCCAACAGATGCCGGATTTGAGCACGGTGGCAGGGTTGCCGCCCACGGCCGCCATGGCAGGCACGTTTTTCACCACAACTGCGCCGGCGGCCAGGATGGCGCCGCCCGCCACCGTGACATTCTTGGTGACCATCACCCGCCGTCCGATCCAGGCATGGCGGTCGATGGTGATGTGTGAGCGCGCGGCATTGAGGGGCTCGAGCGTTTCGGCATCAATCACACCATGCTGGTCGGTCGACTGCAGCACGATCTGGTCGGACATCAGCGCATCCTTGCCGATGACAATGTCTGAATTGCCAGCGATCAGAAACACACCACCTGACGTGGCACCCTGGCCTATCGTCACGGTCGAGGCCCGGAACAACTGGATCGTGGCAGTGAAATTGAGGGCCGACAGGATCGAGACCCTGTGGCCATCGCCCTGCACATTCATATGCACCTTGCCCGCCGGGCGCGCGAACAGGAAAATTTCGGTCGGGTTTTCCGCCGGCCGCGTCCCCACGGCCAGCGAAATATTCGGCGCCGGCGCCATGCCAACCGGCTGCCAGACGGAAATACCGTCACAGCCCGCACCACCATGTATGGTTACAGATGCGTCTTTCAGGGGAATAGATTCATAGTCGGAGGCAAAGGCACCCCTGTCGAAGACGCAGCGGTCCACATCCACGCCGGCACGCGCCAGCAGTTCGTCGAGAGAAGCCTTCACGTCTCTATCCCTATCGTGTCACTCTATTGTCTGTTGGAAGCAGGGTCGCCCGAAAGAGCGGCTGAAGTCAATCGCGGCCGGCGATAATCACACGATTGCGACCGCCGGCCTTGGCGTCGTAAAGCGCCTTGTCTGCGGCTTCCAGGAGTTGGGAGGGGCTTTGGCTCGGGTCGCTGGTGGCAACACCGATAGACACCGTGATGGTCAAAGGACCGGATGGCAGGCCCACCTCGAACGGGTTCTCGGCCACTTCCTGGCGAAGCCGGTCGCCGATCATGAAAGCCCAGTCGGTGGGCGTTTCGGGCATCATGACCACAAATTCCTCGCCGCCATACCGTGCAGCCAGATCAACCCCGCGTACATTTTTTGCAATACGGTTGGCGAATTCCTTCAGGACCAGGTCACCGACCGCATGGCCATAGGTGTCGTTGACCTTCTTGAAATGGTCGATATCCATCATCAGCACCGACAGGGGCTTGCCCGCCTTGTGCGCGGCTGCAAGACGTGTGTCCAGGTGGCTCGTGAGATAGTGGCGGTTATAAAGGCCGGTCACGGCATCGGTAGTCGCCATCTGCATGGAAATATGGAAGTTTTCCCAAAGCTTGTCGGCATAGCGCTTGCGCTTCAATTGGGTTTTGACCCGCGCCAGGAACTCCATGCGGTCGACCGGGCGCACCACATAGTCGTTGATGCCCATCTCGAGCGCACGCACCAGAAGCTTGGTATTGCCGTCATCCACCATCACCAGGATCGGCACATGGCGCGTTTCCTCGAAACTGCGCAGTTT
>SBGU01000055.1 GCA_006226495.1 Alphaproteobacteria bacterium
GTCCCTGCCGCATGCACGGCCGCGATCAGGTTCTCAGGTATCCCGCACAGGCCAAAACCGCCCGCCATCATCGTCATGCCGTCAAACAAAAGCCCCTCAAGGGCCGAAGCGGCATCTGGGTAAAGTTTCTTCATATGTGCCTCGTGTGCTCTCAGGGCGCCGGGTTGGCATGGCTTTCAGTGAAATCGAGCCGTGCCGCAAAAGGGTCTGCCGTGTGTTCGGCGCCGTCGGCGCTGATCAGTTGCAGGGTACCGGAACCTCGCACCAGCACGGGCCACGCAGTCACAGTGTCGTCCTGCCCGTCCGGTTTGCCGGTCTTGGCAAAATTGACCCAGTAGCGGTGGCTCAGGGCCGCGACCGGGGCTTCTTCAGCGATCATCTTGGGTGTGTGGCGCGCGGCCACCGTGTCAAAAACGTAGGGGATTTCCGTCGCGTGCGGCGCGCCGCCCAGGAAGCCGTGCACCTCGGGCACCGCATAGGCGAAACGGTACAGATACACCGGCTGGTGTGGCGCCAGCGCACGGGCGACCGCGCGGGCGGGTTCGATCATCATGCGATCGGCGCTGACGGCGGTGGCGACCCACAGGCCCGGTGTTGTGCCCTCGGGGTCATAAAGCCGGCGCGCGGTGTCGGCATCGGCGCCAAAGCTTGCCAGCACCGCCTCCTTGTCATTGGTGGCAGGGAAACCGTCGGCGCTGTTGGCGCCGATCATCAGCGGTATGGTTGCATAGCGCCCGGCACTGGCGCCGTCCAGCGGGGCACCAAACAGGGTGACGCCGTCCACCATCGGGCCGCTGTAGCCGGGCTGCGCCATGCTCATCAGGCTCAGGTCGCCGGTAACCCTGGCTGCCGGCAGGGCGCGCAGCTCGGCGGCACTCAGTCCGGGGGCAAACACCGCACCGATTTCGGTGGCACGTGCCAGGGTCGGGGTCGGCAAGGTGCGGTCGCGCCCGCCACCCGATTCGACAATCGCTCGCGCGAACAGGCCACGTGCCTCGGGCGCCTGCAACAGCATATGCACGGACATGCCACCCGCGCTTTCGCCAAAAACGGTCACTTCATCCGGGTTGCCGCCAAAACTGGCGATATTGGCCCGCACCCATTCAAGCGCGGCAATCTGGTCCAGGAAACCGAAGTTGCCACCAAAACCTTCAGCTTCAAGCCCCGGGTGCGCAAAAAAGCCGAAGCGGCCCAGCCGGTAATTGAAGCTGACCAGCACCACACCGTCGCGGGCGAAATTGGCGCCCGAATACACACCCGGCGACGTGCCGCCATTCACGAAGCCGCCACCATGAATCCAGACCATCACCGGCAACCGGTCGCCGGCCTGCGCGCCTGCCGGTTTCCAGACATTCAGATACAGGCAGTCTTCATTGGGTGTGGTTTCGATGGGCGCGGCGTCGGGCGGGAACGGGGCCTGGGCACAATCGGCGCCGAACTGGCTGGCATCACGCACACCGTCCCACACGGGGGCAGGCGCGGGCGCCCGCCAGCGCAGGTCGCCAACGGGGGCGGTGGCATAGGGAATGCCCTTGAAGGCAGTGACACCGGCTTCGGTGGTGCCCTGCACCATGCCGCTTTGGGTCCGGGCATCCTGGGCCGCTGCGGGTGCCAGATTACAGGCCGCCAGCCATGTGGCAGCGGCAACAAGAAAGCCTTTGGGGGCAAACATATGCGTCTCCTTCATCCCGTTCCCGGTTCGTCCCGTTCCCTGACCGGTCAGTCCTGCCACGCGCGCGCCGGCATTCTGGCGACAACCGGCGCCTCCAGCCTTTCGGCGTCGTGGCCGAGGGCAAAACCATACTCGCCCGCCGGCAGGGACCATCCTTCTTCTTTCCAGTCGGCCAACAGGCGGGGGTCGATGTCAACAGTTACCTGCCGGCTTTCGCCAGGCGCAAGCGCGACTCGCTGAAAACCGACGAGTCGCTGTTTGACCCCCCCGTTCTGGGAGACAAGATAAAGCTGGGCGACCGTGGCGCCGGCGCGCTTGCCGGTGTTGGATACGGTGAAGCTTGCCGATGTGCCATCGGTCTTGAGGCCGGACAGGCTGAAGCTGGTGTAGCTCAGGCCAAAACCGAAGGGAAACAGCGCCTTGTGGCCTTCGCGCGCATTATAGCGGTAACCGACGTCCGAGCCTTCGATGTCATAATTCACCGACAGGGTTTCGCCCGGTTTGGGCGCGCCCAGGAAATCGGGTTCTAGGGTCAGGCTGCCGTCCAGCACCGGGCGCGGCAGGTCCTTGAGGTTGGCCGGAAAGCTGATCGGCAGGCGGCCGGACGGATTGGTGTCGCCAAACAGCACGGATGCGATGGCCTCCGCGCCCCGGATGCCGGGATACCAGGCTTCCATCACCGCGCCCGTTTGGTCAAGCCAGGGCATCAGGACCGGGCCGCCGGTTTCCAGCACCACAATCGTATTGGGGTTGGCTTCCGCGACCGCCGCGATCAGCGCATCCTGGCCGTTTGGCAGCGACAGATCGGGCACATCCAGCCCTTCGGTCATCCACTGGGTCGCGAATATGATGGCAACATCGGCCTTCTTTGCCGCGATCACGGCATCGGCAACATAACGGCCGTTCCGGTATACCACCGTGGCGTCCGGCACCGCGGCCTTGATGGCCTTCAGGGGGGCGGACGCATGGTAGGTTTCCGACATCAGCGCCGCGAACGGGTTGCCGGCGGCGGTGGGCACAGTCACCGAAGGGCCACCCTCGGCATGCACGAGGCTCGAGCCGCTGCCGGCCGGCACACCGGCGTCGGCATATCCGCCGATCACGGCGATATGTCTGACCGATTTCGAAAGCGGCAGCAGGTCGCCTGCGTTCTTCAGCAGCACGATGCCCTGTTTGGCCACGTCTTCCGCCACATTGGCATGGGCGTCAAAATCGATGCTGCCGCCGGGTTTTGCCGGGTTCTTGTCGGCCCCGCTGGCATAGATCGCGGTCAAGATGCGTTTGTTCATATCGTCAAGGCGGGCCATCCATTTGGGGTCGGCTGCGGCTTTGGCCTTCAGGTCGTTGCCGAAGAAAACCTTCGGGTCCAGTTGTGCGCCCGATTGCTGGTCAAGGCCCCCCAGTGCGGCGTCGAGACCCGGCACCGCGCCCCAGTCCGACATCACAAAACCGGGGTAACCCCAGTCCTGTTTCAGCACCGTGTTCAGAAGCCAGTCGCTGGCGCAACTGGGCGCGCCATTCACCGGGTTATAGGCGCACATCACCGAGCCCGGCTTGCCGTCCTCAATGCCGATCTGGAAGGCCAAAAGGTCGCTTTCGCGGGCGGCGGCCTCGCTGATGCGGGCATCGGCAAACTTGCGGCCGGTTTCCTGGCCGTTGAGCGCAAAATGCTTGATGGTCGAGATGATATGGTTCGACTGGATGCCGCCGATGGCCGCGCCCACCAGCTTGCCGCTCAGGAGCGGGTCTTCGCTCAGATATTCGAAGGTGCGGCCGTTCCGGGGGTCGCGCATCAGGTTGGCACCGCCCGCCAGCAACACATTGAAACCCTTGGCGCGGGCTTCGGCGCCGATCATGGCGCCGCCCCGGGCCATCAGGTCCGGGTTCCAGCTTGAGGCCATGGCAACACCGGACGGCAAGGCGGTCGCGCCATCGCCCCGGATGCCGCCGATATAGGAGACACCGAGGCTGGCATCGGTTTCGGTCAGCGCCGGGATGCCAAGGCGTGCAATGCCGGGCACATAACCGGCGCCCGCGATGGCTTCTTCCGGAATGTCGACATCAAAACCGAACGGCAGCGGCATGATGCCATGGGTCAGGACGACCTTCTCCTCGAGGGTCATTTTCGCGACCGTGGCCTCGGCGCGCGCGACCGGATCGGCCGCCAAAGTTGTTGCATCTGCAACATCTTCTGCAGTGATTGCCTGCGCGCAGCACAGCGCTGCCACAACGGATGTGGTGATGGTGGAAATTTTCATGTCGTCCTCCCGAAATGCTCCCCGTGGCAGGCTGGACCGACACAAAAGGCGTGCCGGAAGGCCCCGCCGCTTCCCATCGGGCGGGTCCTGCCACGCGGGCATTTTCGGGACCCGAGGACGATTTGTTAAATTGTTTTATCGGATGTATTAATTTGTAGAACAGATTAAATGGCAGATCTGGCGCCTTCGGGCGACAGGTTCTTCAGGTCCTCCTGCAGGTGCCGCCACAAGGCCGCCGCCGCGGGCGACGCCGACGAGCCCGACAGCCGCATCAGCGACAGTTCGCGCCGGATATAGGGCTCGACCAGGTCATATTGCGGCAGGTCGGTCAGTTTCACGGACTGCGATTCGGAACAGGGCACGATGGCACAGCCGAAGCCGGCGCGCGCGAAGGCGATGGCGGTCGGGATCAGCCGGGGTTCGAGCACGATATTGAGGGCAAAACCGGCGCTTGCCGCGGCGCCGTCGGTCAAGGCCCGGATGGTGGAGCCGGGGGCCATGGCGATGATCGGCTCGTCCGCCAGGTCGTGCCATTTGATCCTGTTGCCCTTGGGCGAAACGGTTTTGGGCGTGCCGACCAGAACCAGCCGGTCGTGCATCAGCGGCGTGTTTTCCACTTCCCGGTGTTTCTGGGTGCGGCTGAGCGCAAAATCGATCTGCTTGTTCAGCAATAGATCGACAATCTCTGTGCCCAGCACGTCGGAGATTTCGATGGTGATATCCGGGTACTGCGCCTTGAAGCGGGCCAGGGTTTCGGGCAGCACGGTGCTGGCGACCGACGGCAACACCCCGATGCTGACCTTGCCCTTGGTCAGGTCGCTATATTTGGTGACGTTCGCCAGCGCTTCCTCGAATTGGCCGAGGAGGCGGGAGATGATGTCGCCGAACTCCATGCCGATGGCGGTGGGTTCCACGTTCCTTGTGCTGCGGTCGAACAGTTTGACCCGCAGGTCTTCCTCAAGCTGCTGTATAAGGGCGCTGAGCGCGGGCTGCGACAGGCCGATCGATTCTGCGGCCTTGGTGAAATGCCGGTGCTGCATCACCGCTTCGAAGGCGCGCAGGTGCCTGAGGTTGATCATGGACATAATGAAGACGCTCCTTCGGCGGTAGATCGATATATAATTATATCAGATTAAACCATTTATAAAATCCATTTATCCAATCAGATCGTTCGTCATACAATGATTTTTGTCAGAGGGAAGACACCGCATCGGCCACGCCTTTGCGGACGGGAAGGGAGCGCCTGCATCCCAAGGGATGGCGGGCACGACAGAGCGGCAGGCATGAACGCCTGCCCGGTGCGCCACCAGCCATTTTGGGTGGCCGCAGTCCGCGCCCGGAACCCTCGCTGAACAGAATAGGGTTGCCGTATGCTCAGACTATTGAACGGAATTCGGGTCCTCGACTTTACCACGGTCGTCCTCGGGCCTTATGCGACACAGATCCTTGGCGACCTGGGGGCCGATGTCGTGAAAGTGGAGCCGCTGGCGGGCGATGTGTTCCGCTATGTCAGGCCCGGCCGCAGCGACCGCATGGGTGCCAACTTCATCAATTGCAACCGCAACAAACGCTCGATCGCCA
The DNA here is from genome assembly GCA_006226495.1 of Alphaproteobacteria bacterium. GTDB lineage: Bacteria > Pseudomonadota > Alphaproteobacteria > Sphingomonadales > Kordiimonadaceae > Kordiimonas. The sequence goes on from SBGU01000055.1 coordinate 5,512, forward strand.
TCGACCTGGCGACACCCGAGGGCAAGGAAACGGTGAAGCAACTGGTGGCCAACGCCGATGTGGTGGTCCATAACATGCGCCCGAAATCCGCCGACAAGCTGGGCATCGGTTTCGAAGCGCTGAAGGCGGTGAAACCCGACCTTGTCTATTGTTATGCAAGCGGCTTTGGCCAGGCCGGACCGAACGCCGACGAGCCGGCCTATGACGACACGATCCAGGCCCTGTGCGGCCTGGCGTACCTGAACGCCAATGCAAACGGCGAACCCCGGTTCCTGCCGACCATCGTGGCCGACAAGGTGGGCGGGCTGCATCTGGCGATCAGTGTGCTGGCCGCGCTTGCGAGCCGCAACCGGGACAATGCCGCCATCTGCATCGAAGCACCCATGTATGAAAGCCTGGTGTCGTTCCTGCTTCTGGAACAGTTGGCAGGGGCCAGTTACCAGCCGCCCATCGGCGGCACGGGCTATGAACGCCTGCGTTCGCCATACCGCAAGCCGTTTCCGACCGCGGACGGTTTCATCGGCATCATTCCCTATACCACCTCGCACTGGGTCCGCTTTTTCGAACTCGTGGGCCGGGACGATATGAAAACCGACAAGCGGGTCACCGACCCCACGGCGCGCAGCCGCAGCATCGACGACCTGTATGCCATGATCGAGAGTGCGACACCCGCACGGACCACCGCCGAATGGCTGACCCTGTTGCGGGCCCGGGATATCCCCTGCGCGGTGGTCAACCGGCTGGACGACCTGTTCGACGACCCGCACCTGAATGCGGTTGGCATGTTCACGCATTTCGAGCACCCGAGCGAAGGTCCGATGCGCAGCGTGCGCACGCCCTTCAATATCGAGGGTGCGGCGCGGCAGGACGACCTGCCGGCCCCCGGGCTCAGCGGCAGCGCACGGCAGATCCTGGCCGAAGCCGGTGTCGCGGAGACAGAGATCGAGCGCCTGTTCACATCAGGTGTGGTCGCGTCCGGGACCAACGACGGAGAGGCAGTATGATGAACAGGTTCAAAATAGCGTCCGTTGCGGGCGCGGCACTGCTGTGTGCCACCCTTGCCGCCTGCGACAGCGAACAGGCGACAACAGCACCTGCGCCGAAGGTGGCCGAGATTGCAGAGGCGACACAGTCCTTGCAGGCGCTGGTCGATACCGGCCAGTTGCCCGGCGCGATCCTGATTGTGGAACAGAAGGGCAAGCGGCTCGCGGATATCACGGTCGGGTACCAGGATGTCGACAAAAAGACTCCCTTGGACAAGGAATCGGTCTTCCGGCTCTATTCCATGTCCAAGCCGATCACCAGTGTCGCCATCATGATGCTGGTCGACCGGGGGCTTGTGCGCCTGGACGACCCGGCCAGCAAATTCCTGCCGGCGCTGGCGGACATGCGGGTTTATGAAAGCGGTACGGTGGACGATATGGTCACGGTGCCGGCCGAACGGCCGATCACCATCCATGACCTTTTGACCCACACGTCGGGCATCCCTTACCATTTCACCGGCAACACACCCGTACACCAATATTACCGCAAACACGGGGTGATGCGGGACACGCCGGTTGGCCGCACGCCGGAAGACGGTGAACCCGCCCACAGCCTGAGCGAGCTTGTGGACCGCATCGGTGCCGCGCCGCTTCTTTACCAGCCGGGGCAGAAATTCGAATACAGCTATTCGACCACGGTGCTGGGCGCGGTTGTCGAAGCGGCCAGCGGCCAGCCCCTCGATGTGTTCCTGAAGGAAAATATCTTCGATCCGCTGGGCATGACCCATACCGGCTTTTTCATCGAGGATGATGCGCTCAGCCATTTTGTCACCGGTTATGCGGCAACCGAAGGCGGCATTACCGCGATCGAACAGCCGGAAACCTCGGACTACCGCGATCACAAGCGCCTTCTGGACGGTGGTGGTGCGCTGGCCAGCACGGCTGACGATTACCTGAAGTTCGCGACCATGCTGGCGAACAAGGGCGAATATCAGGGCAAGCGCCTGCTCAGCAGCGCGCTGGTGGAAAAAATGTTCATGCCCCAGACCAGGATCGAAGGCTGGGGTCCACATGCCATCAAGTTCGGTTATGGCTTCGCGATTGGCGACGCGGAAACCGCCGCCGCGGGCCTGCAGCCGGACGGCACGGTCAGTTGGTCGGGTTCGGGCAATACCTATTTTTTCGTCAATCCGGATACTGGCCTGGTGGCTGAACTGATGACCCATGTCATCGTTGGCGGCAAGGAACAGGGGCGCACGGTTGTCTTCCGGTCGCTGGTGAACAAGCTGGCCATGGAGCTGGCGGCACCCTGACCAAGGTGTCCTCCGAAGGGACTGTCGGGCACCTGCACATGCCCTGTTTCGAGTAACATTTCCCTCCCCGCTCGCCCGGGCCGCATGTCGGTCCGGGCGTTTGGCTTTTTTGGCTTTGCCGTCCGGAGAATGGGCCGCTAAACCCGGCACGTCCTGCCGAAAAGGCCACATCGCAAGGTGCATTCTTTATAATAAAAAAAACAGATTAATCGATCCGATAAAACAATTTAACAAATGCATTGCACTGGCGGAATATGGTCATACGGGAAGGATCTGTCGTTCTGGGAGGTGACAGGGGTCCGACGCTCCGGGAAGGGCGCATCGGGCTTTGTTCCCGCAACCCACGGGAAAAAGGGGAGGAAAACATGCCCATTCACACACGCATTTCGCGGCCGGGTTCGGTACGCACATTCTTGCTGTCCGGCGTGGCGGCAAGTGTCATTCTGTCCAGCGGTGCGGCCTACGCCCAGTCGGCCACCGCAGGCAAGGACGAAAAGGCCGACGCGCCGGCCCTCGAGGAAATTGTCATCACCGGCAGCTATATCGCGCGCACCAGCCAGGAATCGCTGTCGTCGCCGACTTTGGTGATGGGCTCGCAGGAAATTGCCAAGACCGGCTTCACCGGCGTGGACGACCTGTTGCAACTGAACACGGCCAACATCGGTAGCACCGGTGGCGCCCAGGATCTGGCAGCGGGCGGCGCGGACGACCGCGATACCCGTTCGGCCAACCTGCGTGGCCTTGGTGTGCAGTCGACCCTGGTATTGCTCAATGGCCGCCGTGTCGCCAACACCGACGGCTACACCAACCTGGTGGCCCTGACGCCCACGATTGCGGTCAAGCGCGTGGAAACGGTGCTGGACGGTGCCTCGGCAACCTATGGTTCCGACGCTATCGCGGGTGTGATGAACATCATCACCGACGACCGGTTCGACGGCCTGAAGATGAGCGGCCAATATACCCATATCGCCGACGCGCCGCGCTATGTGGTTGAAGGCATGATCGGCGGCGGCAATGAAAAATTCCATGCCGTCCTGTCCGCCAGCTATGAATATCAGGACAAGCTGCAGGGCTATGAGCGCGAGGTCACGAACTTCGACAATACATCCGGCCTGGCCCAGCCCGGCAACTATATCCTGACATCGCGCCCGACCACGGCAGGTGGCGGCGATGTCATCATCGACAATGGCATCAACGGCGCGATCAACTATTCCGAACTCTATGACCAGATTTCGGCACGCAATGGCACCAACCGGGTGCAGTTTGCCGATCCCTGGTGTACGGACCCCGACACCGGCGGCATTTATGCCGGCAGCAATGCGTTCCCTGACGGTGCCTGCCGCTTCAGCTACCAGCAGCGCAACCCGGTGAAACCCCGCTCGCGCGTGACCCTCGTGCATATGGATGCCGAATATGACCTCGGGGGCGACAATACGCTCTATTTCGAAGGGCGTTATTACCAGCAGGGCACCGAACGCTTCGGTATCGCCAGTTTCCCCATCACCACCGGCTCGCTGGTTGTGCCGGCAGACAACCCCTACAACCCGTTCGGCATTGATGTCACTTTCGCGGGTCGCCTTCTGGGCAACATGTCGGAAGACCGGGTCGAAAAGGTGGACCTCGATTCGATCCATATCGTGACGGGTATCAAGGGCGACATCCCGGGTATTTCGGGCTGGAGCTACGATGTGAAGGGTGTCTATTCCCGCGAGGATTATACCCTGCATACCAGCGACACCGACCTGATTTCGGCCCAGAATGCGCTCAATGGTTTTGGTGGTCCTGACTGCCAGATTTCACCGTCCGGCGTGCCAGCGGCCAGCGAGGTGGCGGGTGAAGGCAACTGCGTCTATTTCAGCCCGTTCGGTCGCGACCAGCAACTGAATGACGAACGCACCGACTATAATATCCTGACCCCCTACGACCGCAGTGAAAAAGCCGAACTGCGCTATGTGGAAGCCATCGTCACCGGCGACCTGTTCGAAATGGCGGGTGGCACGGCAGGCCTGGCACTCGGTGCCCAGATCCGCGAGGAATACCAGGCGATTTTCCTGGCGCCCGCGGTCATCAACGGCCGGTTCGGTTTCACCGGCAAATCGTTGCCGGGTGAAGGCGAACGCACCATCAAGTCGTTGTTCTCGGAACTGCACCTGCCGGTAACCACCACGCTCGATGTGCAGCTTGCGGCGCGGTACGAGGACTATGGCCTGTTCAGCACTTTCGATCCGAAGGTGGGTGTGAACTGGCGGCCGCTGGAATGGCTGGCGGTGCGTGGTTCCTACAGCACCGCGTTCCGGGCGCCGGATGTCGACGAAACAGTGTCCGACCAGGTCAATTCCGCGGTCGGCCAGACGGTCGATCCGCTTGATCCCACCGATACCGGCACCTTCCGGGTTATCCGGACCGTGTCGAACCCGGATCTGGCACCTGAACAGTCGCGCAACTTCAACTTCGGTGTCTCGGTGAAGCCGATGGACGACCTGACCCTGTCGGTCGACTATTTCGACTTCAAATTCTCGGACCAGATCACCCTTGAATCCGCCCAGCAGGTCATCAATGCGGCCCCCAATGGGCCGCGGGTTGAACGGGACGAGTTCGGGCGCCTTCTGGCGGTGAATATCGGCTATTTCAACTCGGGCAAGACCGCGACCAACGGTTTTGACTTCCGGGCCAGCTATTCGACCGATATCGGCGCCGGCACCCTGACGGTCGACAATATGGCAACCCTGATCACCACCTATGAAGTGCAGCTTGGGGTCGATGCACCGGTGATCGACGCGCTCGGCAGCCGGAACTACAGCAACCCGGGGGCGCCCACGCCGAAGTTCCGCGACATCCTGCGCGTGGGTTATGCCACCGAACAGCATTCGGGCAACGTGGCCATGCGCTATACCTCGTCGCTTGTGGATGACCTGGGGGGCGGTACCATCGATAGCTGGACCGTGTTCGACGCCCAGTATTCCTACAGCTTCGGCGAAGACAACCAGATGCGGGTCACCATCGGCGCGACCAACCTTTTCGATCAGAAGCCGCCGTCGGCCGCATTTACCGGGTATCTGCCCTCCCTGCATGATGCCCTGGGGCGCCAGGCTTATATCCGGCTGACTGTCGGGCTATAATTGGTGCCAACGATGGCCGTGGTCCGGTGCCTGATGCGCCGGGCCACGGCTTCTGCTTTAATGGCATCTGCCGCCGCCACGGGAAGGGCCCGGCAGATGCATTCGAAACCGACGGAAGGGATGGGCCGTGCTGGCGATAATCGGACTTGCGACAATAACTGTCCTCCTGGTCGTTATCCTCAAGAAATGGCTGTCGCCGCTTGTGGCGCTGATCGCCGTGCCGGTGCTGGCGGCGCTGATGTCCGGCATGGGCGCGGATATCAGCGGCCATGTCATCGACGGCGTCAAGGCCGTGGGGCCGACCGCGGCCATGTTCGTTTTCGCAATCATTTTTTTCGGTGTCATGGCCGATGCCGGCCTGTTCAGGCCGCTGGTGAACGGCATCCTGTCGGTGGTCGGCAATTCGCCGCCGCGCATCTCAGTGGGTACCGTGGCGCTTGCGAGCCTGGTGCATCTTGACGGCTCTGGGGCCTCAACTTTCCTGATCGCGATCCCGGCCTTGCGCCCGCTTTACGACCAGGTCGGCATGGACCGGCGCATCCTGGCGTGTGGTGTTGCCATGGCGGCGGGGGTCAACAATATGTTGCCATGGGGCGGACCCACCATCCGGGCCGCGACTGCGCTCGATGTCGGTATCATGGAGCTTTATCGTCCCTTGCTGCCGGTGCATCTGGCGGGTCTGGGATTTGTTTTCCTGTGCGCCTGGTTCCTTGGCATGCGCGACCAAAGGCGGCTTCAGGCGGCGGGCGCGGGCGTGGCCTGTGATGCCGCTACACCGCCCGAAGGCCGGGACGCGGCCCCGATGGGCTGGCGTTTTGCCCTCAATCTGGCCATCACCCTTGCGGTCATCAGCCTGCTGGTATCCGGCCTTGTGCATCCGGCGGTGGCCTTCATGGGCGGTGCCGTGGTGGCCCTCGTGGTCAATTTCCCGGATGTGGACGAACAGCGCCGCAAGATCGACAGCCATGCCATGGCGGCCCTGATGATGGCGGCGATCCTGTTCGCAGCCGGGGCCTTCACCGGCATCATGAAAGGCAGCGGCATGATCGCGGCCATGGCGTCTGCAAGCTCGAGCCTGCTGCCGGACGCGGCGGCCGGCCAGTTGCCCACGATCCTCGGTTTCCTGTCCATGCCGCTCAGCATGCTGTTCGACCCGGATTCCTTCTATTTTGGTGTGCTGCCGGTGCTGGCCAGTGTTGGCGCCAGCGCGGGTGCCGACCCCATGCATGTGGCGCAGGGGGCACTGCTGGGCCAGATGACCACCGGCTTCCCGGTCAGCCCGCTTACGCCCGCGACCTTCCTTTTGGTGGGCCTCGCCGGCGTGGGGCTCGCGGACCATCAGCGCTTTTCGATCCCGTTCCTGTTCGCGGCATCGGTGGTCATGACCCTGGTGGCCATTGCCCTTGGCATTTTTGTTTCCTGACGGGAGGTGTCCTGATGCTGTGCCGGATATTCACTGTTGCCGCCGTTGCCCTGACGGGGTTTGTTTTCGCCGGCACGACCCTGCGGGCAGAGGACGCGGCCGTGTGCCAACAGGTGGCAGCCGATAGGGGCGCGACGGCGACATTCGCGGACCGGTTTGATGGCCTGTCCGTGCCGCCTGGCGCCCCGATGCCGGTCCTGCCGGTCCTCTGCCGCATCCAGGGCGTGGATGCACCGGTACCCGGTTCGCGCATCGGTTATGAGGTCTGGCTGCCGGCAGATGGCTGGAACGGGCGCCTGCAGGTCATCGGCAATGGCGGCTACAGTTCCGCGATCAGCCATTATTTCATGGCGCTTTATGCCGCGCGCGGCTATGCGGTCGCCGCCACCGATACTGGCCACACGGGGGATGACCCGGTCTTTGGCAAAGACAATCCGGAAGCCATAACCGACTGGGGCCACCGGGCCATGCACCGGACGGTGCTGCAAGCCAAGGCGCTGGTGCGGGCTTTCTATGGCAAGCCGGCGGACCACAGCTATTATGCCGGCTGTTCCACGGGTGGCCACCAGGGCCTGATGGAGGTTCAGCGTTACCCCGACGATTTCGATGGTGTTCTGGTAGGTGCGCCCGGCCACAACCGCACGCACCTGAATGCGGGGTTCCTGTGGCAGTTCGTGCAGAACCACACGCCGGACGGTGCCGCGATCATGCCGCCCGGCAAACTGACGCTGATCTCGCGCCGCGTGCTGGAAAGCTGCGGTGCCGCCAATGGGGGCGAAGCGGGTGGCCTGGCGGGCGATCCGTTCCTGAACGATCCCTTCGCCTGCCATTTCAAACCGGCAGCCCTGGCGTGCGCTGGCGAAGACGGTGCCGACTGCCTGACCGCGCCGCAAGTGGCGACGCTTGAGAAAATGTATGATGGCGCCCGCAACTCGGCGACCGGCGAGCGCATCTATTTCGGTTTTCTACCGGGCAGCGAAGCCGCAGGTGGCCCGCCGCAGTTGCCGGGCTGGAGCCTCTATTGGGCCGATCCTGCCAACCCGGCGATGCCGGCACGCGCAAACTTCTGGAAATACTGGGCATTTGGCGACCCTGACTGGCGCTGGCAGGATTTCGATTTTGACCGCGACATGAAAACAACCGACGACCGGCTGGCCGGCACCATCAATGCCATGTCGGTGGACCTGCGCGCGTTCCGCGACCGGGGTGGCAAGCTCATTCACTATCACGGCCTGGCGGACCCGGTGGTGCCAGCCAGTGATTCCGTCAGCTATTTCATGCGCACACAGGATACGATGGGGCTGACAGATGCCTTCTATCGGCTGTTTCTGGTGCCGGGCATGCAGCATTGTTACGGTGGTCCGGGCCCCTTCGACCTGAATGCGCAAGCCGCGCTCGAAGCCTGGGTCGAACAGGGCGTGGCCCCCGCCCGGCTTGTCGGCAGCAACCCGGGAACCAAGGATATCGCCACCTTCAGCCGGCCCATCTGCCAATTCCCGGCCAAGGCGATATATCGTGGCACAGGGGACCCCGAAAGCGCGGACAGTTTTACCTGCAGCCCGGCACCGATGCCGGAGATCGAGGAGCCGGGCGCCGACTATCTGCGCTAGGGCAACGAGCACTGCGGGTGCTGCATCGCGTGTGGTCAGGTTGTGTCCGTTCGCCCGAACAGGTCCACCAGCCAGTCGACAAACGCCCGTGTGCGCACGCTCAGGTGCCGGCTTTCCGGATACAGGACCGAGACCGGCATCACGGGCGGCGGAAAGTCGTCGAGCACCGGCACAAGCTGGCCGTTCCTGACCTGGTCCCGGACCCGGTAGCGCGGCACCTGGATAAAACCGAGGCCCGCAACACCGGCAGCGGTATAGATTTCCGCGCCCTGCACGATGGCATCATAGGGCAGCGGCACCTGCAAGGCCTGGCCATTTTGCATGAATTCCAGCGGATAAGGCTGCCCGGTCTTCGACGCCGAATAGGCGACCATGCGGTGGCCGGCAAGATTGGCTGGCGTTTGGGGCGTGCCATGCCGTGCCAGATACGCGGGGCTTGCCAGGGTGGCCTGTTTGAATTCGGTGATCCGGCGGCCAACGAGCGACGAACTGGCCAGCGTGCCGGCGCGGACCACACAGTCCACGCCCTCGGCGATCAGGTCGACCATACGGTCGCCTTCGCTGAGGCTGAGCATGATACCGGGATAGCGGGCCATGAAATCAGGCAGCGCGGGGATGACAAAAAAGCGCGCGATGGTGCCCTGCAGGTCGACGCGCAGCGGGCCCTTGGGTTCCGGTGCGCGGAAGGCATTGTCCATATCGTCCAGTTCGGCCAAGAGGGCGACACAGCGTTCATGATACAGCATGCCGTCGCGTGTCGGTCGCACGGTGCGGGTCGTGCGTTCCAGAAGCCGCACCCCGAGGTCGGCTTCAAGCCGCTGGATTGCGTGGGTGGCCGTTGGGCGCGGGATATGCAGGTCGCGCGCGGCGCCCGCAAAACTGCGGCGTTCGACGATCCGCACATAAAGCCGCATGATGTCGATACGGTCCATGGCTGCCCTTCACCATTGTTATGAATAATGAAACAGTAATGTTCAATATAGCCGCCTTCTGAAAATAATCAAAAAGCGTACCTTCTGTGGCAGGCACAAACGCCGGTGCCTGTCGCCGGCAGCATAGAATGGAGCAGGACCATGAAAACAGGAACGGACAAAGTGGCCATCGTCACCGGGGCGTCGCGCGGCATTGGTGCTGCCATCGCCCGGCGGCTGGGCGCGGACGGTTATGGTGTCGTCGTCAATTATGCCGGCAACGCCGATGCGGCAGCACGGGTCGTCGCTGACATCGAGAATGCGGGCGGCAGGGCGATCGCGCGGCAGGGTGATGTCAGCGACCCTGCGGCGGTTGTGGCGCTGTTTGATGCGGCCGAAACCATGTTTGGTGGCACCGATGTGCTGGTGAATAATGCCGGCATCCTGAAGCTGTCGCCGGTGGCGGACATGGACGCTGCGGCCTTTGACCAGATCGTCGCCATCAACCTGAAAGGCAGCTTCAACGGCATGCGCGAAGCGGCCCGGCGTTTGCGCGACGGTGGTCGTATCATCAATTTCTCGACAAGCGTGGTCGGCCTCAAATTGCCGGCCTATGGCGCCTACGCCGCGACCAAGGCTGCGGTCGAGACCCTTACCCATATCCTGGCGAAGGAACTGGGGCCGCGTGGCATCACCGTCAATGCCGTTGCCCCGGGGCCGGTGGCAACCGAGCTGTTTTTTGAAGGCAAGGACGAGGCAACACTCGCCCGCATCCGCCAGATGATCCCGCTTGGGCGTTTTGGCGAGGTGGACGATATCGCCGGCGTGGTGTCCCTGCTTGCTGGCCCTGATGCCGGCTGGATCAATGGCCAGGTCGTGCGGGCCAACGGCGGTGCGGTCTGACGCCCGCGCAGAACAAACACTTTTCAGCAATCCAACCGACAGGATGACAACCATATGCCATTCGTGAATTACAAAACCCCCGAGGGTGCGCTCAGCAAGGCGCAAAAAGAAGAACTGGTACACCGCACCACCGACATGCTGGTGGAATATTTTTCCGAAGCGGCCCGACCCCACACGATGGTGCTGATCGAGGAAGTGCCGGACGGCGGTTATGGCCGCGCGGACGAGGTGTTTGTCATACCGGACGCATACCGCGCGCGGGATTGAAACGTTCCCTGAAAGGGACAGCGTGACCGGGGCCTCATGCCCCGGCGCACAGGCTGTAGGCCCGGTATTCAACCTGTGACCCGGTCTCCCGGGCCTCTGCCACCGCAAGAGTGCGGTTCAGCCAGTTATAGCGCGGATCGCCGGTTTCGAACTGCATCTGCACCTGGAACAGAGTGTCGCCAAAATCATAACCCTCGCCTTTTTCAAGCCGCGCCAGGATTGCCGGGTCCATCTGGTAAAGGCCCTGATAGCGCACATAAACAAGCGCGCCATCGTGGGTTTCGAAGGTCTTGCGCACATCAAGGCTGCACAGCCCATCCTTCAGGACCAGCATCCAGTCTGCGGCGGCACCGTCCCGGACTGTGCCCTTCAGCCGTGGCCCATCGAATGTGCCCTTTTCCACCACATAGATATAGCGTTCGCCGGCGGGCGACGGTCCCAGCTTCTGCAATTCCCGCACCTTGCTGGTGAAGGTCATCAGATATTCAAGTTTCATGATGATCTTCCCGCAGCCATTTGATGAGGGTCCTGCACATGAAAATGCCGGCGACCACAAGGGGCAGGGCGGCCAGCAGGGTGGTCGACATCACCACCTTCGTGCCGCCCGTAAACATCAGGCCGATGGGCAGGATACCGAGGATCACCGCCCAGAAAAGCCGGTGCCAGCGGCCGGGGTTTTCGCCCGCATGCAGCTCGCGTGTGGCCGCCGACGCCAGGGTGTAACTCGCGGAATTGTAGGTCGTTGCGACATAGACGATGGTCACGATGGCAAAAACCGCCAGCACCAGTTTGCCCGCCGGCAGGGTCAAAAGCATCGCGGGGATGGCGCCCTGGCTGTCCTCGGCGATCATTTCCGCGACCGGCAGGGCACCGCTCAGTTCCAGGTTCAGGGCAAAATTGCCCAGCACGATATAGAAGGCCCAGGCACCCAGGCTGCCAAAGACGCACATCGCCAGGATAACCTCACGGAAGGTGCGGCCCTTCGAGATGCGGGTGACAAAGATGCCGACAAAGGGCGCGAAGGCAATCCACCATGCCCAGTAAAAGACGGTCCAGTCGGTCACGAAGCTTGCGTGTTCCAGCCGCCCTGTCCAACTGATCATGCGGAACACATTGCTGACCATGGTGCCGATGCTTTCAGTGCCAACCGCCAGGATAAAGCCGGTTGGTCCGGCCACCAGCACGAATGCCAGGAACAACAGCGACAGGCCAAGGTTCAGGTCAGCCAGTTTCTTGATGCCTTTTTCAAGTCCCAGATACACGGTCACCCCGAACAACAGCACACAGATGCCGACCGCCAGGATGTCGAGCGCCGTGCCTCTCGGCAGGCCGGAGAGGGCGGCAATGGAGGCTGAAATCATCGGGGTGGTCAGGGCCAGTGCCGTGCCGGCGCCGCCGATCAGACCCAGCATGAAAGCAAGGTCGATCAGGCGCCCCAGCACGCCCTGGCTGCGCTCGCCGCCCAGCACTGCAGCGCTGAGACGCAGATAGGGGATACCGCGGTTATAGAAACTGTAGCACATGGCGACAGTGGGCAGGGCATAGATGCACCAGGCGGTAAAGCCCCAGTGGAACAGGCCATAACTTGTCGCCCAGCGGATCGCTTCCAGCGACCTTGGCGCCGCGCCAAAGGGCGGGTCCTCATAATAGAAGGCCCATTCGACGCCAGCCCAATATAGGAGGCCGCCGCCGACCCCGGATGAAAACAGCATGGCAACCCAACTGAGGGTGCTGAATTCCGGCACGTCACCTTGCGCGCCAAAACGGATGCGGCCATAGCGCCCGAAAGCGAACCAGGCCAGCATCATCATCGAGCCGATGGCAGCCCACTGGAACAGGAGCCCGAACCGGCTCGCGACCAGGTCGTAAAGGCTGGTGACCGCCGGCCCCAGGGATTGCCCGAACAACAGAAGGGGCACCGAAACACCCAGCACGGTAACGACGGCAAGCAAGAATACCGTGCGGTCAATCGGTTTTGGTGTCGCTGGTTCCATGGGTCAGTCCTTGTCGAGAAATTGGCACAGGGGTGTGGGCACATCGGTCGCCTGTCCGACCTGCGTGCCCAGTTCCTGCAGGTACCCAGCCGTGGGGCCGTAGGCCTGCCATGTAGGCAGGCCGCTGCCGTTCGGGTTGCCGGTTTTGGCGAAATTGACCCAATAGGCCATGATGGTGTCGGTCAGGGTGCGGTCGGTTTCGCCCGTTGGCAACCAGCCGTCGTGCGTGTCGAACACATAGGGAATTTCGGCGCCGTGGTAGGCGCCCAATGCCGCACCATGCATGCGCACGCGGGTGAATTCATAGACAAAACTGGTCCCGCCCGCCGCGCTGTTTCGGGCCGCGAGCTTGAGCGCCGGGCACTGGAAATTGGCCGCGGTTTCAAGACGGTTGGCCTGTTCGCGCCGGTCCGGCGAACGGGCCGCGACATAGGCCTGCGCGGCGGTTGGCCGGGCGAAATATTCGAGGCCGGAGGCAACGGCTGCATCGGTATCGGCCGGCAGGTACATCAGCATCTCGTCCCGGTTGGTGCCGATCAGGAGGTCCGTGGCCTTGAGGGCATCGGGGCTTGCGTCAACCAGCCGCCCGTCCGCGACGGGATAGTGATAATAGTCCACACCCTCAAGGCCGATCAGGTCCCGCCAGGGGGCGGCCCCTGCAGCGGCGGCCGAGCGGATGCCCTTGGCAGCGTATATCTGTCGGGCGGCGTCGAGCGCGGATTGCAGGTCGGTGGTCGCCTGCGGCCCCAGGGCGCCGGATTCGATGATCGCGCGCCGGAAAAGTCCGACCGCCGCGGGGCTGTGCATCAGGGCGGCGATATTGCCGCCGCCGGCACTTTCACCCATAAGGGTGACATTGCCGGCGTTGCCGCCAAAGCCGGTGATGTTTTCCCGCACCCACTGAAGCGCCAGCAGGAGGTCCTGCAGGCCATATTGGCCGGACGGGTCGGCGGCATCCACGAAGGGCAAGGGCAGGAAACCCAGGTTGCCAAGCCGGTATTGCAGCGACACCAGCACCACTCCCTTGCCCGCCAGGCTGGCGCCCAGATAGTTCGGCTCGGCCGACCAGCCATTGATGTTGCTGCCGCCATGAATCCAGACCATGACAGGCAGGTCGCCGGCGTGTTGGCGCGGTGCCCATACATTCAGGAACAGGCAGTCTTCGCTGATGGCCGCAAGCGGCGGGATGATATCGGGGGTCTTGCCGAAAGCGGCGGCCACACGGCGGTACCAGTTGGGGTTACCCTGATCCTGCGGGCAGGCTGGCGGCAAGGCAGTGGCAGCTACCACGGCACCGGGCGCATAGGTCACCGCTTCCGGGGCCCGAAACCGGGCAGGGCCCACGGGTGCTTTGCCATAGCGGATGCCCAGGAAGGCATCGATGCCGTCCACTTGCGCGGCGCCTGTCAGATGTGTGCCGTCCGCAAGCGTGGCAACCGGCCCCGCGGGTTCAGGGGCCCCGGCGGCGCAGGCGGCAACAGCAAGGCCGGCCGCCATGGCCAGCCGCGACAGAAACCGTTCCGCAATAAGATGGGTACCTATCATCCTGTGTCCTTCCCTTGGGCGAGTGTGGGGTGATCGCGCGGCGGAAGGCAAGTGAGTTAAGCAGTTGCTTGGGTGAGATAAACTCAAGCAGATCAGGTCGCGAGATTGTCAAGCCGCCGTGGCACAAGGTCGGGATCGGCGACAATCTGGTCCACCAGCCATTTGCGGAAATCGCGCACTTTTTTGCTGGTGCGTTTTTCGACCGGGCACACCAGATACCAGTTGCCGGGTGCTGCAGCCTTCAGGTTGCCGAACGGGCGCACAAGCGCGCCGCTTTCCAGGTCCTCGCGCACATAGGGCTGCATACCAAGCGCAATGCCCAGGCCCCGTGCCGCGGTCTTGAGGGCATGGTCGTATGAATCGAGGCTCAGGCCCGCACTCAGGTCGACATCCCTGACCTTGAATTTATTGAGCCAGATCGGCCAGTCACGCTCGGACGGATAGACCTGCAGGATCGTGTGGTTGGCAAGGTCTGCGGGTTTGTCGAGCGGCTTGTCGCCGGCAACGAGCGACGGCGAGCACACCGGGAACATTTCCGGCGAAAACAGATATTCGAAGAACAGGTCCTTGTTTTCCGGGTGCCCGATCATGATCGCGAGATCGACATCATGATTGTCGAAATCCGGGTCGGTCTGCGAGGTATGCAGCCGGACCTGATAGTCGGGAAATTCAGCCGAAAACAGCGGCAGCCGCTGGATCAGCCAGCGAATGGCGAAGCTTGAATAGGTTTGAACCGTCAGCACATTGTGTTGCGCTGGCTTGAGCAGGATTTTTGTACCCTCGGCAATGCGGTCGAATGCTTCCTTCAGCACAAGGAAATAGGTGCGCCCGGACCGGGTCAGCTCAACCGAGCGCGGATGGCGGATAAACAGTTCCGTCTCCAGATATTCCTCAAGTTTCTTGATCTGGTGCGAGACGGCGGAATGCGACACATGCAGTTCTTCGGCTGCGTCGCGGAACGAGCCCGTGCGCGCCGCGGCCTCGAAAGCCTTCAGTGCATTCAGGGGTGGCAACTGGCGTTTTACCATACCGGCATCTCCCTCCCTCCCGGGTCCCGCTGGTTATTTTTTCTCACGCTAGGGATGGTTATATCCGTTTGTCAACCAGCCTTGATCCGGGGCAACTGTGAATGAGGGGATTGTGGTAGGAGTTTATCAATCATGTCTGACTGGTCTGGCCTTCTGGCCGGCAAACGCGCGGTTGTCACAGCGGGTGGCAGTGGTATCGGCGCCGAAATCGCGCGCACGCTCAGCGCTGCGGGCGCCAGGGTTGCCGTCTGCGATGTGAATGGCGACGGTTTCGATACCATGGAGGCCACGGGTGATGCCGCCTTCACCGCGATTGCCGATGTTTCGGACTTTGACCAGGTGGCGCAGTTTTTCGGCGCTGCCACGGATGCGCTTGGCGGGCTCGATATCCTGGTCAATAATGCCGGTATCGCCGGCCCCAATGGCCCGCTCGAAGAAATGGACCCCGCGGAATGGGACCGCACCATCAGGGTTGACCTCAACAGCGCTTTCTATTGTGCGCGCCAGGCCATTCCGCACATCGTCGCCACTGGGTCCGGCAGCATTGTCAATATCGCCTCCAGCGCCGCCTTTTTCGGGTATCCGCTCCGCTCGCCCTACGCCGCGGCAAAATGGGGGCTTATCGGCCTGACCAAGACCATGGCCATGGAACTGGGCCCGCGCGGTGTCAGGGTCAACGCCATTTGCCCCGGCAGTGTCAACGGCGAGCGTATCCGCCGGGTGATGGCCGCCGAAGCCGACAGCCGTGGCATCGATATTGCCGAGGTTGAAACTGGTTATACCCGGCAGGTCAGCCTGCGCAGTTTCGTGGAAAAGCAGGACGTTGCCAATATGGTGCTGTTCCTGGTGTCGCCCCTTGGCGCCCGCATTTCGGGCCAGACCCTCGGGGTCGACGGGCATACGGAAACCCTGGCCCAGTTCTGAGGCCGTTTTGCGGGCGCGCGGTGCCAGCGACAAGGATTGGAAAGAAAATGGAAGCTGTTTGGTATACGGAAACCGGCGATGCGGACAAGGTGCTGGTGTTCAGCACGATGGAAGTGCCGCCCCTTGGTCCCGGCGAGGTGCTGGTAAGGGTGCGCGCTTCGGGGATCAACCCCTCTGATGTCAAAACCCGGGCCGGCGCGCGCGGACCGCTCAAATTCCCCAAGGTCATTCCGCATTCGGACGGTGCCGGTGTGGTTGAAGCTGTGGGCGAAGGTGTCGATACCGGCCGTATCGGTGAACGGGTCTGGATCTGGAACGGTGCCTGGGCGCGGCCCTTCGGAACTTGCGCGCAATATATCGTGTTGCCGGCGGGTCAGGCCGCCCCGCTGCCGGACGGTACCAGTTTTGAAGCCGGCGCCTGCCTCGGCATCCCGGCATCAACCGCCTATTATGGCGTTTATGCCGATGGCCCCGTTGACGGCCAGACCGTGCTGGTGACCGGTGGCGCCGGTGCCGTGGGCCATTATGCCATCCAGTTTGCGAAGCTTGGCGGTGCCCGGGTCATTGCCACGGTCAGCGGCCCTGAAAAAGCCGCCCATGCCAGTGCGGCCGGCGCCGATCTGGTGATCAACTACCGGCAGGCCGATGTGGTTGCCGCGATCACGGATTTCACCGGCGGCGCGGGCGTAAACCGGGTGGTCGAGGTTGAATTCGGCGGCAACCTGCCGGTCACCAACCAGGTGCTGGCGCCGGGTGCCGTGATCGCCACCTATGGCTCCATGGCGGTGCCGGAACCGGTGCTGCCTTTCTATCCCATGATGTTCAATGGCGTGACCCTCAGGATGTATCTGGTGTACCTGCTTTCGGGCCGGGACCGGACCCGGGTGGTCGACGGCCTGAACGGCCTTCTGGAAAGCGGCAGGGTCAGCCACGCGATTGCCGAAACCTATGCGCTGCCCGAAACCGCGGCCGCGCACCGGGCCGTCGAAAGCGGCAGGGTGATGGGCAATGTGGTCGTTACCATTCCCTGACGCGGGCGCGCCGTCATGACCGCCGTCCAGTTCATCGATCCAACGTTGCAGGAAGCCGGGTGGTATCTGATGGCGGGCGAGCTGGCCGAAGCCGAAGCGCTGTGCCGGGTGTTCCTCAGGCGCCACCCGCGCGACGTTTCGGCCATCCGCATGCTGGCCGATATCGGTGTGCGCATCGGTGCTTATGACGATGCCGAGAACCTGTTGTTGCGCTGCCTCGAACTCGCGCCGGACTTCGATCTGGCGCGGCTCAATTATGCGGCGCTCCTGGCCAAACGGCACCGGTATGATGCGGCGCTGGCCGAACTTGAAAAGCTGTTGGCCAAAAGTCCGGACACGGTCAGCTATCTGGTTCAGAAGGCATCCATCCTTGTCGGTATCGGTGCGTTTGATGAAGCGGTCGCCCTGTATCAGGGCTTGACGGACCGTCTGCCCGACCAGCCGCGCCTGCATATGAGCCTTGGCCATGTCCTGAAAACGGTCGGGCGCCACGATGAATCTATCGCGGCCTACCGGAGGGCCATCGCGCTCGAGCCGGAACTTGGTGAAGCCTACTGGTCGCTCGCCAATCTCAAGACCGCCGAATTCAGCGACGCCGATATCGCGGCGATGTCGGCTGCCCTTGCCCGCAACAAACCCAAAGCGCAGGATTTTTTCCACCTGTGTTTTGCGCTTGGTTTTGCGCTCGAAAAACAGGGGCGCTACCGCGAGGCGTTCGACGCCTATGCCAAGGGCAACCTGGTCAAGCGCAACCTGGTCCGTTACGACAGTTTTGAGAACCACCGCACCATGCGGCGCCTGAAGGACTTTTATACCCCGGCGTTTTTTGACGCCGTTGCCGGCGCGGGCTGCCCCACGCCCGGTCCCATTTTCATTGTTGGCCTGCCGCGCGCGGGTTCGACCCTCGTTGAACAGATACTGTCCAGCCACAGCGCGGTCGAAGGCACGATGGAACTGCCCGACATCATTTCCATGGCCCGGCGCCTGGGGGGCAAGAAGACCCTCGACCAGCCGGGTGAGTTTCCGGAAAATCTCGCCCGGCTCAAACCGCACGAACTGGCGGCCCTTGGCACCGAGTATCTTACGCGCACACAGGTGCAGCGCACCGGCAAGCCGCTGTTCATCGACAAGATGCCCAACAATTTTTCACACATCGGTTTCATCAGGGCGATCCTGCCGAACGCGCGCATCATCGATGTGCGGCGGCATCCGATGGCGGCCGGATTTGCCTGCTTCAAGCAGTTGTTCGCCAAGGGCCAGAATTTCACCTACAGCCTGCATGACCTCGGGAATTATTACCGGGACTATGCCGAACTGATGGACCATTGGGATACGGTTCTGCCGGGTTTTGTGCTGCGGGTCCGCTATGAAGACCTGCTGGACGATCTTGAAGGACAGGTAGCCAGAATGCTGGATTTCTGCGGCCTGCCGTTCGAGGCGGCCTGCCTGAGCTTCCACGAGACCGAACGGGCCGTGCGCACCGCAAGCTCGGAACAGGTGCGGCAGCCGATCTACAGCCACTCGCGCGAGCACTGGCGCAATTTCGAGCCCTGGCTTGACAGCCTGAAGCTTGCCCTCGGCCCGCTGCTTGACCGTTACCCGATATAGGAATTCCGCGATTTGTCCGGCTTGGCGGCAGGCCGGTATGGTCTGTTTTTCTCACCCATCGGTTTGAAAACGTCGTTTGTACAGTGCGCGCCTTGTCCCTAGCATTTTCATGGGAAGCGAGACCATGCGCCCATTGCGCACGGGACAACAGGGAGACATGAATGACACGGAACAGGGTCTATCGTGCGCGGCATGCCATGGCATCAAAAGCCATGCTGCTGGCAGGCACGGCGATCGCGAGCCTGCCGGCAATTGCGCAGGAGCAGGATAACAGCGGCGACATTTTCCTCGAAGAAATTGTGGTGACCTCGCGCAAGGTATCGGAATCCCTCCAGGATGTGCCGATCAGCCTGCAGGCGCTTGGGAACGCGACGCTTGAGAACAACAATGTCGGCGGGTTCGAGGATTATGCGGCCATGCTGCCCAGCGTATCCTTCGCATCCAAGGGCCCGGGCAATGCGCAGATCTATATGCGCGGTATCTCCGACGGCGGTGATGGCAATTTCTCGGGCACCAGCCCCAGTGTCGGTGTGTATCTGGACGACCAGCCGGTAACCTCCATCGGCCGGGTGCTGGATGTGCATATGTATGATATCGCGCGGGTCGAGGCACTGGCCGGACCGCAGGGCACGCTCTATGGCGCCAGCTCGCAGGCCGGCACCATCCGCATTGTCACCAATGCGCCGGACCCCAGCGCCTTTGAAGCCGGGCTGGACCTCGGCCTTGGCACCACCAGGTCGGGCGAGATCAGCCATTCGGTCGAAGGGTTCATCAACGCCCCCCTTTCCGACCGTGCCGCCATCCGCCTTGTGGCCTGGCAGGTTTCCGACGGTGGTTATATCGACAATGTCGCCGGCACCAGGACCTTCACTGTCTCGGGCCTTGATGGCAATGGCAACCCTGCCACCAGTTCGATCACGGTCGACAACAGCGACTATGTTGAGAAAGACTTCAACGACGAAGACAATATCGGCGCCCGCGCGGCCCTGAAAATCGACCTGGACGACAACTGGACCATGACCGCCAAGGCCATGCACCAGCGCCAGAAAACCACGGGTGTGTGGGATCACGACCCCGAAGATGTCGGCGATCTGGAGGTCCGGCGGTTTTTTGTCGATCGCAGCAAGGACGAGTTTACCCAACTGGCGCTGACGGTCGAAGGGCAGGTCGGCAACCTCGATCTGGTTTATGCCGGGTCGTACCTGGACCGGCATGTGGAATATGACATCGACTATTCGGAATATGCCGCCTATTCGTCGTCCATTCCCTATTATACCTGCGAATACGACAGCAATTATTATTTCCTGACCGACACCTGTGCCGACCCGCGTATCCAGTTTGACCAGGTGTCTGACTACAAGATCCACAGCCATGAACTGCGGCTGCAGAGCGACCAGGATGCGCGGCTCAGGTTCATTGCCGGGCTGTTCTACCAAAGCGCCGAACATGCCTACGACAACGAATGGCGCATCCCGACCCTGGACCCGTCCAAGAATGCGGATGCCAATTTTACCGGCAATGTGTCTGGCCACTATGCCGACAGCTATTTTGTCACCGACCAGGTCCGCAAGGACACTGAACTGGCCGGTTTCGGCGAAATTACCTTCGATGTGACAGAAAAGCTTTCGGTGACCGGCGGCGCGCGGGTGTTCAAGACCAAAAGCACGCTTGAAGGCGTGGTGGCCACCTTCTGGTGGAATGGCGACCTTCTCGATCTCGAGGCCAAGGAAAGCAGTGCCATTTTCAAGGGCTCTGTCGACTATAAGGTCAATGACGATGTGCTTCTGTATGCCACGGTATCGGAAGGTTTCAGGCCGGGTGGCAATAACCGGGCGCCAAACGCCAGCATTCCCGGCACCTACAAGTCAGACCTGATTACCAACTATGAATTCGGCTGGAAAAGCACCCTGATGGACGGGCGTGCCCGCTTCAACGGCGCGATCTATTATATGGACTGGTCCGATATCCAGCTCACCCGTTTCGACCCCTCGATCTCGCTTCTGGGCCAGACCGCCAACGTAGGCAAGGCCGAGGTCAAGGGTGTGGAAGCGGATCTGACCGTTGCCGCAACCCAGACCCTGCAGCTTTCTGCCTCCATGTCCTATACCGATGCCACGATCGCCGAGGACTATTCCCGCAGCACCACGGGTGTACCCATCGATGCCCCCAAAGGCACCCGGCTTGCCCAGGTGCCGAAGCTGAAATGGTTTGCCAGCGCCCGGCAGGATTTCATGATCGGGGAGCTTGCGGCCTTTGCGCAGGCGTCGGTCAGCTATACCGGCAGCAGCTACAATGATTTCTTTGTCGCGGCCCGGGAAAAACAGGCGGCCTATACGGTGGCAAACCTGTCGCTTGGCATCGACGAGGAAGGCTGGTCCCTGACCCTGTTCGCCAACAATATCTTCGATGAACGGGCCGAGATGTACCGGAATGCCGTCGACTATGACAGCCGCATCACCACCAACCGGCCCCGCAACTTCACCCTGCGCTTCAGCAAGCGCTTCTAGGGGCGGCAATCATCGCCATCCCGCCGGCCTTGGGCCGGCGGGATGGTCCGGTTCCAGATGTTTCAGGTGACAAATGAGCAAGGTTTTTGAAACCGCCGCCAGCGCCCTTGAGGGGCTTTTGTTTGACGGCATGACGATGATGGCGGGCGGTTTTGGCCTGTGCGGGATACCGGAGAACCTGATCGCCGCCGTGCATGCGGCGGGCACGAAGGACCTGACAGTGATTTCCAACAACTGCGGGGTCGACGGCTTCGGCCTTGGCATCCTGTTGAATGCCAAACAGATCAAAAAGATGGTGTCGAGCTATGTGGGCGAGAACAAGGA
>SBGU01000059.1 GCA_006226495.1 Alphaproteobacteria bacterium
AGGCCCACGCAACCAAAAGGATCAGGGCATAGGTCTGCACCACCGCAAAAGCGGGTTTTTCATAGAACCAGTTGTTGCGGGCGCAGACGATCAGGGTCAGGAACGGTGGCGCCACGCCAAAAAGACCAGTCACCATGCGGCTGACAGCCCGGACCTTGCGCCAGCCTGTCGCGTTCGAGATGCGGTCCGTGTGGCAGACCCACATCAGGAAAAACAGGAATATCTGGAAATTGAGCGCGATTTCCCAGAACCAGCGCGCCTGGAAAACGGCACGGGTTTCGGGGCCTGCAAAAAAGGCGGCAAACGTGGCCGTGGTCTGGACACCGGCCAGCAACAGCGCCAGGGCGCCCGCAAACGCCCGCCTGTCTGCCAGTTGATCGAATACACCCATCAAGCTCGCCCTTCCGGCCCCCAAGACCGTGCAGTTGCACGATAATACCAGCTTTTTGACCAGCACCCAAGGTTGCGGTCAGGGCGCGGCCCGAAGGATGATGCTAGATATCGGCGTCCCGCGGCGATGCATGGCCGGCCTTGCGCAGGTATGGCAGCGCGCCCTGAATATACATCAGGATCGGCACGGCCACGTACCCCGTGCGCCCGTCCCGGGCCAGTTCACACGCCAGCACCACAAGCAACAGGAAAGTCGGCCAGAAGGCCTTCAGCCAGTGCCGGGGGGCGCCCAGCGGCTGCAGCGCATCGCGGCGCGCTTCGGGCCCCAGCACCAGCCAATGCACAATGGGCATGACAAAGGCACCGATGATCCACAGGCCGATACCGCCGAACATGACAATCATGACCGACCGTTCCGACGGTGCATGGCGGAACCAGTCGAACCAGGCGCTGATGAGCAAAAGCCCGATCGGATAGGATACGGAAATGACCCCGACCAGGAAATTGCCGATGGCACGCCAGCGCCACCGGCCTTCCGCCTGCAGGATGCGTTCATGGTGGCAGAACCACATGAAGGCAAGGCACAGGATCTGCAGGTTAAGCACAATCTCCCACCACCAGCGGGCGGTCAGAAGGCCGGTGCCGAATATGTCGGGCAACATGTAGAAAGCCACCATCAAGGCAAGGATCGCACCCACGATCAGCATTCCGAGCGCGCCCATAAAGGCGCGGGAATCGCGGATACGCTCCATCATACAGTGGCTCTCCCATGGTGTGCCGGCAGCATTATTGCTGTTTGTATATTCTGCCGTCTTTCATGACAAAGTCCACATCCAACAATTCTTTCAGGTCCTTGAGCGGGCTGCCATGCATGGCAATGATGTCCGCCGTCTTGCCGGCTTCGATGGTGCCCAGGCTCTGGGACATGCCGATAAGGTCGGCCGCATTCACGGTCGCGGCCTGAAGCACATCCATCTCGCTCATGCCGGCTTCATGCATCAGGATCGCTTCCCTGGCATTGTCGCCATGGTGCGAAACACCGCTGTCGGTGCCATAGGCGATCCTGACACCCGCCTTGTAGGCCGTGGCGAAATGGGACTTCATGTCCGCGCCCACACGCAGGGCCTTGGCCTTGATGGCGTCAGACATGAAATTGCTGGTCTTGGCCATGCCGACAACCGTGTCGCCCGCCAGGAGGGTCGGCACCAGATAGGCGCCGGTTTTCTTGAACAGCTTGATGGATTCGGCGTCGGCATAGGAGCCATGTTCGATGCTGTCGACACCGGCCCTGAGCGCCGCATTGATGCCCTGCGCCGCGTGCGCATGCGCCGCCACCTTGCGGCCAAGCGCATGGGCCGCGTCCATGATGGATTTCAGCTCGGCGTCGGTCATCTGCTGGCCGGTGCCGGTGTTGGTGTCCGACAGCACGCCGCCCGTTGCCGTGATCTTGATGACATCGGCACCATATTTCACGGCGGTACGCACGGCACGCAGGCAGTCGTCCGCGCCGTCGCAGATGGTTTCGGGCGTGAACATGTGCAGGAGGTCGGCGCGCATGCCGTCGACATCACCATGGCCACCTGTGGCGGCAACGGCGGTACCGGCGGCCACGATGCGCGGCGCATCGATCCAGCCTTTGGCCGAAGCGTCACGCAGCGCAAAAATCTGTTCGGCCTTGGCGCCCAGGTCGCGCACGGTGGTGAAACCGGCCATCAGGGTGCGTTTGGCATACTGCACGCTGTGCATGGCAATGTCGGCGTCCGAGAATTTCAGGGTCTGGCTGTCGCCGTTCGGGCCCAGTTCGCCCTGCAGGTGCACATGCATGTCCATCATGCCCGGCATCACAAAACCGTCTTTCATGTCGACAAATGTGGCGCCGGCATCAATGTCGGCGGCGGGCACATAACCGGCGCGCACTTCGCGGATCTTGCCATCCTCGATGACAACGGTCTGTTCTTTCGTCGGCGCCTTGCCGGGAACGGCCAGCAATTCACCAGCATGGATGACTGTCACATCACCTGCAAAAGCCGCAGCCGATGCCACCAGCGCACACGCCGCGCCGGCCAGAAGATTTTTGATCGTGGAATGTTTTCTGGACATGGATTTTATCCTCCCTTTTTTCGGGCGGGAGTGTGGCACAGCCCATCGGGATTTTTCGCTCACGTCTTCGTGAGGCTCGCGGGTCCTGACCGCGCGGCGGAAGGTTCAGCGCGACAGGCTGGCGTCTGCCGCCTCGTCTGCAACCGTCAGGGATTTCAGATACATATGCACCGTGCCCATGCCGGTGCGCATTTCCGCTCGCACAGGCAACAGATAATCGCTGCCCTGCAGTGGCTGCAGCCAGATTTTGGGCGACGTATCCTCGGGCTCCTTGCCCTTGGCTTCGGCCTTTTCGCGTTTGCGTTCGGCCTTGGCTTCGGCCTTTTCGCGTTCCTTGCGCTGTTTTTCGGTCTCGATCAGCGCGCCGGCCACCAGTTCGGCATAGACCCGGCATTCCCGCGCCGGGCCCGCATGGTCGGACCGGCGGGTTTTTTCGAGTTCAACCGTGCCCGGGGCACATACCACCCGCCAGTCGAACACCGATTCCCCGTCGAACACCCGATAGCTTTTGCTGGCTTCGGCGTCAGAGGCGGGCGGCGGGTCGCGCAGGATCGCGATCACCAGCGACGCCGGGTCCGGGCCCATCTGCAATTCGGGCGGCACCGGTTCATAGCGGTATTCTTCCTGCCACTTCTTGGGCCAGTCCAGCTTCTGTTCCTGCAACCGGCCATCGGGGCCGAAGATCATGGTCTTGGCGAAATCGTCGCCGTCCCATCGACCGGACGATACATACCGCTGCGCAACGATGCCGCCATCCGCCAACCTGCCGGTTGCCGTGATATCACTGTGGCCGCTTGAGAAAATGCGGGCCAGGCCACGCATGCGGAAATTGATATCAAGCTGGTAATCCTGCGACCCGATTTCGGCGACCGTGTCGGCGGTCGAGACCAGGAAACCGCCCAGCACAAAGTCGTAGCTGGCTTCGATGCGCTCGTTTGCCTGCGCGGCGCGCGCGGGCATCAGGCACCAGAAAAGACCGGCCAAAAGCACGATAGTTCGCATACGGGTCCACCCACCTTCCATGGCCAGACTATCCCGCAGGATTTGGGCCAAATCAAGATGGCAGATGGTGCAGGTGCTGTTTCGGGAAACCGGACCAAAAATCGGACACCGGGACAGTAAAGTCATGATAACATCATGATTTATATTGATTTTATTCGTTCAATATTCCGCTTGACCTTGAGTTTACTCAAGCACCGATACTGATAGGGACTTCGAAAGAGAAGGAGACCCGAGATCATGACAAGCGCAGAAAACAAGGCCCGCATGGCGGGCATCATGCAGGCCCTGTCGGAAGGCGATGGCCGGCCCTTTGTGGCCGCGATGGCCGAGGATTTCGCCTGGATGATATGTGGCAACACACACTGGTCAGGCCTGTATCAGGGGCGCGACACCGTGCAGCGCGAGCTGCTTGCCCCCCTGTTTGCCCAGTTTGCCGACCGCTACCGCAACACCGCGCACCGCATTCTGGCGGACGGGGACTTTGTGGTGGTGGAATGCACCGGCCGGGTAATGACCAAGACCGGCAAGCCCTATAACAACAGTTATTGTTATGTCATCCGCATGCAGGGTGGCATGATGAAACAACTGACAGAATATCTGGATACAGCCCTTGTCGACAGCGCACTGGAACCCCCACGCATCCCGGCGTGAGACCCTGACCATCGGCGAACTTGCCGCCCGCACGGGGAAAAGCCTGCATACCATCCGCTGGTATGAAAAACAGGGGCTGATCCCCGGCGTGGTGCGCGACGGTGGTGGCCGCCGCACCTATGTGCTGGACCATGTCGGCTGGCTGCAGTTCATCGACCAGTTACGCATGACCGGCATGACCGTGGCGGAAATGCGCGATTATGCCGCCCTGGTGGCGCAAGGCAAAAAGACCCTGCCCGACCGGGTTGAAATTTTGCGCGACCACCGGGATACGGTCAGGAAACGGCTGAAGGAAACCCGCAAGGCCCTGAAGCTGGTGGAACAGAAGCTGGGTTTCTACAGCACATGGCTGGAGACCGGGGAACGCCCGGCCGAAATCCCGACCCTGATGCGGCGCCCGAAAAAACCGAACGGCAGCAAGAAGGCCTAGGACCACACAAGCGGCAGCAACAGTGCGGTCGCAAGGCCGTTGGCCGCCATGGCAAAGGCGGCGGCGGCGCCCATCAATTCGCTGCGGCTGGCGGCTTCGGCCATACCCAGCGCATGGCCGGCTGTGCCCAGCGACAGGCCCATGGAGAGGTCGTCGTCCACCCCGATCAGTCTGAGGAACGGCGGCCCCATAATCGCCGCCACAAGGCCGGTGACAATCACCACCGCCGCCGCCAGCGCCGGCATGCCGCCGATTTCGCCGGACACCAGCACCGCCATGGGCGTGGTAATGGATTTGGTGGCAAGCGTGGCCACCAGCTCGGGCGAGGACTTCAGCCACACCGCGACGGCAAGTGCGGACCCCACACCCGCGAGCGAGCCCCCGACCAGAGCCACGGCCACAGCCACCGCCTCGGCCCGGATCGCGCGGGCGTTCCGGTACAGGGGCAGCGCGAGCGCCGCCACCGCCGCCATAAGAAGCAGGCCCAGCATGTCGGTGCCTTGCCTATAGGCCTGCAGGCTGCTGTCGGTGAAGGAGAAGACGGCAATCAGCACCGCTACCGGCAGCAGCACCGGGTGCGCCCAGGCCTTGCGCCCCGCCCGCCGATGCAACATGTCCGACACGGCATAAAGCCCAAGGGTGGCCACGAACCACAGGGTTGGCGTCATGTTCATGCCCTGCCCCCGGTTTTGCGGAACGCACGGAACAACAGCGCGGTCACGGCAAGCCCGATGAAGGTGCTTGCGGTGACCGCAAACAACAGCACCAGCCACTGGCGCAGCAGGATATCGCCCACCGCCACCAGCGCCACCAGGGGCGGAATGAACAGCAGCGGGAAGATGCGGAACAACAGGCCGGCGCCGGCATCCAGGGTGCGCGGCACCCGTTTCTGCAGGCCGAGGCCAAGAACCAGAAGCGCCATCGCCACCACGGGCGCCGGCAGCGGCAGGCCCGTGTGGCGCACCGCCCAGTCGACTACCAGCACAAGGCCCGCAAAAAAGCCGACACCCGCAATTTGCATGAACCACGCCCGGGCGGGCGTGGTATCCGGTTTTTCTGTCATCCTGTGATCCGGCCCTGTCCCAACATGGTGCCCATGTCGGCATATTTGCCGGGCTTTTGCAAGACGGCTGGATCAGGCGCCGCGCACCCGCGCCAGGAACTGGTCGGTCTGTTTGCCCAAGGTGCCGGCCAGGGCTTCCAGTTGGTCGATTGCGCTCAGCACATTCACGGCTTCGGCTTCGGACTGGCGGGCCTGGTTTTCGACGTTATGGGCATTGTCGGCGGCGGAGCGTGTACCTTCGGACGCCTGCTGCACCGAGCGTGCGATATCGCGCGTGGCGGCATCCTGTTCCTCGACGGCCGCGGCGATGGCGGTGGCGCCCACATTGATATCGCGGATCATGTCGTTGATGGCGCGGATCGCCTTGACCGCATCGTCGGTCGCGTCCTGCACGCCGCCAATGCGCGTATGGATGCCGTCGGCGGCCTTGGCGGATTCGCCCGCGAGGTTCTTCACCTCGGTCGCAACAACAGCGAAGCCCTTGCCCACCTCGCCCGCACGCGCGGCTTCGATGGTGGCATTCAGCGCCAAGAGGTTGGTCTGTTCGGCGATTTCGGTGATCAGCGACACGACCGAGCCGATTTCCTGCGCCCGTTCCGACAGCACCTCGATCCGGTTGGCGATATTTTCGGCCTGCGATACGGCTTCGGCGGTCAGCCGGCTGGTCTGGTCCACCTGGCGCGAAATTTCGCTGGTCGAGCCCGAAAGTTCGGTCGCGGCGCCAGAAACCGCATCCACGTTCGAGGACGCATCGCGGGTCGCGTGTGTGATATGTGCCGCACCCTGGATGCCTTCCTTGGCCTGCGCCTGCAGCTTGGCGGCAACCGCTTTCATGCCCGATGCCATCGACACCACGTCATGCACGATATCCTGCACCGAGGCTTCGAATTCGGCAGCCAAGCCGTCCAGGAGCGCGCGTTTTTCCGCCTGCGCCCGGGCCTCGGCTTCGGCCTGTGCGGCCCGCAGGGCATCGGCCTCTTCCTTGGCGGCGGTGGCACGTTCGGCAGCGGCAAAGGCTTCGCGGGCCGACTGTTCCGCCAGTTCACCGGCGGCGCGGGCCTTGTCGGCTTCCTCGACCGCATGGGCGTGTTCGGCTTCGACCTGCGTGAACAGGCCGCGCACCTGGGTCGTGACCCACATCAGCCCCGCTGTCAGCACCGAAAAGGCGACGATATTGAAACCGGCCTCCAGAAGGCCGCCGCCATCGGGGAACAACAGGCTGGGTGCGATGCCCAGCATCAACAGATAATAAAGCGCCGTGGTCACCGCGGCGGTCACCAGCGTGCGCCAGCAGAAGGTGGAGGACAGAAGCGCGATCACGGTCGCGAAATAAAGATGCACGTCCTTCTGCCAGGGATGGCCGTCATAAAGCGCGACCAGGGCGCCGGCGGCCACGGTCATGGCAACGGCCAGCAGCATGCGCGCCATCACCGGCGGCGCAAACTGCGCGCCAAGGGTGGCAATCAGGGCGGCGAGGGCAATGACCCCCGCGACCACAAAACTATGCTCGCTGTCGGCCCACCAGCCATGCACAAACGCGGCGGGCACATGCGCCCACAGAAATACAAGGAGAATACGAACGACTTTGTGCCGCAGGTCATCTAGCTTGATCATACGACCCCCATACTGGTCTGGTTACATTCGGCCGGTCTGCGGCCAGTTTCACACAGCTTCTGGCATGCGGGCCGGCCTTGCCGCCTTGACCAAAAGCAAGCGCGCGCCATTTTCTGACGGGCGACAGGAGAACCCCATGTACAATGTTTTTTATGACGATATCGATGTTGGCGCGACCGAAACCTTCGGTTCCTACACCGTAAGCCGCGAAGAAGTTATCGAATTTGCCGGTAAATACGATCCGCAGCCCTTTCATCTGGATGACGAGGCGGCGAAAAAATCCATCTTCGGGCGCCTGTGCGCCAGCGGCTGGCACACCTGCGCCATGACCATGCGCATGAATGTGGACCATATGGCCGAAAAGAAGGTCGCCAGCCTGGGCGGCAACGGCATCGAGGAACTGCGCTGGCTCAGGCCCGTGTTCCCGGGGGATACCTTGAGCGTGCGCACCACCATCCTGGAAAAACGCGAAAGCCAGTCGCGCCCGGGCCTTGGCCTCGTGAAATCGAAAAGCGAGGTCATGAACCAGAAGGGCGAGGTGGTGATGACCCAGATCGTCAATTACATGATGGCGGTCAGGCCCAAATAACCGGATGCTCAGGCGGCTGCGGCCTTGCGGTTGCGCCGCCGTGCCTTGCGCACCCATTCAGGCACACGTGAGATCAACAGGGCCGCAAGGATGGCCGCATAGATCAGCGGTTCGACCTGAAAACCCTTGCGCATCATGATGAAATGGATCACGGCCAGCACACCGATGGCATAAACGGCCTTGTGCAGCCGCTGCCAGTTCTTCGATCCCAGGCGCCGGACCCAGCCCCTGGTGCTGGTGACCGCCAGCGGGATCAACAGCACAAAGGCCGCCATGCCCACGGTGATATAGATGCGCTTCAGGATATCGGCCCACACCTCGCCCCAGGCGAAATATTTGTCCAGCCACAAATAGCTGGCGATATGCAGGCAGGCATAGAAAAAGGCATAAAGCCCAACCATGCGCCGGAACAGGATCGGCTTCGGCGAGTTAAGGAGCTTCGACAGCGGCGTAATTGCGAGTGCGAGCAGCAGCATGCGCAGGGTCCAGTCTCCCGTGAAACGGTTCGAGGCTTCCTGCGGGTTGAAACCCAGGTCGTTCGGCAGGCCTTCGAACGCCAGCCACCAGTTGTGTACCAGGATCGCCGCCGGCACCAAAAGGAGCGCGAAGACCACAGGCTTGCCATAACGGCGCAGGAACGGCACGGACAGAAGCTGCATCAATAGTTGGCCTTCAGGTCCATGCCTTTGTAGAGGTCCGCCACCAGGTCGCCATAACCGTTGAACATCAGGGTTTCGCGGCGGGCAAACTCGCCGATGCGGCGTTCGCGTTTCTGGCTCCAGCGCGGATGGTCCACATCGGGGTTCACGTTCGAATAGAAACCATATTCGCGCGCATTGGCCTTGCTCCAGCTTGTCGATGGTTCTTTGTCGGTCAGCGAAATGCGCACGATCGACTTGATCGACTTGAAACCGTATTTCCAGGGCACCACCAGGCGGATGGGCGCGCCATTCTGGTTCGGCAGTTCGTTGCCATAAAGCCCGACCGCGAGGAAGGCCAGTTCATTCATGGCTTCGTCAAGCCTGAGGCCCTCTTCATAGGGCCAATCGAGCACCGGCCATTTGATGCCGGGCATCTGTTTTTTGTCGGCCAAAGTTTCGAAGCGCACATATTTGGCGCCCGACTGGATGCCGAATTTCTGCAGCACGGGTCCAAGCGGCACACCGATCCAGGGGATGACCATCGACCAGGCCTCGACACACCTGAGCCGGTAGATGCGTTCCTGCAGACCCTTGAAGTCGATCACGTCCTCAAGGCCGTATGTGCCCGGCTTGTCAACCATGCCGTCCACGGTCACCGACCAGGGCTTGGGCTGCAGCCGCCAGGCATTTTTGGCGGGATCGTCCTTGTCGGTGCCATATTCATAGAAATTGTTATATTGTGTGACCGCGTTGAAGGGTGTCTGTTCCTCGCCCGGGTC
The DNA here is from genome assembly GCA_006226495.1 of Alphaproteobacteria bacterium. Lineage (GTDB taxonomy): Bacteria > Pseudomonadota > Alphaproteobacteria > Sphingomonadales > Kordiimonadaceae > Kordiimonas. The sequence goes on from SBGU01000059.1 coordinate 9,260, forward strand.
GATGTTGGTCAGCCGATACGTGAGCGGTGCCAAGACCCGGTCTTCGGCGGCGAAGGCCGACGAAAGGCCACTGCCCAGCCCGGCGATGGCCGCCCCGCCCGCAAGCCCCGCGCGCAGGAAATTGCGCCGGTTCACATACACCCCTTCGGGGGTGACGGCGTTTTCGCTTTCCTGCCAGGCGTGGCGGTTCTTGATCAGCATCGGGCATCTCCTTCAGGGCCAGAGAGTAGCACGCAGCCTGTCACGGTCCAGTAACGTCTTGTTGCAAAGCTGGTGAGGGAGGCGGCGCACCGGCAACAGGGCCGCACATAAAAAGGCGTACCCGATACTTTTTTTGCCCTTGCGAATTTTCGGGCGCCGTCTAAGAATTCGGGTGCAGCGCAAAAGGCGGCAAGCATTCCCCAGTACCGGGTATTGTATTGTTAAAATAAAAAGAAAAACGACCGAACCTCAGAAAAAGCATTCGGCACAGACGGCGGAAATGTTGTCTGGACCAAAATTGAAAACACAAAGTCCGTCCAAGACGGGTGATGTGTTAATATTTATTTTTACACGGACCTGTTTTTGGAATGAACGACCCGTTGGACATGCTGCGCCACTCGAAAGCGACCCAGGACCTGGTCGCCTTCTGGCGCCGGCTGCCGCGGCCCGAAGGACAGGTCTGCCCCAAACGCTCCGACTTTTCATCGGCCCAGATCAATGGTGCGCTGCCTGAAGTATTTGTGAGCGAATGGTACAGCGACGATGTGCTGGCCATTGTGCAGGCCGGCACGGTGCTGGACCGGCTTTTGGGTGTGGATATCACCGGACAGAATATATTCGACATCCTGCCGCCCGAATTGAAGGAGCCGGAGCGCGTCTATTACCGCGCGCTCAGGGACCAGCCGTGCGCGGGGGTGCTGACCCGCAGCGCCAACAATCTGATCGGACGGCCCTTTGTTTACCGCACCATACAGTTGCCGCTTCTGGACCCGTTCGGCAAAGTCCGTTATTTTGTCGGTACCGGTGCCGCGATTGAGGGCAAACAACTGGAACAGGAATTCGGCCAGACCAATTTCAAAAGCATCCGGCTTCTGGAACGGCGCTTCTTCGATATCGGCGCCGGCGTGCCGCCCCTGGACAAAACCGGCGACAATATTGCCGAATTCCAGCCAAATCGCAAAGTGCCGTAACGTCCGGCAAACAGCCTGATGGGACTATAGACCCACATTCTGGCTTGCCAAATCCCGGGTACCGCATACATTGCAATAGGAACAAAAAAGGGGCCGCGCAGCGACGGCCCGGACGGATAGAAGCGACGCCCACCCTTCAATGCAACATGACCTGACAGACCTGCACCATTCCAAGGCCACGGAACATTTGATCCGCTTCTGGCTGAACTTGCCCCGCGCAGAGGGTCAGGTCTGCCCCAAACGTTCGGATTTTTCCTCGGCCCAGATCAATGGGGCGCTGCCCGAAGTGTTTGTGAGCGAATGGCAGGAGCGCGACGCGCTGGTGATCGTGCAGGCGGGCACCATTCTGGACCGGCTGATCGGCATGGACATGACCGGTCGCAACATTTTCGACATCACGCCCAGGACGCTGGTCGAAGACGAACAGCGCTACTACAAGGCGCTGCGCGACCAGCCCTGTGCCGGCATGATCACGCGCAACATGGTCGACTTCCTGAACCACAGTTTTGTCTATCGCACCCTGCAACTGCCGCTTCTCGACCCGTTCGGCAAGGTGCGTTACTTCGTTGGCACCGGTTACAGCCTGTCGCCCGCGCAGATGCAGGCCGAATTTGGCCGCACCTGTTTCAAGGACACGTCGCTGGTGGACCGGCGTTTCTATGACATCGGCGCGGACGTGCCCGGCGGCACCCGCTCCGGCGAGCCGGCACCGCCGCTGTCCCCCGGCGCCTGAGCCGGCAATCAGCCCAGCACCAGCCCCTTGGGCGGCGCCGCCACCTCGACCCGGCCTTCGGCCTGTTCCATGGTCGCGACCGCATAGGAACAATAGTCGGCGGCATAATAGGCGCTGGGCCGGTGGTTGCCCGACCAGCCGATGCCGCCGAAGGGCGCGGTGGATGCGGCCCCGGTCAGTTGCTGGTTCCAGTTTACGATGCCCGCCTTCGCGCGCGGGAAAAAACTGTCATACAGCGCGCGGCTGTCGGAAATAAGGCCGGAAGCCAGGCCGTAGCGCGTGTTGTTGGCCTCCCGGATCGCGGCCTCGAAATCCGGCACACGAATGAGCTGCAGGAACGGGCCGAACACTTCCTCGTCCGGTCGGTCCTGAACCTCGGTCACGTCCATCAGGCCCGGGCTGATGAAGGCATCACCGCGCGCCAGCCGCTCGGCCCGACGGATCACGCGCCCGCCCGCGGCCTCAAGGCCCGCCTGTGCCTTCAGGACCATGTCAGCCGCCCGCGCGCCGACCAAAGGCCCCATGAAGGGTTCGGGCTCATCCGTGAAGGCGCCTACCTGAATGCCGTCCATGGCGGCGGCCAGGGTGTCGATGAAGGCATCACCCCTGGCGCCCGCAGGCACAATCATCCGGCGCGCACAGGTGCAGCGCTGGCCGGACGATACAAAGGCCGACAGGATGGTCATGATGGCCGCCGCCTTCAGATCCTCGACCTCATGCACGATCAGCGGGTTGTTCCCGCCCATTTCCAGCGCCTGGATGACATTGGGCCGGTCGATCAGCTGTTTCGAAATGGCAAGCCCCGTGGCCGCGCTGCCGGTGAACAACAGACCGTCGATGCGCTGGTCCGCCACCAGCGCCGCGCCGGTATCGCGCCCGCCCTGCACCAGATTGAGCACGCCTTTGGGCAGGCCGGCTTCGTCCCACACTTTCACCATCAGTTCGGCGACGGCGGGGGTCAGTTCGCTGGGTTTGAATACCACGCTGTTGCCGGCAATCAGCGCCGGCACGATATGGCCGTTCGGCAGATGGCCGGGGAAATTATAGGGCCCGAACACCGCCATCACCCCGTGCGGACGGTGGCTGAGGCGCGAGCGGATGGCCCCGTTCACGGCTTCGCGGTGGCCGGTGCGTTCGTCGTATGCTTTCAGCGAAATCTCGACCTTGTTGATCATGGCCGTGGCTTCGCCCAATGCGTCCCACAATACCTTGCCGGCATCACGCGCGATCAGCTCCGCGAGTTCGGCCTTGCGCTCGCCCAGCCGGGCCGCATAGGCGCGCACGATGCTGATACGGCCCTCAAGCGGGGTTAAGGCCCAGCCGTCGAAGGCATCCGATGCCGCCTGTACGGCGGCCTGCACCTGTGCGGGTGTCGCTTCCCGGCCCTGCCAGAGGGTGCTGCCGTCTGCGGGGTTGATGGACATGAAGGCCGCGCCTTCGCCGGCGGTCCAGATGCCGCCAATAAAATGGGTCATGCTAAAATCCTACTCGTCGTCGTCTTGTTTGCCCGTGCGGTCCACGGGGCTGTAGCGCAGGGCGTCGCCGGCCTTCAGGTCAAGGGCCGAAGCCGCCTCGCGCGGCATCCACAGGCCGCTTGAGCCTTCGACCACATTCGTCAGCACCACACGGAAATTTTTCAGGTCCGGGTTCGCGGCCAGATGCAGCGGGTCGTGGCCTGCACCGTCGACCGTGCCGCCCAAGGTGCCGGCCACACTTTTGCGCGCGGTCCAGATGCCGCGTTTGTGCACCTCGTAGGTGGGACCGCCGTCAAAAATGTCGACCGCACCCGAAAAGCGGAAGCCTTCCTTTTCCAACAGCCGGATCGCGGGCCGCGCCATGTCGTGCGGCTTGCCGATCACGTTGCGGGCTTCCTGCGGCAACAGGGCGGTATAGATCGGGAATTTGGGCATCAGGTCGGCAATGAACTGGCTGTTGCCCCGGCCGTTGATTTCGTCCGCGGTCTTGAAATCCATGTTGAAAAAATGCCGGCCGATGCTTTCCCAGAAAGGCGAATGATTGTCAGGGGCGACCCAGCCGCGGATTTCGGAAATCACCTGGTCGGCAAAACGGTTGGCGTGCGCCGCCATCAACAGGTAACGCGCCTTGGACAGAAGCTTGCCCAGCTTGCCGATGCGGTAATCCGGGTCCAGGAACAGGGTTGCCACCTCGGTCGCGCCGACAAAATCGTTGGCGAGCTGCAGCATTTCGGTGTCCACCCGCATTTCTGGGTCGTGTGACACCTGGGTCAGGTGCAACAGGCGGTAGCTGTAGAAGGGCCGATCGAGCCCGACCCCGGCAATCAGCGCACTGGTGCCGGCGATGGTGCCGGTCTCCAGGTCTTCCAGTACCAACAGGTAGGTGCGTTTTTCGGTCACGCCGTCCGGCGCCGAAAAAGCCGCCATCGAGTTCCTGACCTTGCGTTCCAGGCTGGGTTTGTGATCCGGCAGGGTGGTAAGGCCGGTACCGGTTTTTTTGGCGAGGGCCTGAAGGCCGTCAACATCCTTCAGGCGTGCGGGGCGTACCACAAACATGGTTTTTCCCTCCGTGTTCCGGGCAACAGATCAGGGCCCCGGATGCCTGTCAGTCCAACACGCCGGCGCCTTCCCTACGCCCTGGTGCGTGCTTTCAGAACCATGTCCAGATCGCCCTTCGCGAATGCCATCAATATGAGGGCGGACAGTTTGGCCCGCTCCGCAAAACTTTCGGCGATCACAAATTCATCGGCGCTGTGGATCATGCCGCCGCGCACCCCAAGGGTGTCCACGTTCGGCAGGCCGGCGGCGGCCAGGTTGTTGCCTTCGCAACACCCCCCCGTCGGCACATAATTGATATCAAGGCCCAAATCCGCCCCGCAGGCGCGGATGGCTTCCATCAGCATCAGGTTCGCGTGCGACAGCGCCTTGGGCGGGCGGTTGATACCGCCATGCAGCGCGACCGCATACCCTTCCCGTGCGCGCCAGGGGGCGAGGATGCGGTCAACCTGTTCCGCGAACCATGTGGCATCCCCCGGTTCCTTCAGCCGCACATTGAAGCGGCAGAGTGCCAGGTCAGGCACCACATTGGTGGCGACACCACCCTTGATCACCGCCGGGTTGACCGTCAGCTCCGGCCGCCCGTCCGTCAGCGCCGCCAGTTCGCCGATGATGGTGGCCAGCGCCACCACCGCATTGCGACCGTTATGGAACTCGCGCCCCGCATGCACGGCCTTGCCGCGCACAACCAGCGTATAGTTGCCGCTGCCCTTGCGCGCACCGGCAAGCGTGCCGTCCGCCAGCGCGGGTTCGTAGGTCATGCCGATATGGGCGGCCTTGGCGTGTTCCACCAGCAACGGGGCGGACGCCAGCGACCCCGTCTCCTCGTCCGGCGACAGCAATACCTGCCAGCCGACCCCGTCGGCAAACGGGCTTTCCTCGAACGCCAGCAGGGCATTCAGCATGACGATGATGCCGCCCTTCATGTCGGCGACACCGGGGCCGTTCAGCCGGCCGTCCGGCAGCCAGCGCGGCGCCTGGAAGGCATGATCGACGGCAAAAACCGTGTCGGTGTGGCCGGTCATCAGCACACGCCGGTTGGCGGTCGGGCGTTTTGTGAAGCGGATGGTGCGGCCGTTTTTCACCGGCACCACACGGCCCGCATCGTCCACCGCTTCGCCGTCCGGCAATTCGATGAAATCGACCTGCGCGCCCAGGGGCGCGAAAGCCCGCACGATCTCGGCTTCCATGGCCTGCAGGCCGTCCAGATTGCGGCTGCCGCTGTTGATGCGGCTCCAGGCTTCGACAAGCGCGACCATATCGTCCTGGCGCACGTCGATCCTTGAAAGGGCGGCTTGGGTGTCGGGGCTGGAAATAAGGGATCGCGGCTCAACCGTCATGGTGGCTCCGGTCGTGTGACAAGATATGTCGTTTTGCTCCCGCCCACAGGGATAAGGGACATGGGCCCGAAGGTCAAGACCGGGCACGCAGAACGGGTGTTCGGGCGCATTCGGGCGCAAAGCCGCGCTAAGCTTAAGTTTGCCGCTAAACCGATGATAGGGTTGAAGCACGACCCGTCGCACCCCACACTCGGTTTATCGCACATACAAGCGAATGGCCCTTAAATCGGCTAAAATCGCAAAAAAATTGTGAGGAATGTTGGTCCGCTGAATGTCTCAACAATAACTGGGGCGGAACCAACGGAATAAACTAACAGCGAGGAAGTATCATGAAAGCACTGATTGTTGATGGCGAGGAACTATTTCGCCTTTCGTTGAGGGAAGTAATTTCCGTTTCCGGGAATTTCCGTGAAATTCTGGAAGCAGGAAGCGAACACGAATTTCTGGCCCGCACCGCCCACCATGCAGACCTGAACCTTGTGGTCCTGCACCCGGGCAGCCTGGCCGACGACGGGCAGGACTGCCTGAAACTGGCCCAGCGCCTGTATCCGAACGCCGCCATTGTCACGATTCTCGACCGCCAGGGCCAGGCCGCCCAGGCGCCGGTTGGCGTGCCGATCATGCGCAGCGCCAGTGTAAGCCAGATGGTGCAGACCATCCGCCGTGCGCTCAAGCTGCCGGTTGAAGGTTTTGGCGCGGTTTCGACCCGCCCGCAGGCACCGAATGTGCGCAATGCGCTGGGGGAAGCCCCGCGTGGCCGCGACACCAGCGGCCTGATCCCGCGCCGGCCCGACAGCAGCATCGATTTCAGCCGCCTGTCCTACCGCCAGAAGCAGATCCTGGCCATGGCCGCCGACGGCCTGCCGAACAAGGAAATCGCGGCCCGGCTGTCGATCGCCGAAGGCACGGTGAAGGCGCACATGCATGCCATCTTCAAGGTGCTGGGTGTGCAGAACCGCACCCAGGCCGTGATCCGCTATGGCAACGCGGGGAGCACCCTCGCCCCCCAGCGTGGATATGACTGGGCCTACGCCACGGCGTGAACGCCGGCCCGGTCAGAGATCTTAAATTTCCCCCGTCAGGTGTTTGATCACACCTGAGAAGTCGACACCGCCATGGCCATTCCCGTCCATGGCGGTGTAAATTTCTGCGGCGCGTGTGCCCATGGGCGTGTTCGCGCCGGTATCGGCCACGGCCTGCATGGCCAGCTTCAGGTCCTTCAGCATCAGGGCGGTCGCAAAACCCGGCTTGTAGTCGCGGTTGGCGGGCGACGCCGGCACCGGCCCCGGCACCGGGCAATATGTGGTCAACGACCAGCACTGGCCCGACGCATTGGCCGCCACATCGAAGAACACCTGGTCATCAAGCCCCAGCGCACGGCCAAGGTTGAAGGCTTCGGAGACCCCGATCATCGAAATTGCCAGCAGCATGTTGTTGCACACCTTGGCGGCCTGGCCGTTGCCCGACGCGCCACAATGCACGATCTTGCCGGCCATGGGCTGCAGGATCGGTTCCGCGCGCGCAAAGGCCGCTTCGGTGCCGCCGACCATGAAGGCGAGCGTGCCGGCAGCCGCGCCGCCCACACCGCCCGACACGGGCGCATCGACCATCTCGAAGCCCTTGCCGACCGCCGCCGAACACACCTCGCGCGCGGTGGCGACATCGATGGTGGAGCTGTCGATCATCAGGGCACCAGCCTTGGCGTTGGCAAACACACCATCGGCACCTTCATAGACATCCTTCACGATAGCGCCGTTCGGCAGCATGGTGATGACGGCGTCGGCATCCGCCACGGCTTCGGCGACCGAGGTGAAGGGCTGGCCGCCCGCGCCTGCGAATGCGGCACGCGCGCTGTCCGACAGGTCGAAGCCGCGCACGGCAAAACCCGCTTTCAGAAGATTCTGCGACATGGGCAGGCCCATGTTGCCAAGGCCGATGAATGCAATTGTGGTCATGGGGGCAGTTCCTTTTTCTGGTTGGGCGACCCCTCACCCGACTTCGGCCAGGGCACGCATGCGCGTGCCGGGCCTTCGTTTCCCTCTCCCCCGCGGGGAGAGGGTCAGGGAGAGGGGCCTGCAGGTCGTTCCGTTCAGTCGATATCCAGTTCGTCGGCACCCAGGTTGGCGAAATAGGAGTCGATATCCTCGTCCGATACACGCTCCAGCGTGTTCGGGTTCCATACCGGTTTCATGTCCTTTTCGATCAGGATGGCACGCACGCCTTCGAAGAAGTCGTTGCCTTCCATCACCCGGTGCACCATGCGGTATTCCATGCGCATATTGTCGCGGAAATCCTCCAGCACTTCACCGCGGCGGAGCTGCGCGAAGGTCAGCTTCAGGCTGGTCGGCGACTTGGTCATCAGGGTCTTGAACTGTTCCTGCGCCCAGGGCGTTTCATCCAGTTCGAGCATATGCAGGATTTCATCCACCCGCACGCCCGAGAAGGCGCCGTCGATTTCGTCATAATATTCCACGAGCGGCGCGGGCGCGGGGTCTTCATGGAACTTGTCCAGAATATCCTGCGCGTCGCGGTTATCCCTGATCTCCGCCGCCGCCAGCGCGTCCAGAAGAGCCGGCATGCGTTCGGACGCCACCACATGGCTGGCGATCCCGAGCGCATACAGGTCTGGCGCCTTCACCCGCGCGCCGGTGAGGGCCAGATACATGCCGGTTTCGCCCGGCAGGCGCGGCAGGAACCAGCCGCCGCCGACATCGGGGAACAGGCCGAGCGCCGTTTCCGGCATGGCGAACAGGGTTTTCTCGCTGGCGACCCAGAAATCGCCGGGGATCGAGACCCCGACCCCGCCACCCATGGCGATACCGTCCACCAGGCTGATATAGGGTTTGGGGAATTCATGGATCGCGATATTCATGAGGTACTCGTCATGGAAAAAGTCGCGCCATTCCGTGGTGCCGGCCTGATAGGACTTGGCCACCTTGACGACATCGCCCCCGGCGCAGAAGGCCTTTTCGCCCGCGCCCGTCACCACAACGGCATGGACCGACGGCATGATCTTCCAGGCGTCCAACTGGCGCTTGATCTCGACACACATGCCGTGGGTCAGGCTGTTGAGCGCCTTGGGGCGGTTGAGCGTGATGAGGCCGATATTGCCCCGGGTTTCAAACAAGACTTCAGCTTCGGTCATAAAATGCTCCGGCTCGGTACAAATTCGTCCTGCCCTTCGACAGGCTCAGGGCGAACGGCGGTGGTTGGGGGCACGCCCCCTCTCCCTGCCCCTCTCCCCGGCGGGGAGAGGGAAACGCAGGCTTGGCGAGCATGGCGAGCCTAGCCGCAGTCGGGTGAGGGGTGCAGGCATGATCAGTCCTTCAACAGTGCGCGGGAGATGACCACGCGCATGATTTCGTTGGTGCCTTCGAGGATCTGGTGCACGCGCAAGTCCCGAAGGATGCGTTCAATCGGGTAATCCTGCAGATAGCCGTAGCCGCCATGCAGTTGCAGCGCGGCGTTGGTGACATCGAAACACACGTCGGTGACAAAACGTTTGGCCATGGCGGCAGCGGCTGCGGCGTCAGGCGCGCCGGCAGATACCTTTTGCGCGGCGGCATACAGCATCAGGCGCGCGGCCTCGAGTTCCGTTGCCATGTCGGCAAGGCGGAACTGGGTGGCCTGGAAATCGGCGATGGCCTGCCCGAACTGCTTGCGGTCCTTGACATAGGCCACGGCCTCGTCAAACGCGCGTGTGGCCCCGCCCAGGGAACAGGCGGCGATGTTCAGGCGTCCGCCGTCCAGCCCCTGCATGGCAATGCGGAAGCCCTGGCCTTCTTCGCCGACCAGGTTGGCGGCAGGGATGCGGCAATCGTCGAACATCACGGCGGCGGTGGGTTGGCTGTGCCAGCCCATCTTCTTTTCCTGCGCACCGAACGACAGGCCGGGTGTGCCCTTTTCAACCACAAAACAACTGATGCCCTTCGCCCCTTCGGCCCCCGTGCGTGCCATCACCACATAAATGTCGCTCTCGCCACCACCCGAGATGAAGGCCTTGGAGCCATTCAGCACATAATGATCGCCGTCCCTGACCGCCCGTGTCTTGAGGCTGGCGGCGTCCGAGCCCGCGCCCGGTTCGGTGAGGCAATAGCTGGCCATTTTCTCGAACGTGGCCAAAGGCGCCACAAAACGCGCGCGCTGGTCGTCGTTTCCAAAACAGTCGATCATCCATGTGGCCATATTGTGGATCGAGATCATGGCGGCGGTCGACGGGCAGCCCATGGAAAGCTGTTCGAAGATCAGCACACTTTCGACCCGGCTCAGGCCACAGCCGCCGCCCTGTTCGCTGACATAAATGCTGCCGAACCCAAGCTCGCCCGCCGCCCTGGCCACATCGTGCGGCCAGACCTTGGCTTCGTCCCATTCCGCCGCAAAGGGCGTGATGCGGTCGCTGGTGAAGTTCCGCGCCATTTCCTGGATGGCGCGCTGGTCCTCGTTCAACTGGAAATCCAAACCCTTACCCTTTCGTGACCCTGGTATCGGCCGCCCCCGGTCCCCCAACCGGCGACATCCCTTGAAAAGCGGGCGGGGTGATGGCCCCGCCCGCTCCCTTCTCTTCAGTAGCGCTGGATCAGTTCAGCTTGTTGCCGTTCTGGTCCCAGACTTCCACGTCACCCAGGCCCATCTCGCGGATGCCGGCCTCGATCTGGGCGCGGTCACCCACGATCAGCCAGGTCAGTTCGGCCGGATGGATGGTATCTTTGGCCGCCTGCCGGATGGCATCGATCGAAAGCGCTTCATAGCGTTCGGTCAGCATGGGCACATAATCGTTCGAACGGCCAAACCGGTCGTTCGACAACAGGCTGCCCAGCACCGCACCACCGGTTTCAAACTGGCCCGGCAGGCTGTTGACCTTGTTGCGCACCATGCGGTCCAGCTCTTCCTGGGTCGCGGGTTTGTCGCCCAGATAACCGCTGAATTCCTTCATCAGTTCCGCCAGCGACTCTTTGGTCTTGTCGGTCTGCACCGGTGCATACACAAGCCACATGCGCTGGCCCCGTGCATCGGTGGTGAAGGTATAGGCGCCGTAGGCCCAGTGTTTGTCCTCGCGCAGGTTCATGTTCACGCGGGCGGTGAACTCGCCGCCCAGGATGTCGTTGGCCATTTCGTCGGTCAGGTAATTGGCGTCCCCGGTCGACGGGAACAGATGGCCCGCGAGAATGAGCGACTGGGGCGAACCCGGCTTGTCCATGATGATGACCCGGCCCTTGGCGGGGGCATCGACCGCAGCAACATTCTTCGTGGGGATCGCGCTGTCGGGCGCGGTCCAGTCACCGAACGCTTTTTCAAGCGCCGGCACGGCTTCATCCAGCGTGATGTCGCCGACCATGAAGATCTTCACATTGTCCGGCCTGATCCAGTCGGTATGGAACTTCACCAGATCGTCCCGGGTCAAGGAAGCGATCGAGGCTTCGGTGCCCGACCCCGTGTAGGGGATGCCATACGCATGGCCTTCACCATAGAGAAGCGGCGGCAGGGTGCGCAGCGCAAGCTGTACCGGCTGGGCCTTTTCCTGGGCGATGGAGGCGATCCAGCGCTGGCGCAGGCGTTCCATCTCGTCGTCCGCGAAGGCCGGGTTGCGCACCACATCGGCGGCCAGCGCCAGCGATTCCGCAAGCTTCGGCTTCAGGGCCGACAGGTTCACCAGGCTCATGTCCAGGTTGGACCCGGTGGACAGGTTGGCACCCAGGCGTTCCGCTTCAGCCGAAATTTCGAGCGCGGAGCGGGTCTTGGTGCCTTCGTCCAGCATGTTGAGCGCGAAACTGGAGGTGCCCAAGGGCCGACCCTGGTCACCCGCATACCCCGCGTCGAACTGCATGGCCATGTTGACAACCGGCACGGTCGGGCGGTTGGCGACAACCACTTTCATGCCGTTTTTCAACGTCGCTTCCTGGATATCCGGGAAGGCAAGGTCGGGCATGGCGCCGACTTCGGGCAGGCCGGCGGTGCGGTCAACCGTGCTTGCGGCGGTTTCATATTTCGGATAGGGGCGCACGGTCAGTTGATAGAAACCCTGGCCGAGCCATTTGTCAGCCGCAGCCTTGACGTCGGCTTTGCTGGCACTGCTGGTCCATTCAAGCGACGTGGCGTAGAAAGCCGGGTCGCCGGCATAAAGCTCGCCCTGCGCCAGCGCCGTCGCCTTACCACCAAAACCGCCGATCTGTTCAAGGCCGCGCACGCGCGACGCCAGAACCGACGCCTGTGCCCGCGCCAGTTCGTCGGCGGTCGGGCCTTCGGCCAGGAATTTGGCGACTTCCGCGTCGATCAGCTTCAGGACCTCTTTTTCGTCCGCTTCCGGCTTCAGGGTCACTTCGATATCGAACATGCTGGCCAGTTCGAACGGCTGGATATTCACATTCACGCTGACCGCATACTGGTTCTTGTAAATGAGCGCCTGGTAAAGCCTGGAGTTCTTGCCGCCACCCAGAATTTCGCTGGCCACATTCAGAAGCGCCGCGTCGCGGTCGTTCCGCGGGGCCACGGCCCAGGTACGGTTGATGCGCACCTGCGGGGCCGACTGGTCGACCATCTCTTCGATGGTGTTGTTTTCGCGCGTAGGCACCCAGGCTTTGTGCTGCTTCAGCGGCGGGCCGGCCGGGATGTCGCCGAAATATTTTTCGACAAGCGGCTTGGCGGTTGCGGCATCGATGTCGCCCGCAAGCACCAGCACGGTGTTGGCGGCGCCATAATATTGGCCGAACCAGCTTTTCACGTCTTCAAGCGAGGCGGCGTCCAGGTCTTCCATCGAACCGATGGTCGAATGGCGGTACGGGTGGCCGACCGGGAACAGACCTTCAAGCTGGCGGTATTCCACGGTGCCGTAAGGCTGGTTGTCGCCCTGGCGTTTTTCGTTCTGCACCACGCCGCGCTGTTCATCGACCTTTTCCTTGGTCACGGCGCCGAGCAAATGGCCCATGCGGTCCGATTCCATCCACAGCGCCATATCGAGCGCGGGGGTCGGCACGTTTTCGAAATAGTTGGTGCGGTCAAACCAGGTGGTGCCGTTCATGGCGGTGGCGCCGACGGCTTCAAACGGTTTGAAATATTCGTCATTGTAGTTTTCGGACCCGTTGAACATCAGGTGTTCGAACAGGTGGGCAAAACCGGTCTTGCCCTCGGGCTCGTCCTTACTGCCCACATGGTACCACACGCCCACGGCCACGATCGGGGCCTTGCGGTCTTCATGCACGATCACGCGCAGGCCGTTGGACAGGGTGAATTTTTCATACGGAATTTCGACCTTGAGGTCGAGGGCCGGCGCCGCTTTTTCTTCGGCCGGTTTTTGTGCCGTTTCCCCAGGCTGGCAGGCCACCAGGGCCAGCGCCGCCACGGCAGACAGTAGAATGGACTTGGTCTTCATGAGACTCAGCTCCTCGCATCATCATGAACGGGGCGACATGAACCCCGCCTGTTTGGTTGTGAAGGCCTTGTAATACTTGGAACTTTTTTGCCCGGCCTCCCCAACCGGTGAACCCGGGCGGCAGCCACCGCCCGGGGTCGGGAAGCTTAGCCGTTGAGCGTGGGAATTACAAATTCCGCGCCCGAGCGGATGCCGGTCGGCCAGCGGCTGGTGACCGTCTTGGTCTTGGTATAGAAGCGCACGCCTTCCATGCCATGCTGGTTGATGTCGCCAAAGGCCGAGTTTTTCCAGCCGCCGAAGCTGTGGAACGCCAGCGGCACCGGGATCGGCACATTCACGCCAACCATGCCGACCTCGACCCGGTTGACATATTCGCGCGCGGTATCGCCGTCGCGGGTGAAGATCGAGGTGCCGTTGCCATATTCATGGATCGACGGCAGGCTGGCGGCCATGTCGAAATTGTCGGCGCGCACAATCTGCAGGGTCGGGCCGAAAATCTCTTCCTTGTAGGTGCGCATGCCGGGCTGGACATTGTCGAACAGCGAACCGCCCATGTAATAGCCGTTCTCGTAGCCCTGCATATTATATTTGAAGGTACGGCCATCCACCACAACGGTGCTGCCTTCCTGTTCCGCCAGGTCGACATACCCGCGCACCTTTTTCAGGTGGTCGGCGGTCACCAAGGGGCCCATTTCGGCCTGCGGGTCCATGGAATGACCGACCTTCAGCGCTTCGACGCGGGGTTTCAGCATCTGGACCATCTTGTCGGCCACGGCCTTGCCCACCGGCACGGCAACCGAAATGGCCATACAGCGTTCGCCGGCAGAGCCATAAGCCGCGCCAATGAGCGCATCGGCCACCTGGTCCAGGTCGGCGTCGGGCATGATGATCATATGGTTCTTGGCGCCGCCCATGGCCTGGCAGCGTTTGCCGTGCGCGGTGGCGGTGGCATAGACATACTGGGCAATGGGGGTCGAACCCACGAAGGACACAGCCTTCACCCGCGGGTCGGTACAAACGGTGTCCACAGCTTCCTTGTCGCCGTTGACGACGTTGAACACACCGTCCGGCAGGCCGGCTTCTTTCCAGGCGTCGGCCAGCATCAAGGGCACGGTCGGGTCTTTTTCGCTGGGCTTCAGGATATAGCTGTTGCCGCAGGCAATGGCCACGCAGCTCATCCACAGCGGGATCATGGCCGGGAAGTTGAAGGGCGTGATGCCCACGACCACACCCAGCGGCTTGCGCATGGAATACATGTCGATGCCGGTGGAAACATTATCGGAAAACTCGCCCTTGATCAGGTGCGGGATGCCCTGCGCAAATTCGGCAACCTCGAGGCCGCGCTGCACGTCACCCTGGGCGTCCGAAAACACCTTGCCATGTTCCGATGACAGCGCTTCGGCCAGGCGGTCCTTGTCGCGGTACAGGATATGCACCAGGTTCTGCAGCACCCGCGCGCGCTTGACCACCGAGGTGTTGGACCATTCGACAAAAGCGGCGTCGGCCACCGCGATCGCGGCTTCGACTTCCGATTTGCTTGCCAGCGCGACCTTGCCCGCCTGTTCGCCGGTGGAGGGATTATAGATGGGGCCGAAACGGCCGGACGTGCCTTCAACGGCCTTGCCGCCGATGAAATGATGACGTTCGTACATGGATACTTCCTTTTCCAGTTTGCAACATGGAGCCGGCCCCACCCGTCGGGCGCAGGGGGCGTGTGGATGCTGTCTCCTCCCCGGAGCCGGGCGCAAAACTGGCCCAACCCCAAAATCGCGGGCAGCATACGGCATGCGATATTGCAGGTCATCAAGAAGTTTTGCAGGGTTTTATGTGCATTTTTGCACAAAAGCGACCGTTAGCGCGATCATGGCGCCACCGGGTCGCAAACGCGGAACCAAAGGCCGGTCGCAGGGCCATCCATGGCCAAACTTTGGTTTAGACCTTATTGCCTTTGACCAAAATATGAAGGACGCTCTCCCATTGTTTCAAGTATGGACACCATCACAATAATTTCCAAACGTTACTCTTGGGGGGGTATGTATGTGGAATAAACTCAGGGCCTATATTGCACCGGCACTGCTGGCCGTTGCGCTGCAGGGCCTGCCAGCCGCCGCAGACGAAAGCAAGATTCCTGAAGCTTTCCGGGGCGAAACCGCAGGATCGCCGATCCAGATCGATTACAGCGACTGGTCGCGCATCCTGAAGGCCACCGTATTCGACGCCGGCATGTCCGACCGTTCGACCGCGCCGGCGCCCAAAGCCGCCACCGGCACGCGCACCGTGCAGGGCAACAAAAGCACCGTGCGCAACGAAGGCAACCGCCTCATTTTCCCGGCTTTTGCCGACTATCCGGAAAACCTGAAGGTCGTGCAAGAGATCCGCACCGAGCTCGAAGCCGTGCCGGACGAGGTCCCGCTTGGCGAGCTGACCAAAAACGAACAACTGGCCTATTGGCTGAACCTCTACAACATCACGGTCATCGAGCTTCTGGCCCAGGAATATCCGACCAAAAACCTGAAGAAGCTGAAAGAAGGCAAGGATTCCCTGTGGGACAAGAAGGTGCTGAAGGTTTCGGGCATCCCGCTGTCGCTGAATGACATCCACCATATCCTGCTTGAAAAATGGGACAGCACCATCGTCATGTATGGCATGTTCCAGGGTTATGTGGGCGGCCCCAGCATCCAGGCCGAGGCTTTCACCGGCGACAATGTGCACCGGCAACTGATCCATGCAGCCAAGGAATTCGTGAATTCCAACCGCGGCATGAAGATGAGCGGCACCACGCTGGAAATTTCGGAACTGTATGCGGAAAACAAGGCCCTGTTCCCGGACTGGAACGAGGACCTGAAGAAACATCTGTTCAGCCTGTCGGAGGATGCCTACAAACCGCGCATCCCGGATGCCAAGCGCATCAAGGCCAAGACCAACGATTATTATATCGCCGACCTGTTCAACGGCCAGCGCGGCGGCAATACCAATTCGACCAACACCAACTCGGCCGCGATGATGAGCGCGCAGGTCAGTGTGAACGCGGGCTACTCCGAACTGCGCGGCCCCGCAGAATATTCCGACATGGGCATCGCGGACTTCGACCTGAGCGCAGTTTCGGACTTCCGCACTCTGTCGCTCGAACATATGCGCTTCCCGGACCATGTGATGGAATATGTCGACAAGGTCCGCAAGCGGAACGCCGAACGCAAGGGTACCGTCGATATCGAAGAAGTCGACGACAAGAAAAGCGAGGACCAGGGCAAACCCAACTGACCTTCGGGTCCTGGGGGGGGAAAGGCAAGGCGTGGCATGGCCCGCGCCGCCGCCCTGGCAATGCAACCGGGACAGGTCGCCGCGGCAGGGTTTTCCCTGCCGGGTGATTGGCAAGCAAGGCGGCCTGCCCCGGGTCAACTTTTGTTTAGGCCCTTGCCAAGACGGGGGCCTTTGGCCCACCCTGAGGCTCCAGGACGGGCCCTGTCCCGAGTGTCAAACTGTCTCAAACAGCTATGGGGGGCACCTATGAACATGATGATGAAATCCCTGGCAGCCGCGGCCCTGTTCGCAGGCAGCCTTGTCTTCGCGCCCGCAGAGGCCGACGAAAGCAAAATCCCGGAACCCTTCCGGGGCGAAACCGCCGGATCGCCGATCCAGATCGATTACAGCGACTGGTCGCGCATCCTGAAGGCCACCGT
>SBGU01000047.1 GCA_006226495.1 Alphaproteobacteria bacterium
GGGCTTGGGGTGTTCGATGTGACAGACGGCGGCCTGAAGCTCGTCGAACTCGCCCCCGGCGTCAGCCTCGAGGATGTGAAGGCCCAGACCGAGGCCACGCTGGTCGACTGACCTCAGCCAAATCAGCACAAAAGATCAGGGCCCCGCACGGGGCCCTTTTTCTTATTGCGCTATTTTCCGGGGTTTGTAGCCCAGGTCCTGCATCGCCTGCCTGAGCCGGCTGAAGGTGTCGGCGTCGACGCCGTGGCTGCAGGCCAGCGACAGTTGCGTTGGCGGCAAAGTACCCAGGTCGTCGATCATCACCAGGGTGTCCATGCCCTTCAGGCTTTGAAGCGCGGTGTGCCACTGGTCGCCGGGGATTATGGTATAATCGGCACGACCCGAAATCACCATCTGCACATGGTGCAGGCTGCTTTCGCCGGCATCGAACAGCCAGTCGCGCGGGGTTTTCACAAAACTGTCGATCTCGCTGCCGTAAGTGCTGCCGGGATGCAGGGCGCCCCTGAGCGACGGATCACGCACCACCGCCGCCATGCTGCCATGGCCACGCAGTTCGGGTTCGAGTTCCTTGCGGGTGACCGCCACGTCGCCGGGCATGGCATCGAAGATGAAGGGCAGGAAGGACCAGCGCTTCGCCCGTTCATCGCTGTAGATGCGGCCGGTGGTGCAGAAGGCGCGGCGACCGTCGTCCAGCATGCGGGTTTCGGTGGTGATGCCGGCCGGCAGCCAGTCGAGCGCAAGGCCCGCCCGGTCGGTGATGGCACGAATGGCGTCCGGGTGCGCGCCCGTGGGGGTGCCGCCCTCGACCCGCATTTTCGGGGGATAGGGATAATAAGTGAATGTAATCGCCTGTGGCGCCGTATCCGTCTGGGCCAGCAACAGCATGGCCAGAAGGCTCGTTGCAAAGGTCACGGCAGCATGTCCCCGATACACGACAGCAGAATGAAACCCTGACCACCAGAGTTTCCTATTCCTGCGGCGGGATCAAGTTTCTTTCAGGGTTGTGGCGGACAATTGTCGCCCCGGCACGGCCATCATTGGCCGGGCGGCAGGTGGGGATAGCCCAGGTCGCCCATGGCCTTGTCGAGCCGGGCCAGGATATCGGCATCGACGCCGCGGCTGCACACCAGATACAAGGGCGTCTGGGGCAGGGTGCCAAGGTCCGGGATCATCACCAGCCTGTTCACGTCCGGATTCGCCTCCAGCGCTTCCTGCCATTGGTCCTCGGGCACGATGGCATATTGCGCCCGGTTCGCCAGCAGCATGTTGATCAGTTGGAAGTCGGTCTTGCCGTCCCTGTAGAT
Organism: Alphaproteobacteria bacterium; assembly: GCA_006226495.1. Lineage (GTDB taxonomy): Bacteria > Pseudomonadota > Alphaproteobacteria > Sphingomonadales > Kordiimonadaceae > Kordiimonas. The sequence goes on from SBGU01000047.1 coordinate 1,305, forward strand.
CCAGCCCGGTTCGGTGCGCAGCACCTCGTCGATCTCGCGGCCATAGACGCCGCTGCCCAACAGGGTGCCGAGGATAGCCTTGTCGCGCACCACGGCGGCCATGCTGCCGTGCGCCCGAAGCACCGGTGCCATTTCCTTTGTGGTGACCGTCACATCGGCGGGAATGGTGTCGAACTGGTAGGGCAGGAAGGCCCAGCGTGCGCCGCGCTCGGCGGTATAATAACGACCGGTGGTGCAGAAGCTGCGGCGGCCGTCATTCAGCATGCGCGCTTCTTCATTGATGGTGGAGGCAAGCCATTCAAGCTGCAGGCCGGCCTTTGCGGCAATGGCCTCAAGCCCGTCGGCATAGGGGCCGGCGGGTTTGCCATCTTCCACCCGCAGCTTCGGCGGATAATGATAATAGGTGACAGCCAGTGCCTTGTCCGGGTCCGCATGGGTTTCCATACTTGCCGCCAGGATGGCAGTCAGGATCACAAAAATCTTCACTAAGCTCTTCCCCCACCCGCTTTGCCGGGCGTTTGCGCTAAACTCTATCATCTTTGCGCGGGGATCAAGCGCCAATATGTATCAATCCGCTATACGGACAGGCGAAAATGCATCCGGGCTTGCGGAAGTTGCAGGAATGAAACAATCTTGATGGCAAAGGTGGCGGGCAGGCACAATATCTGCCACCGGAACAGAGAGACTTTCATGGCGGCAGGCAACAATGAGGCGCGGTTCAGCTTTCCCGCCTTTGCGACACACCAGCATATCGTGGCGTTTTTCAGCGCCTGGCGCAACTGGCGCGGCGATGCCATGGTGCCGACACGCAGCCAGATACGCCTGGCCGATATCCCGCACCTGATGCGCGGCTGCATGCTGCTTGATATGCACGGGCCGGACCAGATTGTCTTCCGCTATGCCGGCAGCCTGTTCCAGGACCTGTATAAATTCGATTTCACCGGCGCCAACTATCTCGATATCACCGAACCCGCGACCAGGGACATGCGCTCGAGGCGGCTGATGGCGGTGGTCGAACAACCCGCTGCCGCAGTCTGGACCGCGCCCGGTGTCGATACGGTCGATTTTATCGGCGCCAGCGTGCCGATCCTTGCGGACCATCCGGGCCAGCCGCCGCTTTTGATGCAGGTGTGCATCCACCTGAAGGACTTGCACCATATCCGGCCGGCCACCATGGCGGTGGGGCGCGAAAAGGTCGAGATTTCGAACCGCTTCCGCTTTATCGACATCGGCGCCGGCATACCCGCAGATGAAAGCCTGGAATCCTGACCTGCCGTCAGGACCAGACGGAACAGCCGAACAGGCGCGACATGTCGCCGTCGGGTCCGGCAAGGGGCAGCACCACGGTGGCGTTGCTTTTGACCGCGAACTCGCCCTGCAGGAATTCGGTCAGGAAGAAGGTCGGGCGTTTTTCGGCGCAGGTCTGGCGCGCGAAATGCAGGCTGCCGGCGGCGCTTTTGTCACGCCGGGCCGCTTCGCTCATCAGCATGCCGGTGGCCTCGGAACCATAACGCGCCGCGTGGGCCGTGCCGAACAGGCGCCAGCGGAAATCCTGTCCGCCGTCGACGATATCAAGGATATACATATAGGGCAGCAATTCGGCGCCCAGCCAGGTGGGCGTCACATGGCTTGCCGACGGCAGCTCGCCGGGCAGCGCCATCCACATGTCATACAGTTTCACCGGCAGCCGGAACAGCGGCAGCTTGCGCGCCACCACGGTCAGCACCGCCTCGGCCCGGCTGTCCAGCTTCTGGCCGCGAATGGTCTGCCATTCGGAAAATGTATTGAAGTCGCCCATGGACGCAGATGCCCCTCCGCACTCAAGACCATGTGCTAGCATAAATGGCAATTCTTGTGGAATCGTTATTGCGGCGCGACGTCTGCCGGCTTTTTGCGCGATGATGCGACCGCGCGGCCATGGTGGCAGCGATTGGACCACCACAGGACCGGCTCGTCGCACTATCCGATGGTTGTGCCTGCAATTTTCTGTTGAACCACCCGCCGTTTCTTGCCAGCCTGTGCCGGCAATCTGCAGGGGGACATCCATGTTGGCACGCCGTGAACTCGCCATCACCTTCGGCGTCTGGGCCGGGGCCTGGGGGTTTTTGCACCTGATCGACCATTTGAGCATTCACATGCAGGTTCGCTTCATGGGCGCGTGGGGCCTGCAGGACATCTATCAGCTCTATCAGCATGAAGACGTAATGGCCGGGATTTCTCTATTTGTGGCGCTGTTGCTGTCGGGGCGTTCAGCCATATTGTTGGCGGCGACCTTTAGCGTGTTTTCGGTCGTCTTCCAGGCGTTGGACGGCACGCTCTATTATCTTGCGGTGGCGACCAGTCCGGTGACGGCTCCGCCACAGAGCCTAGTTTCCTATATACTGGATCGGGGCGCGCTGGTACGAACCATGGCCGGATATGGTGTCGTGGCGGCCTTTTGGCTGCTGCTGATTTCGTCTGGTCTGACGAGTGCAATATTGCGCACATTTGCGCGATGGCTGCAGTTCGACACCGAAGCCGTTGCACGCTGGTGGCGTTGGTGGCTCTCCCTGCCACTTTGGTCGAGCATGGCATGGCTCAGGCGCGCGGTCAGGGCTGGTGTGCCTGCATATTGCATTGCTGCAGCGGTAAATCTTCTGTCGCCGCTGCTGTTAATGGCACTCTATCTGCTTCTCTATGCGGCTATCGGACAGCAAGAACCGCTGGAGGGTTGGATTTCCCTCTATCTGCAAATGAATAGCGCGACGCTTTTGACCGTGGCGCTGCTCGCAGCCATCATTGGAAGCTGCGCAGGTCGGCTTGGGGTCAGATTCGATTATTTTGTGTCCGTATGTGCGGTCGCACTTGCGCAACTGCCTGCGATTACCAACGGGATCGGTAATTTGCAGATGGCGACCTATGACGCCGATGCAAATCGGTTGGTTCAGTTTACCCTGCTGAACCTTGTGTTGGAAACCGCCATTACCTCAGTTGTGATGTGGCGCTTTTGCAGGTCAGCGCGCCCCACCTAACCCGCCGTACCGCCGACCGTCAGGCCGTCGACGCGGAGGGTGGGCTGGCCGACGCCGGCGGGAACCTGCTGGCCGCCTTTGCCGCAGATGCCGACACCATTGTCGAGCGCGAGGTCGTTGCCGATCATGGACACCCGTTTCAGCACATCGGGGCCGTTGCCGATGAGGGTGGCGCCCTTCACCGGATGCAGGATCTTGCCGCCCTTGACCCGGTAGGCCTCGGTGCAACTGAAGACGAACTTGCCCGATGTGATGTCGACCTGGCCGCCGCCGAAATTGACCGCGTACAGCCCGTCGTCGACGCTGGCGAGGATTTCGGCAGGGTCCTTGTCGCCCGCGAGCATGAAAGTGTTGGTCATGCGTGGCATCGGCTGGTGCGCGAAGCTCTGGCGCCGGCCGTTGCCGGTGGGCTGCATGCCCATGAGCCGCGCATTCAGCCGGTCCTGCATGTAACCCTTGAGGATGCCGTCCTCGATCAGCACCGTGCGTTCGGTGGGCGTGCCTTCGTCATCGACCGACAGGGAGCCGCGCCGGGCCTCAAGCGTGCCGTCGTCCACGACCGTGACACCCGGTGCCGCGACCCGTTCGCCCAGAAGGCCGGCGAAAGCCGAGGTTTTTTTGCGGTTGAAGTCGCCCTCAAGGCCGTGGCCCACGGCTTCGTGCAAGAGCACACCCGGCCAGCCGGGGCCCAGCACCACGGTCATTTCGCCCGCCGGCGCATCCTGGCTTTCAAGGTTGACGGCAGCCTGGCGGATGGCTTCATGCACCTGTGCCTGCCACTGGGACTGGTCGAACAGGAAATCATAGGCGCGGCGCCCGCCGGCGCCGTCGAACCCAGTTTCCTGCCGGTCGCCTTCCCCCAGCATGACCGAGACATTCAGGCGCACGAGCGGGCGGATGTCGCGCACCCGGTGGCCGTCGGCCCGGATGATCTCGACCGCCTGCCAGCTTCCGACGAGGCCAACGCTGACCTGCCGCACCCGGGGGTCGGCGTCGCGGGCATAGGCGTCGATTTCACCCAGCAGGGAGACCTTGCGGTCGAAGCCGATGCCAAGGAGCGGGTTCTGGTCGCTGTAGAGCTGTTTGTTGGTGCGGGCGGGGGCCAGGCTCATGCTGCCCGACGTGCCTGTGCGCACGGCACGCACGGTGTCGCCCGCGCGCTTGATCGCGGCTTCCGAAAGCTCGTTCGAATGGGCATAGCCCGTGGAGTCGCCTGTCACGGCCCTGAGGCCGAATCCTTGACTCGAGTCAAAGCTCGCCGCCTTCAGCCGGCCATCGTCGAAACTGAAGGATTCCGACTGGGTGGATTCAAGGTAAAGCTCGCCGTCGTCCATGCCCTGAAGCTGTTCGGAAACCAGCATTTCCGTGCGTTTTTCGTCGAGGTCCGAGTCTGCGAAAAAGAAGTTCAGCGAGGGTGTCGCGTCGGTCATGACCTACTCCTGAGGCGAGGAAAACCGCGGCGCTGCGGCCATTTGCCGCACATGCCGCCTACTGATTGGCGTTACCATGATACGCATAGTTGCCAATGACAAGCCATGTCGCCGAAAAATGCTGTTTTGAGGCAGAAAAATGGCACAAGGCACGCTCTCGGGCTTGAGCCTGCGCAAACCTCTGGTATAACGGGCGCGCATTTTTATCGGCCGGAAGCAGATCCGTCCCGCTTCCAACTGGCCGAACCGCCGGATTTTGCTTATAACATAGGCACCATCCGGTCGCCCGGGTAGGGGTAGGAAAAAAGGAAAGCAGAACTATGAACGTCAAAAGGCTTACCGCCGGAATGATGGCCACCGTGATGGCTGTATTCGGTTTTACGGTTGGCGCACTGGCCGATGCCGTCAAGGGCATGCCGCACGATAAGGGGCTGTGGCTTCAGGACGCTGTCAACGAACAGGCCGCCAAGATCGACGATTTCCACATCCTTCTTATGTGGATCATCACCATCATCGCCGCCTTTGTCTTCATCCTGATGTTCTGGGTGATGGTAAGGTACCGCGAGAAGGCGAACCCCGAGCCGTCCAAGACGAGCCATAACACCTTCATCGAATTTGTCTGGACCGTTGTGCCGATCGGCATCCTGGTCGGCATCGGTTTCTGGTCGATCCCGCTGCTCTATTACCAGGACGTGGTTCCCGAGACCGAGTTCGCCGTCCGCGTGACCGGCAACCAGTGGAACTGGACCTATACCTACCCTGACCATGGCAATATCGAGTTCACGGCTTCCGTGGTGCCCAACAGCGCCTACAAGGACGCCGGCGAAATGGCTGGTTACGAACAGGCGCTGACCAAGTTCCTGGGCCATCCTGCCAATATCAAGAACCGCCTCCTGGACGCCGACTACCGCCTTGTTGTTCCGGTCAACACCAAGATCAAGGTGCAACTGAGCGCATCCGACGTCATTCACGCCTGGGCGGTTCCGTCCTTCGGTGTGAAGCTGGACGCCGTGCCTGGCCGCCTGAACGAAACCTGGTTCGAAGCCAACGAAACCGGCACTTTCTACGGTCAGTGCTCGGAACTGTGCGGCAAGGACCATGCTTTCATGCCGATCGCGGTCGAGGTCGTGTCCAAGGAAGAATTCGCCCAGTGGGTGGAACGCGCGAAGGCTGAATATGCCGACGCCGGCACCACCGCTCTTGGTCGTTAAGTAAGTACTGGGAAAGGAAGAGCAATGGCTCACGCAAACCCCACCGGTTGGAAACGCTGGGTATATTCCACCAACCATAAAGACATTGGTGTGATGTACCTGTGGTTCGCCTTCTTCGCTGGCCTCATCGGCTTCGGCATGTCCGGCCTGATGCGCATGGAGCTGATGGAACCCGGTATCCAGTTTCTGCCCGGCTTCCTCGGCATCACCGAGGACGAAGCCCGTCAGGTATTCAACGTACTGACCACCGGCCACGGCCTGATCATGGTCTTCTTCATGGTCATGCCCGCGCTGATCGGCGGTTTCGGCAACTATTTCGTGCCGCTGATGATCGGCGCGCCCGACATGGCTTTCCCGCGCATGAACAATGTCAGCTTCTGGCTGATGCCGCCGGCCTTCATCCTGCTGCTGCTTTCGACCATGGTTGAAGGCGCACCGGGTTCGCACGGCTTCGGTGGCGGCTGGACCGCCTATGCGCCGCTGTCGGTTCAGGGTCACCCTGGCCCGTCGATGGATTTGGCGATCTTCTCGCTGCACGTGGCCGGCGCGTCGTCGATCATGGGGGCGATCAACTATATCACCACCATCTTCAACATGCGCGCACCGGGCATGACCATCCACAAGATGCCGCTGTTTGCCTGGTCGATCCTGATCACCGCATTCCTGCTGGTGCTGTCGCTGCCGGTTCTGGCTGGCGCCATCACCATGCTCTTGACCGACCGTAACTTCGGCACCACCTTCTTCGATCCCGCAGGTGGCGGCGACCCGATCCTGTATCAGCACCTGTTCTGGTTCTTCGGTCACCCTGAAGTTTACATCATGATCCTGCCGGCCTTCGGCATCATCAGCCACATCGTGTCGACCTTCTCCAAGAAACCGATCTTCGGTTACCTGGGCATGGCCTACGCCATGGCGGCCATCGGCTTCATCGGCTTTGTCGTGTGGGCGCACCATATGTACACCGTGGGCCTGGATGTGGACACCAAGGCCTATTTCGTGGCGGCCACCATGGTGATCGCGGTTCCGACCGGCGTGAAGATCTTCTCCTGGATCGCAACCATGTGGGGCGGCTCGATCCGCTTCACTGTGCCGATGTTGTATGCCATTGCCTTCATCCTGTTGTTCACCGTTGGTGGTGTAACGGGTGTGGTTCTGTCGAACGCCGGCGCCGACATCGTCCTGCATGACACCTATTATGTGGTAGCCCACTTCCACTATGTCCTGTCGCTTGGTGCCGTGTTCGGCATCTTCGCGGGCCTCTATTACTGGGTCGGCAAAATGTCCGGCAAACAGTATCCGGAGACCCTGGCCAAGCTGCAGTTCTGGGTAACCTTCATCGGCGTGAACACCATCTTCTTCCCGCAGCACTTCCTGGGTCTGCAGGGCATGCCGCGCCGTTATGTCGACTATCCTGACCAGTTTGCTTACTGGAACCATGTGTCGTCCATCGGTTACCTCATCACGCTCGCCGGCTTCCTGCTGTTCGTGCTGGTGATGGCCCTGACCCTCTTCAAGAAGAAGAAGGACTGTGCCGACAACCCGTGGGGCGAAGGTGCAACGACGCTCGAGTGGACCCTGTCGTCCCCGCCGCCGTTCCACCAGTTCAACGAACTGCCGCGTATCAAGTAAGCAAAGAAGGACCCTGTTTTGGCTGACAGCCTGACATCCTTTGACAGCAACCAGTCTGCCGCCTCGGGTTTCCACCCGGGGCGGGAGGCTGAAGCACGTGACTTCGTGGCGCTTCTGAAGCCGCGGGTCATGTCGCTGGTCATTTTCACCGCGTTCGTCGGCATCATTGCCGCGCCGGGCGCGATGAACCCGGTTCTGGCCTTCGCCGCGCTTCTGATGATCGCGGTGGGCGCGGGCGCCTCGGGTGCCCTCAACATGTGGTACGACGCCGACATCGACGCGGTGATGGACCGTACCGCCAAACGGCCGATCCCGGCCGGCAAGGTTTCGCCCGGCGATGCGCTCGGCTTTGGCCTTACCCTTTCTGTCGCGTCTGTTGTGCTTCTGGGCCTGATGGTCAATGTGACCTCGGCTGCGCTCCTGGCGCTGACCATCTTTTTCTATGCCGTTATCTACACCATGTGGCTGAAGCGGCGCACCCCGCAGAATATCGTGATCGGTGGTGCAGCCGGCGCCTTCCCGCCGATGATCGGCTGGGCCGCTGTCACCGACAGCGTGACCCTCGAATCCATGGTTCTGTTCGGCATCATCTTCCTCTGGACCCCGCCGCACTTCTGGTCCCTGTCGCTTTTCCTGTCGAAAGACTATGAAAAGGTCGGCGTACCGATGCTGCCGGTGGTGGCCGGTGTAAAGGAAACCCGTCGCCAGATCCTGCTGTACAGCCTTCTGGTCGTGCCCTGCGGTGTTGCGCCTTATTTCATGGGCTTTGCCGGCCCGGTGTTCGGCGCCGTTTCCGCCGCGCTGGGCGCCTGGTTCCTTGTGCTGGCATACCGTGTGTGGCGCGGGCGTGAAAAGGCCGAACGCAAACTGTTCGCCTTCTCGATCCTGTATCTGTTTGTGGTGTTCGCGACCCTGGCCGCCGAACGCATTGTCGAGGGGCTGGTGGCATGAGCGAAAACCTGAACCAACAGGATCAGCACGGCACGCGCGAAAAATTTGTCGAACAGCCGGTCCGTACCGAAGAAGACATGGCGCGCATCCGCCGCCGCAACAAGGCCCTTGGCCTTGCGCTGGGCGCGTTTGTGGTGCTGCTGGCCATCTTCAGCTATTTCCGGGTGAAGGGGCTGACACCGTGACCGACACCAACCGCAAAAATGGCCGCACGGCTGTCATTGTCGGGCTGGTTGCCGCCGGCATGGTGGGCATGTCCTTTGCCGCCGTGCCGCTGTATCGCATCTTCTGCCAGGTTACCGGTTATGGTGGCACACCCAAGCAGGTGGACCTTGCATCCGAAACCGTGATCGACCGTGAAATGACGGTGCGCTTTGCCGCGAACCTCAATCACGACATGCCGTGGGATTTCAAGCCGGAACAGAACAAGCAGCTTCTGAAAGTGGGCGAGCAGCATATCGCCTATTACCAGGCCTATAATCCGACGGACAAGCCGATCACCGGCCGGGCCAGCTACAATATCACGCCGGACAAGGCGGGCAGCTATTTTGCCAAGATCGACTGTTTCTGCTTTACGGAACAGACCTTGCAACCGGGCGAACGGGTGGATATGCCCGTCGTCTATTATATTGATCCCTCGATCGACGAGGATCGCAATCTGGATGATGTCGGCGAAGTAACGCTGTCTTATACCTTCTTTGTCGTGAAGGACGACGAGAAGGTGAAGACGGTCGCCGCACTGAAACAATAACAGGTAGGGAAAAGTCAGCCGGATACCCGGCGCTTTGTTAGGAGAATACTTATGGCGGGCGACGTGAAACACGATTTCCATCTGGTCAACCCCAGCCCCTGGCCGGCAGTTGGTTCGCTGGCGGTTCTGATCATGATGATCGGTGCCGTCTTCAGCATGAAGCCGCAGGCAACCCTGTTTGGCATCGAAGGTGCCAGCTTCGGCCACTGGATGTTCGGCCTCGGCCTTCTCAGCCTCCTTTACACCATGTTCTCCTGGTGGAAGGACGTCGTGAAGGAAGCCGAACAGGGCGACCACAAACCGGTGGTCCGCATTGGTCTGCGCTACGGCATGATCCTGTTCATCGCTTCCGAAGTGATGTTCTTCGCCGCCTGGTTCTGGGCCTTCTTCAATTTCTCCCTGTATCCGCACCATCCGGCCGCGGACATCAGCGTCTTCTGGGACAGCTTGGGCACCGCCGGCGTCTGGCCGCCGGAAGGCATCGAAACTTTCGACCCCTGGCACCTGCCGTTCATGAACACCCTGATCCTGCTGCTGTCGGGCACGACCGTGACCTGGGCGCACCATGCCATCATGCATGGTGACCGCGACGGCCTCAAAAAAGGCCTGTGGCTGACCGTGATCCTGGGTGCCTTCTTCACCTGCGTACAGGTCTATGAATACAGCCACGCGGCCTTCGGTTTTGCCGGCAGCGTTTACGGTGCCACCTTCTTCATGGCCACCGGCTTCCACGGTTTCCACGTTCTGGTGGGCACCATCTTCCTGGCCGTATGCCTTGGCCGTGCCTACAAGGGCCACTTCACGCCGGACCATCACTTCGGCTTCGAAGCCGCCGCATGGTACTGGCACTTCGTGGACGTGGTATGGCTGTTCCTGTTCATCTGCGTGTATATCTGGGGCGGCCAATAAGGCATGACCGGCACACCGGACAAAAACCATACCGAGACCGACCGGGAGCACACCTCCCGGTCGGTTTCGCCTTATAGGGCCGGGCTTTCCTGCACCTGCCCGAACTGCGGCAAGGGCCCGTTGTTCACCAATGTGCTTGAGGTCAAGGACCGCTGCGATGTCTGCGGGTTCGACCTGTCTGCCGCCGACCCGGGCGACGGCGCGCAGGTGTTCGTGATCCTGATCCTGGGGGCCGTGTGCGCCATCCTCGGCATCTTCCTGTATGGTGCCATCGGCCTCAGCCCCGCGGTGGTGGCTGTTGTGCTGGGTATTGTCATCATCTTCGGCAGCCTGTGGATGCTCCGGGTCATCAAGGCGCTTCTGGTCGCGCTCCAGTATCACCATGACGCCCGCGAAGGCCGGCAGGTGGAAAAGGACGACTGATGGCCGAGGCCACACCCCTCACCCGACTGCGGCCGGGGCGTGCTGCGGCACGCCGGGCCTCTGTATCCCTCTCCCCCCGGGGGAGAGGGCAGGGAGAGGGGGCTTTGGGCCATTGCGGAAGGAAGCACCATGATATCTGGTAAAGGTCAATTCCGCCCCGGTGTGCCGCTTACGGTCACCGTCATCGTCTGTATCGCCATCCTCATCGGCCTTGGCACCTGGCAGGCGCGCAAGGTCGGGCCGAAGACCGAGCTTCTGGCGCGCATCGAAGCCGGCCTCAAGGCCGAGCCCATGCCGCTGCCGGTGCATCTGGATGATCCGACCACGGTCGAATTCCGGCGTGTCAGCTTCTCGGGCACCGTGATGGACGCCGAACCCGTGAAGGTGTTCGGCACCAACCTGAAGGGCGGGGCAGGGTATCAGCTTTATCTGCCGGTCCAAAAACGCTACGGCATGAATGTGCTCGTGAACTTCGGCTGGGTGCCCGCGAATACGACCGCGCTGCCGTCCCTGATGCAGGGGCAGGAAATCATGGTCACCGGCGTGCTGCGCACCAGTGCGGTGCCCGGCAGCATGACCCCCGCGAACGAGCCGGATAAAGACGCCTGGTTCACAGCCGACGTGCACCAGATGGCGGCGCACTTTGGCTTGAAGAGCAAAGAATATTATCATTTCCGGGTCATGGCCGACCAGGGTGTGCTTGAAGGTGCCTTGCCGGAAGGCGGGCAGGTGCGTGTCGATATCCCCAACGACCATTTCCAGTATGCACTCACCTGGTATGGCCTCGCGCTGTCGCTCATCGGTGTCTATATCGCTTTTGGCCTGAAAAGGGGCGCAAAAGGCGCGTGAATCGCTTGCATCCCGGCCCCCACGCCCCTATGACTATGCCCTCGCGTTTCATGTCATGTAAGGTTGCGGACCCGTGAAATATATCTCCACGCGCGGCAAAGCCGAAACTCTCGATTTCGAAGGTGTCACCATGGCGGGCCTCGCCCGCGACGGCGGCCTGTATGTGCCCGAAAGCCTGCCCACCCTGTCGGCGGACGATATCCGGGCCCTCAGCGGCCTGTCGTATGCCGATGTCGCGTTCCGCATCATCCGCCCGTTTGTGGCAGGCAGCCTGACGGACGCCGAACTGAAGGCCATGCTGGACAAAACCTACGGTGCCGCCTTCCGCCATCCGGCAACCGCGCCCCTGGTGCAACTGGGCGCCAACGACTGGGTGCTGGAACTGTTCCATGGCCCCACCCTGGCGTTCAAGGATTTTGCCCTGCAGCTCCTCGGTCGTTTCTTCGACCATTTCACCGCCAAGCGTGGCCAGAAGCTGACCATTCTGGGCGCCACGTCGGGCGACACCGGTTCGGCCGCCATTGAAGGCTGCCGTGGCCGCGACAATGTTTCCATTTTCATGCTGCACCCCAAGGGCCGGGTCTCCGAAGTGCAGCGCCGCCAGATGACCACGGTGATTGAAGCCAATGTGGTGAATATCGCCATCGACGGCACGTTCGACGATTGCCAGGCGCTGGTCAAAGCCTGCTTCAACGACCATGCGTTCCGCGACCGGGTGGGGCTGACCGCCGTCAACTCCATCAACTGGGCGCGGGTGATGGCGCAGATCGTCTATTATTTCACCGCCGCCGTGGCGCTGGGGGCGCCCGAACGTCCGGTCAGCTTCAGTGTGCCCACCGGCAACTTCGGCGACATTTTTGCCGGCTACATCGCCAAAAGCATGGGCCTGAATATCGAGAAGCTGGTCATCGCCACCAATTCGAACGACATCCTGGCCCGCACGCTGAAGACCGGGCGCTACGAGCGCGGCGACGTGTTCGCGACCCTGTCGCCCAGCATGGATATCCAGATTTCCAGCAATTTCGAACGGTTCCTGTTCGACCTGGCCGGCCGTTCCGGCGCCGGAGTTGAGGCTTATATGGATGCGCTTGCCGCCGAAGGCGGCTTCACGCTGGAGGCCGGGCATTATGCCGCGCTCAAAGCCATGTTCGCCGCCGAGCGGGTGGACGATACCGCCACCAGCGACACCATGAAAGCGGTCTTTGCCGCCACCGGGTATGTGGCCGATCCGCACACGGCCGTGGGTATCCGTGCCGCCGCCGATTGCCTGCCGGCGACCGGTGCCCCGCGGGTCACGCTCGCGACCGCGCACCCGGCCAAGTTCGGCGATGCCGTGAAGGCCGCCACGGGTGTCGACCCCGTTTTGCCGGCCCATATGGCCGACCTGTTCGCGCGCGAGGAACGTTATATCACCCTGGCAAACGACAAGGACGCGCTGATGGCCCGTGTGCTTGAAGGGGGCTGGTCTTGAGCGTGCGCCTGACCCGGCTGCCGAACGGCCTGCGCATTGTCAGCGAAAGCCGCCCGCAGTTGCAGACCGTGGCTGTGGGTGTGTGGGTCGATATCGGCGCGCGCCACGAAACCATCGAACTGAATGGCATCACCCACTGTATTGAACATATGCTGTTCAAGGGCACCCGCCGGCGCACCGCGCGCGACATCGCCTTCGAGATCGAGGCTGTGGGCGGCCATATGAACGCCTATACCACCCGCGACCAAACCACCTATTATGCGCGCGTGATGAAGGAAGACCTGGGCCTTGCGCTGGACCTGCTGTCCGACATCGTGCTCAACAGCCAGTGCGACGACCGGGAACTGGAACGCGAAAAAGAGGTGATCATCCAGGAAATCGGCCAGGCCGACGACACGCCGGATGACATCATTTTCGATAACCTTCAGGCTTTGTGTTACCAGGAACAGTCGCTGGGCCGCTCGATCCTCGGCACGCCCGAAAGTGTGCGCGCCCTGAAGCAGGCCGACCTGCACGGTTTCCTGAAGAAAAATTACACCGCGCCCAATATCGTCATTTCGGCGGTCGGCAACCTCGATCATGGTGGCCTGGTGCAGCAGGTGATGGAAAAGTTCGCCGACCTGCCCGCCGGCACCGGCACCGAAACCGCGCCCGCCACCTACACCGGCGGCCGCCACCAGGACCAGCGCGACCTGGAACAGATCCATGTCGCCCTTGCCTGGCCCGGCGCCAGTTTCCATGACGACAGCTATTATGCGCTGCAGGTCTATTCCACCATCCTGGGCGGCGGCATGTCGTCGCGCCTGTTCCAGGAAGTGCGCGAAAACCGCGGCCTGGCCTATTCGGTCTACAGCTTTACCTCAAGCCACAAGGAAACTGGCATCCTGGGCATTTATGCCGGCACCGGGCCCGACATGGCCACCGGCATGATGCCGGTGATCCGGGGCGAGATGGAAGCCCTGGCCCGCGGCCCCGAAGACGCCGAATTCGGCATCGCGCTGGCGCAACTGAAAGCCGGCCTGATGATGGCGCTTGAGGCCACCACCTCGCGCATGGAACAGCTTGGCCGCCAGCTTCTGGTGTTCGACCGCATCATCCCGGTCGATGAAATGCTCGCCAACGTGCAGGCGGTCACCCCCGCCGACGTGCAGGCCGTGGCGCGCCGTGTGCTCGACGAAAACGCCCTGTCGCTTGCAATTGTCGGTGGTGGCGATCTTGACGCGGTGCGCTTTTGAACAATGATCACGGGCCGGCAGGTCCTATGTGAAGGTGCGCCCACTGAAACCTGAAAGAATTCAGGTTTCGCGCCTAAGTATTGCTGACCCGCTTTTAAGGTGTTACTATTTCGGTCTAACATACAAAACCCGGGGGGTAGTTGTTGAGTCCCGAATTGTGTCAGTTTTTACGCTATTGGCGGTCGCTCGGTGGTGGTGAACGCCTGCCTGACCGTGCCGCGCTCGACCTTCGGCAACTGACCTCCATCCTGTCCTGGATGTTCATTCTGGAAATGGGCGCCGATGGTGCGCTTCGCTACCGGCTGGCCGGCTCGTCGCTTGAGGAAGCGGTCGGGCGCGGCATGTCCGGCAAAACCTATGCCGACATTTTCGCCGACACCGAACAGGCGGCCCTGATGGAAGAACTGTATGCCGTGGCGCTGGTGCAAAGTTGCGGCATCCTGCGCACCGGGGCTTTTTCGCTGGCTGCAAACGCCATGGCCGACCTTGAGGTGCTGGTGCTGCCCTTTGCCGAATCCCGCGCCATGGGTGGTGTGATCCTGGTGGGCGTGGTGCGGCCCTTCAATTATGAAAATCACGGCTTTATTGACCGCTGGGGCGGTTTCGAACATGAAATCAAAAGCCTGATGGTGGTGCCGTCGCCCCGGGTGCTGACACCAAGGCACCTGTCGCCGCGGGTTCTGTCCGCGCTTGACAGTATGGCGTTTGAAATGCGGGCGCTTGATACCGATACCATGCTGGAAATCGACCGGATGGGCGCACAGGGCCGTTATGTCGATATCCCGTCCCTCAGCCTCGAGGGCATGACCGTGCCGCAGGAACAGGCCCTGAACTAGGGCCGGCCTTCTGGCGCCTTCCCCTTACTGCTGGATCAGGTTCACCCGGTTGACCTCAATCGGTGCATAGAGTGCCTGTTCCTCAAGGAGGGTGCCGGGGAACCGCATATAGGCCAGGTGCGACCCCGGGGGGATCGGGTCGGTCGGTTCCAGGAACGTGGCCGCGGTCCAGCGCGCCGCCGGTATCTTGCTCCAGGCATGGAAGGACTGGTCCTTGCCCACAAGCTGTTGTGCCGGGGTGCCCACAGGGATGAAAAACACCTGCTGGTCGGCGCGCAGCGGGCTGTAGGCCACGGGCATGGCATATCCATAATGGTTCTCGACCATGAACAGGGCGGCAAGGGTGGCGCCATCCTTGTCATAATAGATGCCGCCCAGGGGACCGGTACCATAGGAGATCGGGAAACCGCCGGCGCCCTGCACCGAATCCCGGGCATAATTGGTGCCGCGATACAGAAGCCAACTGTTGGTGGTGCGGCATTCGATCGGAATGGCCTGTGCCAGCATGTTGACCAGGCGGTCCAGGGTCAGGGTGAAGCGCGCCGCGATCATGCGGGTGATGCTGTAGGGCACGCGGATCGTGTCTGTGACAGCGACCGAATTTGTGCTGCGCGGCGCATTGCCGGCATTGAGATAGGCCACCGTGGCCCGGAAGGTCCTGACCTCCTGCCGGAACAGAAGGTCCAGGCTGTCGGCATCATAGGGCGGCACCGCATTCCGGGGCGAGCGCCTGAGCGTCTCCATGCGGGCCACGATTGCGCAGTTGATGCCATAAGCCATATGCAACAGGGCAGGCGTGAAATTGTCCGCCGGGTCCATATGCACCACTTCGTCCTGCGGTGCCGGCTGGATCAGCCAGGCATGCATGCTGTCTTCGTTCATTTCCTGCTGCATCACCTGGCTGGTGGCGATCAGTTCATACAGGCTGCGCGGGATGAAGGCCGAATAACAGCGTGCGCCACAGGCCGTGGCGGCGGTGCGCACCGCATCGGCATATCCGGCCACGCGCGTGGCGATATTGGGGGTGGTGGCGCCCACCGTGTGGGCATAGGCCGCGGGGTCCGCCGCCGGGTCGTGGATGGCCTGATAGGCCGTGTTGAAAACATCTTCCGCCACCGGCTCGAACGAGCGGTCGTCCCTGATATGATAAAAGACATAATCGCCATAACCGGCATCGATTTCCGGCCCCGGTTCGGGTGCAGGGGCCGGCCCCGGCGCCGGCTCCGGCACCGGTTCGTTGCGCACAGCGTCAATCTCCAGCGCGCTCATCAGCGCGCTCAGGCCCTGGTTCAGGGGGTTCAGGACCTTGTTCGCCGCCTGTGCCCTGGCATAGGGTACGGGCTGCACCTGCAACTGGCCGGGCGGCAGGATCGCGGCATTGGCCAGTATCTGGTCGGCCATCACCGGCAACAGCGGCTTGCCGACACCGGTCAATTCCGTCAGGCAGGCCCTGGCCCGCACACGCAGGGTTGCCAGTGTGGCCGGGTTGGTTTCGCTGTTGATGGCCTGGGTGATCTGCTCATACTGGTCGCCCAGCATCAAGAGGCTGCCCAGATTTGTGGTCAGCTTGGGCGCCAGCCCCAGTGCCGGGTCCGACGGCGACAATTGCCCCGCCAGTCTGGCGATATCCATCCATTGGCGTTTGAAGCTCTGGTACATGATCCGACCCCACCCCTTGCTGCAAGCACAGGCCGGCAGGCCCGCGCCCCCGGCTGAAGGGATGACGGAAGGGAGGCGGATTCTGTGAAGCTTTCAGTTGTGGCTCTCGTGCTGTACTATGTAGGAATTGTTTCCTAGGCGATACAGCAACCAAGTTTGCTACTATTTGGTGCCAACAGACGGGAGAAACTTCAACATGGGCAGTGGAGGTAACGTGACACAGGTATCGGAGCATGCCTGATTGAAAAGTTGTCTAAAGTACGGGTAGCTAGTGGCTTTCACCGTCGAGGCACAAAACTTGTCTATGAATTCCTCTTTTACCCCGCCAGAAAAGCCCGAGTATACGATCTGATAAAGTGCAAACGCCTTGAATACGATTTTCTTCTGCAGGCGAACTTTAACTGTCCAAGACATGTCAACGATCAGAAGGTTTTCGTCTTCACTATGAAAGATATTTGCGACTTTATATTCGAGAGACTTCTTTATCTCTTTGCGTTCCGAGAGCGCTTCAAATATCGCGTTATCTGACGAAGTCTCAGAGCCAACAAGGCGAAGGCCTTCGAATTCGACGTTGCCGATGAACGTATTATATTCTTTTGATGTCATGAATAGCTTCTAGTCGAGTTGGACAAACTTAGTTGGCGCCTGCGTAGGCTTTTCGTTGCGAGGGCTGCGACCGCGCCCAGTCAAACATCTTGTTAGCAGTCACCACGCTTACATCTTGACACGGATCGACATTCTCTACGATCCAATTACGCTGAATTTGAGACATCCAACAGTTTACGAAGCCGCTTACTTTCCCGGTGGATCGAACGAATTTGACGATTGCTTCATCGTCTTGACTGTTTTCTCGGACGAATTCCACCAACGCACGGCCGTGGAGCGTGTCCGAAACAAACGCGAAGTCTTCGTTCAAAAGTGCCAATGCCCGGGCGATGGAATCAATCTGCGGATTAGCTTCAGCACTGAGCATTTGGGAAACGTTCGATGCAGAGCACCCCATTTTTTCCGCCAGTTGTTTCTGGCTGACACGATTTTTTTTCATTGCAGCTTTAACCGCGAACTGCATGTCGAATTTGAGATCTTCGATGGCGTCGATGACGTTGTCTATGTCTTTGCTTTTCATGAATTCCGTCACTTGTCGTACTCCATTAGATATTCGCCAAAGATAGTGGCAGTCATCTTAAGCTTCTGCTGATTTGCACGATCAGTCTTCTTTTGATCATATTGGCAGCATACTAGCAGATTTTTCTTTCCGTGAATGCAGCCATACAGACGGGCCTGAGGATATCCTTTGATCGCCCAAACCATAGCCGATCTACCGTCTTTCGTGCCCAGGCCAAATCGTCCTTCCTGCTTCATTTCGGTATCATCAAAATACTTTGTGCCATACTTGCTATATGCGTCGACGACTTTCATTAATCGCTTCCACATGGCGCGATTGCTCTTCTCAAGCGACCTAAGTGCCTTATAGACCTTCGGGTGCACAATGACGCTACCGTGACTTCCTTGCGCAATTCTCACATATTCTGTCAATATAAAACCGCATAAATTAAGTTTTGCCTAATGATGCTATGCGCTATATGTATGGTCGCAAGGCACGTTTTCAATAGCTTACACGCGGTTGATAAAAATGCAATCATTAGCATAGTTGACGTATTTGTGGGCAGTAATGTGAGGTTCTAGGTTCGAATGAAAGTACGAAAATTTCGAATCAACGCCATGCAAAATCGTGCTCACTAAGCCTTGAGTGTCAAATCGGAACTATACATTTCATGTAAGCCAATTGGGTGTGCGGGAAATTGGACGTTGGCGCGCGCCCTCAGCCCGGCACGGCGGGGATTTCGTGCCGGAGATCGGGTTCGTCATGCAGGAAGGTGAGATTAACGGCGACCCTGCGTTCGCCCGTTTGCCCGTCCGACGCGGCGGTGGTGATCCGGTCCAGGCTTTCGCGGTCCAGGGTCACGCCGGCGGCCAGCAACAGGTCGCGGAACGGTGGCAGGTCTTCGCCGTCCAGCATGCACTGGATGGTGACGGCGCGGTTCGAAAACAGGCTGTGGCCCGAAACCCAGCCGCCGGCGCGCGACACGGCCTCGTCGGTTGCGGACAATATTTCATGGCGATTTTTGCGGGTAACGCCCGACAGCAATATGGCGCGCGGGCGCACCGGGGCGCCCTCAGGCGTGGCCGGTTTCGGCGGACAGCATCGAGATATTGACGCCGATCATGGCCATGGCGCGCGGCCATTTCTGTTCAAGCTCGGTATTGAAGATGATCTCGTCGTCGGCTTCGGCGGTCAGCCAACTGTTGCCCTGGATTTCCTGCTCCAGTTGCCCCGCACCCCAGCCGGCATAACCAAGCGCCAGCAGGTGATGTTTGGGCCCGGTGCCTTCGGCGATGGCTTTCAGCACATCCACCGTGGCGGTCAGCGCCAGCCGTTCGCTCACGATCAGGGTGCTTTCCTGCACAAAATCCGCCGAATGCAGCACAAAACCGCGACCGGGTTCAACCGGGCCGCCCGCATGCACCATGGTTTCGGGCACGTCGGCTGATACTTCGATCTGCAATTGTTCCAGAAGGCTCGGGAAGGTCAGATTCTCGAAACGCTGGTTGATCACCAGCCCCATGGCACCCGATTCGTCGTGCGAACACATATAGATGACCGCGCGGTCGAAGCGCGGGTCCATCATGCCGGGCATCGCCAGCAGAAGCTTGTTGTCCAGATAGGTGGATGACGTCATACGGGGTGCCTCTCGTGCTTTTTTAAGCTTAGCCTGTAACGGCTGGCTGCGCAATCACACCTTCCGGAGGTGGCGATTGTGTGGCGGCGGGTCAAGCCCGGGCGCGGCTGCAGGGCGCCGGCGGACCACACGGCTTTTGACGGCTTTGTGAAAAAGGGTGGCTGGCACAGGCGCGCGGGGGCTGGTATGGAACAGGCAAGGTCAGGTCCCCGCCTTGAGGCAGGCGCGGGGGCCACTCTCTAAGGTCGGAGATTGTTATGCGTATCTTGTCCACACTGTTTCTGGGGTTGTTTGTCCTGGCCGTGCCCGCGCACGCCGACAGCGTGACACCCTGGCAGGACCATCAGGATATGGTGCGCACGCGCCTTGTGGCGGCGTCCAGCGACATGGCGGCGGAAGCCGGTGCCCTTTATGCCTGGGAAGCCGAACTGGCCGACGGCTGGAAAACCTACTGGCGTTCGCCCGGCGAGGCCGGCCTGCCGGTGCGCCTGCGTGACGGCGAGGGCGCGGACGCCAAGGATATCGATATCCTTTACCCGCTGCCGCACCGTTTCAACCTGTTCGGCCTGGAAACCTATGGCTACAGCCACCGGGTGATGCTGCCGTTCCGGCTGCCGGCGGGTGCCACCGGCACGGTCGAGGCCGATTTCATGGTCTGCAAGGATATCTGCGTGCCGTTCCGCGCAACCTACAGCCTGCCCGCAACCCCGCCCGAGACAACGGATGATGTGCGCATTGGTGCCTGGCTCAAACAGGTGCCGGCGCGCGACGGCGACGGTGGTGTCGGCCTGAAGGTTGGCACCCTGCGCCTGACCGGCACACCCGGGCACCAGCGGCTGGTGGTCGATATTGCCGCCGATGTGGCGCTGTCGGACGGCGACCTGATGGCCGAAGTGAATGATATGGTGCATTTTGGCGCGCCCGAAAAACGCCTGCTGGCGGACGGCAAAAGCATGCGCTTCGTGCTTGATGCCATGACCGGCAACAAGCCCTTTGACCTCAAGGGCCAGAAGGTGCGCCTGACCGTCACCGACGGCCATGGCCATGCCATCGACCGCACCCTCGAGATTCCGAACTAGGGCTTGCCTGTGCCCGCGATGGGGCTAGAGTAGGCAGCCGATACAACCTGCGGCAAGGAGCAGAAACCATGACCATCAAAGTTGGCGACAAAGTGCCGAGCGCGACCCTCACCACCATGACCGCCGATGGCCCGGCGCCGGTGTCCACCGATGAATTTTTCGCCGGTCGCACCGTGGCTTTCTTTGCCGTGCCCGGCGCCTATACGCCGACCTGCTCGGCCAAGCACCTGCCGGGGTTCGTGCAGCATGCCGACGATATCAAGGCCAAGGGCGCCGACGCCATTGCCTGCATGTCGGTCAATGACGTGTTTGTCATGAACGCCTGGGGCAAGGACCAGGGCGCCGGCGACAAGGTGGTCATGCTCGCCGACGGCAATGCCGCCTTCACCAGGGCGCTGGGCCTCGAGCTCGATGCCTCGGGCTTCGGCATGGGCACCCGCTCGAAGCGGTTCTCCATGCTGGTGAAAGACGGCGTGGTGGCCGAACTCAATATCGAGGAGCCGGGTGCCTTCCAGGTTTCCTCCGCCGAACATATGCTGGGCCAGCTTTAACGCGACCGGCAGAAGCGGACAGGGAAGGGGCGGCCACATCGGTCGCCCCTTTTTCTTTTCCGCACGGTGAACGCCGCTTCATGCCCCTTGCATCCGCCGGTCCGACCGGGCAGATTGGGGCCGTGTTTCCGGGGTGCGGCTGTTGTGCGCCTTCGGGGGCCAGACCTGTTGCATCTGCAACAGGTTCGGGGGCGGTTTCGGGCCATTTTGTTGCAGATGCAACAGTTTGCGGAACCGGAACGAACGGGTTTATGGGGACAGTATTTTCGTGACCGCGCATGCCATGATTTCAGCCGCCGTTTCGGGCTGGCTTACCGCTGAAAGCCGCCTGAGCCTGATGCGTGCGCGCGCGGAAATCGGCCGGCGCCTGGCGCGGCGCGGCCACGAACTCCTTTATTTTCATCGGGTTGACGACCCCTATTGCCAGTTGATGGTGCAGGCGCTGCCCGACCTGCAGGCACGTTTTGACGTGACGATCCGGCCCAGGGTGGTGGAACGGCTGCCCGCCAACATGTATCCGGACCCCCAGCGCTATGAAGCCTACAGCATCCTGGATGCCACCCGGCTCGCGCGGCTTTATGGTCTCGGGTTCCCCTCCAGCGCCATGGTGCCCGACCGGCTGGCGGTCGGCATGGCCAACCGCTATCTCGCAAGTCTCGAGAATGACAGCAGTTTTTTCGCCGTGGCCGAAGAAGTGGGCGCCGCGCTCTGGCGCCAGGACATGGCCGAAGTGCGCAAATTGTGCGTGGTGGCGGACATGGGCGACGAGCGTCTGGCGCAGAATGAAAAGCTGCTGCGAACCCTTGGTCATTACGCCAGCGGAACGGTTTATTATGCCGGGGAATTCTATCCGGGCCTCGACCGGCTCGACCATCTGGAACGCCGGCTCAACCGCTTGGGTGCCGGCGACAGCGAGGTGCATTTTGAACTGACCCGGCTTTGGCGCTACCGCCTTGAAACCATGGAGAAATCCGTCTCCGGCAAAGCGGTGGATTTCTATTTTTCGGTGCGCAGTCCCTATAGCTATCTGGGCCTCAATCTGGCCGCCGAACTGGCGGCCCGCTCCGGCATTCGCCTGCGCCTGAGGCCCGTTCTGCCGATGCTGATGCGCGGCATGAAGGTGCCTGCCGCCAAGGGCCGCTATATCCTGTTCGATGCCGCCCGCGAAGCCAGGGTCGAAGCCATCCCCTTTGGCCGTATCGTCGACCCGCTGGGCGAGGCAACCCGCCGCGCCATGGCGCTCGGGTTCGCCGCGGCGGAGGAGGGGCAGGAACTGGCGTTTTTCCAGGCCTTTACCCGCGGTGTCTGGGCCGAAGGCATTGATGGCACAAGCGAAAAAGGCATCGCCCGCATTCTCGAAAATGCCGGGCTCGACCGCCGTCTGGCGGCCCGCGCCAAGGGGCCGGCCACCGCCTGGGAAGAAAGGGCCGAGAAAAACCGGCAGGACATGCTGATGGCCGGGAGCTGGGGTGTGCCCACCTTCCGGGTCGGTGCCACCACCCTTTGGGGCCAGGACCGCCTGTGGGCGGTGATCGACGCGCTCAAGCAGGTGTGATCGCCAGACGGCTTTCCACAACCATTGTCGGGATTGACTGGCGCGCCGCCGGCCCTATTGTCGGTTTTTCACCACAAGAACAAACACTGCCCTTGGGCTGGGCAGATAACGTGAGGCTAACACATGGGACTTTTCACAGAGGGACAGCGCAAGTCTTTGCGCACAATGACAGTTTTGGCCGCATGCCTTGGTGTGGCGGCCTGTGCGGGCGCGGGGCTTGACAGCTCGCTCAAGGACCCGCGCGCGGGTTTCAGCGCCGACCGTATCCGGGCCGACGTGACCTTCCTGGCCGACGACACTCTGAAGGGCCGCGATACCGGCTCCGAAGGCTATCGTATCGCTGCCAATTATGTTGCCGCCGAATATGCGCGCCTGGGTCTGAAGCCGGCCGGCGAAAATGGCAGCTATTTCCAGGAAGTGCCCTTCCAGAAGGCCGGCCTGAACCAGGAAACCGCCAGGATGACGGTCACCCTGGACGGCACGGAAAAGACCCTGGCGCTGGGCGACGACTATTACATGAGCGGCAGTGTGCGCACCCCTTCGGGCGATGCATCCGGCCAGGTGGTGTTCGTGGGCTACGGCGTGCATGCGCCTGACCTCGACCATGACGACCTCGCGGGGCTCGACCTTGAAGGCAAGATCGTGCTGATGATCGGCGGCGCACCGGCAAGCTTCAACACCGAAATCCGGGCGCACCATGGGTCTTCCGGCACCAAATCCAAGGAATTCGCCAAGCGCGGTGCCAT
This sequence comes from Alphaproteobacteria bacterium, assembly GCA_006226495.1. GTDB lineage: Bacteria > Pseudomonadota > Alphaproteobacteria > Sphingomonadales > Kordiimonadaceae > Kordiimonas. Next base: position 24,342 of record SBGU01000047.1, read on the forward strand.
CGGCTATATCACGGTCAATTCGCTGACCAACGAAAAACGCCGTCCGTTTGCCCGTCTGAAAAAATACCTGGGCAGCCAGGATTTTGAATGGGTGATGCCGGAAGGTGCCGACACCACACCGCGCGTGCGCGTAGGTGCGGCGGTCAGCCATGATGTTGCGGCCCAGCTTTTCGCGGGGGCCGAACGCAGCCTTGATGACGTGCTGGCGGAAGCCGAAGAAGGCTCGCCCAAGGGTTTCGCGCTCAAGGCATCGGTCAGCATGCACCGCGACAGCATCCTGTCCGACACCTTCACAAGCCCGAACGTCGTGGCCGTGCTGGAAGGCAGCGACCCCAAGCTGAAAGACGAATATGTTGTCCTGTCGGCGCACCTTGATCATATCGGCATCTCCGAAAACGCCAAGGGCGAGGACAAGATCAACAATGGCGCGCTGGATAACGCCACCGGCGTGGCGGTTATGATGGAAGTGGCCCGTGCTTATGCCCGGTCCGGCAAACATCCGCGCCGCTCCATTCTTTTCGCTGCCGTAACGGCTGAAGAAAAAGGCCTTCTGGGTGCCGAATATTTTGCGCATTTCCCGACCGTCGACAAAAAGGCGCTGGTCGCCGACGTCAACCTGGACATGCCGGTGCTCTTGTATGATTTCAGCGATGTGGTGGCCTTCGGCGCCGACCGGTCGAGCCTGGGCCCGATCACCGAACAGGCCGTGGCCCATGCCGGTGTGACCCTGAGCCCCGACCCCATGCCGGAAGAGGGTATCTTCACCCGCAGCGACCATTACCGTTTTGTGCAGCAGGGCGTGCCGTCGGTATTCCTGATCACCGGCTTCGGCAAGACGCCTGACGGCAAGGATGGCGGCGAAATCTTCATGCATTTCCTGCACAATACCTACCATTCGCCAGCCGATCAGATGGATCAGGAGATCGATTTCAACGCCGGTGCCAAGTTCGCCTATGTGAACTGGCTGATCGCCAGCGCAATCGCCAATGGCGACAAGCGCCCGACCTGGAACGATGGTGATTTCTTCGGCCGCACCTTCGCGCGCTGAGGCGGACCACGAGAACAATGAAGGCACGGGGGCCATGGCTCCCGTGCCTTTTTTATTGCGCGCGAAAGGCCGCTCAGCCGCGCCGGAACAGCGCTTTCAGGCCCCCCGGCTTCTTGCCGGTCGGCGCTTTCCCTGTCGGGGCGGGCAGATCGAAGCCTTTTTGCACCGCTTGCGCCTGTACCGCGGCAGCAAGCTCCGGTAATTCCCTGCGTTCCAGCCATGCAAGGGTGGCCGCATGTTCCTGTTCGCTTTCAAGGAATGCGCAGGCTTTCTCAGCCTGTGCCCGGCCACGAGCACCGGCGCCCGACAGGGCGGCCTGCAGGAACAGGACCTGGGCACTGAGTTCGCGTTCCCGTGCATCGGCTTCCTGCTTTTGCGCCAGCATGGCGTCGCACAGCGCCTGTTGCACATTGACAGATGTTTCGAGCAATGTTTCGGCATCGAAATCGGGTGTGTGCGGCACAAAATTCTGGCGCACTGCCTCGGCCTCCGCATCCAGCCCAAGGATGTCGCAGACCTTGCGGAAACTGCGCCCGGTATGGGTGACCTGTGTGCCGCTGAAAGCATGGTTGCCAATCAGGGTAATGGCGACACTTCGGGTCAGTTTCGGGTCGCTGTACCGTTTGGTAAGTTGCGACAGGAACAGGCATTCCTCGCCTGAAAGCGAGCGGTTGATACGTTCCGCAGGGATGTCGGGCAGGCGTGCGCCCGGTCGCTCGATGGCGGCGAAGAAGCTGGCAGCCAGGTCGTTCTTGTGGGCGTTATAATCCAGAATGCGGGTGTTGGGCAGGGCGCTCAGACGCGCTTCAAATCTGGCCTGTTGCCTGAGCGCGCCACCGATATTGTTTTCAAGCGTATCGTCGGTTTTGCCTTGCTTGACACTTTGCAGGTAGGCGGAGATTTCCAGTTCGAAAGGCTCGCGCCGGTACGCGATATGATGCACCTCGAAACCCTGCTTCGCGGCTATATGGCGCACCCCTTCATGGTGTTCCGGCTTCAGGTGCGCCCAGCCTTCATGGGAAATCAGGCAATCCCTGCCGCCGGTATCCAGATAGCTTGCCAGAAGTTCCGCCGCGTCATTGCCGCCCTTGAACAGCCGCTCGATCGCAAGGCCGTTGCCCAGCATGGTGCTGCGATCACCTTCGGCGCGCTCCTCCAGCTTTGCCGGCATCGGGTAGTGCAGGTCGAGTTCCGACGCCATATAGGCGGCGTTGCGGGCAAACAGTAGCTGCAGGAAGCTGGAGCCCGTTTTGGGAAACCCGGCATGGATATAAAGTTTTTTCAAGCGTCTGCCCCATGAATGCAATCTGGCGCGGCGCGGTCCGACAAGCAGCCGGCCACACGCCTAGTCCGCGTTTGCTATCATCATATAGAGCAATTGATCAACATCGCTATCAGGATCGCTTTTGAGCGGCAGGCAAATGGCCTGGTATGTCTGGCTGCCGTGGGTCTTCCAGCTCATCGGCAGGCCGCGGATATGAAGCGGCATGCCTGCCGCGGCGCGCCGGGCCCGGGATTGCACACCGGCGGCGTCGGGCAATTCCTCAAGGTAATGTCCCGTCAGGTCGCACCCGAATATCTCGTCATATTGTGACCCCGAAAACTTGACCCGGAAGCGGGAACGTCTGTCGGTCAAATCTACCAGGGCCATGTGCGGTATGGTCTCGCTGAGCTCCGAGACCGTGAAATCGTGCCAGGACGGAAAATGTCGGAGCCGTTCGGTCTTGTGGCACCAAAGGCGAAAAACATGTCTCAGGCCAGGGTCGGACAATTGCTCCGCCCCCCTGAGCTCGCTGACAAAGTCGTTCATACATCCCCCGAATCCGCGCACGAACATCTGTATCATTATGGTACGGGGACAAGATTGTATTTAGCAAGCTGTTTATGTTTGGGCCCGGGTTCCCGTGGGGGCATGACGGCGCTTGAGAGGTTTCCCTTGAGCTTGGCACAGCCGCTGGTTTAGCCTGTGCACCAGCACATTGTTCAGGGGACGACATGCTGATTTTTTTCAGGACGTTCTTACGACACCTGGGCCAGCACTGGCTGGTGTCGGTTGCCAATCTTTTTGGGCTTTCCGCTTCATTTGCAATGGCTTATGCGGTCGGGGTTCTTATCCACGATGGCTGGACATCGGATGGCGGCTGGGTTGGCGCCGGCAGGACCTACATCGTCAGCAACGCCTTCATCAATGAGGGCAAGGTTGGCCCGTGGTCGCCCACGGTACCCGGGCCCATGTATGGCCTGGTGCGCGACAATTTCCCCGAAATCGAGGCCACATTGCGCCTGATCAAGACTGAAGCACGCGGCAGTGTGGGTGGAAACGGTTTCGATTCCGAAATGATTATCGCCGAAGGCAACCTGCCGGCTATTTTCGACCTGCCCGTTGTCGCGGGTGACCTGGCGACCGCCTATGCCACGCCCCATGGCCTGATCATTTCCACGACCGAAGCCGAGCGTCTTTTTGGCGGGCAAGATGCCATCGGGCAGGTGCTGACCCTGCTGCTGGACGGTCGGACCGAAGATTATGTCGTGCAGGCGGTTATGGCGCCGCTGCCCGCCAACAGCCACCTGCGCTTCGATATGCTGGCCCAACTGATGCCCGCCGATTTTGCCAGTTCGGGCCATGGCCAGCTTGACAACTGGAACATGTCGGGCTGGGTATCGACCTACGTGCTTCTGAAGCAGGGCACGGGCCTTGCTGCCTTCAGGGAGAGCTTCCTCAAGCGCCTTGAAACCCTGATCCCGGATTATGACGGCAATACCGCCTACGACCTGGAACCGGTTGAGGGCCTGATGCTGTGGAGCAAGTCGCCCCACGGCCTGATGCAGGACCCTGTGGAGCGTCAATCGCTGTTCGGGCTTGGGCTGACCGCCGGCATGCTGCTTTTGGCTGCGATGGCCAATCATGTCAGCCTCAGGGCTTCGATGGCGCTCAGGCGTGTGCGGGAAATGGCAGTACGCCGTGTGCTGGGTGGCACGCGTGGGCGGGTTGCCCTGCGGCTGATGGCAGAGGAAATCATCCTGGTTGCGCTCGCCATTTTCATCGCGGTGGATGGCGTGCCGCTTCTTGGCGAACGGGTAGGCAATTTTGTCGGCTTCAGCACCAGCCTTCTGGGCGCCGACCGGCTGCCGGCGCTCTTTGTGCTGGGTGCCATCGGCATGGCGCTGGTGGTTATCAGCTCGCTGTTCCCGATCTGGCGGCTCACTGGGGCTCGCACGGCAGGGCTGCTCCGGGACGCACAAAGCACAGTCACAAGCCAGAGCGGACGGCTCCGGTTCCTGCTGATCTGTGCGCAGGTTGCGCTTGGCACAGGGTTGTCGCTGGCCTGTTTCGGTATCTTCGCCAATGTCCAGTATCTGATGAACATGGACAAAGGCTTTGAGGTGGGTGGCAAACTGCATGTGCGCGGCGCCGAGGGGGAGGCCTGGGCGGCGGGGCGCGAAAGTTTCGCCTATGACCTGTCCGGCCTCGACGGGGTCGAACGTGTTGCAGCATCCTCGAACATTCCCTTCATCAACTGGAATGCCCGCATGGGCACGTCGCACCCGCGCACCGGGGCTTATATCGAATTCGAAATGGTGCAGGTCGAGCCCGAGTTTTTTGGCAGCTTCAACCTGAAGCCGCTTGCGGGCAGGCTCCTGGACCGCAAGTTCGGCATGGACATGGATGTCGGCAATGAAACGCCTGACAGCCCCATGACGCAGAATATCGTGATCAGCAAGACGGCTGCAGACCAGATCGGTTATGAAAAGCTGGATGATGTGCTGGGGTTCTCGCTGAAATCCGTCACGCGCGGTGAAGGCGGCAAGCTTGTGAACCTTTCGCTGGTGGTTGTCGGCGTGGTGCCGGATATCAATTTCAAATCCGGCAAGTACCAGAGCACCCCGACCATCTATTCAGGGGACCCCGGCAGCATGCGCTTCCTGACCCTCGAACTCGGCAAACTGGACCGGCAGGCACTGGTGGATCAGATCCGTAGCAGATGGATGGCCCAGTTTCCCGATCAGCCGTTTGTCTACAGCTTTGCTGAGGACAATCTGATCAGGGCCTACGGGTCCGAGGAGGAACTGGGGCAACTGTTGCTCATTTGTGCCGTGCTGGCGTCTGTGGTGATGGTCTCGGGCCTTGCGGCCCTTGCGCGCCACGAGGTGATCACGCGCCGGCGCGAGGTGGCGCTCAGGCGCGTGCTGGGTGCAGGTGGACGCCATATCATCCTTTTGATGTTCGGCAGGTTCGGCAGGCCGCTCGTCGTCGGGTTGCTCGTGGGTATTCCGGCAGCCTGGTATTTCCTGGATGACTGGGTTTCAGCCTACCAGAACCATGTGGTGTTTTCCCTGTGGCACATGCTGCTGTTCGCGGGAGTGGCGTCTGGCTTCTGCCTTGCCCTGTTGTCGGGCGAGGCGCTCAGGGCCGTGCGCGTGCGCCCGGCCCAGGTGCTGCATCATGAATAGGCTTCAGGGTTTGTAGGGCGCCATGCCCTGGTTCGCGAGCGCGTCTGCGCGCTCGTTGCCCGGGTCACCCGCATGGCCCTTGACCCATTTCCATTCGATCTCGTGCTTCTTGGCAGCGGCATCCAGCGCCTGCCACAGGTCGGCATTCTTGACCTTTTTTTTGTCCGAGGTGCGCCAGCCCTGTTTTTTCCAGGCGAAAATCCATTTGGTAATGCCGTCGCGCAGGTAGGTGCTGTCGGTATGCAGATGCACCTTGCACGGGCGCCTGAGGGCGTTCAGAGCCTCGATGGCGGCGGTCATTTCCATACGGTTGTTGGTCGTGTTCAACTCGCCGCCGGTCAGTTCCTTCTCAAGGTCGCCATACAGCAACAGGGCACCCCAGCCGCCGGGGCCCGGGTTGCCGGAACAGGCGCCGTCGGTGTAGATGTCCACAATTTTCGGGTCCTTGATTTCAGGCTTAGACGACATAGTCAGCGGCATCCCTGACTGACCGGTGGAAGGCCAGCTTTTTCAGATATTCACGCGGGTCCTTGGCGCGCACGACGGCGCCGGGCACCGGGTTCAGCCAATCATAGAGGCGGGTCAGCAAAAAGCGCAGGGCGGCACCGCGGCACAGGATGGGCAGGGCCTCGATTTCGGCGGCCGACAGGCTTTTGGCGGCGTCATACATTTCGGTCAGGCGTTTGGCCTTTGCGGGCACAAACGTGTGGCTGCTGTCGAAACACCAGCTATTGATGCAGACGGCAATGTCGTAGGCCAGCATGTCGGTGCAGGCGAAATAGAAGTCGATCACGCCGGTGATCCTGTTGCCGGTGAACAGGATATTGTCCGGGAACAGGTCGGCATGGATGGTACCGGTGGGCAGGCCCTTGGGCCAGCGTGCTTCCAGGAAGGCGATCTCGTCGCGAATGACGGCGGCCAGTCCCGCTTCCACCTCATCGGCGCGGGCTTCGGTCGCCGCAGCCAGTTTTTTCCAGCCTTCCAGCGACAGGTCGTTTGCGCGCCTTTCGCCAAAGGCCTCGCCGATGCGGTGCATGTCCGCCAGCACGGCGCCCAGGGACGCACACTGGTCGGCAGACGGATGGTCGACGCTGACCCCGCTCAGGAAACTGATCAGGCAGGCGGGGCGGCCCGCCAGTTCCTGCAGCGCCTCGCCCTTGCGGTCATGGATCGGCAGGGGCGCCGGCATGCCGCCTTCGGCCAGCACGTCCATCAGGTTCAGGAAATAGGGCAGGTCGGCCGGGTTCGCCCGCTTTTCATAAAGGGTGAGGATGAACCGCCCCCCGGTGGTTTCCAGCAGATAATTGGAGTTTTCCACACCCTCGGCGATGCCCTTGAAACTGATGGCGGTGCCGACATCATAGCGGTCCAGGAAGGCATTCAGCGTGGTGTCGTCCACATGGGTATAGACCGCCATCAGGCAACATCCTTCAGGATCGGCGGTACCTTGAAGATGACATCTTCCTCGGCCGTGGTGACCACCTCGAGCGTCGCGTCATAATGGTCGCGGATCGCTTCGATCACTTCCTCGACCAGGATTTCGGGCGCGCTGGCACCGGCGGTGATGCCGACCGTCTTCGCGCCTTCGATCCAGTCCCAGTCCAGACAGGTGGCGCGCTGCACCAGCCGTGCCGCACAGCCGGATTTTTCGGCGACTTCCACCAGGCGGCGGCTGTTCGAGCTGTTGGGCGCGCCGATCACGATCATGCGGTCGCATTCGGTTGCGATCGCCTTCACTGCCGATTGCCGGTTGGTGGTGGCGTAACAGATGTCTTCCTTCTTCGGTGTGATCATCGACGGGAACCGTCGCTCGAGCGTGGCCACGATATCCGCCGTGTCGTCAACCGACAGGGTCGTCTGGGTCACGAAGGACAGATGTTCCGGGTCGGCCGGGTTCAGGGCTTCGGCGTCCTCGACCGTTTCGATCAGGGTCATCGAGCCTTCGGCGACCTGACCCATGGTGCCGATCACTTCCGGGTGGCCGGCATGGCCGATCATCAGGATATGGCGACCGGCTTCCTGGTGGCGTTCGACCTGCCGGTGCACTTTCGACACCAGGGGGCAGGTGGCATCCACATAGATCATCTTGCGGCTTTCAGCTTCGGCCGGTACCGATTTGGGCACGCCATGTGCAGAAAACACCACGGGTGCGTCGCCCGGCACCTCGTCCAGCTCGTCGACGAACACGGCGCCTTTGGCCTCCAGGCTTTCAACCACATAACGGTTGTGCACGATCTCGTGCCGCACATAAACGGGGGCGCCGAATTTCTTGATCGCCAGTTCGACAATCTTGATCGCGCGGTCGACCCCGGCGCAAAAACCGCGGGGGTTGGCAAGCAGGATACGCAAGCGCGCGCGCTCGGATGACACCATGGTCGAAGCCTCCAAAATCATTCAGCCCTCTAGCTACCCTTCGCGCACGCGGGGGTCAAGCGCGGGCATGGGGCAAGTGCCTTACTTTTGTCATGCTTGAAGCCTAGGCAGGCAGGGGGGAGAAGGCGGCGACATGGCCGCTTGCGCTTCCGGAACGTTATACTTATGATCGCCCCGCTTGCCGGCCCGTTTTGCCGGCGCGATCCGGTTTGTGAAAGGGGTTTTATGTCCGTTCGTATTGTGCTGCTGGCGCTTGTTTCCCTGGCTGTCGCGGCCTGTTCCAGAAACCCGCTTGAAGTTGTCGTGTCCAACTGCCCCGCCGTTGCGGTGGTGGGCGATGCCGGCACCCTGACCCGCTTTCGCGGCGACGGCCGCACCACCGACGATGTCGCCTTCACGGCCTCGATCATGAATGTGCAGTCCAGTTGTGTCGAAGACGTCAATGTTGTCTCCAGTGTTTCCTTCGATATCGGCGGTCAGGCTGGCCGTGCGCTGGCGAGCCGTGAAGTGACCTTGCCCTATTTTGTAGTGGTCCTGAAGGACAACAGCCGCATCGTTTCCAAGAAACAGTATGATGTGACCCTGCGCTTCGACAGCAACGGTTTTGCGCGTGCGAGCCAAAGCCTCGAACAGGTGATCCCGACCATCGAACAGGCGCGCCGCTATAACTACGAAGTGCTGATCGGCTTCCAGCTCTCGCCCGAGGATGTGGCTTACAATATGGAACGCTAGGGCGCCCGACAGCCCGAAGAATTCGAAACCCCGGCCCCTGATGGTGCCGGGGTTTTTGTTTGTACGGCACAGGCAGCTTGCGAAACAGTTTGCAGCATGGCTGGCGCACGCTATCGTGCCCTGATCCCCCCGCCTGAGGGACTGGAGCGGCCTTATGTCGTCTGAAGCGCTGATTTTGTGTGTGTTTGCCGTCACCTATGTGGGCATGGCACTGGGCCGCATTCCGGGCCTGCGGCTTGACCGGGCAGGCATCGCGCTGGTGGGGCTTGCCGTGCTCCTGGTCAGTGGTGCTGTTCCTTCAGAAGCCCTTGGCCCCATGGTCGACCTGCCGACCCTTATTTTGCTTTTTGCCCTGATGATCCTGTCCGCGCAGTTCGCCGCCGCGGGTTTCTACGACTATTGCGCGGGCCGCCTCGCGTGCGCAGCCCTGAGCCCGCGCCAGCTTCTGGCGACGGTCATCCTGGTCAGCGGCCTCCTGTCTGCGCTTCTCGTGAACGATGTTGTGGTGTTTGCCATCACGCCACTCCTGTGCAGTGGCCTTTCAGCCCGCGGCTATGATGTCAGGCCCTACCTGCTTGGCCTGGCGGCCGGCAGCAACGCAGGGTCCGCAGCAACCCTGGTCGGCAACCCGCAGAATATCCTGATCGGGCAGTTGGGTGGGCTGGATTTCTGGTCGTTTCTCGCAATCTGTTCGTTGCCCGCCCTGCTGGCGCTTCTGGTTGCCTATGTCACGATCTCTGCCGTCTGGCGGCGCCAGTTGGACACCCCTGCAAGGCCCGTGGCGGATTTGGCCGCTGCGACCGGACCTGCGGCTGTGTCGTTCGACCGCGCCAAGCTGGTCAAGGGCCTTGCAGGGGTGTGCCTGCTGCTGATCCTTTTTGCGACACCGCTGCCGCGTGAATTGTCCGCCCTTCTTGTTGCGGGCCTGATGCTGCTGAGCCGGCGCCTGCCAAGCGGCAGCTTTTTTGGTGCGGTTGACTGGCCCTTGCTGCTGCTGTTTGCCAGCCTGTTTGTGATAACCGGCGCATTTTCCACGCTCGGGTTCGACAGTATTGCGGTTTCCTGGGCGACGCAGCATGGACTGCTGCCGGACCGAGCCTTGACCCTTGGTCCCCTTGCACTTGTTGTCAGCAATACGATTGGCAACGTGCCGGGCGTGGTTCTGATAACGACGGCATGGCCGGATGCGTCCGCCGGTGTGCTTGTTGCCCTTGCGCTTATGTCCACACTGGCGGGTAATTTCCTGATTGTGGGCAGCCTTGCGAACCTGATTGTTGCAGAACGGGCCTCAGCAGCGGGATTCCGCCTCGGCTTCCGCGACTTCGCCCGCGCGGGCATTCCGATGACCCTTGTTTCAATGGGCCTGGCTGCCGTCTGGCTTTGGGTGATTGGCATCTTGCCGCTTTAAGCGGCAATGGCCCGCAAAAGCAAAAGGCCGCCCGGGTGGGCGGCCTTTTTATTGGTCGGGGAAAGCGGATACCGGCCTATCGCAATGTATTGCAATGGGTCGCATCTCATTGCGCATTCTCAATTTAAGAAATTGATATATTTGCTTTTTTTGTCGGATGGTGTCGCATGTCATTGCACCACAGCGCATTCAGAAAGTGGTGCGAAAGTGGTGCGATTTTACGGCGCTTTCGAACTCGTCACATTAGTGTAGAATAATCTTGGGGGTTGTTTGGGATGGGGTGACATGCGGCTTACAAGAATTTGTATTAAGAACTTTCGGTCTATCCGCGACCTACGAGATATGAGGATTGAAAATCTTCAAGGCATCGTTGGTGAAAACAACGCGGGTAAATCAAACGTATTGCGGGCCATAGAATGCTTTCTTTCTAGCGGTGCAGGCGGAGTAATTTATAGCGATTTCAATGACCCTGGTTCGCCTATCGAAATAGAAGCTGAGTTTGGCGACCTCTCGGATCAAGAGAAGAAGAATCTGCGGACCTATCTAATTGGGGATCGATTGATCCTACAAAAGAAAATCCAAGCCTCTATCGATGAGCGTAGTTCCAAAACTAAAATAGAATCCGAATATCATGGTTATCGCGCAGAGCCCGTGGACTGGTGGCTGTCAGTTGAAAAAGTGCCCGTGGAAACCAAAACCAGCAGGCCAGATTGGGAGAAGGTCGCAAGAGAATACGGGCTGATCGGCTGGGTGCGGGGTGATGACGGAAAGGTAACCAAAGCAAGCTACGCGAAGGGCTTGGTTCGATACCTAGCTGAAACAGATGGCATTCAGTACGATGAGCCTCAATTGGGTGACACGCAGGCATTGGGGCTTCAACAGAATCTTTTGTCCAATTTGCCAGAATTTTTCTTGCTGCCGGCAATTACTGATTATTCGGATGAAATCAGTAAACGGTCAAATTCTACGGTGTTTAGACGTCTGATGTCTGACTTAGCTGATAGAATCATGCGAACTGATCCTCGCTACATTGAAATCGAGCAGACGCTGGAGAAGCTAAGAGCGTTGTTGAACCCGAGCGTAGGCGAAGAAGGGCAACAACGTATTGAGGCCTTAGCTGGCGTTGAAATGCAGCTTCATGTACGCCTCAAACAGTTGATGCCAGATATCGATGGGGTCGAGCTTGAAATTGCAATTGATGAGCCTGCAGAACTTTTTTCCAAGGGTGTCTCAATAAAAATCGATGATGGAACACCTACCGATGTGCTCGCAAAAGGGCATGGGACACAGAGAAGCATCGTATTTGCGTTGCTGCAGATGCTGATTGACTCGGGTAGTGCCAGTCGGGTGGGACGGTCAATCATGCTGGCAGTTGAAGAGCCTGAACTGTATATACATCCTCACTCCCAGAGAATGATTTATGGCGTGCTGAGAGACTTTGCGACGGTCAAAGATGACCAGCCAGAAGCCCAACCAAAAGGCCAGGTCATATACACGACGCATTCGCCAGCTTTTATCGATATTGGCAATTACGAAAAGGTTGCAATCGTCCGGAAAAACAAAGCGGACGGAACGATGGCGTACCAATGTCCGCTTGGTGCGTTAGAGAGTGGCGATGAGCGCAAGGATTTCAAACTGCTCACGAGCTTTAGCATTAAGCACAACGAACTTTTCTTTGCTCGCGATTGTCTGATTGTTGAAGGCCCTGAAGACGAGATCGCAATAGTGGCAACAGCACGAGAACTTGGAAGGTTCTCTGAATTGCCTGACGAAATAGGGCTGTCAATCGTTGTTACATACGCGAAGGGCGACATCCCGAAATTCCAGAAAGTGCTCAATGCCTTCGGTATGAAATACGGAGTGCTACTTGAGCTTGACAACAAAGGGCGTGATCACAAGCAAACTGCGCCAATTCTCGATCTACTTAACGGAAATCGGATCGCAGAAATAGAATCCAAGCTGGAGACTATTCTTGCCGTTGGTCGTCATTTCGATGACGTTCCTCACGCTAAAAGGTTCTTTTCCGATCCTGAAAATATCAATGATGAGATACGAGGTATTGTCGAAACGTTGTTGCCTGCGCGGTAGCGTGGAATTGGGTGGCAGTAACCTCAAAAAGTGGTGCGATTTATATTTGCTATCATATTGAAATAAAGAAGATTATCGAAATTTTCGATTGAAAAAGTGGTGCGATTTCTGGTGCGTTTTTTCGGAGAGTATCGCTAAGCCGTTGTAAGAAAAGAAGAAGCCGCCCCAGAGGGCGGCTTCATGATGGTCGGGGAAAGAGGATTCGAACCTCCGGCCCCTGCGTCCCGAACACAGTGCTCTACCAGGCTGAGCTATTCCCCGATATGGAATTTGTGGGACAGGGCCAAATTGTGGGCGCTTATATAGGATAAGCTTTTAGGAAGCGCAAGCGCGAAAAACACCCCTTTTTAAATTCGCCGGAATTTCAGGGTCAGTAAGCGCGGCTGATGCAGAATTCCACGATATCGATCAGGGCTTCCTTGGCTTCGCAATCGCGGAAAATAGCCAGGGCATCCTTGGCGCGCGCGCCATAATGGCGGGCGCGTTCGATAGTGTCCGTGAGCGTGCCGTGCTGGTTCATCAGCGCGAGCGCATGATCCAGGTCGCCATCTTCATGCTTCCGGCGTTCCATGGTGCGTTTCCAGAATTTGCGTTCTTCGTCGCTGCCACGGCGGTAGGCGAGGATTGCCGGCAAGGTGACCTTGCCTTCGCGGAAATCGTCGCCGATGTTCTTGCCCAAGGTCGCCTGCCGCGCGGAATAGTCGAGCGCGTCGTCCACCAACTGGAACGCGATACCGAGATAGCGGCCATAGGTTTCCAGTGCTTCCTCGACTTCGGGGCCCTGTTCCGAAACCACGCCAACCACTTCGCAGGCGGCTGCAAACAGGACGGCGGTCTTGGCCGTAATCACCTGCAGGTATTTCTCTTCAGATGTCGAAAGGTCGTTGGCGGTGGTCAGTTGCAGGACTTCACCTTCGGTGATGACGGCTGCCGCATTGGCCAGAATCTTGAGCACACGCAGCGAATCACTTTCCACCATCAGCTCGAATGCACGGCTGAACAGGAAGTCGCCGACCAGAACGGTGGGCTGGTTGCCCCAGATCAGGTTGGCGGTTTTTTTGCCGCGGCGCAGGGTGCTTTCGTCCACCACGTCGTCGTGCAGCAGGGTGGCGGTATGGATGAATTCAACGGCGGTCGCCAGGCCGATATGGCGTTTGCCTTCATAGCCGACCATTTTGGCCGAGGCGAGGGTCAGCATGGGGCGAAGCCGCTTGCCGCCTGAGGAAATCAGGTGTCCGGCCAGTTCCGGGATCAGCGCAACCGGGCTTTCCATGCGCTTCAGGATGGTCGCATTCACTTCTTCCATATGGTCGGCAACAAGCGCCTGCAGCCGGTCAACGGCGGCGGCGACAGTGTCTGCCTTCTTGTGGCTGTGCATGGAAACGACATTACTGGACATGGTGACCCCGCGAAGTTCGATTGGTATTTTTTGCGTGCGGACATTACTGTGGCAGAGGGCCGAGTGCAAGGCGCGCCGCGCCCGGCGCGTCATTTGACCGCGTCTCGTTTGGACGCACTATAATACTTTTAAGGGTTAACGCGTGGTGAATATCCCGTGAATCACGAGAGCGTGACAAAATCCTGGCCGGGGGAGGCCGATATCCAGACCGACCTGAATTTCACCATCAATGACTTTCTGGGCGGTTCGGTCAGGCTTATCCAGCCGCGCGAGGGTTATCGGGTTTCCATGGATACGGTTTTTCTGGCGGCCTCTGTGCCCGCGCGTCCGGGCGAACGTGTGCTTGAAGGAGGCGTCGGTTCAGGTGGCGCTTCCGTTCTTTTGGCCTGGCGCCTGGCCGGCGTGCAGGTGCACGGGATCGATATCCAGGACGACATGCTTGCGCTGGCCCGCCGCAACGTGGATTTCAACGAACTATCGTCGCAGGTCACGCTCGCGAAAGGCTGTGTGACCGACCTGTCGGGCCCGGAGGGGCAATATGACCATGTGATGGTCAACCCGCCATACCTGGAACCCGGTACGGCCATCCGGCCGCCCGCAGCCAGCAAGGGGCTGGCGCATATGGATTCGACCGCGGCCCTGAAGGACTGGGTCAATTTCTGCCTGCATAATGTGAAACACAAGGGCACGGTAACCATCGTCTACCGGGCGGACCGGATGGACGAAGTGATCGCGCGCCTGTACCGCCGGGTCGGCGACATAAGGATCATGCCGTTCTGGCCGCGCCAGGGCGTGGCGGCAAAGCGTGTCATCATTCAGGGACGCAAAGGTGTCCGGGGTGTGGCCAGCATCTTGCCGGGACTGGCCCTGCACGGCGAGGAGGACCGCTACACAGCCGAAGCCGAAGCCATCTTGCGCCGGGGCGAAGCCCTTGACCTGAAAAGCTTTGCCTGCAGCCGCCAATAGAGTACTGAGGGAAAAAAGGTTAAACGACAATGATGCCCGACCACGATCATGAAGGCCCCGCGCGCCCGAACCCGCTTGAACTTTTGCGGTCGATCAAACGCGCCATTTTTGGCGAACCTGCCCCGCGTGTTGCCGTGGTGCGGCTGTATGGTGTCATCGCGCCCGGCCAGCGCTTCCGCCAGAGCGTCAATATGGCCGGTGTCGCGGCCCAGCTTGAAAATGCCTTTGGCATGTCGGGCGTGAAGGCCGTGGCGCTCTTGATCAATTCGCCCGGTGGCTCGCCGGTGCAGGCATCCCTGATCGCCGGTCGTGTGCGGGCCCTGGCGCGGGAAAAGAATGTGCCCGTGCTGGCCTTCGCCGAAGACCTGGCCGCGTCGGGTGGTTATATGCTCGCGCTCGCGGGTGACGAGATTTACGCCAACGAAAGCTCGATTGTCGGCTCGATCGGCGTGGTTTCGTCCGGCTTCGGTTTCAAGAAGGCGATGGAAAAACTGGGTGTCGAACGCCGGCTTTATACCGCAGGTGAAAGCAAGGCCATGCTGGACGCCTTCCAGGATGAAAAGCCCGAGGACGTGGAACGCCTGAAAGCCATTCAGGTTGAAATCCACGAACAGTTCAAGGCCATGGTGCGCGACCGCCGGGGCAATCGCCTCAAGGGCGTGCGCAGCAAGATCTTCTCGGGTGACGTGTTCACAGGGCAGGAGGCCGTGAAGCTGGGCCTTGTGGACGGTATCGGTGATGTGCGCACGGTGATGCGCGACCGGTTCGGCAGGAAAGTGCGGCTGAAGGTGGTGGGCGAGCGCAAGTCGCGCCTTGGCAGCCTGTTTGGCCTCAGGCGCGGGCCGGATGGCGGCATGGGGTCGATGGCCGATCTGCCGGGTGCAATGATTGCAGCCATTGAAGAACGGCTGTTCTGGAACAGGTTTGGACTTTAGGAATGACGGAGCAGGTTATGGGTACGCCGACCGCGGAAAGCCACGCGAAACAGTTGCAGGCCTACCGCGAAAGCATCGACAATATCGACGCTGCGCTGGTTTTCATGTTGGCGGAACGTTTCAAGATCACCAAGGCGGTCGGCTTCTATAAACGCGAGCACGACCTGCCGCCGGCGGACCCGAACCGCGAGCAGCGCCAGATCGAACGGCTGCGCGACCTGGCCAAATCCGCCAATCTGGACCCGGAATTCAGCGAGAAATTCCTGCAGTTCATTATCCGCGAGGTGATCCGCCACCATGAGATCATCCGCGAAGAAGGCGCGCTTTGAAATGACCATCGACGGACCCGACCAGCTTGAAAAACTCAAAGAAATCGGCGCCATCTGCCGTGACGTGCTGAACGCCATGGGCGACCGTGTAGCGCCGGGCATCACCCCGCGTGAACTGGACATGATGGCGGGCGAGATGTTGAAGGAACGGGGGGCCGTATCCGCCCCGCGCCTTGCCTACAATTTCCCGGGCCATACCTGCATTTCGGTCGGCGATGCGGTTGCGCACGGCATCCCGGGCGACCGTCCTTTGGAAGAAGGCGAACTGGTGAATATCGATGTCTCGGCCGAAAAGGATGGCTATTTTGGCGACACCGGCGCCAGCTTCCCGGTCGGCAAGGTTGCGCCCGAATTGTTGACGCTTCTGGAAGCCACCAAATCCGCCCAGCGCAAGGCCATGTTCGCGGCGCGTGCTGGTGAACCCCTGAATGCCATTGCCAAGGTGGTGGAACGCGAAGCCAAAAAATACGGTTTCCGTATTGTCGAAGGCCTGAACGGCCATGGTGTCGGCAGTTGGATTCATGAGGAACCGACGGTCTCGAACATCTATTACCCGAGCCACCGGCAGCGCCTGCGCGAAGGCCAGGTTCTGACCATCGAGCCGTTCCTGGCCACCATCAGCGACCAGTATGTGGAAGATGCCGATGGCTGGACCCTTCGGCTCAACCATGGCGGCCATGGCGCGCAGTTCGAACATACATTTGTGGTCACCAAGGGCGCGCCCATAATTCTTACTGCCTGAGGCACGTTCCTTGGCTTGACCGCCCCCCGCGTGACCGTTAGGTTGCAGCGCGATATTTCAGACTTTGATTCGGGTTTTCCGCGGTTGCCATGACACAAAATTCCACCAAGACCGGCGCCCTGCCGTTCCAGAAAATGATCCTGACCCTCCAGAATTACTGGGCGGAGCAGGGCTGCGTTATCCTGCAACCCTACGACATGGAAATGGGCGCGGGTACCTTCCACCCGGCAACCACCCTGCGTGCCCTGGGCCCGGACCCCTGGAAAGCGGCCTATGTGCAGCCGTCGCGCCGCCCGACCGATGGCCGGTATGGCGAAAACCCGAACCGCCTGCAGCATTATTACCAGTTTCAGGTGATCCTGAAACCAAGCCCCGAAAATATGCAGGAACTGTATCTCGGCTCCCTGAAAGCCATCGGCATCGACACCGGTTTGCATGATGTGCGTTTTGTCGAGGACGACTGGGAAAGCCCGACCCTGGGCGCCTGGGGCCTTGGCTGGGAAATCTGGTGCGACGGCATGGAAGTCAGCCAATATACCTATTTCCAGCAGGTTGGCGGTTTCGACTGCAAGCCCGTGTCGGGCGAGCTGACCTACGGCCTTGAACGCCTGGCCATGTTCGTGCAGGGCGTCGACCGGGTGTATGACCTTGATTTCAACGGCGCCGGTGTCACCTACGGCGACGTGTATCTTGAGAACGAGCGCGAACAGTCGGCCTATAACTTCGAACATGCCGATACCGAGCGCCTGTTCCGCAACTTTGCGGAAGCACAGGAAGAATGCAAAAAACTGCTGGCCGCCGAACTGCCGCTGCCGGCCTACGAGCAGTGCATCAAATCCAGCCATACCTTCAACCTGCTGGATGCGCGCGGCGTGATCTCGGTCACCGAACGCCAGGCCTATATCGGCCGGGTGCGCGAACTGGCGAAAGGCTGCTGTGAAGCCTGGATCAAGAAAAACGGTTGGGAGGCGTAAGATGGCAGACCTTCTGATCGAACTGTTCAGTGAAGAAATTCCGGCCCGCATGCAGGCAAAAGCTGCGGACGACCTGAAGGCCGCGATGACCGCTGCCTTGACCGCTGCCGGCCTCAGCTTCGAAGAAGCTGTTGCATATGCAACACCTCGCCGCCTGGCGCTGCATGTCACCGGCGTGCCGGTCGCACAGCCGGACGTGAAGGAAGAACGCCGTGGTCCGCGCGCCGATGCGCCCGAAAAGGCCATCGAAGGTTTCCTGCGCGGCGCTGGCGTGACCCGCGAACAGTGTGAGGAGCGCGAAGACCCGAAGGGCACGTTCCTCTATGCCGTGATCGAAAAACAGGGCCGCCCGACCTCGGAAGTGATTGCCGAGGCGCTGGAAGCCACCATCCGCAATTTCCCCTGGCCCAAGTCGCAGCGCTGGGGCGCGGGCTCGCTTCGCTGGGTGCGGCCCCTCCATAGCATCCTGTGCCTGTTCGATGGCAATGTGGTGCCCATGGATGTGGACGGCATCAAGTCCGTCGCGCGCGCCTTCGGCCACCGTTTCATGGCGCCAAGCTGGTTCGAGGTCATGGCGTTTGCCGACTATAAAGCCAAGCTTCTGACCCACAATGTGGTGCTGGATGCCAACGAACGCATGGTCCAGATCGAAGCGCGTATTCAGCAACTGGTCGCCGACAAGGGCCTTGAATGGGTTGAGGACCGTGGCCTCTTGGCCGAAGTGGCTGGCCTTGTCGAATGGCCGGTCCCCCTGATGGGCAATTTTGATCCCGCCTTCATGGCCGTGCCCGAAGAAGTTCTGATCCTGACCATGAAGAAGGATCAGAAATACTTCGTCACCCGCGACCCGAAAACCGGTAAGCTGGCACCTCATTTCATCACGGTCGCCAACATGGAACCGTCGGACGGCGGTGCTGCCGTCAAGGCCGGCAACGAACGTGTGCTGACCGCGCGCCTGTCGGACGCCAAATTCTTCTGGGAACAGGACCTGAAGATGAAGCTGGACGACCGGCTGAAGGACCTTGAAGACATTGTGTTCCATATCGAGCTTGGCAAGGTTTCCGACCGCGTCGCGCGCATGACCAAACTGGCCGGTTACCTGGCACAGTATATCCCGGGCTGCGACAAGGCCGAGGCCGAACGCGCCGCGACGCTCGCCAAAGCCGACCTCGTGTCCGGCATGGTGCGCGAATTCCCGGAAGTGCAGGGTGTCATGGGCCGTTATTACGCCCAAAAACAGGGCGAAAGCGACGCCGTGGCCGACGCCGTGCGCGACCAT
This sequence comes from Alphaproteobacteria bacterium, assembly GCA_006226495.1. GTDB lineage: Bacteria > Pseudomonadota > Alphaproteobacteria > Sphingomonadales > Kordiimonadaceae > Kordiimonas. The sequence continues at coordinate 43,067 of SBGU01000047.1, forward strand.
TATGCGCCCCAAGGCCCGAATGATGCCTGCCCGACCGCGCCGGTTTCGGTGGCCGTGGCGCTCGCTGAAAAGCTCGACACACTCGTCGGTTTCTTCGGTATTGACCAGAAACCCACGGGTTCCAAAGACCCCTATGCCCTTCGTCGTGCGGCACTAGGTATTATTCGCCTGATCACTGAAAACGGCCTGCGCCTTCCGCTGACTGATCTCGCAGACTATGCACTCTGGTGCCTGTTATTGGCCTGGGACAATCTTGAAAACTCAATTCTTTGGAGTGAAGGCCCTAAGGTCCATCATCGTCCCAACCACGTTACGCAGGATAGCGAAGAGTCACACCGCTACGAACATGTGCGTTCTCCTGCTTCACTTGCAGAAGTATGGGAAGGCAAGGGGAGTTTTGACAGGATTTATCTGTGTCTCGGAGACGCACATGGCTTTGGCGGGTATCTGGAGGCGCATGAATTCAAAGATCTAGTATGTGCGGTGTTGCCCGATCCCGAAAAGCTCAGCGCCGACCTCCTCGCCTTCTTCGCGGATCGCCTGAAGGTTCAGCAGCGCGACAAGGGTGTGCGGCATGACCTGATCGATGCCGTGTTCGCCAAGGGCGATGACGATCTGGTGCGTGTGCTGAACCGTGTGGCGGCGCTGGGGGATTTCTTGGCGACCGACGATGGTGTCAACCTGCTCGCCGGATACAAGCGCGCCGCCAACATCCTCAAGATCGAGGAAAAGAAAGACGGTCGGGCTTATGACCAGGCGGTTGATGCCGCCGTGCTGGCGCAGGCTGAGGAGGTCGCGCTCGCCAAGGCCCTGACCGCCGCCAAGGCCGCAGCAGAGGCCGCTTTGGGCCGCGAGGATTTTGCGGACGCGATGGCTGAGCTGTCGACTTTGCGCGCGCCCATCGATGCTTTCTTTGATAAGGTTACTGTCAATGCCGACGACGCGGCCGTGCGCGCGAACCGTCTGGCGCTCCTGAGCGAAATTCGTGCTGCCGTGAACACGGTTGCCGATTTCAGCCTGATTGAAGGCTGAACTGTACTGTAGTCTGGGTAAATAGACATAAAGCCGGCCCAGGTAATTGACCAACCATCGGCACCGACACCCGCCCCCGTCCGGGACACGAGGGGGCCGGCCAGGCGCGGATAAAGGACCGTCTATTATGACCAAATGGGTTTATACGTTCGGAGATGGTGCGGCCGAGGGCCGTGCCGACATGAAGAATCTTCTGGGCGGCAAGGGTGCCAACCTCGCGGAAATGTCCGCGCTTGGCCTTCCCGTGCCCCCGGGCCTGACCATCACCACGGAAGTCTGCACCTATTATTACGAGAACGGCCAGGAATATCCGGCTGAACTGAGGGCAGATGTCGATGCGGCAATCGCGAAAATCGAGGCCAGCGTCGGTGCCAAATTCGGTGATCCCAAGAACCCGCTTCTGGTGTCCGTGCGCTCGGGTGCGCGCGTGTCGATGCCGGGTATGATGGACACGGTCCTGAACCTGGGCCTGAATGACGAAACGGTTGAAGGCCTGGCTGAAAACAGCGGCAACGAGCGTTTCGCCTGGGACAGCTACCGCCGCTTCATCCAGATGTATTCCGACGTGGTTCTGGGCGTGGACCATTATCATTTCGAAGAACTGATCGAAATGCACAAGGAAGACAAGGGTGTCGACCTTGATACCGACCTGACCGCCGAAGACTGGAAAGAACTGGCCGGCGCCTTCAAGGAAAAAACCGAAGACGAACTGGGCCGCCCGTTCCCGCAGGACGTGGAAGAACAGCTTTGGGGTGCCATCGGCGCCGTGTTCGGCAGTTGGCAGATCGACCGCGCGAAGGTATACCGCCGCCTGAACAACATCCCCGAAAGCTGGGGCACGGCCGTGAACGTACAGGCCATGGTGTTCGGCAACATGGGCGACACGTCGGCGACCGGCGTGGCCTTCACCCGCGACCCGTCGACCGGGGAAAACGAATATTACGGCGAGTACCTGATCAACGCGCAGGGCGAAGACGTGGTGGCCGGTATCCGCACCCCGCAGAACCTGACCAAATGTGCGCGTGAAGCCGCAGGCGCCACCCTGCCGTCGATGGAAGAAAGCATGCCCGAAGTGTTCGGCCAACTGGCTGACGTGTTCGAAAAGCTCGAACGCCACTATAAGGACATGCAGGATATCGAATTCACGGTCCAGCACGGCAAACTGTGGATGCTGCAGACCCGGTCGGGCAAGCGCACCGCCAAGGCCGCGCTCAAGATCGCGGTCGATATGGCCAATGATGGCCTGATTGACGAAAAAACCGCGATCCTGCGGGTTGAACCCAAGGCGCTGGACCAGCTTCTGCACCCGACCCTGGACCCGGATGCCCCGCGGGACCTTCTGACCCGCGGCCTGCCGGCATCACCCGGTGCCGCGTCGGGCATGGCTGTTTTCACGGCCGATGAAGCCGAAGCCATGGCCAAGGACGGTAAGGCCGTTATCCTGTGCCGGCTTGAAACCAGCCCCGAGGACATTCACGGCATGCACGCCGCCAAGGGTGTGCTGACCGCGCGTGGCGGCATGACCAGCCACGCCGCCGTGGTGGCGCGCGGCATGGGCCGCCCTTGTGTGTCGGGTGCCGGCCAACTGCGCATCGATGCCAAGGCCGAAACCATGACCTGCATGGGACGCGAAGTGAAAAAGGGTGACCAGATCACCATCGACGGTGGCACCGGCGAAGTGATGATCGGCGCGGTGAAAACGCTTCAGCCCGAACTGGCCGGCGATTTTGCCACCCTGATGGGCTGGGCCGACAAATACCGCAAGCTGCGGGTGCGCACCAACGCCGACACGCCGCACGACACGCAAACCGCGCGCGATTTCGGCGCCGAAGGCATCGGCCTTTGCCGGACCGAACATATGTTCTTTGAAGGCGAGCGGATCGTCGCAGTGCGCGAGATGATCCTGGCGGAAGATGTCGAGGGCCGCAAACACGCGCTGGCGCAGCTTTTGCCGATGCAGCGCGGCGACTTTGTCGAAATCTTCAAGATCATGCGCGGCCTGCCGGTTACCATCCGCCTTCTCGATCCGCCGCTGCACGAATTCCTGCCGCGCGAGGATGACGAGTTCGAGGATGTGGCCAAGGCCATGGGTGCGGACGTTGCCAAGCTGAAGCGCCGCGCCGCCGACCTGCACGAATTCAACCCGATGCTGGGCCACCGGGGCTGCCGCCTGGGTATCACTTACCCGGAAATCTATGAAATGCAGGCCCGCGCCATTTTCGAAGCGGCCATCGAGGTTGAGGTGAAAACCGGCGAAACCGTCGTGCCTGAAATCATGATCCCGCTGGTGGCGACCGAAAAAGAACTGGCGATCCTGCGTGCCCGCGTTGAAGCCATGGCCGCCGAAGTGTTCGCCGAGAAGGGCCACAAGGTCGACTATATGGTTGGCACCATGATCGAACTGCCGCGCGCCGCCATCCGGGCCGACAAGATCGCCAATGCCGCCGACTTCTTCTCCTTCGGCACCAACGACCTGACCCAGACCACCATCGGCATCAGCCGCGACGATGCCGGGCGTTTCCTTGAAGACTATGTCAAACAGGATATCTTCCCGATCGACCCGTTTGTCTCCATTGACCAGGAAGGCGTGGGCGAACTGGTGAAACTGGGCGCCGAACGGGGCCGTTCGACCAAGCCGGGCCTGAAGCTGGGCATCTGCGGCGAACATGGCGGCGACCCCGCCAGCGTGGAATTCTGCCACGGCGCAGGGCTCGACTATGTGTCCTGCTCGCCCTACCGCGTGCCGATCGCCCGCCTGGCGGCGGCGCAGGCAGCCCTCAAAGCATAAAGACAAAAGGCCCCGGTTCTCCGGGGTCTTCCCATATGGGGATGAATATGAAAAAACTGGGGCTCCTTGTTGCGTCGTTTTTTTGGGCCCTCTTTATTGGCGAACTAGTGGGAAGCATTGCCTACCACAATGGCTTCGTGTTGCAGGCTCTTTCTCTTGACACTGGCTCAACTGAAGATGTCGCACGTCTCCTGGCAATGTTGGTGACGGCGATGTTAGTGGCATTTTTGATTGTAGCGCTTTTGGTGCCCTTGGGCCTCGCGCTGCGAAAAAAAAGCTCGGCGCTGATATCTGCCCTTGCAGCGACGAGCCCAATTGTCCTGTTGGTGCTTTTGGACAGAGTTGTGACGGGGAATGCCGTAGAGCCATCCATTGTCACCGCTGTTGCTCTGGCCTTTTTGCGAGGCTTTCTGGTTCTATATCCAGCGCTCATTCTTTGGCCAAAACCCACTGAAAATTATGAAGGCGTGTTTGATTAGCAGGCGATTGCTTTTCAAGTGAGCGGCATGGCCTATCTTCATTAGTAAGGGGAGAAACGCCATGGACCATCAAGCACATATCGCGACCATGAAAGAACGGGGATATGTGATCCTCGAAAACCTGATGCCGGAGGCCGAGGTGCAGGCGGCGCGCGATGTGCTGGACCCCATCTATGCCGGCCAGCGCACCGGGCGGAACCAGTTTGAAGGCTTCAAGACCCAGCGCATCTACAGTTTGCCGAAACTGTCCCCCGCCTTGTGGCCGTTTTTCATGCACCCCGATGTGCTGGCCATCATCAAACCGCTGTTGTGGGACGATTGCCTTATCACGGCGGCGCTTGCCGCGAACGTCTTGCCGGGCGAACAGCCGCAGGCCTTCCATATCGACGACGGCTTCTACCCGATCCCGCGCCCGCGCCCGGCCTTTTCGGTTGGCGCCATCTGGGCGATGGATGATTTCACGTTCGAGAATGGCGCGACGCAGTTGATCCCCTACAGCCACCTGTGGGGCGAGGACCGGGTGCCGAAGGGCGTGCTTGAACTGGACGATGCCTTCAAAACCCACGAAGCCGGCAAACGCGACGGTTGGGGCAACCCGGAAGGCGAAGACATCATCGCCGCCGAAATGCCGCGTGGATCGGTGCTCATATTCATGGGCAACCTGTGGCACCGGGCCGGGGGCAACGTGACAGACGGCGCACGATTGGGCATATTCCCGCAATATTGCGCGTCCTGGGCGCGCACGCAGGAGAATTTCTATCTATCCATTCCGAAGGAAACGGTGGCGCAGATGCCGCCGGTCATGCAGGCGCTGATGGGCTATAATATCCATCCGCCCTTCATGGGGCATGCGGGTGGTTTCCACCCGCTCAAGACCCTGCCACCCGTTGGTGACGCCTAGTTTGTTGTCGCAAAAATAATGATCAGCATGGTCACGATGGCGGCGGCCAGCACGAACATCTTCTGACGGTCGTGGGCGGCATGGGCATCATGTTCCCGTTGTTTTTTCGATTTGGTCATTCCGGCTCCCCTCTAGTCCTTTGAAGGCACCATAAATGCAAGCGGGACGCAAGCCTGCGGCTTATGCGTTCCAAAGTCTTTAAAATTAAGGGCTTTTCAGGAAAGCACGGTCACCGGGCGGCCGTCTGCCGACAGCGAATCAGCCTGATATTCAAGACGCAGGTAGGCGAGGGCGTTTTCGCTACAGGTTGTGCGCACCTCGCCGGCGTCCTTGCCATCGCTGGTCAGGACCGGGGTTCCGGCCTCAGGCGCGCCACCGGCAACCGTGATGGGGACCAGCAGTTTCTTCAGCGTCGTGCGGTGTTTCATGCGGGCGGTCAGTTCCTGCCCGACATAACAGCCCTTGGTGAAAGACACGCCGTTCAGGCGCTCAGCGGCGGTTTCCAGCCAGAAATATTTGTCGACCTGCATGTCGCGGCTGCTGTCCGGCACACCAAGGGACAGGCGTTTCTGTTCGTAGGCGTCCATCGGAAGCGGCGTACCGTCCGGGGTGGTGCCTGCCGGCAGCACAAGGCGCCAGCCAAGATCAGCCGCGCGCGGGTCCGGCACCACAAGGCCGGTGGCCGGCGCGTCGCCGAACACTGCCCAGACGGACAGGGTTTCGCTTTCGTCAGTAATGTCGATCTTCGCACGCAGGCGGTACATCATCAGGCGCCTGAACAGGTCGGCCTTGCGCTCTGCTTCCACGTCGAGGAGCAGGTCATCGCCGTCCGCCATGATGATCATATCGAACAGGAACTTGCCCTGCGGGGTCAGAAGCGCGGCATAGACGGCCTGGCCGGATGCGGCTTTCCTGACATCATTGGTCACCAAACCCTGCAGGAAATCGCGCACACCTTCACCCGAAAGGCGGATCAGACCACGGTTTTCCAGTCTCAGCGTCTGTGCTGTCATAAAACATCCTCATCGTGCGGCTATTGCCGGGCAGCACGGGACCAGACCCGCGCGGCTTTGAAGTTGTAAGCCGGGCCGAAGGCCGTTACAACAGCAGCCGAAAGAAATTGTATCGCCGAGAGTATGCCATGACCGACGCCGCCCAGGAAACCGCCGACCGTATCGTGCTTCGCCAGCCAGACGACTGGCATGTGCATGTGCGCGACGGTGCCATGATGGAAGCGGTGGTCGGTTATACCGCCCGCCAGTTCGCCCGCGCGATCATCATGCCGAACCTCACGCCGCCCGTGACCACGGTCGCCGCCGCGTCGGCCTACCGGGACCGCATTCTGGCGGCGCTGCCCAGGGATGCCGGCTTCACGCCCTTGATGACCTGTTACCTGACCAACGATACCGACCCCAATGAGGTCGAACGTGGTTTCAGGGAAGGTGTGTTCACGGCCTGCAAACTGTATCCGGCGCATGCGACCACCAATTCGACCCACGGTGTGACCGACATCCGCAATATCTATGGTGTACTGGAGACCATGCAGCGCATCGGCATGCCCTTCCTGGTGCATGGCGAGGTGACCGACGCCCATGTGGACATCTTCGACCGCGAAGCTGTGTTCATTGAAAAGGTCATGGCGCAGGTGGTGGCGGATTTCCCGGCGCTGAAGATCGTTTTTGAACATATCACCACGCGTGAAGCGGCGGATTTTGTGATGGCGAGCGGCGCCAATGTGGGTGCAACCGTCACGCCCCAGCATCTGGCCTGCAACCGGAACGCCATGCTGGTGGGCGGCATCCGCCCGCATTTCTATTGCCTGCCGGTCATCAAACGCGAAGAGCACCGGCTTGCGCTCAGGAAAGCCGTCACCTCCGGCTCACCCAAATTTTTCCTGGGCACGGATTCGGCGCCGCACGCGCAGGACCGCAAGGAAACCGCCTGTGGCTGCGCCGGCATTTTCAATGCGCCCTATGCCATTGAAAGTTATGCCAAAACCTTCGCGGAAGAAGGTGCGCTCGACAAGCTGGAGGCCTTCGCGTCGGAAAACGGCCCGAACTTCTATGGCCTGCCGCTCAACAGCCGCCGCATCGTGCTGGAACGCGCACCGACCCTGGTGCCCGACACTATCGAAGGCGCGGGCACCAAACTTGTACCATTCCATGCCGGGGAAACGCTTGAATGGTGTTTCGCCGGTTTTGACGCCGAATAATCGCAACAACCGGGGCCTGGGAAACGGTGATCAGCGAAATCGGATACCTGATGTGGGGGCTGGCGTTCGGCTTTGTGCTGTCTGCCCCCGTTGGGCCCATCAATATCATCTGCCTGCGCCGCAGCCTGTTCGGTCGCGCACGCGACGGATTCGCCATCGGGCTGGGTGCCGCGGCGGGGGACGCCATCTATGCCGGCCTCGCCGCCCTTGGCCTCAATGTGGTCATGGGCTGGATACATACCTATGATATGCCGCTCAAGATCGGGGGCGGCATCATCATGATGGTGTTTGCCGTGCGCATCTGGCGCAGCCATCCGCATCTGGACGCGACACCACAATCGGGCGGCGTCAAGCGCGGCATGCTGGCAAGCTTTGTGCTGACATTGTCCAACCCCGGTGTGTTTGTCGGCTTCCTCGGGTTGTATGCGCTGGCCGGGATCGGCGATCTGGGGGCAGGGGATGCCCGCGCCCACAGCGATGCTGCGGCGCTTGTCACCGGTGTCTTTCTCGGCGCGTCAGCCTGGTGGGGTACCCTGGCAGGCCTTGGTCGTTTCCTTCGTGCCAGGGTTAACGACCGGCTTCTCGAGATGATCAACCATGTCTCTGCGGGCTTGATTGCGCTCTTTGCGCTGGTGGCGCTTGCCAGTGTTGCGGTGTCCTTCTGAAGGCAGCCTCGGTTAAGTAAATTTCATCTAAAATTCGCTAAAGAACAAGCATTTGCCACATTTTGAGCGCTTGATCATGGCGACTTCGCGTTCTATAGTTGCTCGCGAAAACGGTTGACGTTAACTATTCTTATGCAAAGTCCGTTCGTCAGCCGGATGATATGAACAACCGGGGTCGCCCCCCACAAAATCCGTTGAGGGAGTTAAAGAAATGTCCGTGCGCCTGGGCAAGAAAATCGCCTACCTTTCCGCTGCCGCACTTCTGGTTGCAGCATGCTCGAAAGACAAAGCAGAGCAAAAGCCCGATACTACCATTGATCAGCCTGCTGTTGAACAGCAGCAGCCGACTGTCAAGCAGCCGAGCCTGGAAGAACAGGAACTGATGACCTGGGGTGAAAAATCCCAGAAGGGCCTGGACTATTATGCCGGCGCTGACCGCGTCTTCTTCGAATATGACAGCGCCGAGCTGACGGCCGCTGCCCGTTCCACCCTTGCGAAACAAAAAGAGTGGATGGACCATTACCGCGACGTGCGCGTGGCCGTGGAAGGCCACTGCGACGAACGCGGCACCCGTGAATATAACCTGGCACTCGGTGAGCGCCGTGCCAACGCCGTGAAAAACTACCTTGTGGCCCTTGGTGTGCCGGCTTCGCGCCTCAGCACCATCAGCTATGGCAAGGAACGTCCGGCTGTTGTTGGCAATGGCGAATCCTCCTGGAGCCAGAACCGTCGTGGGGTACTGGTCGTCCAGTAACCCTTGATAGGCGCTGAAGGACAGACGGCCCCGTGCCCGGACACCCGGGGCGGGGCCGTTCTCATTTGTTGAACTCTCTATGTTGTCTCCGGTATGTTCCGGGCCCCCATCGGCCCCGCTCCCGTCGCGCTTTGGCCAAAATTGCGGCCGATGATGCCCAAGGGGACCGAGGGAAGGAGATTTGGGTAATGATGATCAGGTTTTTTGCTCTTTCCACCATGCTGGCCATGATGCTGGTTGCGGCCCCGCTGCCCGCACAAGCCAGAAATGACCTCAGTGACGATGTCGAGCGCCTGACCCGCGAGGTGCGGGCGCTCCAGCGCAAGGTCTTTGGTGTGGACGCGAGCGGCAATGTGAATGCGCCGGCAGAGGCCGGTGCTGTGAACCCCGGCGACCGCAAGCTGATGGCCGATATGGCCGCGCAACTTGGTTCGCTTGAGCGCCAGTTGCGTACCCTCACCGGGCGGCTTGAGGAAATTGAGTACAAGCAGCGCCAGTTTGAGGATTCGCTCGACCTCATGCAGCGGGAAATGTCCCTGCAGCGCACCGAAATGAGCCAGGCTCAGGCCGACATGAAGGCTGCCGTCCAGTCGGGTGCAAGCCAGCCGGCAGGCACAGCTCCCGCGACTGCCGGTACGACCCAGTCTGTGGCACCCGCTGTTGCCCTGCCTGATGGCGATGCCGCGGCCCAGTACCAGTATGCCTTTGCCTTTATCCAGAAGAACGACCTGGAAAGCGGCCGCATCGCCATGGAACAGTTCCTCGCGAACAACAAGGACGACAGCCGGGTCGGCAATGCCAAATTCTGGCTTGGCCGCATCTATATGCGCCAGGGCAAGATGGCACAGGCCGCACAGCAGCTTCTGGGCCTGATCGAGGATCACCCGAACCATGACAAGCGGGCCGATGCCCTTGTGGACCTGTCGGAGGTGCTGCTGGACCTTGGCAGCGCCGCCGACGCCTGCAATGCGCTTGCGGAATTCCGCCGTGGTGAAGGCAAGGCGAACGACCGGTTGAAAGCACGGGCCGCAAGCCTGTCGCAGAAAGCCAAATGCAATTGAGCCAGCCTGAGGGCAGAGCATGACAGCCGCAGAACCGGTTACGGCAACCGACCTCAATGACCGGCTTGATGCCCTTGGTATCGGGCCGGACCAGAAGGTCGCTGTTGCCGTCTCCGGTGGCGCCGACAGCCTGTGCCTTGCCCTGCTGGCCGCCGCATGCCGACCGACCGTGTGCCTGACTGTGGACCACGGCCTGCGGGCCGAGGCGGCGGCAGAAGCCGCGTCTGTCGGTCGCTTGTTCGCCGCAAAGGGCATCCCGCACGTCATCCTGGAATGGACAGGCGACAAACCGGAAGCCAACATCCAGGCGCTGGCGCGCGAGGCCCGCTATCGCCTGATGGCGGACTGGTGCCGCACGAATGGTATCGACTGTCTCCTGACCGGACACCATCAGGACGATCAGGCAGAAACCCTGCTATTGCGCCTCGCGCGGGGCAGTGGCGTCTATGGCCTTGCCGCCATGGCGCCGGTGTCCGGCACGCCGGACGGGCAGGCGCTGCCGCGCATCGCCCGGCCGTTCCTTGATGTCGCCAAAACGCGACTTGTTGCCACCCTGCAGGCACGCGGCATCGAATGGGCCGAAGACCCGAGCAACAGTTCGCTGGCCTATGACCGTGTCCGTGCCCGGGCCATGCTGGCCAATCCGCCGCTTGATGGCCTGACAGCCGAGCGGCTGGCCGATACGGCGAAGCGCCTGCGCCGCAGCCGCGAAGCACTTGAATATTATGAACGTCAGTGGCTTCGGGAAGCAGCGCGCCTGCGGCCCGAAGGCCATGCTTTCCTGAACCCCGACCGGCTGGACGGTGCGCCGGAAGACACGGTGCTGAGGGGCCTTGCCGGCCTGTGCCGCACCGTGGGCGGCAACACCTATGTGCCACGCGTCGAGAAGACCGAACGACTTCTGGATGCCCTGATGTCGCCCGAATTCGCGGGTCAGACCCTAGATGGTGTCCAGTTCGTGCCACAAACCAGTGGCAGTATCCTTCTGGTTCGTGAACTTGCGGCGATCGAGGCACCGCGCGTCGTGAGGGCCGCCGATGTCTGGGATAACCGCTTTGATATTTCCCTTGAGGGTGATATTGCAGGGCTGAAGATCGGTGCGCTTGGCGAAAAAGGCTGGGCCGAACTGGTCGCAAAATGGCCCGAAGCCAGGGATGTTGGCCTGCCGCATGTGGTGCGGCTGACCCTGCCTGCGCTTTTTGACCGGGACCGTTTGCGGGCGGTTCCCCATCTGGGATATAGTGACCGGCGGGACCTCGTGGTCCGGCTGGCGCCCAAATGGCTCACTTTGTCGAAAAAGTAGGGGCTTCGGGCAGGTGTCCTCTTGCATGGGGGTGCCGGGCGCTTATCTCTTGTGGGTAACAAGGCCGGAAGCCGAGAGGCGTTCGCGCCGTGTCTTTGCGTGACACGACAGTATAGAAAGGCAATAAGAGTGAACGGTTTTATGCGTAATGCGCTCGTCTGGGTGTTGATCATCGCGCTGCTCGTCATGCTCTTCAACCTGTTCCAGGGTGGTTCGGGCAAGGTTGCTGAAATCAGCTACAGCCAGTTCCTGGACGCAGTTGAGCAGAACCGGGTTCAGCATGTCGAGATCACCGGACAGGAAGTCGCGGTTGAATATACGAACGGCGAAAAAGTAGCGACCACCAAACCGGCGGACCATTCCGAACTCTACAGCATGCTGCGCGAGCACAATGTCGATTTCAAGGAAGTGCAGGAAGAACAAGGCGCATTCCTTGGCATCCTGTTCTCCTATCTGCCGTTCCTGCTGATCATCGGCGTCTGGATTTTCATGATGCGCCAGATGCAGGGCAAAGGTGGTGGTGGTGGTGCCATGGGCTTCGGTAAATCGCGCGCGCGCCTGCTGACCGAAAAGCAGGGCCGCGTGACCTTTGAAGACGTTGCCGGCATCGAAGAGGCCAAGGAAGAACTCGAGGAAATCGTCGACTTCCTGAAGGACCCGCAGAAATTCCAGCGCCTGGGCGGTAAAATCCCCAAGGGTGCGCTGCTGGTGGGCCCTCCGGGTACCGGTAAAACCCTTTTGGCACGCGCCATTGCGGGTGAAGCCAATGTGCCCTTCTTCACCATTTCGGGTTCCGACTTCGTTGAAATGTTCGTGGGCGTGGGCGCAAGCCGTGTGCGCGACATGTTCGAACAGGCGAAGAAAAACGCACCCTGCATCATCTTCATCGACGAGATCGACGCCGTTGGCCGCCATCGTGGTGCCGGCCTGGGCGGTGGTAACGACGAACGCGAACAGACCCTGAACCAGCTTCTGGTCGAAATGGACGGTTTCGAAGCCAACGAGGGCATCATCATCCTCGCGGCCACCAACCGCCCCGACGTTCTGGACCCCGCGCTGTTGCGTCCGGGCCGCTTCGACCGCCAGGTCGTGGTGCCGAACCCCGACATCAATGGCCGCGAAAAAATCCTCAGTGTTCACATCAAGAAAGTGCCGCTGGCACCGGATGTCGACGTGAACACCATCGCGCGGGGCACGCCTGGTTTCTCGGGTGCCGACCTGGCGAACCTCGTGAACGAGGCCGCGCTTCTGGCGGCCCGCCGCGGCAAGAAGATCGTTGCCATGGCCGAATTCGAGGATGCCAAGGACAAGGTGATGATGGGTACCGAGCGCCGCTCGATGGTCATGACCGATGAAGAGAAAAAGAACACGGCCTACCATGAAGGTGGCCATGCGCTTGTTTCCCTGCATTGCCCGACCTCGGACCCGATCCACAAGGCGACCATTATCCCGCGCGGTCGTGCGCTGGGTATGGTGATGCGCCTGCCGGAACGCGACGTCTATTCGCAAAGCCGCCAGAAAATGCATGACAACCTTGCGGTTGCCATGGGTGGCCGGGTTGCGGAAGAAGTGATCTTCGGCCATGACGCCGTGACTTCGGGTGCGGCGGGCGACATCCAGTATGCGACCAACCTGGCGCGCGCGATGGTCACCAAATGGGGCCTGTCCGACAAGCTGGGGCCGCTTCTGTATTCCGCGAACGAAGAAGAAGTGTTCCTGGGCCATTCGGTGGCGCGCCAGCAGAATATCTCGGAAGAGACCTCGAAGCTGATCGACGCCGAAGTGAAGGACTTTGTCGAAACCGCCTACAGTCGGGCGAAAAAGGTCCTGACCGACCATGTCGACGACCTGCACATCATCGCGAAGGCGCTGCTGGAATATGAAACCCTGACCGGCGACGAGATCAAGGCGCTGATCAAGGGCGAGGCGATCCGCCAGAAACCCAAGGGCCAGGATACGCCGCCGAGCGTGACCCCGGCTGCCGGCACCGCAGTGCCGACCGCGGGCCCGGACCATGGTACGCCGCAGCCGCAGACCTAAGGGCCTGTGAGCGTGACGCCTGACAAACAATCAGCCGGCGGGGCAAGGGCATACCTTGTACCCGCCGGTCCCGTTTCTGGTGGCGAGCTGGGCCTCAGGTGCGGCAACCAGGGCCTTCGCTTCCTGACAGCCCGCGTGCTGGTGCGCGAAGGTGGGCGCATCACCCACGACGAGACCCTGCCTGTTGCATCAGCCGAGGGACTGTTCGCCAAATTCCCGACCGACGTGCAGGACCAACTGGTGCGCCAGCAGATGGCGCTTGCGGCGCCGCGTGCGCCCATGGGCTTGCCGGGCACGGAACGCCGGCTGGCCTTCACCCGCCCCTTGGTGATGGGCATCCTGAACGTGACCCCCGACAGTTTTTCGGACGGCGGCAAATTCCTGGACCACAAGGCGGCAATCGCGCACGCACGGGCCATGGTGGCCATGGGGGCCGACATCATCGACATTGGCGGCGAAAGCACGCGCCCGGGCGCGACGCCTGTGTGGGAAGGTGAAGAAGCCGCGCGTGTGGTGCCTGTGGTCGAAGCCCTGCGCGCGGACGGCGTGCCGCTGTCGATCGACACAAGGCACAGTTTTGTCATGGACAAGGCCCTGCAGGCCGGTGCGCACCTGATCAATGATGTGTCGGCGCTGAGCTATGATCCCGAAAGCCTGAAGGTGATGGCAGCATGTGATGCGCCCGTGGTGCTGATGCATGCGCGCGGCGACGCCGCCGACCAGCCGGACTATGACCATGTGCTTCTGGATGTTTACGACTATCTGGCCGAGCGCGTCGCGGCATGCGAAGCCGCCGGCATTGGCCGCGAACGCCTGATCCTCGATCCCGGCATCGGCTTTGGCAAACGGGTGGTGAAGGACAATGTGGCGCTGATGAACGGCCTCTCGTTGTTCCATACACTCGGGTGTCCGCTGCTTTTGGGCGCATCGCGCAAACGCTTTATCGGCGCCATCGCCAATGTCGAGGCCGCGGACGGGCGCATGGCAGGGTCGCTTGCTGCCGCGCTGCACGGGGTGCGCCAGGGTGTCCAGATTTTCCGGGTTCATGATGTCGCGGAAACCGTGCAGGCGGTGCGCCTGCAGCAGGCGTTTCAGGATGCGGCAATCATGGACGCCATGCCGCAAAACAGCTAGTATCTTCAGAAATATTCGTCACAAAATATAGGGTATGGGATGAGCCGCAGTTATTTTGGCACCGATGGAATCCGCGGTCGTGTGAACCAGGGGCTGATGACCCCCGATATTGCCATGCGTGTCGGGCTGGCCGCTGGCCGGGCTTTCATCCGGGGCGACCATGTGCACCGGGTGGTGATCGGCAAGGATACACGCCGGTCGGGTTATATGTTCGAACCCGCGCTCGCGGCCGGTTTTACGGCAGCGGGCATGGATGTCATCATGGTTGGTCCGATGCCGACGCCCGCGATCGCCATGCTGGTCAAAAGCCTGCGCGCCGACCTGGGTGTCATGATTTCCGCCAGCCACAACCCGCATTATGACAATGGCATCAAATTTTTCGGCCCCGACGGCTACAAGCTGTCCGACGAACGTGAAGCCGAGATCGAACAACTGATCGACGGCGGCCTGGCGGCGGCGCTGGTGGAGCCCGACCTGATCGGCAGCGCCACCCGTCTGGAAGACGCCCGCGGCCGTTATGTCGAATTCGCGAAAGCGACGGTGCCAAACGGCGTCACCCTCGATGGTCTCAAGGTGGTGGTCGATTGCGCGAACGGGGCCGCCTACAAAGTGGCGCCCATGGTGCTGTGGGAACTGGGCGCGGACGTGATCCCGATGGGGGTTGCACCCAACGGCTTCAATATCAACGCCGGCTGCGGTTCCACCCATCCCGAAGACATGTGTGCGCGTGTGGTCGCCGAAGGGGCGGACCTGGGCATCGCGCTCGATGGCGACGCCGACCGGCTGATCCTGTGCAACGAAAAGGGCAGGATTGTCGACGGCGACCAGATTATGGCGCTGATCACCCGCAACTGGCACCGTCGCGGCCTGTTGAAGGGTGGCGGGCTGGTGGCCACCGTCATGTCCAACCTGGGCCTCGAACGCCTGCTGGTTGGCGAGGGGCTGAGCCTTGAGCGCACCAAGGTGGGCGACCGCCATGTGGTGGAACGCATGCGGGGCGGTGGCTTCAACGTGGGCGGCGAACAGTCGGGCCATATCGTGCTCAGCGATTTCACCACCACGGGTGACGGCCTGATCTCCGCGTTGCAGGTGATGACCGAAATCAAACAATCCGGCGTCTCGGCGTCCGAGGCCTGCAGCCAGTTCGATCCGGTGCCGCAGGTGCTGAAGAATGTGCGCTTCATGGGCGGCGACCCCTTGTCGGCTGACAAGGTGCAGGCCTGCATCAGGGCGGCAGAGGCCGAACTGAATGGCGCCGGCCGGCTGCTGATCCGCAAATCGGGCACCGAACCCCTGGTGCGCGTGATGGCCGAAGGCGACGACGAGGGCAAAATCAACCGGCTGGTGGACCAGATCTGCCACGAAATCGAGCTGGTGGCCTGATGAGCGAACAGCAGAGAATGGGCAGGGTGCTGATTGTCGCCGGATCGGATTCCGGCGGCGGCGCCGGCCTGCAGGCTGATATCAAGACCGTGACCATGCTGGGCCAGTATGCCGCCAACGCGGTGACGGCCATCACCACCCAGAACACCCTTGGTGTATCGGGTGTGATGCCGGTGCCGGCGGGGGTGGTCGCGGCCCAGATGCGGGCGGTGCTGGATGATATCGGCGCCGATGTCATCAAGACCGGCATGTTGGCCGACCGGGAAATTATCGAGACCGTTCTGCAGGTTATCGACGATGTCGCCTTCGAGGGCGACCTGGTGGTCGACCCCGTGATGGTGGCAACCTCGGGTGCCAAGCTGCTTGATGACGACGCCACCGATGCGCTCAGGACCCTGATCGCGCACGCCAGCCTCGTCACCCCCAATGCACCCGAAGCCGAGGTGCTGACCGGCCGCACCATCGAAAGCCTCGACGACATGAAAGCCGCGGCCTACAGCATCCTGGATACCGGTGTTGAAGCGGTTTTGATGAAGGGCGGGCACCTGTCGGGCGACCTGGTCACCGACCTTCTGGTCAGCCTGAAAGGCGAATGCCTGATTACTTCCGACCGTATTGAAACCCGCCATACCCATGGCACCGGCTGCACTTTGGCGAGCGCGATGGCGGCCCTGTTGTCGGCGGGCAAGTCGCTGGAGGAGGCGTTCGAGGGCGCGCATGCCTATGTGCATTCCGCGATCCGGCTGGCACCTGGCTTTGGCAAGGGCTACGGCCCCCTGGGCCACGCGCTTGTTGTGCCGGAGGCCAAGTGATGCAGCTTTATAGCCGAAGCCGCGGCACGGGGGCGCCGCTGGTGATGTTGCACGGGCTTTTTGGCTCGGCTGACAACCTTGGCGGCATCGCGCGCATATTGGAACTGGACTATCGCACCATTGCCGTGGACCTCAGGAACCATGGCCGCAGCCCGCATGTGGCGGGCATGAGCTATGGCGAGATGGCGGCGGATGTCTTGCGGCTGATGGACGCTGAAGAGCTTGAAAGTGCTTATGTTTTTGGCCATTCCATGGGTGGCAAGACCGCGATGCAACTGGCCCTGAAGGCGCCGGACCGGGTGAAAAAACTGGTGGTCGCCGATATCGCGCCCGTGCCCTACCTGCGGCATCATGACAGTATCCTGAAGGGCCTGCGTGTGGTGGCGGACGCGGGGGATATGAGCCGCGCGGAAGCTGAGGCCATGCTGGCCCCCCATGTCGAGGAAGCCGAGGTCCTGAGCTTCCTCCTGACCAACTGGCGCCGGCGCGACGACGGCACCCAAGGCTGGCGCCTGAACCTGCAAGCCATTGAAAAAGATTATGAAAACCTGATCGCCGGCAATGACAGCGGCCGCTATGACGGCCCCACATTGTTCGTGCGCGGCGGCAATTCCGACTATATCCAGGCCGACCACCGGGAGGCTATCCTGGCCCGGTTCCCGAATGCCACGGTGCGCACCATCGAAGGCACCGGCCACTGGCTGCATGCCGAAAAACCGGAGCTTGTTGCACGGATCGTTAAGCGATTCCTGTCAGAATAAACCTGTTGCATATGCAACAAAAGCGCGCGATTCTTGCTGCATATGCAACAGGTTCGGCAAACCGAAGGGAGGAATGATGCGTTGGTTCTGGGTGGCCCTTGGCCTGGTGGCGGGATGTCTGTCCGCGCCGGTCGCAGGTGCGGAAGATAATATCGAGGGCCTGTACCGGACCTTCGATCAGGAATTCCAGAAGCTCACCCGGGAGAACGACATTCCTGGTTCGGCCTACGCCATCATTGATGGCGACCATGTGCTGGCGGTCAAGACCTTTGGCCTGCAGGAAAAGGGCGGCAAGGACCCCGTGGTCCGCACCACCGTGTTCCGGCTGGCTTCGGTTTCCAAAACCTTCGCGGCTGACCTGGCCGGTGTTTTGATGGCCGAAAAGAAATTCAGCCTGGATGATCCGCTCCTTCGCTACGTGCCGGACCTCAAGTTCAAGGACCCCGGTTTTGCCAAACAACTGCAGGTGCGCCATATCCTGAGCCACAGCGCCGGGCTGATGCCCAATGCCTATGACCTGATGGTCGAGGACGGCTGGACCATGGACAAGATCGTGCCGCGCTTCCAGCAGTTGAAGCCCATGTGCAAGCCGGGCGAATGTTACGGCTACCAGAATGTGCTGTTCAGCCTGATCGGCCCGGTGATCGAACAGACCACCGGCGCGGACTATGGCGCCCTGGTCGAGGAGCGCTTTTTCCGCCCGCTGGGCATGAAAACCGCATCGGTGGGCTATGAAGGCTTCATGCAGTCGGCCGACAAGGCCATGCCGCATATCCTGACCCGCCGGGGCCTGATCGAAGGCAAACCCAGCCCGAATTATTATACCGTGGCGCCCGCCGCCGGGGTGAATGCCAGCATTGATGACATGAGCCAGTGGCTGATCGCCCAGATGGGCCACCGGCCCGAGGTGCTGCCGGCGCCGGTCCTTAGTATGGTGACCACCAAACAGGTGCAAACCCGGCGCGAGCTTTATAAACGCCAGTGGAAACGCCACCTGACCGACGCCTATTATGGCCTGGGCTGGCGCCTGTATGAATTCCCGGAAGGCGAACTGGTCATGCACGCCGGTGCGGTGTCGGGGTACCGCAGCCTCGTGTCCTATTCGCGGGACAAGGACATCGGCCTTGTGATCCTGATGAATGCCGACACGCGGGTGATCGATGAACTGGCCGCCGGTTTCTGGACCGACGCCCTGTCGGGCCTGCCGGAAGTGACCGCCGCCAGCCGCTAAAAAAGGTTTCGGCCGCCGGGGGTACCCAGCGGCCGATCAAGTCACCCAATCCAATCAGAACGGGCTGTCGCCGCCACCCGGGCCCCGGTTGCCACCCGGCGGGCCACCCCGACCGCCCCGGCCACCGCGCTCGCCGTCCGGGCTGTCCTCGCGGCTGCCCCAGGTGCCGGCACGGCTGTCGCGCAGCGCCATCATGGCTTCCTCGCGCGAGATGGTGCAGTCATGGTCCTTGTCGGCGGCCTGGAACTGGCTGTGCGGCACCTCGTTCAGTTCCTCGATGGTGATGGTGCCCGAGCTGTTCTTGTCCACCCGCAGGAAGTCATAGAACATGAAGGACTTGTCCTCGAACTGGGCATAACGGTATTCGCCCGTGCTCAGGAAACCGTCCTTGTCGGTATCCAGCAGCCGGAACAGGCGGCTGCGCTGCAGCGCCATGTCGTCGCACGACGCAACACCGTCTTCGTTATAGTCCCAGCGCGCGACGAACTCATAATACATCTGTTCCATCTTGGCGGGGTCGACGGGCGCGGGCTCGCGCCGTTCGGGGCCGCGGTGGCCCCCACAGGCCGCTACAAGGGAAGAGGCAAGCAACAGGGTCGCAAGCGGTAGGCAAATACGCATTGAAAAACTTTCTTGTGGCTGTTTGACGTCAGCAGATGTCTTCATATACGGTCCCCGAATGGGGTGCCCTTCGGGGCAGTTGGTCTTGCACCAGCAAGGCGTGGTGCGCGGGGGATGTCAAGACAATGGTGGCAAGTGCGGCAAAACCGGCCTTCCTGTTCGCGCGGCAACGCTCGGGCACCGGCGCGCTGGCCGGGCTGTTGAACCGGCACGCCGATTGCCGCTATCCGGGTGAGGTGATGGGCGACGCGGTTGCCGGCAACCCGTTCCATTATTTTCACTGGCTGCCCGGTGCGGTGGCGGCCGAGCCCAGCCTTGTGTTGCCCGACCGCGCGGCCGACCGGCTGGCAGCCTATGTCGCGCATGTGCGCACACTTGCCGGGCAGGGGGCGGTGGTGCTGGATGTCAAATTCAGCCAGACCCATCATTTTGAAGCCTACGAGCGCGGGCCTGACACGGTGCCGGCCCTGTTCACCCATATACGCGCCCTTGGCCTGCCGGTCATTTTCCTGCGCCGCCGCAACCTGTTGCGCGCGCACTTGTCGCACCTGTCGGCGGAAGCCACCGGTGTGTGGCACACGGCGGGGGACAGGGCGAAGCTGCCAAAGCTGCAGGTCGAGCCGGCCAACCTGCTGCGCGCCCTTCAGGGCCGCGCCCGGCAGGAACGCCGCTTCGACCGCATCCAGACCCTGTTCCCCGCCGCTACGCTGCTTGACTATGAAACCCTGTTCAGCCCGGACGGCGGCCTGACCCCGGATGCCGCGGGCAAGCTCGAAGCCACCCTCGGCCTCACCGGCCTCGCCGCCCTCCGCACCGACCAGAAAAAACTCCGCCCCGGCCCCATTGCTGACGGCGTCGAGAATTACGCGGCGCTCCAGAAGGCGCTCAAGGGCACGGTGTTCGAATGGATGCTGGAAGGGTGAAGGGGCAGAGCATGCGTCTGGCGACAAAGCCCTGCATCCTGCCCTTCGACAGGCTCAGGGCGAACGGTTGGTCAGGGACATAAGGGCCAGTGACTTCAGCGCAATCCCGAATTGGTCCGGTTCTTACTGCAAATCACCGCTCGCCCTGAGCCTGTCGAAGGGCATTGATGCGCTCGCAGACGTTTGCCATGAATTGGTTATTGTGTCCGGGAAACTCGCTTCCATGGAACTGAATATGCCCTTTTTAGGTAGGCTCAGCATCGCCTACCAAAGTAGTGTGCCCAGGTTCATGCTTGGGGCTTGAATCTGCTTTTTCAAATAGCTCGACAGACCAACTAACTATCTGCAGGCGAACAAGGCTGATATCTCTGGCCAACTCAGCGACGGTGGAGAGGATACTTAATTGTTCGGTCGAGGAAAGTGGGATCGATTTGTCTGACAATCCCTGTTTGGCCACTCGATTGTAGAACAGAAGTACAGGGCCGCCATGTTTGGCGATTGTATAGTCATAAATGCCATGCACCAGTTGATTGCGTGTTGCTGCTTCGTCAGCAGTCCGTCTCATCACGTTATTAAAAGACACTAGCCATTCGAGCCTGAATTTATCTTTGGTGTCTGCAAGCGCATCGTTGATTATGGAGCGGACACAACTGATTTTTGAGCGATTGCTAAGTTCAGCAAACACTATTCTTGAATACCGCCAATTCTGAAACCCGAGCGCCAATTGCAGTATCTGATTGAGCTGGCTTTCGATAAACTGAAATGAGGTGATGTAGTTGCCTAAAAAGCGAGAGACTTCATCTGAAATGGCGATCTCTTCACTGATCTCATCTTCGGGGCGGTGCATCTATGATTCAGCCTTTGATAGAGTTTGATTGCGTCTTTTTTTACCATGACTCACACCTCTCAGGCGATATGCAGTACGTGTTCGTCCAATTGTAGCTGACGATAAATTTCAGAACCTGTCTGGCCCGCAAGTGCTGGAGCGGCTACCTTGAATTATCTAGTTCTGCAATATCAAGCGGTAAAGAATCCCGCGAACAGCGCATAATTCAAATTACCTGCAGATCTAGGGCGTATCGTCGACCATAGTTTGCAGGAGGGCCCCACTGCCCAAACATTTCCGCCCAAAAGCTTTCCCCACCCGCGCAACATCGTTACAAAAATTTCGCGTTCCCAACAAAAATATTTCATTGACTCATGGCCCACTTCCGGTAGTTTCCGTCCCCGGTACGTCCCCCAACCGGGATGCGGTCGTCTGCGAGGTCGGCACACACATTTGGGACACGCCTCCCCAACGAGGCGCTAGCTATCTGGAAGGATAGGACATGACGAAGCCTGCTCTGCAGCCGCGGCGTCCGGAATTTAGCTCCGGCCCGTGTGCAAAGCGTCCCGGTTGGGCCGTGGACGCACTCAAGAACGCCCTTGTTGGCCGTTCGCATCGCTCGAAGCCTGGTAAGGCCAAGCTTCAGTATGCCATCAACAAAACCCGTGAAATTCTGAACGTACCGGCGGATTACCGCATCGGTATCGTTGCCGCCTCGGACACCGGCGCCGTCGAAATGGCGCTGTGGTCCTTGCTCGGCGCCCGTGGTGTCGACATGCTTTCCTGGGAAAGCTTTGGCGCCGGCTGGGTGACCGACGTGGTCAAACAGTTGAAGCTGAAGGACGTGCGCACCTTCGACGCACCCTACGGCGCGCTGCCCGACCTGTCGCAGGTGGACACCGACCGCGATGTGGTCTTCACCTGGAACGGCACCACGTCCGGCGTGAAGGTTCCGAACGCCGACTGGATCAAGGACGACCGCGCGGGCCTGACCATCTGTGATGCCACTTCGGCCGCGTTCGCCATGGACCTGCCGTGGCAGAAGCTCGATGTTGTCACCTATAGCTGGCAGAAGGTGCTGGGCGGCGAGGCCGCGCACGGTGTGCTGATCCTGAGCCCGCGCGCCGTTGAACGCCTTGAAAGCTACACGCCCCAATGGCCGCTGCCGAAAATCTTCCGCATGACCAAAGGCGGTAAGCTGATTGAAGGCATCTTCCAGGGTGAAACCATCAACACCCCCTCGATGCTGTGTGTCGAAGACTATATCGACGCGCTTGAGTGGGCTGACGGCCTGGGTGGCCTGTCTGCCCTCGTGGCCAAATCCGAAGGCAACCTGAAGGTGCTGGAGGACTGGGCGGCCACATCCGATTGGGTTGGCTTCCTTGCGGAAGACAAGGCCATCCGCTCGAACACGTCCGTGTGCCTGAAGGTGGTGGACCCCTGGTTCCAGGGCCTTGACGCCGAAGCCCAGGCCGCCGTGCCCAAGAAGCTGGCAGCCATGCTGGACGCCGAAGGCGTGGCCTATGACATCGGTGCCTACCGCGATGCGCCTGCCGGCCTTCGTATCTGGGCCGGTGCCACGGTGGAAGCCGAGGACCTTGAGGCCCTGACCGCATGGCTTGACTGGGCCTATGCCACCGTCAAGGCGGACTTCGCCTGATTTAGATGCAAACGGTCGGGGCAGGGCCCCGGCCATTCCCCCGCATTCAGAATATTTCGAAAGGATACATCATGCCCAAGGTGCTGATTTCCGACAAGATGAGCCCGCTTGCAGAACAGATCTTCAAGGACCGCGGCGTTGACGTTGACTATATCCCCGGCCTCGACAAGGACGAACTGGCCAAGATCATCGGCAAATATGATGGCCTTGCCATCCGCTCGTCCACCAAGGTAACACCGACCATCCTGGCCGCCGCCACCAACCTGAAGGTGATCGGCCGCGCCGGTATCGGTGTCGACAACGTCGATGTGCCCGCCGCCACCAACGCCGGTGTGGTGGTGATGAACACGCCGTTCGGCAACTCGATCACCACGGCAGAGCATGCCATTGCCATGATGATGGCGCTGGCGCGCGACATTCCGCAGGCCAATGCCTCGACCCACGCCGGCAAATGGGAAAAATCCAAATTCATGGGTGTGGAACTGACCGGCAAGACCCTTGGTCTTATCGGTTGCGGCAACATCGGTTCGGTGGTGGCAGACCGTGCCCAGGGCCTGAAGATGAAGGTTATTGCCTTCGATCCGTTCCTGGCGGTTGAACGCGCGGCGGACCTGGGTGTCACCAAGGTCGAACTG
Source organism: Alphaproteobacteria bacterium (assembly GCA_006226495.1). Taxonomy (GTDB): domain Bacteria; phylum Pseudomonadota; class Alphaproteobacteria; order Sphingomonadales; family Kordiimonadaceae; genus Kordiimonas. The sequence continues at coordinate 66,288 of SBGU01000047.1, forward strand.
GACGAGCTGTTCGCCAAGGCCGATTTCATCACCCTTCATACGCCGCTCACCGACAATACTCGCGGTATCGTTGGCAAGGCCGCGTTCGAGAAGATGAAAAAAGGCGTGCGCATCATCAACTGTGCCCGGGGTGGCCTGATCGATGAAGCCGCGCTTCTGGATGCCCTGAATGCCGGCAAGGTGGCTGGTGCGGCGCTTGACGTGTTCGCCGCCGAACCCGCGACCGAAAACCCGCTGTTCGGCCATGAAAAAGTGATCTGCACCCCGCACCTTGGCGCGTCGACGAACGAAGCCCAGGTGAATGTGGCCCTGCAGGTTGCAGAGCAGATGGCCGATTACCTGCTGACGGGGGGTGTGACCAACGCGCTCAACATGCCGTCGGTGAGTGCCGAAGACGCGCCGCGCCTGAAGCCCTACATGAAGCTTGCCGAACAGATCGGTGGTTTTGCGGGCCAGCTTACCGAACATGGCCTCAAGCGTGTGGTCATCGAATATGAAGGCCATGTGGCGGAACTGAACACCAAGCCCCTGACCGCCGTTGTGCTCGAGGGCCTTCTGTCGCCCTTGATGGACACGGTGAACATGGTCAACGCGCCGGTCATCGCCAAGGAACGCAACATCCAGGTGACCGAGGTCAAACACGACCGCGAAGGCGACTACCAGACCCTGATTCGCCTGACGGTCGAAACCGAAAAGCGTGCCCGCACGGTATCCGGCACCCTGTTTGCCAACCAGGCACCCCGGATTGTCGAGGTCAATGGTGTACGGCTTGAGGCCGAGCTTGCGCATCACATGCTCTATGTGGTGAACGACGACAAGCCGGGCTTTATCGGCGCCCTGGGCTCGCTCCTTGGTTTCAACGGTGTCAACATCGCCACCTTTGCGCTCGGTCGCCGGATCGAAGGCGAAGAAGCGGTGGCCCTGGTGGCCGTTGACGGTGAAATCAAGGATATTGTGCTTGACCAGGTGGCCGCGCTCGCCCATGTACGACAGGCGAAAAAACTGTCGTTCTAACTGACGCGGGAGAGGGACCCCGATGAACGGTCCTAAAAAAGAATTGGCGGGTGGTGCATACGCCCGCCAGGCCCTGTTGCCGGAAGGTTTCCGTGACCAGCTCGCGCCTTATGCCGAGCAGGAAGCTGCGCTTGTGCGCACGCTGGTGGACACCTTCCTGAGCCACGGCTACGACCGCGTCAATCCGCCGCTGGTGGAATATGAGGACAGCCTCCTGGTGGGCGCTGGCGCCACCCGCGCCAAGCAGATGTTCCGCCTCATGGACGTGGATACCCAGCGCATGATGGCCGTGCGCGCCGACATGACCATGCAGATGTCGCGCCTTGCGGCCACGCGCCTGTCGGACGCCGCGCGCCCCTTGCGCCTTGCCTACACGGGCAATGTGCTGCGCACCAAGGGCAGCCAGCTTCGCCCGACCCGCCAGTTCATCCAGGCGGGCGTCGAACTGGTGGGCAGCCAGTCGCTGGAAGGCGAACTGGAAGTGATCCTGATCGCGGTCGAAAGCCTGCAGGCCGTGGGCATCGGCGCCCTGTCTGTGGACCTGACCCTCGCGCCGCTTGTCGGCCTGATGTGCGACAGCGCCAAACTGTCGGGCGACCTGCGCCAGACCGTGCTTGAAGCCATGGAAGCCAAGGACGCGGGCGCGCTGACCATCCTGCCCGCCGATATCCGCGCGCCGTTCGCGCGGGTTCTGGATGCCGCCGGTCCCGCGGGCCGCGCCATGGACCTTTTGCGCCTGCTGGAACTGAAGGGTGCCGCCGGCAAGCTGATCGCGCGCCTGGGCCGCCTTGTCGACATGATCAGCACACGCCTTCCGGATGTGGCGGTGACCATCGACCCGTGCGAATGCCACGGATTCGAATATAAAACCGGCATCGGATTCGCGCTGTTTGCGCGCGGTGCCAAGGGTGAACTGGGCCGGGGCGGCCGTTATGTGGTCACGCATCCCGACGGGCATGAAGAAGATGCGACCGGCTTTTCGGTCTATCTTGATACCCTGATGAAAGCGCTGCCGGCGCCGGCGCCTGTGCAGAAGCTTTATGTGCCTGCAGGCACTTCGCCGGACGCCGCCAAACAGGCGCGCGCCGATGGCTGGCGCACAATCCAGGGTCTTGGCGAAACCGCCGACCCGGCAAAAGAGGCGCGTCTTTTGGGCTGCAGCCATATCTTGCTTGATGATACGGTCCGGGCCGTATAAAAGCCCACTTTTACGGGCATCCAGATAAGGGGATATTCCATGGGCAACGTTGTTGTTGTCGGCTCGCAATGGGGCGACGAGGGCAAAGGCAAAATCGTTGATTGGCTTTCCGAACGCGCAGACGTGGTTGTGCGGTTCCAGGGCGGCCACAACGCGGGCCACACCCTGGTCGTTGATGGCAAGGTCTACAAGCTGTCCCTGATGCCTTCGGGTGTTGTGCGCGGCGGCAAGGTCAGTGTCATCGGCAACGGTGTCGTGATCGACCCGTGGGCGCTTCTGAGCGAAATGGACAAGCTGCGCGGGCAGGGTGTGGATATCACCCCGGATTCGCTGCAGATCGCCGCCAATGCGACCCTGATCATGCCCTATCATCGCGAACTGGATGCGCTGCGCGAAGACGCCACCAAAGGCGTGAAGATCGGCACCACGCGCCGTGGCATCGGCCCGGCCTATGAAGACAAGGTCGGCCGCCGGGCGATCCGTGTCTGCGACCTGCAGTCGCGCGACACCATCGAAGCCCGGCTTGAAGTCGCGCTGACGCACCATAATGCCGTGCGCCGTGGCCTCGACCAGCCGGAAGTGGACGGCAAGGAAATCGCCGACCAGTTGATGGAACTGGCGCCGCAGATCCTGCCCTATATGCACAATGTCTGGCGCACGCTGGACGACGCGCAGAAAAGCGGCAAGAAAATCCTGTTCGAAGGCGCCCAAGGCTCGCTGCTTGATGTCGACCATGGCACCTATCCGTTCGTGACCAGCTCGAACACCATCGCCGGCCAGGCCGCCGGTGGCTCGGGCATGGGCCCGCGTGCGCTTGATTATGTGCTCGGCATCACCAAGGCCTATACCACCCGCGTGGGGTCTGGCCCGTTCCCGACCGAGCAGGAAAATGAAGTCGGCCAGTATCTGGGCGAAAAAGGCCATGAGTTTGGTGTGGTCACCGGCCGCAAGCGCCGCTGTGGCTGGTTCGATGCCGTTCTGGTGCGCCAGAGCCTGACCATCGGCGGTGTCGACGGCATCGCGCTCACCAAGCTTGACGTGCTGGACGGCCTTGACGAACTGAAGGTCTGTGTCGGCTACAAGCACAAGGGCGAAATTGTCGATTACCTGCCTTACGGCATGGAAGACCAGGCCGCGATCGAACCGGTGTATGAAACCCTCGAAGGCTGGCAGGACAGCACCTTTGGTGCCCGCAGTTGGGCCGACCTGCCGGCGACCGCCATCAAATATATCCGCCGCATCGAAGAACTGATCGGCGTGCCCGTGGCGCTGTTGTCGACCAGCCCGGAACGCGACGACACCATTCTGGTGCGCGATCCCTTCCAGGACTAGGGCCCGGCGGAATACAGGCATCCTGCAATATCAAATTCACGGAACACCGCTAACTATAGACGTTAGCGGTGTTTTTTTGTAAGTATTTATAGTCAGTCACGTTATGATTCAGAATTGTTAACCAATTCCGGGGACACTGGCTTGCACGTATGAATTGACGTGCACAGCATGCGTGTCGGTGGGTGAAGGGGGTAAACGGCTTGAGCGGGGAGACTGCACCAGTCCCTGCCGGGCAGAGCGCTTTCGGGGAACGCTACGTCGTCAATACGGCGGCATCCCTGCCTGAGTTCAGCACGGAAGGCGGCCATGCCTTTAAGGTCAGCGACCAGGATCAGCCTGGCCGCGAGCTTTATGCGCTTGTGCATCACCATACCGTGCCGCTTCGCAACGAAGTTTACCGCAGCCTGAAGGGCCGTGCCGTCCCCAATATGGTCAACCCGGTCGACCGGGGTCTCATGACCCTTGATGTCGGCGGGCAAAAGCAGCGGCTGGTGACCATTTTCGAACGTCCGCTTGGCGGCCCGCTGATGGGGCCTGACGGCAAGGTCAATCCGCGCATCAATACCAACCGGCTCAGGCAGCATGTGGTGTTGTCGGTGCTGAAGGCCCTGGCGGCTTTGCACAAGCGCGGCATCGTGCATCGCAACCTGATGCCCACGAACCTGTATTTCGCCACCAAGGACGGCGAAGAGGTCTGGATCGGTGAATGTTACAGCACACCGCCCGGCTTTCGGCAGCCCTTCTGCATGGAACCGATCGACCATGCGCTGGCGGACGATACGGCCCGTGGCCTTGGCACCCTGGACGACGACTTTTTCCAGTTTGGCGCCACCCTGCAGTGCCTGTTTTTTGGTGAACAGCTATGGCAGGGCCGCAAGCGCGACGCCACGATCATGGCGCGCATCAACCAGGGTTCCTATTGGGCGCTCAGCGGTGGCCGCGATATCCCCGGTGCCCTGGGTGGCCTGATCAAGGGCCTGATGGCCGACGAGCCTGAGGAGCGCTGGGGGGCGGAAGACGTGCTCGACTGGTTCGAGGGTGTCGGCAAACCCAAGCGCATGACCCTGAAGGCCTGGACCATGAACCGGCCGACCAATTTCAAGGGCGTGGCCTATGTGGACCGGCGCCTGCTGGCGGACGCTTTCGCGCGCGACCCGCGTGAGGCGGCGTCCTTCCTCAAGAACCTGGATTTCCCGGCCTGGGCCCAGCTTTCGTTTCGCGACGAGATCCTGACCGAACGGCTGGAGGCCGTGATCAATGTACGGCCGGCGGAAGGCTATAGCGGCGCCCGCGCAGACGACTACAAGATGGTGGCCCGTGTCTGCATGTTCCTGCATCCGACCGGCCCCCTGCATTTCCGGGGGCATTCGGTGTTCCTGGACGGCATCGGCCCGATGATCGCAGATGCCTTCGCCCGCGACGACCGCGACCTGATCGCCATCATCACCGACCTGATGGACCAGAAATTCCTCAATTCCCTGACCGAAATCTGTGGTCCGCGCAACCCGGGTTTTGCGCCGCGCATGGCCGAATTCAAGCAGGCCATCGACCATGGCACCAGCAAGTCGCTGGGCCGGGGCATGGAACGGGTCCTGTATCAGATGAACCCGATCCTGCCCTGCCTCAGCCAGCGTTTCGACAATGTCTGGATCGGGTCGATCAAGCAGCTCATGCGCGCGCTTGACCGCCTGTCCGCGACCGGGGGCGGGCGCAACATCCTCCTGGACCGGCATGTGGCAGCCTTCTGCAACACCCACGGCCCCGACCTGACCCGCGAGTTCAACCGCCTGGCGGCAGCCCAGAACGACCCGGCCCGGTTTGCCAGCCTGTCGGCAGAGTTTTTTGGCGTCCTGCAGCGCCGTTTTCAGTTGGAGCCGCTGCCGGCGCTGACGGAAAAGCTGGTCGACGGCCTGGCGCCTGCCATCAAGGGGCTGAAGAACAAGAAACGCCGCGAGCTGGTACAAACGCTTCTGGACAAGATCAAGAAGGGTGGCGACATCTCGAAGCTGGGCAATGAAGTGAACCTTTTGCAGGTTCAATCGGAAGATGCCCGCGAATTCGCCAGCGCCCGCACCCTTTTGACCCGGATCGAACGGGAACGTGTTCGCCTTGGCCGCAAGGTCATGCCGACCGACACGGAAGCCCAGGAACGTGGTATAAAAGGCAGCCGAACCTTCGCATTTGTTGTTATGCTGATCGTCGGTTTCCTGACGATGTATTCGGGATGAAACCATGACACAGAACAAGAAACCTCCGATGAGAATAAGGCGCCGCCGGACACGCGGCCCCGAAATCAGTGGTTTCGGGCCGTTGCTCAGCATCGCGCTCGTGGGTGTTTCGCTGTTCCATTGGCAGGTTGCCGTGTTGTTCGTGGTCGGCCTGTTGCCCAGCATCGTGTTGGCGTTTACCGGGCGTGGTGCCTATAAAAGCTACAAGCTTCAATGTGTTACCTGTGCCAACCTGGCCGGAATCATGCCCTTTGCAGCCATGGTATGGGCGCAGCCTCGCGCCATGTATGACGTGCTCCTGAACCCCCTGAACCTCCTGATGATGATCGGGTCTGCCGCCATCGGCTATGCGCTGGTCTACATCGGCCCCATGGTCGCAGCCGTTGTGCTGCAAAGCATGGCGCAGGACAAGATCAAGGCCCTGAACCAGCAGCGTGTGGCGCTTCTGGAAGCCTGGGGCCCGGAAGTGCTGGGTGATACAGAAGCCAAAGGCGAGGACCCGGCCTGGGCCAACAAGCCACGCCGGGGTGGTGAAGACTCCAACTGAAAAGGGCCCGCAATTGCGGGCCCCGATCTGTTTCATGCCGGTTTCAGGGCCAACAGGCCCGGGGGCGGTATGGCCGGTCAGTCGTGCTGATGGGCGCCGACACCGGCTTCAAGCGCCGCCTGCCGCATGGCTTTCTGGACCTTTTCAAAGGCGCGCACCTCAATCTGGCGCACACGTTCGCGGCTGACACCATAATGCTGGGACAGATCCTCGAGCGTGGTGGCCGGTTCGGTCAGGCGCCGTTCGGTCAGGATGTGTTTTTCCCGGTCGTTCAGGTCTTCCATGGCCTTGGCCAGCAACTGCATGCGCAGGTCACGTTCTTCGTTTTCGGCAACGGTGGTTTCCTGGTCCGGCGTATCGTCGACCAGCCAGTCCTGCCACTCGCCTTCGGCGTCTGCTTTCAGGGGCGCGTTCAGGCTGTGGTCCATGGCCGACATGCGCCGGTTCATGCTGACAACATCACCCTCCGAAACGTCCAGTTTTTCGGCAATCTTGGTCACGTTTTCCGGGGTCAGGTCGCCGTCCTCGATGGCTTCGATCTGGCCTTTCACCCGGCGCAGGTTGAAGAACAGCTTCTTCTGCGCGGCGGTGGTGCCGATTTTGACCAGCGACCAGCTACGCAGGATATATTCCTGGATCGCTGCCCTGATCCACCACATGGCATAGGTCGCCAGCCGGAAGCCTTTTTCCGGGTCGAACCGTTTCACCGCCTGCATCATGCCGACGTTGCCTTCGGAAATCAGGTCGGCGACCGGCAGGCCGTAGCCGCGATAGCCCATGGCGATCTTGGCCACAAGACGCAGGTGGCTGGTCACCAGTTGGTGCGCGGCATGGCGGTCGCCATGCTCGGTCCAGGCCTTGGCCAGCATATATTCCTGGTCGGCCTCAAGCATCGGAAACTTGCGGATTTCCTGCAGATACTGGCTCAGGCTGCCTTCAGGGGACAGGGTCGGCAGGTTGGAGAGATTGCTCATGATTGATCCTCGCCCTTCCGTGGCGCGGGGCGGCTCCATGCCCCAGGTCCGGAATTATCATCTATCTGGAAAATAACGCCCAACAATAACCCAAGTCAAACAGACGCGAAAAGGCCTACACCCGGAAGGGTGCAAGCGCGTCCAGAAGCCCGGCCATATCATATGGGAGCTCACTTTCGAATTTTAAGGTCTCGCCGCTGATTGGATGAATAAAACCCAGAACGCGGGCATGCAGCGCCTGCCGGTTGAAGGCCTGCAGGGCGGCGCGCGCCGGTCCTTGCAGGCTGTTGGGCAGTTTCATGCTGCGGCCATAGACCGGGTCACCGACCAAAGGATGGCCGATATGCGCCATATGCACCCGCACCTGGTGGGTGCGACCGGTTTCCAGCCGGCATTCGATCAGGCTGGCGAGCGCAGCACCGCCGGCCTGGAAATGCGCTTCGGTCACATAATGGGTGGCGGCCCATTTGCCGCCCCGGTCGGTTACGGCCATACGCTTGCGGTCGACCGGGTGGCGGGCGATATCGCGTTCGATACGGCCCGCAGGCGGCACGGGATGGCCCTTGCACACGGCGCTGTAGCGGCGCTCGATGGTATGGTCGGCAAACTGCACGGCAAGGCCATTGTGGGCCTTGTCATGTTTGGCCATCACCAGAAGGCCGCTGGTTTCCTTGTCGATACGGTGCACGATGCCGGGGCGTTTTACCCCGCCGATGCCGCTCAGGCTGTCGCCGCAGTGATGCAACAGCGCGTTCACTAGGGTGCCTGTGGGGCTGCCGGGGGCCGGATGCACCACCATGCCTGCGGGTTTGTTCACCACAATCAGGTGTTCGTCCTCAAAAACCACATCCAGCGGAATGTCCTCCGGCTGCGGGTCGGGCTCCTCCGGCATGGGAATGTTGACCGTGTAACATTCTCCCGGTTTGACGGCCTGTGACGGACTCTTTATGGTGCCGGGGTTGCCGGCGACCGAAAGCGACACCTCACCGTCCTTGATCAGGGCCTTGAGGCGCGAACGCGACAGGTCGGGCAGGGCATCGGCCAGGATCTTGTCCAGCCGTTCTCCTGCCATCGGTGCAGTGATGGTGATTTCGAACATATCGGTCATGGAGACACCTTATGACGGCAGCCGATCAAAATGTCACGCGCGACCTGCGGGGGCAGGAAGACGACGCAGAAGCAGGCGCCCCGCGCTGGCTGGTGGCCATTGTCGTGGTGCTGGGGGTGGCGTTCCTGGCCATGCTGGCGCTGATTATCGTCAAGCTGATCGCCGGCGACGGCCCGTCGTCGACCACCGCGCAGGAACCGGCGCCTGTCGCCGTGGCCACCAATGCCGAAATGGACACGGCGTCCGCCGCAGTCGCCATGCGCGATTTCAATATCCAGCGCCCGGAAGGCGCGGCACTTGTGCGTGCCGAACTGGCGGGCCGGGAACTGCTGTTGCATTTCCGTGGCGCCGACGGTTCCGACATCCTGATCGTGCTCAACCGCATGACCGGGCAGGAAAACCGGGTCGTGGTCGCACCATGAGGGTGCGACTGCCGGCCGACCTTCTGGACCGGCTGGAAACCGAGGCACGCAAAGCATTTCCGAACGAAGCCTGCGCCCTGCTCTTGGGCGAAATCAAACCGTCCGGTGTCGATATCCTTGATTGCAAGCTCAGCCGCAATGTCACGGCGGGTGACGCGAAAACCAGCTTTGAAATCGAACCCGAACTGCATCTGGCGCTGCAGAAGCGTGCCCGTGAAGGTGCGCTGGATGTGGTCGGCGTCTGGCACAGCCACCCGCACGGCGCCGCCAGACCGTCCGCCGAAGATGCCCGCCGGTCGCTGATGCCGCGCTGGTGCTGGCTGATCACCGGTTTCGGGCCGGGCCGGAACGCCGAAAGCGCGGCGTTTGTCGCCCTGGACGGTGCTCCCCACATCCTGGAACCGGTGCCGATGGTGCTTCGGTAACTGACCTGCCGATCGCCATTTGAAATTGCGCCAGCGGGACCTATAGTCTATTGGGCCAGAACAGTTTTATGGGGAGGTAAGCGTTGCTTGGTCAAATGCAGAATTGGTCGCTGCTGGTATCCAAATTCCTGGAACATGCGGAAATAAACCATCCACGGCGGGAAATCGTCAGCATGCTGCCGGAAGGCGGGCAGTTCCGCTATGATTTTGCGGCCCATGCGCAGCGGGCGCGCCAGTGCGCGCAGGCCCTGAAGCGGCTGGGCGTCACCGATGGCGACCGGGTCGCCACCCTGGCCTGGAATACCCACCGGCATATGGAGCTGTGGTTCGCCGCCGCTGGCATGGGCGCCGTGTGCCACACGGTGAACCCGCGCCTGTTCCCGGAACAGCTCGTCTATATCATGAACCATGCCGAAGACCGGGTTTTGTGCCTGGATGTCACCTTCGTGCCGCTGATTGAAAAGCTGGCGCCCGAGCTGAAGACCATCGAACATTATGTGATCATGGTCGGGCGCGAACATATGCCCGAAACCAGTCTGCCAAATGCGCTCAGCTATGAAGAGCTGCTGGCCGCCGAAGACGGCAAATATGCCTGGCCGGAAATGGACGAAAACACCGCCTGCGGCCTTTGTTACACATCCGGAACGACTGGTCACCCGAAAGGTGTTCTTTATTCGCACCGGTCTAATTTCCTGCACACCCTCCTGGCCCTGCAGGGCGATACCCTGTCGATTACCGCCAAGTCGGTCATCCTGCCGGTGGTGCCCATGTTCCATGCCAACGCCTGGGGCATCCCGTATGCCGCCGCGGCATCGGGCGCCAAGCTGGTGCTCAATGGCCCGCACCACGACCCGGAAACCCTGCACAAGCTGGTGATGGACGAAGGCATCACGGTTACCGCCGCCGTGCCCACGGTCTGGATGGGCATGCTCAAGTATCTCGAAGCCACCGGCAAGGACATGGGCAAGCTGAAGACCGTCACCATCGGCGGTTCGGCCGTGCCGCGGGTGATGATCGACACGTTCCAGCGCAAATATGGCGTGCGGGTGAACCATGCCTGGGGCATGACCGAAACCAGCCCGCTTGGCAGCCTGGGCAGCGAAAATGGCGCCATCGAAAACCTGTCGGATGTTGAAAAACTGGACGTGCAGTGCAAACAGGGCCGGTCGGTCCTGGGTGTCGAGATGACGGTCATGGACGATGATGGCAACCGCCTGCCGCGCGACGGCAAATCGTCGGGCCACCTGATGGTACGCGGGCCGTGGGTCATCGACAGCTATTATAAATCCGACAAACCGGCGGTGGGCGAAGACAACTGGTTCGACACCGGCGATGTCGCCTGTATCGACCAGTATGGTTATATGCAGATCACCGACCGCGCCAAGGATGTCATCAAATCGGGCGGCGAATGGATCAGCTCCATCGATCTCGAGAACGCCGCGGTCGCGCATCCGCAGGTGGCCGAAGCCGCGGTTATCGGCATCTATCATCCCAAGTGGGACGAACGCCCGCTGATGGTGATCGTGCCCGAAGACGGCGCAACCATCACCACCGAGGATATGCATGCTTTCCTCGACGACAAGGTCGCCAAATGGTGGCTGCCGGACGATGTGGTATCGGTGAAGGATATCCCGCACACGGCCACCGGCAAGATTTCCAAGAAGGACCTCAGGGAACAGTTCAAGGATTACAAGCTGCCGACCTACTGAACCGGTCGCACGGCAAGGACATCACGGAACGGGGCTGGCTGTGTTAGCCCCGTTTTCCTTTGCCGATCCAGCCAAACAGATATTTGACCGGGAAAATCCAGACAATGCCGGCGACCAGGTAATAAAGGGTCTGCACCAGGATCGGCCAGCCGATCAGCAGGTCACCAAGGGCCGCGGCCGCGAAGGCATAAAGGGTCAGGCCGACAATCAGGATCAGCATGCCGACATAGCTGCGGACAGAGGGCCGTTCGGCACCGCTCATTGGATATCCCCTTCATGTTCCAGCCGCTTGTAGGCGGCGGCCAGGCGGATGATGCGCCGGGTTTCCTCCCATAGCGGAAGCTGAAGGGCTTCTTCAAGACTGAAAAAACGCGCGTCGCAGGCATCGGTGCCGGCGCCCACGTGGCCCGACACATAATCGGCGACATAATCGACAAGGGTATAATGGAAGCGCACGCCGCCCTGGGCGTCCTGTTCAATGAAATTGACGGCATCCAGCAGCGCGCCGATGCGCACGGTGGTGCCCGTTTCCTCGAACACCTCGCGCAGCGCAGTTTCTTCGATGGTTTCGCCCAGTTCCTGCGCACCGCCCGGCAGGCTCCATTCATCTGCGCGCGGCGGTTTGCCCCGCCGGATCAACAGGATATCGCGGCCTTTGAACACAACGGCGCCGGCGCCGACAATCGGGCGGGTGGGGTTTTCTCTTGCGTCAGCCATGGGCTTGCTATTTTCTCTGGTGCCTGAATTATTGTTGGCGCCATAGTGGGCGGCAACGGGACCGGAAGGCAAGTTTTCATGTGCGGCAGATATGCCTTTTACAGTCCGGCTGAAGCCATGCGTCACCTGTTTGGCGTCGGCGCCGAACACGCGATCCCGCCCAATTATAATATCGGCCCGCGCCAGCCTGTTCTGATCATCCGTCGGGGCGAAAAGGGTGTGCGTGAACTGGTTGCGGTCGAATGGGGGCTGGTGCCCGAATGGGCCAGGGAAATCGGCACCAAACCGCTGAATAATGCGCGGGTTGAAACCGTGCGGGAAAAGCCGTCCTTCCGGTCCAGCATCGTGCGCAAGCGCTGCCTGGTGCCGTTCGACGGCTGGTATGAATGGCGCACGGAAGGCGGGCGCAAGCAGCCCTATTATATCCGGCCCGTTGCGGGTGGCCCCATGGCCTTTGCCGGCATCTGGTCGGTCTGGCATGGCCCGAACGGGGACCACTGGCTTGAAACCATGGCGATCCTGACCGCGCCGACCGTGGGCCCCATGCGGTCGCTGCATCACAGGCGCCCGCTGGTGGTGCGACCGGAACAGTATGAAGCCTGGCTTCAGCCCCATGACCCGCTGCCGCGCGGTTTTCTGGACAGTTTCGACTGGGTGCCGGAAACGGCGTTTGAATGGACGCCGGTCAGCACACGGGTGAACAATGTGCGTTTCAACGACCCCGGTTGCCTGGATGCGCCGGAAGACGATCCGCAACCCTCGTTATTCTGAAGGATGGACATGATCGATTTTCGTGATAGCCAAAGCCCGGTTTTCATCGAGGGCGGCAAGCCCATCGGGCGGCTGGTCCTGAACCGGCCCGAAAAACGCAACGCCATGTCCGAAGCCATGTGGACCGTGCTGCCCGCCGCCATCGAAGCGCTGGATACGGACCCCGATGTGCGGGTGACTATTGTCACTTCTTCCAGCGACAAGGCTTTTTCCGCCGGCGCCGATATTGCGGAACTGGAACAGATTGCCGCCGACCCCAACCGGCAGGAAAGCAACCGGCTGGCCATCCGCGCCGCCCAGCGCACCCTGGCGCGCACCAAAAAGGCCACCATTGCCCAGATTTATGGTGCCTGTGTGGGCGGCGGCTGCGGGCTCGCGTTGCACTGCGACCTGCGCTATGCCGCCAACACTGCGCGCTTCGGCATCACCCCGGCGCGCCTTGGGCTCATTTACCCGCTCAATGACACCAGACACCTGATCGACCTGGTGGGCCCGGCACATGCCAAATCGATCCTGTTCACCGGTCGCATCCTGGATGCGGATGAGGCACAGGCCATCGGCATGGTGGACGCGCTGTTTGCCCCCGACGAGCTTGCTGCCAAAACCGAGGCCTTCGCAAACCAGATTGCGGCCTCGTCCCAATATTCGGTGCAGGGCATCAAGGCGACGATCCGGCGTATTCTGGATGGCCAACTGGACGATGACGCCGAAACCGCCGCCATGTTCCGCGATGCCCATGTGGGTGAAGATGCGGCTGAAGGCGTGCGGGCCTTCCTTGAAAAACGCAGCCCCAAATTCCGCTGGAACGGCTGACCGGTCAGATTTCCAGATCGGCCCGCAGGTCGCGAAAATCCGGCACGATATAGACACCCGCCACATGCAGGGCCGATGTCAGGTAAATGAGCGCACCGCCCAGAACCGATGACACGGTTTGTGCCGTGGCCTCCGGCAGCAAGGTGAAAACAAGGCCGCCCACAATCAGGTTGCCTGTCATTAGGATGAACAGGATCGCGGCCAGCGAACCGGCGATGGCGCGCAGGAACAGCTTGGCCCTGATCCAGGCGGTATAAAGGGTTTCCTGCCGGTCCCGCGCTTCGGCGGCGATCGCAAGGTGCGCAGTACCAGTGATCGAAAGGCTGATCCAGACCAGCAGAAGCAGGGCGGCGATATTGATGAGGCCTGCGAGCGCCCCCAGAAGCCCGGCCAGGGTCGCGGCCACCGGCAGCACCAGCAGGGTCAACAGCACGGTAATGCCGTTGGCGGCCACCATATGCAGGAACGAGCGCACACCCCGGCGCAGGAAGGCGACCATGCCACCTGCCGCCGGCACCAGACCGCCCGGCGCCGCCGCGCGCGCCCAGGGCACCAGAAGCATGGTGGCAACAAGCGTGACCAGCAGATGCCCGACCAGCAGCGCACCGCCGCCCCGGCTCAGCGCCTCGGCTGCCGCCGCGACATGCTCTTCGGTGATGGCATCGCCGCCGCTTTCAAGCGCGGCCAGCACCTCATTGATCACAGCGGTCGCCGGCCTGTACAGGATGCTGGACACGATGCCGGACAAGAGCGCCAGCAACATCAGAAGCTGCCAGCGCTTGCGGGACACCAGCCAGGCCTGGCCCAGGATATTGGCGACGGTCGGTGTTACGAAGGTCATGGCGCTGGCTCCCTGTTGGTCGCCATACTAAGCGCCGCGCCGCCAATTGCAACGCTTGCCGCCAATTTGATCGGCTGCGCGGCCGCCCTTGTGCATTGAAGGTGGCATCAAACACACTATGCTTAATCGAACAGGTGCAAATGCATGGGGTGCATTGGCACAATTTTTTGCATGGCGCACGGCAGGGGAGGCACACATGGACAAGGGCAAAGTGATCTGGATTACCGGCGCATCGTCGGGCATCGGCGAAGCGGTGGCCTATGAATTTGCGGCGCGGGGCGCTGCGCTGATCCTGTCGGCCCGGCGGCCGGACGAACTGGCGCGCGTCAAGGATGCCTGTGTCGCCAAAGGCGCCGCCGCTGAAGACGTGCTGGTGCTGCCGCTGGACGTGACCGACGAAGCCGCCATGCCGGCCCGGGTGGCCGAAGCGCAGGCCTTCAAGGGGCGCATCGACATGCTGTTCAACAATGCCGGCATTTCCCAGCGGTCCCTGTGCATCGACACAGATATGGCGACCTACCGCCGCCTGTTTGAAGTGGATGTGTTCGGCCAGATCGCGCTGACAAAACTGGTGCTGCCGATCATGATCGCGCAGAAAAGCGGGCATCTGGCGGTCACGGCGTCCGTGGCCGGCAAGATCGGGGTCGGCAAGCGCACCGGATATTGTGCCGCCAAACATGCCATGATGGGTTTCTTCGATGCCCTCCGCGCCGAAGTGTCGAAGGACGGCATTCGCGTGACCACCATTACCCCCGGTTTCATCCGCACCAATATTTCGGTCAATGCGCTCAAGGGCGACGGCAGCGAATTTGGCGAGACCGACAAGAATATTGCCGGCGGCATGGATGTGACCGAATGCGCCAGGGTGATCATGAAAGGCTTCGACAAGGGCAAGCGCGAAATTGCGGTCGGCGACGGCGCCGAAATGAAAGCCCTGTGGGTGAAGCGCTTTTTCCCCAACCTGATTTTCAAGATGGTCGAAAAAATAGGCTGAGGGGCGGTCCCTCAGCCTCAAAGTACCTGAACGGCCTGCCGGCTGGCCAATTCACAGCCGGCCGCGCTTTCAGGCATCCAGCCACGTGCCGGGGGTCGGGCGCGGCCTGACGGGCATGAAACGTTCCCACCAGCGTTGGTCGGCCCTGGGGGAAGGGCGCGGGGCGGGACGTTCAAATTGAATATGCGGGGTTCCGGACCCGATATCGATGAATTCGATGCTGGAAACGCGCTGATGGTCCGGCAGCAGCCGGTCGTTGATGCGTTCGTATTTCGACCGGTGTTCATAGGCCGAACAGCAGACAATATAGCTCGGGTATCCAAGCTCGTCCGCCAGCGGTAGATACAGGGTCGACAGTTCGGCATTCTTGCCACCGCGGCGCCTGACCGTTTCGCGCATCACCACACCGGTCGGCTGGTCCAGGATCGCCGAATACAGCATCGAGGTATTTTCCCGCAAGGTGGGGGACGTCAGGTCAAAGGCATTCATGCCGACAAAGGGCGCATGCCACAACTGGTCGGCGCTGGTACCGATCATGGACACGACCATATCGTACCGGTCCAGCCGTTTCATCAGCGCCAGGCGTGGCAGATGTTCATGAAGTTCGCTTGGCCTGAGGGCCGTGCGCGCGGGGATCACCGCGCCACTTTCCCTTGGCAGGGATTGCCAGTACTCCAGCAACCGTTCCAATACACCGGACACAGGCATATGCGCCTCCTCTCGCCACGATACGGAACCCAGACAAGTAGGATGCGGGGGATTGATGAAGGTTTCAAGACAAGGCTGCTGACCTATTGTTGGCCCGCTTTTTGCCGTTCTTCAAATACCTGAATCTCTTGCGTGATTCCGTCAGCGATATCGTTGGGGATCGGAAATGTCAGATGATATTGCGCGATCTGCCAGCCGGATTCCGTGCGAATCAGTATGCCGGTGCCGCGGCTGGTGCCATATTTCGCGTTATGGAGTATCTCATCAAACCATGCCGAGTGTTTATCGGGCGTCAGGTTGATGTGCCGTTCCACAAGCGTATAGACCCAGCCCTTGGTCGGGCGGGCATAGGCCATGAAGGTCGGTTTGTCCCAGCGTTCGCGATTGTCGGTACCCAGGAAGATGCTGTCATCGGTCATCAGGCCGAAATAGGTATCCCAGTCTGCGGCTGCGGCGGCATGGTGGAACCGGTCCAGGGTCCGGGCCACGGCGGTGGTGTCGTCGTCGCTTGCGTGCGCCGTGGGTGCCGACAGCACGGCCAGGAACATCATCAGGGCAAAACGCAGTTTCATGGCGTGGGCCTTTCCTTGTCTTCTATCAGGTGCGCGTTAGTTGGTCGGTTTGATCGCGCCCGATTTCAGGCGCGCAAGATAGCTTTTGAGGTCGCGCCTGAGCTCCGGCGCCATCAGGTAGATGCCGATGATGTTGGGCACCGCCATCAGGAAAAACAGGCTGCTCATCAGGCTATAGACCTCATCGAGCGTAAACACCGCCCCCGGGATCAGGGCTGCGCAGAAGACAATCTTGTAGGTGGTCATCGACCGGTTCGAGCCGCCGAAAATGAATTCCCAGATCTTGGCGGCATAATAGCCCCAACTGATGATGGTCGAAAAACCGAACAGGAACGCTGCCAGCGCCAGCACCGCCGGGAACCAGCTTATCACGCTCGCGAAGGCCGATGCGGTCATGGACACGCCGGCAATGCCGTCGGCCCCTTCATACACACCGGTGATCACGATCACCAGCGCGGTCATGGTGCAGATAACTACCGTGTCGATGAAGGGTTCCATCAGCGCCACCATGCCTTCGGACATGGGTTCGCGTGTTTTGGCGGCGGCATGCGCGATGGTGGCGGAGCCAAGGCCCGCTTCGGTGGAATAGACCGCGCGCTGCATGCCGATCACGATCACGCCCAGCACACCGCCTGCCACGCCCTTCGGGGTGAAGGCGCCGTCCAGGATGGTGGCGAACGCCGCCGGGACCTCGGTGATGTTGCCCAGGATGATCACCAGCGCCGCCGAGATATAGATGAAGGCCATCAGGGGCACGAGGCGCGAGGTGACCTTGGCAATCGACTTGATGCCACCGATGATCACCACGGCGGTCAGCGCCGCCAGCGCAATGCCGAACAACCACTGGTACAGCGCGCTGTCGACGCCGGTGACCAGGGTCAGCGATTCATAGATCTGGTTTACGGTCGCGATCTGCAACAGGGACGGCAAGGCCAGCAGCGCATAGGTCCAGCCGAGGAACAGGCCGACCGCTTTCCAGCCGCGCGCCGCCAGGCCGTTTTTAAGATAATGCATAGGACCGCCCGACACCGTGCCGTCCTTGTGCACGACCCGGTATTTCACGCCCAGGGTACATTCGGCAAATTTCAGCGACATGGCGCAGAAACCGATGATGATCATCCAGAAAGTGGCCCCCGGCCCGCCGGTCGAGATGGCGGCGGCGACACCGGCGATATTGCCAAGGCCCACGGTACCCGAAAGGGCGGTCGACAGGGCCTGGAACTGGGTCACCTCGCCGTCGGCGGTGGGGTCATGATATTTGCCGCGGCCCACATTCCAGGCACGGCGGAAACTGGTCAGGTTCACAAAGCCGAAATAGACGGTCAGGAACAGCATCGGCGCACCCATCCAGATGACGATGGGTTTGATGCTGGCGCCGAACATGTCGACCGACATGAACACCACCGCATCCAGCCAGTGGATGATGTCGACCAGGAAGCTGATGATGCCGCCGCGGGCGGCCTCGCCATCCTGCGCATAAGCCGTGGCGCTGGCCGCAACAATACAGGTGGCAAGCAGCATGAAACGTGTGAACCGGTGCACGAAAATTCCCCCGAAGTTTCTTGTTCCGGGCAGGCCCGGCTTTTCCTCGCCCGAGCTTAGGGGAGGGGGCATGCAAGGGGAAGGGCAAATGTTACAGGCTTGACTGTGGCCACCAATATGCGAGGGTGCGGGCCAACCAGAATATGTCATCCCCAATAGACGACCAACCCGATCGCGCCCCATAAAGGAGTCGTTTGCGATGACCCACGCCTATGCCGACGCGGCCCTGTCGCGGCTTTCCGACATTGTCTGTAACCAATCAGTTGCCTTTGACGCCGCTGTCACGCTTTTCTCAGACGCCATCATGGCCGACCGCATCATCTGGGCCTTCGGGGCCGGCCATTCGCAGATCCCGGTCATGGAGCTGTTCGCGCGCGCCGGTGGTCTTGCGAACGTCGGCCCCATGCTGGACGGCAGCGTCAGCATGCATCAGGGCGCACGCCGCGCCAGCGCGTTTGAACGCGCGCCGGGCATCGCGAAACTGGTGTGGGACCGCTACAGGGCCACCGCCGGCGACCTGATGATCATCGTCTCCAACTCCGGCATCAACGCAAGCGCGGTCGAGATGGCGATGCTGGCGCAGGAAGCCGGGCTGAAGGTGATTGCGGTCACGTCTGTGGCGCAATCGTCCGCCACCGAGGCGCGCCACGAAAGTGGCCATAAGCTGATGGACCTCGCCGACGTGGTGCTCGATAACGGCGCGCCATACGGGGACAATCTTCTGGAAACGGACGGTTATGCCTACGGCGGCTTCTCCAGCCTGTCGGGCCTGTTCCTGTTGCAGGCGGTGCAGGCGGAAGCCATCGCGCGCTGCCTTGCATCGGGCCACGCCGTGCCCCTGTTCCAGAACCAGAACTCAGGCGGCCGCGAAAACCCGAACGCGGCGCTGTTCGCAAAATACGAAAGCCGGGTCGGGCACCTTTAGGGCGCTTTGCGCACTCGAGCATGGGATACTGCAGGTCCTGTCGCGGCAACCGTCAGGCGGTTACCTGAGCGTGCAGACACTGGTTTCCTTTTTCTGTTGGGGCTTGAAGTGGCTGGAAGTGCCTTTTCCGACGACTTCGGCCAGCGGCCAATCCAGCAGATAGGTGATATTGTCGACCACAACCGGATAGCCGTTTTCCATTTTGGGGAGGTACCGCATCGCTGCTGCAGCTTCCGTCGCGCGTGTTGCAAAATAGGACGGACCCTGCAGGCCAATTACGCTAATGTTTCTGACATGGCCGTCGGTCGAAACCAGAAATGATACTTTTGCGCAGCCGGCGGTCGTCGACGTGGCAAAGGCCATTTGGCCGCCTCCTTCATCCCCGTTCATTGACGAGCCTGCACCCCAGGCTGCCGTGCGTTTGGGTGCTTTGAGTGAGGGTACATAGACGAGCAGCGGGGCGTCTGCATTGGCGGCATTCAGTATTGACGCTTCCTTCACGAACGGCGTTGCCAGTTTTGACCGCGAGCTGCCTTCCAAGGTCTGAATAACCCCTTTCAGAACTTCCAGGCGCAACAGTGTATCCTGTGCAATGTCCGCCCAGCCTGCCGCCTGCATGAGCTTCAGGTAGGCCTGGTCCAGCCTTCCTTTGCGTTCGACGGTGCGAAGTCCGCTTGCTGCCAGGCTGCGGGCCGTCTTCTCTTTGAGTGTCCGGCCATAGGCACGCGCAGCGATGCCGGTTTCAGTCGCCCACGGCCCCAGCGATTTTGCCGCTGACTGGAAATAGCGTTTGGCAGCTTTCTCCAGTTTTTTGGCATCCGGCGCCTGTAATGCTGCTTCATAGTCTGCTTTCGCGCGATTGAGCGCATCATCAACATCCTTGGCGGATGCGGGCGAGGATAGAAATGTTAGCGTAGCAGCAAGAAGAAAAACCAGTCTGATCATAGACATAAAAGCATCCCGCATGAAGAATGCAGGAACGATAGCCACAGGCTTGTGCAATTGCAATTTTTAGCGGTCAGCGCTCGCTGAAGCGGGGCATCAGTTCGATGAAGTTGCAGGGGCGGTAGCGGTTGTCGAGCTGGGTGACCAGGATCTTGTCCCAGGCGTCCCTGCAGGCGCCGGTCGAGCCCGGCAGGGCGAACACCAGCGTCGTTCCCACCAGCCCGCCGGTGGCGCGGCTCTGGATCGTGCTGGTGCCGATGGTCTCATACGACAGCATGCGGAACAGTTCGCCAAAGCCCGGGATCGCCTTGGTATAAAGCGCTTCGACCACCTCGGGCGTGACATCGCGGCCCGTTATGCCGGTGCCGCCGGTGGTGAGGATCACCTGCACATCGTCGGATGCGACCCAGGTTTCGACCTGCGCGCGGATCGAAGGCTTGTCGTCCTTCACAATGGCGCGGTCGACGAGGATATGGCCAGCGGCTGTCAGGCGTTCGACCAGCGTGTCGCCGGACTTGTCATCCGCCAGGCTGCGAGTGTCGGAGATGGTCATCACCGCGATGCGGGCGGCGATGAAGGGGCGGGTTTCATCAATCTTCGGCAATGCTGCGGTTCCTTTGCGCCGTGTGGGTAAGGGCGCGGCGCACGGCCTCGTCCGTTTGTGCGGTATCCATGGCCTCGAGGGTCGGCCAGGCGCCGGAGGCGATGGCATCCAGGCTCGGCGTTTCCTGCCCCAGCCGCATGCGGTAAAGCCACAGGTTGGCCATCACATGCTCCACATAGGCGCGGGTTTCATAGAAACCGATGGATTCGATGAACAGCAGCGGGTCCTGGTGGTAGGACACTTCCTGTTTCCAGCCCTTCAGGCTACCCGGGCCACCGTTATAGGCCGCGAGCGCCATGAACAGGTTGCCATCGGCATACTCGAGGTCCAGGAGATACTGGATATAGTTCTGGCCAAGCGCGATGTTGAATTCGGGCTCATAGAGCCGGTGTTTGTTCTTTTTCAGGATCGAGCGGTCGCGGCTGATGTAGCGCGCCGTGGCGGGCATCACCTGCATCAGACCGCCAGCACCCACGCGGCTTTTGGCACGGATGCGGAAATCGCTTTCCTGTTTCACCATGGCGAATATCAGTGCCCTGTCGACCGTGAAGCCGCCTGCGGGTTCCCAGTCGGGCAGCGGATAACGCACGGCGGTGGACGACGGACGCCCAGTGCCGCCGGCGCGGCCAAGCCTGATCTGGATCGCGGGCAGGTTCAGGTGCGCGGCAAGGGCCAGAAGGTCGTCCTGCACGGTGGTGCCTTCGCGGCCCCACAAGAGGCGCAATTCTTCGTCCGCGATATCGTTGCGGCCCACTTCGGTGAGCGCGATCGCGCGCCGGACGGCAGGATGCCTGAGAAGGTTCGACACCCCTTCGACATCAAGGCCGGGCACGGTCCAGTCGATATCCGGCCTTATGCCCAACTGGCGGCAGGCAATCAGGCCATAGAAGGTTTCGGTATAACCGCAGGCTTCGGCCAGATGGTCGTTCGAGCTTTCGGGCGAGCCAAGGCGCAAGGCGGCGCGTGCGGCCCAGAAATGGCCGGCCGCGGTCAGCCAGTTGCTGGCGCGTTCCGACATCGCCACATGGCGGAAATGCTCGTAGGCCGCGCGGGTTTCACCGTGGCGCCAGGCGGCAAGGCCGGCGATCCAGTCGTTGCCGGGTTCCACTTCGCGCGCCAGGTCGGCACCCATGGTGCTGAGGATGGCAGCCTTGTCGTCGTCGCCCTTGTAATAATAGCTGGCGGCAATGCGCTCCAGCGCTTCTGCCTTTTCGTAGGGCACCAGAAGGCCGCGGGCATCCATGGCCCAATAGCGTTTTTCGGCCCGGTCGGGTTCACCCTTGCGCACATAATAACGCACTTTGGCAAAAAAGCGGGAAACCGCATGGGTTTCATCGGTTGTGCGCGATGGCAGCGGCGGTTTGGGGTCGGCTGACTGGCCGGTGACACCGGGGTAGCGCGTATCTTCGGGCCGGACCGGCGCGTGGGCCTTGCCTTGCCTGCGGCGCGCCAGGTTATAGACCTGCCAGGCCCCCGGATGGTCCGAATAGCTTTTCATCCAGTCGGACAGTTCCTTGAAGCTGCTGCGGTACCCGGTCGGATGCATATAACGCTGGAACTGTACATGGCCGGCCAGGACCTTGTCGTCCAGTTGGCCAATCAATTTGTCAGCCTGTTTCCAGCGCGCCTGGTCCTGCAACTCGAATATGCGGCGGTAGCGTTCGATATCCCTGGGGCCAAGGATGCCGGGCAGCACGTCGCGGTTCGAGACCGTTTCCGGTGTGCTGGCGGCGGCAAGGACGGGGCTGAAGGATTGTACCGGCGTGGCAAGGCCGGCTGCCAGAAGGCACAGGCCGATTTTGCGGAAAAGGGTACGAAAACTCATGACTGGGACAGCTTTTCTCTGACGGAAAGAAGGTCGCGCCAGGCAAAGCCCTTCAAATGCGGTTGCCTGAGCAGGTAAGCAGGGTGGTACGCTGGCAATGCGGCGAAAGTCTGGCCACCGATCTCGATGTTGCGCCAGCGGCCGCGCAGGCGGGTGATGCCGTCTTCGCTGTTCAGCAGCGCCTTGGCCGAAACGCCGCCCAGCATCAGCACCACTTTGGGCTTCGCCAGTTCGATATGGCGGCGGATGAAGGGCAGGCACATGGTGATGACCGCCTGGTCCGGCGTGCGGTTGCCCAGGGGGCGCCAGGGCACCACGTTGGAAATATAGGTATTTTCCGTGCGGCTGAAGCCGGCAGCGGCCAGCATGCGGTCCAGAAGCTGGCCGGAAACACCGACAAACGGTTTGCCCTGGATATCCTCGTCCGCGCCCGGAGCTTCACCCACGATCATCAGGGGCGCGCCGGCGACACCGTCGGCAAAGACCGTGTTTTTGGCAGATCGCTTCAGAAGGCCGCCATCAAAGGCTTTCAGGGCGCTTTCCAGGTCTTCAAGGCTGTTGCAGGCGGCGGCCACACTTTCGGCGGCGGCTTGTCCGGCACCTTCGGCGGGCTGTACCGGGCGCGCGGCCACAGGCTTCAGCGACGGTGATTGCGGGCGCATCTGCTGGGGGGCGGCTTGGGCCTTGACCGTGCTGGCGGCAGGCGGTTCGGGGGCGGTGAAACGGTCCAGCGGATCGTCCTGAATGGCTTCGTCTGCGCCCATGGCGACATGCCATGCAAGCAGGGTGCGAGGGTCCAGGTTTTCCGCGGGCGCCAGGGTCATCAACTGCCGTTTTCTTGTTGCTGTTCGGCCCTACTATATAAGGGTGGCGGTAAAAATTGCATTTAATTTTTGGCCCCCGGCCCAACACATTTTGTCGCGTCCGCCTGCCAATCGGCCCGTGTGCGCCAGTTTGCCCGCCGCAAGCGTTTGACCTTTCGCCCGCGCACAGGCATAAACACTTGAAAATGGGCATCTCCGGCCCAGTTTCGGGGGTAAGCCCACCCGAGGGGCAACAAGCAACAGGGAAGTTTGAAGGAGTGGTACATGGAACGTGAATCCATGGAATTTGACGTAGTGATCGTCGGCGGCGGCCCGTCCGGCCTGTCGGCGGCCATCCGCTTGATGCAGCTTGCGCAGGAAAAAGACCAGGAACTGATGGTCTGCGTGATCGAGAAGGGCTCGGAAATCGGTGCACACATCCTTTCGGGTGCCGTCGTGGACCCGATTGCGCTGAATGAGCTGATCCCCGACTGGAAAGAAAAGGGTGCGCCCCTGAATGTGCCGGTTGTCGACAACCAGCACTGGGTGCTGTCGGAAACCGGCAAAACGGCGCTGCCGCATTTCATGATGCCGCCTTTGCTGTCGAACGATGGCATGTATACCCTGTCGCTGGGCAACTTCACGCGCTGGCTGGCCGAACAGGCCGAAGCCATGGGCGTGGAAATCTATCCGGGCTTCGCCGGTTCCGAAGTGCTGTACCATGAAGATGGCCGTGTCAAAGGTGTCGCGACCGGCGACATGGGCGTTGCCCGCGACGGCAGCCATAAATCGGGCTACACCCCCGGCATGGAACTGCACGCCAAATATACCCTGTTCGCCGAAGGCTGCCGTGGCTCGCTGTCAAAACAGCTTGAAGCCCAGTTCGGTCTGCGGTCGGGCAGCGAACACCAGACTTACGGCATCGGCATCAAGGAACTGTGGGACATTCCGGCAGAAAAACATGTGCCGGGCCGCGTGATCCACACCCAGGGCTGGCCGCTTGGCAACACCGCGGGCGGCGGTTTCATCTATCACCAGGAAAACAACCAGGTTGCCATCGGCTTTGTTGTGACCCTGGATTATGAAAACCCCTATCTGTCGCCGTTCGACGAAATGCAGCGCTTCAAGACCCACCCCGAGGTTCGCAAGATCCTGGAAGGTGGCCGCCGGGTGGCTTACGGCGCCCGCGCCATCAACGAAGGTGGCCTGCAGTCGGTGCCGCAACTGCACTTCCCGGGGGGCGCGCTGATTGGCTGTGCTGCGGGCTTTGTGAACGTGCCGCGCATCAAGGGCACCCACAATGCGATGAAATCGGCCATGCTGGCCGCTGAAGCCGCGTTCGACGCGCTGGCCGGTGGTTCGGAAGGCGAGGTCGAACTGACGTCCTACCAGGATGCTTTCAAGGCAAGCTGGATCTACAAGGACCTCTACAAGGTGCGCAACGCGCGCCCGGCCCTGGCCAAGTTTGGCGCCAAATGGGGCACCATCTATGCCGGTTTCGACATGTGGATGAACACCCTTGGCCTCGGTTTCCTGATGCCGACCCTCAGCCACGGCCACAAGGACAACGAAGCCACGAAAAAGGCGAAGGACTGCAAGCCGATCGATTATCCGAAACCGGATGGTGTGATCAGCTTTGACAAACTTTCGTCGGTTTTCCTCTCTAATACCAACCATGAGGAAGACCAGCCGTGCCACCTGACCCTGAAGGACGAAACGGTGCCGGTCAGGATCAACCTCGCGGACTATGCCGGCCCCGAGCAGCGTTTCTGCCCGGCCGGTGTCTATGAATTCGTGGGTGACGGTGAAAAGCGGCTGCAGATCAACGCGCAGAACTGTGTTCACTGCAAAACCTGTGATATCAAGGACATCACGCAGAATATCAATTGGGTGGTACCGGAAGGCGGCGGCGGGCCGAACTACCCGAACATGTAAAGAGTTAGGCAACAGGCTGGAATGACGCATTCAATCAAGATGGTATTGGCGGCCCTGGCCGTCGGGGCGTGTGCTGCCGGCGGTGGTTCTGGAGGACCGTCACCCGTCACGACACCGCTCTATAGCGAATTCCGGCAAGCCGATGGCGGCGAGAGCACCTATGGTCCGTTTCTCGCCGCAACACTCGCCCAGCAGGGCGACGAACATGCCCGTGCCGCGCACTATTACCTCGAGGCCCTGAAAGCCGACCCCGACAGCCAGTTTGTGGCCGACCGGGCGTTTTTCCAGTTGTTGTTCGCGGGGCGCATGGATGAAGCCGCAGCACTTTCCAACAAGCTCCTGACCTCGGCTGACCTGGGCCCGGATGACCTGATCCGGCTCACCAACGTGCTCGAAGCCTTCAAGCGCAAGGACTGGCCCGAAGTGCGGGTGCGGATCGACCGGCACAAGGGCACGAGCTTCAGTTTCCTCGTCGCCCCGATCCTGAAAGCCTGGAGCTTCGCCGCCGAAGGCAACGAGCAGGGAGCACGCGAGGCCCTGGCACCGCTTCTGGATGATGAACGCCTGCGTCCGATTGGCGAAGAACAGCTTGCCTATATACTTGATAACCTGAACCGGTTCGACGAAGCCAAAAAAGTCTATCTCGACCTGGCCGACAGCGACCACCCCACCTCGCTGCAGGTGCTGGTGGCCTATGCCTACATGCTGTACCGCGAAGGCGACAAGGAAGGCGCGCGCCAGTTCCTGGGCGACAAGACCAAACAATATGCCGACAACCGCTTCCTGCTTCGGGAAGGCATGCGCATTGTTGCCGGTGAAACGCCGACCCAGCAATCCGCAACCCCCAGCGGGGCCGCAAGCGCGGTTTTCCACCGGCTGGGCAGCGAATTTGCGCAAGGGCGGTCGACCCAGGCGGCGATCATTTATCTGCGCCTGGCTTCCTATCTGGCCCCGGATGTGGCGGAAATCTATTATATGCTCGGCAATCTGCTGATGCAGTCGGAGAACGCGCCAGAGGCAGTGACAGCCTATGCCTCCGTGCCGCGCATGAGCCCGCTGCGGGCCATGGCCGATATCCGGCGGGTCGAGGCACTTCGGGCCGCGGGCCGCACGAACGAGGCCGAGGACAATATACGCAACATGCTGCGCGACCGGCCGCAGGATATCCTGCTGCTGACCACCCTGGCCGACATGTTGCGTGAACGTGAAGCTTTTGCGGAAGCGGCAGCGCGCTACAGCCAGGCCATCGACCTGACCCGCGTGCCCGAACCTTCTGACTGGTTCAAATATTTCGCGCGCGGCATCTGTTACGAACGCACCGGCGAATGGGAAAAGGCTGAACGCGACATGCTGATGGCGCTCAGGCTGAACCCGGGCGAAGCCAGCGTGCTCAATTACCTTGGTTATAGCTGGATCGACCGGGGCACCAATATCGAGGAAGCCAAGAAGCTGATCGAAAAGGCGGCGGAGGCCAGCCCGGACGACGGTTTCATCATCGACAGTTTCGGTTGGGTCCATTATCTGACCGGCGATTATGACCGCGCGGTCGACCTTCTTGAAAAAGCCGTGCGGCTGGTGCCGGACGACGCCACCATCAACGACCATCTGGGCGATGCCTACTGGCGTGTGGGCCGCAAGATCGAGGCCCGCTTCCAGTGGCGCCATGCGCTTGCCAGTGACCCTGCGCAAGGCCTCAGCCGCACGCTTCGGCAGAAGCTGGAAGACGGCCTGCCGGATATTTCCTGAATGGCCGGGCTGCCGGACGATGGGGCCGTGCGCATTACCGCGCCCGCCAAGGTGAACCTGTTCCTGCATGTCACCGGCCGGCGCGACAACGGTTTCCACCTGCTGGAAAGCCTGTTTGTTTTTACCGAAAAAGGCGACCAGATCACCGTTCGGCCCGCGGATGCCTTGAGCTTCGAGCTTACGGGGCCGTTTGCGGACCGGCTGATATCGCTGGGCGGGGGCGGGCAGGGCAATCTGGTTGTCCGGGCCGCGCAGGCATTGGCCGCAGCGGCGGGCAGAAGGCCGGATGTTGCCCTTACCCTCGACAAACGCCTGCCCATCGAAGCCGGCATCGGTGGTGGTTCGGCGGACGCAGCGGCGGTGTTGCTGGCGCTCAACGGCCTGTGGCGCCTTGGCTGGCCGCTTGACCGGCTTGCCGATATCGCGCTTGGCCTCGGTGCTGATGTGCCGCCCTGCCTGTATGGCCGCCCGCTGCATGTCACGGGGGTAGGGGAAATCATCCGGCCGGTGGTTTTGCCGTTCGCGGGTGCGCTGCTGCTCGCGCACCCCGGCACAGGCAGCGCCACGCCGGCGGTGTTCCGGGCCTACAAGGCGGCGGATACGGCATTCGACAGCAAGCTGGATGCGCCGGACACGGCCTGGCAGGACATGGACAGCCTTGCCACCCGGACCCGCAACAGCCTCGAGTCACCCGCCATCAGCCTCAACCCGGATATTGCCGACGTGCTCGAAGCACTGCGCGCCCTGCCGAAGGCGCGGCTCGTGCGCATGTCGGGCAGCGGCAGCACCTGTTTTGCGCTTTTTGATACATTTGAAGAAGCAACGCAGGCGGAAGCGGTGTTGCGCGCGGCACACCCCGGCTGGTGGCTGATGGCCGACCGGGTCAGGCCCGCCTAGACCTTGAAATAATCCCGGTACCAGTCCACGAAGCGCGGCAGGCCGGCTGACAGTGGTGTTGACGGCTGGAAGCCGAGGTCACGCGAAATCGCGCTAATGTCGGCATAGGTTTCCTTCACGTCGCCGGCCTGCATGGGTTCGAACTGCTTGATGGCCTTCTTGCCCAGCGCATCCTCCAGGATCGCGATCATGTCCAGAAGCGGTTCCGGCTGGTGGTTGCCGATATTATAGACCCGGTGCGGCGCCGTGCTGCCGAACGTGTGTTGGCTGCCGTCGTCCGTGGGCGGCCTGTCGATTGCGGCCAGCACCCCGGCCACCACATCATCAATATAGGTAAAGTCCCGCGCCATGTCGCCACCATTGAACACCCGGATCGGGCGTCCGGCCAGAATGGCGTCGGTGAACAGCCAATAGGCCATGTCGGGCCGGCCCCAGGGACCATAGACGGTGAAGAATCGGAAGCCGGTCTGCGGCAGGCGGTAGAGGTGCGCATAACTCTGGCTCAGAAGCTCGTCGGCGCGTTTGGTGGCGGCATACAGGGACACCGGCGTGTCCGTGCGGTCCTCCAGCGCGAAGGGCAGCTTGCTGTTGCCGCCATAGACGCTGCTGGAACTGGCATACATCAGGTGGTCGAGGCTGTCGTTGTGGCGGCAATATTCCAGAATGTTGGTATGGCCAACGATGTTCGACTGGATATAGGCCATGGGGTTATCCAGCGAATAGCGCACCCCCGCCTGCGCGCCCAGATGGATCACCGCCCTGATCCGGTAGGCGGCCAGGGCGTCCCTGAGCGCAGCAAAATCGGCAAAATCCAGTTCGTGGAAATGGAATCGACCCTTGCCCGCGAGCGCGGCCAGCCGGGCCTTCTTGAGCGCAGGATCATAATAGGCATTCAGATTGTCGATGCCGACAACCTCCTGCCCAAGCGCCAGAAGCGCAGCGCTTGTATGGAAGCCGATGAAGCCGGCGGCGCCCGTTACCAGAATCGCCATGTCAGTCTCCTGCGTTTGCGGGCAATTTTAGCTCCAAGTCGAGCGTCAGCAAGGTTTTTGTCAGTGGCTTGAAGGATTTATGACGTCCCGCGCAAAAACCGACATGCTGCATCAAAAAAGGGCTTTACTTGCTGCATCGCTTTTACTAAAACCGCGCCACACGCCAGTTGGGGCGTCGCCAAGCGGTAAGGCATCGGTTTTTGGTACCGACATTCGGAGGTTCGATCCCTCCCGCCCCAGCCACCTTCCTTTCCCTGAAATCAGAACGGCCCATACCCTGTCTTGCGCAGGGCATTTTGCATTGCGCCGCCGCCATGTGGCCATGGGCCACGGGCCATCTCGGACAGGCAAAAAAACGCCGGCGCCCGCGTGGGGCAACCGGCGTTTCCTGCTTCTGCGCCCGCAAGGGCCTATTTCAGGCTGCGATACATATCGAGGCCGGTCTGGGCTTTTTTCTGCGACAGGACCATTTTCTGGGACAGGTCATTGAGGCCGCTGTTGATTTCCGCCACAGCGCCA
Organism: Alphaproteobacteria bacterium; assembly: GCA_006226495.1. GTDB lineage: Bacteria > Pseudomonadota > Alphaproteobacteria > Sphingomonadales > Kordiimonadaceae > Kordiimonas. The sequence continues at coordinate 95,394 of SBGU01000047.1, forward strand.
GCCGCGGTTTGCATGCTCGAAGAAATCTCCTGCGTCACCGCACTCTGTTCCTCGACCGCGCCGGCGATGCCGGTCACACTGCCCTGCAGGTTCTCGACCGCCGAATTGATGGCGCCAAGGCGGGTGATCACGTCGGACGATACATCCTGCATGCGTGCGATTTCGCCGGAAATCTGGTTGGTGGCATGGGCGACCTGGTTGGCCAGGTTCTTGACCTCGCTGGCCACAACGGCGAAGCCCTTGCCGGCTTCACCCGCGCGTGCGCTTTCAATGGTGGCATTGAGGGCCAGAAGGTTGATCTGCGCCGCGATATCGTCGATCAGCACGACAATCCGGTTCATGGCCTCGGCGGCTTCGCTCAGCGCAGCGGTCGAGGTTTCGGCAGACTGGGTTTCGGTGAAGGTCTGGTCCACGGCCGTGCGCGCGCTTGCCACGCTCGACGCAATTTCGTGCGACGATGCATGCAGTTCCTCGGCCGCCGCCGCGACAGACTGGACCATGGCTTCGGCCTGGCTTGAGGCGCTGGCTGCTGCCCCCGCCATATGGTTGGCGTCCGACACATTGTTCAGGATGTCTTCGAGGCTTTCATCCACGATGGCGGCGACCCGTTCGCGTTCGCGCCGGGCCAGCACCAGTTCCGTGACATCGGTGGCGAACTTCACCACCTTGAACGGCCGGCCTTCCATATCCAGGATCGGGTTATAGGTTGCCTGCAGCCACAGTTCCCTGCCACCCTTGGCGACACGCTGATACTCGCCGCCCTGGAATTCACCCCGGGCCAGCGACTGCCAGAAGGCCTTGTACCGGGCGCTGGTCTTTTCAGCCGCGTTTACGAATGTCGCGTGGTGCTTGCCCTTGATCTCGTCGAGGCGGTAGCCGACCGCAGCCAGGAAGTTTTCATTGGCTGTGCGGATGGTGCCGTCCAGGTCGAACTCGATAATGGCCTGCGCCTTGTTGAGCGCATTGATCTTGCCGTCGGCATCGGCACTTTTCAGGCGCTGCTCGGTGACATCCGTTGCGAATTTGACCACCTTGTAGACACTGCCGTCGTCATCCAGCACAGGGTTATAGGTCGCGCTGAGCCAGATATCGCGCCCGTCGCGGGCCTTGCGCTTGAAAATGGCATTCTGGAATGTGCCGGCGGCCAGCGATTTCCAGAAACCCCGGTATTCGGCACTGTCCCGGGTTGCGGCATCTACAAACATGCTGTGGTGTTTGCCGCGAATTTCCTCGATCGGGTATCCCATGGTCTTCAGAAAGTTGCCGTTGGCGGTCAGGACCGTGCCGTCGGGCGCAAATTCGATCACCGCCTGCGCACGGTCCAGCGCGGCAATTTTTCCACCTATGTCCATATTGTGCCGGTGTGTTTCCGTGAAGTCGGTGGCGAACTTGATGATCTTGCGCACCCTGCCGTCGTCTTCCTTCACCGGCACATAACTGGCCTGCAGCCACAGCGCACTGCCATCCTTGCGGCGACGGCGAAATACGCCTGTCTGGTGCTTGCCGGCCTGCAACATCTTCCAGAAATTCCTGTAGGCATCGGACGTGCGGTCGCGGTCTTCCACGAACAGGCGGTGATGCTGACCCCGGACTTCATCCAGGCTGTAGCCCACGGCCTGCAGGAACAGTCCGTTCGCGGTCAGGATTGTCCCGTCCGGATTGAATTCTATGATGGCGTGGGAAAATGAAAGAGCTTCCAGAACGGCCTTGCTGTCGCGCTGGCCGGTCCCGGTGATCCTGCGGATGGTATCAAACATATGTGTCGACGCTTCCTGTTACGAAACAAGTATCGCAAATCAAACCTGACCGGTTTGGCACTGCATTACGTCTCAACCCCTGTGCCGTTTGGTAACGGCCCTTTCGTCACTTGCAAAGTCATTCCTGACAAAACCGGTATGAAATCGGTTTCACGATTATCTGGTGATGTATTCTTGTCGTGAAGGTTGCTGTTTCGCCGCGTGTCGCGCGCGGTGCGGCGGGCCGGGGCGCCGCCGCTGAAAATTGATTGGCCGGATTCGCTGGTTGGTCCGCCCGGCATGGTACCACGAGCCGTCAGTTATCGGGGCAGGCAATAGGGGCGGCTCCCGTTCGAGCCGCTGTCGGGCGACAGAGAGTGTCGCCCGAAGTGTTGATGTTTGCCGTCTTCCGCGTCCGGGGCATATCTGTTGATAGAAACAGCGGGGCCGCCTCATGCAAGTTGGCGATACAGGTCTATGCCCTCCTGTGCATAGTCGTTGGCAATGCCAATCCTGTCTGACAGGTCTGCGAGATTGTGGTTGATATCGGCGACCGCGCCGGCGGCAGTTTGCATGTTGGCCGATATTTCGCGCGTCACCGTGCTTTGTTCTTCGATCGCACCGGCGATACCGGTTACTGTGCCTTGCAATTGTCCAACCGCCGTGTTGATGGCACCAAGGCGGGTCACAACGTCGCCGGACACATCCTGCATCCGCCCGATTTCACCGGAAATCTGATTTGTTGCATGGGCAACCTGGCTGGCGAGGTTCTTGACCTCGCTGGCCACGACGGCGAAACCCTTGCCCGCTTCGCCGGCACGCGCGCTTTCGATGGTGGCATTGAGCGCAAGCAGGTTGATCTGGGCTGCGATATCGTCAATCAGCACGACAATCTTGTTCATCGCTTCCGCTGCGGCGCTCAGCGCTTCGGTCGAATTGCCTGCCTGCTGCGTTTCCTCGAAGGTCTGGTCAACGGCAGTCCGTGCCTTGGATACACTCTCGGCAATTTCATGAAAGGACGCATTCAACTCTTCCGAAGCTGCTGCCACGGTCTGCACCATGGCCTCTGTTTCCGTAGAGGCACTGGCAGCGGAGCTGGATTTGCTGTTGGCGTCGGTGATGCTGCTGACGATCAGTTCGAGGTTCTTGTCCACAAGGGCGCCGACGCGCTCACGTTCCTGCCGCGCAATCACCATCGCCGTGATATCGGTCGCGAACTTTACAACCTTGAAAGGGCGGCCTTCCGGGTCCAGAATTGGATTATAGGTTGCCTGCAGCCAAACGGGATTGCCGTTTTTTCCGACGCGGCGGAATTCGCCACCCTGGAACGTGCCTTGCCCCAACGCTTGCCAGAAGGCTTTGTAGGTTTCGCTGTTTCGTTCGTCAGAATCGACAAACATCCTGTGGTGCTGGCCCGTGATTTCGTCCAACGAATAGCCAACCGCATCCAGAAAATTCTTGTTGGCTGTCGTGATCGTGCCATCCAGATCAAACTCGATAATGGCCTGCGCTTTACCCAGCGCTGACACTTTGCCGCGGTGGTCAGCGTTCTCAAGCTCCTGGCGCGTGACATCGGTGGCGAATTTCACCACCTTCACCGGCACACCCTTGTCATCCAAAATGGGATTATAGGTCGCGCGCAGCCATACGTCGCGGCCACCCTTTGCAACGCGCCTGTAGCGAGCGCTCCGGAACTGCCCGTCGCGCAGGGATTGCCAGAATTTTTCATATTCGTCGCCGGCGCGGTCCTTCGCGCTGACAAACAGGCTATGGTGTTTGCCGGCAATTTCCGCCAGATCATAGCCCATCACCTTCAGGAAGTTTTCGTTGGCGGTCAGGATGGTGCCGTCCATGGCAAATTCGATCATGGCCTGGGCGCGGTCCAGCGCATCGATTTTGCCGCGCACATCGACATTGTTGCGTTGTTCGTTCGTATAATCGGTAGCCAGCTTGACCACCTTGCACACCTTGCCACCGGTTTCCAGTACAGGGAAATAGGTGGCCTGCAGCCACAGCAGCCGCCCGTCCTTTGCCACCCGCCGGAAAATCGCCGTGCGTGATTCCCCGCGCGTAAGGGCCTGCCAGTGGTTGGTATAGGCTTCGTCCTTCGCGGTGCCTGCTTCCACGAACATACTATGGTGCTTGCCCTGTATTTCGCCGAGGCTGTAGCCAAACGTATCCAGGAAGCGCTTGTTCGCCGACAGGATGGTGCCGTCCGGCGCAAATTCGATCATGGCCTGGGAGCGGGAGAGCGCGTCAACCAATGGCGCTGCGCCGCCATTTGAACCCGGTACAAGCTTCTTGATAATGTCGAACATGAGGCGCCTCCACGATTGGCAGCGCCCGTCGTTGTCGAGCGCTGTGTTATGTTCCAGTGTCCCCAGTGTGCCCTATTTTGATAATGCGTGCGTATTAATGACCGGTTAATGCCGAGGGTCCGGGCATTCGGACCGAAACAGTTGTTGACGGCGGTCGGCGACGTCTGCGCTTGGTCTGGTCGCGAAAGCAAGCGGCTGACCGGTTTTTTGCTCGCGGGTTGCCAGCACTGCCGGCTTCCTGTATCCAGCAAGGGCAACCGGAATTGCATCTACAGCCACTGCGACAGACAGGAAAGACGTCCGCGAACCATGTCCTTGCGCGCCACCTTGATCAGCATTTTTGCCCTTCTGCTCGGGGCCGGGGCCCTGAACCTCGGCATGGGGCTGCAGGCATCGCTTCTGGGCGTGCGCGCCGGTATGGAATCGTTCCCGACCGTGCTGATCGGTCTTGTGATGTCCAGCTATTATGCCGGTTTTGTTGCCGGCAGCCTGACCGCCGCCAAGGTGGTGAACCGGGTCGGGCATATCCGGACCTTCTCGGCCTTCGCATCGCTGACCTCCGCTGCAGTGATATTGCACGCGGTCTTTGTGAACCCCTGGAGCTGGATACTGTTCCGTTCGCTGACCGGCTTTTGTGTCGCGTCCCTGTCGCTGGTGACCGAAAGCTGGCTCAATGAACGCGCCAGCAACCTGAACCGCGGCACCGTGATTTCAATCTATTTTGTTGTCACCCTGGGGGCAACGGCGCTGGGCCAGACCCTCTTGATCGTGGCGCCGCCATCGGGCTACGACCTGTTTGTGCTGGTGTCCGTGGTGATCTCGGTGGCGCTGGTGCCGGTGGCCCTGACCTCGACACCGATGCCGGCCATCAGCCCGGCCCGGCGCATGGCGCTCAGGGACCTGTATGCCATCTCGCCGGTGGGCCTTGTGGGCTGCCTGGGTGCAGGGCTGGTAACCGGCGCTTTCTGGGGTGTGGGCGCGGTCTATGCCCAGAGCATCGGCCTGCACACCTCACAGATCGCCTTGTTCATGACCCTGGTCATCGGCGGCGGTGTTGTCACCCAGTGGCCGCTTGGCCGACTGTCGGACCTGATGGACCGGCGTTATGTCATCGCCGGTGTCACCCTTGGCATCACGGCGATTTCGCTCCTGTTTTTCACCGGGATTGTCGGCTCAACCGGTCCCGATACGCTGTTTTTTGCGCTCGCCGCCCTTCTGGGGGGGCTGGTCCTGCCGCTTTACGGCCTGACCATTTCGCACGCCAACGATTTCATGAAGCCGCAGGATTTTGTGCCCGCCAGCGCGTCCCTCTTGCTGAGCTATGGCGTCGGTGCCGCCATCGGTCCGCTGGCCGCAACGCTGGTCATGAGCCTGATGGGATCGCACGGGCTGTTCCTGCATCTCAGTGTCGCGGCATCCCTGGTGGCGCTCTTCACCCTGTACCGCATGTCGCGGCGCCCGGGCCCGGCCCCGCAGGCGGAGACGGCGGAACCCGCACCGGCGGTCGTGCCTGTGCCGGGCACCACCGGCCTTGTATATGAAATCGACCCGCGGGCAGAAGACGAGGGCGCGGCCAAAGGCGAACTCAGCAAATAGGCGCGGGGGGCGCCAGTCAGTTGCCTGAATTTTCCGCCTGCTGGCGCGTGAACCAGTCGTTGAAACGGTCCCGCAGGGCGGCCTGGTCCTTGTGGAACAGGAACACTTTCTCAACCCTTGTGAAGGGCTGGTCGGCATTCACGGCGCACAGGCCGGTCTTTTGCGCCTCAAGATAACGGGCTTCGATACTGTCGGTGAACATGACATCGGCCCGACCCGCTTTCAGCCAGTCGAAGGGTTCATGATTGTCCGCCAGAATGCTCAGTTTCGCGGCACGTATGTGGCCGCGCGCAAAACGTTCGTTGGTGCCGCCCGGGTTTTCCACCACCTGCACACCGGCCCGGTCGATGGCGGCAAGGCTGCTATAGCTTTCCTGCTCGCCGCACCGCACCAGGGCAACCTTGCCCGTAATCTCCAGCGGCAGGGACATGAGGGCGACGGCCTCCCGGTCCGCTGTGCGTGAAATACCGCCAACCGCCAGCGCGAATTTGCCGGTCAGCAGGTCATCCATCAGGGTCGGCCAGCTTGTGCGGGAAAAGTCGAGCACCAGCCCATTGTCGCGGGCGAACCGCTGGATCAGGTCGATGTCCGTGCCTTCGAAGGTGCCGGTCTCGGTGTTGAGCCAGGTCACGGGGCGATAGTCGCCCGTGGTGCCCACCATAATATGCTCGCCATCGGCCTGCAGGGCGGCGGGGGCGAACAAAAGCCACAGGCAGGCCGCGACAGAAAAGGACAAACGGCCTAGCGGCACCGCAGGGTCTCCAGTTCTTCCGGGCCGCCGCCGAACCAGTTTTTGTCCACCGCCGTGGTCACACCTTCGACCTTGCCGCTTTGTGTATGTTGCCAGAACAGCCAGCGCGACCAGCCGTCGGGCAGGGTGGCCTGGCTGTCATAGTCGGCCAGCCACAGGTCGTAGCCGCGCAGGTGCTGGTGTTCTTCAGTGCGGTCCCAGAAATCGGGCGCGGTATAGATGATCGGCCGGCAGCCCAGCGCCTTTTCGACATAATCGAGCCAGGCCAGGATATCCTTGTGGTAAGCGGGCGGGCGCACGCCTTCGGCGGTCTCGATGTCTATGACCGGTGGCAGCGCACCCTTGTAGCTGATGCCGGCCTCCTGCAGCCGGCTGATGAAATGCCGGGCCTGGTCGACCGCGTCCTCGTCCGGATGGAACAGGTGGTAACCGCCGACCACGATGCCGGTACCGGTCGCGCCAGACCAGTTGGCAATCATGTGCGGGTCGCCGGTGTGCAGGCCTTCGCTGACCTTGATGTAGGAAAAGCGCGTGCCCGACAGGCGCACGCCCGACCAGTCCACTTCACCCTGGAAGTGGGAAACATCAATGCCGGGCACCCTGCCGGTTCCGCTGGGTCCGACGGCGGCATCCCCGGCGCTTGTCTCTGCATTGCCCGCTTTTTTCTCGTCAGAACAACTGCAGGCAGTCAACGCCAGAAGCGCGGCAAACAGGGGCAGCAGACGTGATCGCATGGCTCGCCTTTCCATCAGTCCGGTTGACGATATATCTAGCATGACGGCCGGCGCCCCTCAATCGTGACGCCAGACTGTGCTTATGCCGTTCCGGTCCGCTGTCCCAGCGCCAGGGTTTCCGCCACCTGTTGCTGTACCCATTTCGACAGGGCCTGGAACTTTTCGGTCGCGGCAAATTCGTAGGACGCCAACAGCCAGTCGCTCGATTCAACCGGGATTGGCGACCCGATGGGCACCAGAAAGCCGCTTTTGATATCCTCCTCGATCAGGAAGGTACGGCCAAGCGCGACACCCAGCCCGCTGATGGCGGCCATCAAGGCCAGGTCGGTGCGGTCGAACCGGGTGGCATTGTCGATGGTCTGGCGAAAACGCGGGTCGCGTTCGGCCAGAACGGCCCAGCCGAAACCGATCATGTCGGCCTCGGCCCTGTGGTCGATCAGGATATCAAGCGGCTGTTGCCAGGGGTCGGCGGGGTCGATGCCCATGCGTTCGATATAGGCGGGGCTCGCGAGGGCGATCATATACGGCCGGCTCAGCCGGATCGCGCGCAGGCCGGGATAGGGGCCACGCCCGAAACGGATGGCGACATCGGCCTCGCCGCGCACCAGGTCAACCGGTGCGGTCTGCGCCTGAACCGTGACATCAAGGCCGGCGGCGCGGGCGCCAGCCAGCTTGGGCACCAGCCATTTCATCGCCATGGACGGCGACACCGACACCCGGATCGACGGGTTGTTGCGCGCGGCCAGAATGTTGCCAAGGGCCGCCGCCAGGTCGCCCACGCTTTTATAGGCGGCCTCGCACAACACTTCGCCCGCGCGGGTGAATTTCACGCTGCGGGTGGTGCGCTCGCACAGGGTCAGGCCCAGGGTGTCCTCCAGGGCCCGCACCCGGTGGCTGACTGCGGTCTGATGCACCTGCAGCCGTTCGGCAGCGCGGGTGAAATTGCGCTCGGTATGCAGGGCGGCAAGGTAGGGGCTGGCCTGTACCAGTTTCAGGATCTTGTCATTCATGAATGTAACTCATGTATTGAAGAAAAGAACATGGCTTGTTTCCGCGCCGAATAAGGCAAAAATAATACCCGTACCACCGTAGTGAGTCTATGCCGCGTTCTCCCCCATGAAAGGAAACTTTCATGAATGGCTCCCCTTTGCCTGACGCGGCCCGATACCCCAGAGGTGGCGAGGACAAGGAGATGAAAAATGACGAGAACCAAACGCTCTCTCGCGATCCTGCTGGCAGTGGCCGGCATCAGCGGCGCGGTTTCGGCGCAAAGCCTGACCCTGCATGTGACGCGGGATTATTATCTGGACCATGGCGACCGGGCGCTCGCCGCCGGTGAAACCCTGAAGGCCGCCGACTATTTCCGCAAGGCGCTGAGGAAAAATCTCAGCGCGGATGAACGGATTGCGGCACAGAATAGCCTGTGCGCGGCCGAATTTATCCTCGGAAACTATGACGCGGCATCCGAGGCCTGCACCGCCGCCATCCGTGCGGACGGCGGCTACTGGAAGGCCTATGTGAACCGCGGCAATGCCCGCAATGCGCTGGGCGACACCGAAGGTGCCATCGCCGACTATTGCGAGGCAAAGGCGCTTGAACCCGGCAAGGTTGACGGCGACTTCGCCAGCTATTGCCCGGCCTGACGCCTTAAAGCCAGGGATGCAGAAACGCTCGGTTATGGCCGGGCGTTTTTGTTGGCCGTTACAGGAAGCTTATCAGCATGTGCCACAGAAGGCCGGCGTTGGCGGCCGTGGCCTTGCGGCTGTCGACCCGCTGGCCGGCGATCCAGGTGCCCAGAACCGCGATATCCCTGAGGTCCGTGTCCGGCACGGTCAACGGATTGTCGGACAGCAGCACAAGGTCTGCCGCCTTGCCGGGCTCCAGCGAGCCGCGATCCTTATCGAGCCCCAGTTGCCATGCCGGTTCCGTGGTCATGGCGCGCAGGGCTTCCAGCCGGGTCAGTTGCTGGCCGTCGCCCACCAGGGTGCCGCTGTCGCGGGTCTTGCGCAAGACGGCGGTCGCAAAACTGCGGAAGGGCCCGATGGGTGTGGCCGGATGGTCGCCATGGATGCTGACATGATGGCCGGCCTCTATGGCGGTCTTCAGCGGCATGTAGCGCCCCATGGGGTCGGGGCCGATCAGGTCCGGCAGCCGGTCGCCATAATAATAGATATGGTCGATGAAAAAACTGGTGGTGAAACCAAGCGCTTTGGCGCGCCTGAGCTGTGCTTCCGTGATCAGGGCATTATGTTCCAGCCGGTGCCGGTGGTCGGCGCGCGGGGTTGCAGCCAACACCCGTTCGGCGGTGTCCAGCACCCGGTCGACCGCGCGTTCGCCCTGGGCATGCACGGCAATCTGGAACCCGCGCCGGTGGAAATCCTCGAACGCCGCCGCAAAATCCTGTTCCGAAATCGCCAGCGCGCCCATATGCCCAGCATGCAGGTGCAGCCGGTCGCGGGTCAGTGCCGTGTCGGCATAAGGGGCGGCAAAGGCGGCACCGCCGGTGTAGGGCGAGCCGTCCATCCAGAATTTCACGCCGACCACACCACCGGGCACCAGCGGGCTTTCAGGTGTTGCAGATGCAACAGTTTGGGTGGGCAGGGCGTAGATCACTCCCTGCAGCGGCGCATCGGGCGCAGACAGACGTGCCTTCAGAATCCCGACCGGGTCTTTGGCCCGGCCAACCGGCCCCGCAACCCCGATGGTTGTGTATCCCGCGCGGGCATAGCCCCCCAGTTGCAGGTTCAGAAGCAGGTCGATGCTGCCTTCGGGCGGTGGCGGCATGGCAGCAAACAGAAGCCCGATGGCGCCCAGTTCCCTGAGCGTGCCATTCAGGTGGCCGTCGGCATCCCGGCCCAGTTCACCCGCGGGCGGGTTCGGGCTGCTGTCGTCGATTCCGGCAACCCTGAGCGCCGCGCTGTTGGCATAGGCATCATGCATCATCTGGCTCAGGATCACGAGCGGCCGGTCCGGCGACAGGGCATCCAGTTCAGCCAATGTGGGCGGGTCGAGGTCCGGCACCAGGACGGGGTCCCAGCCAAAGGCCAGCGACCAGGCGCCCGGCTGCCATTGGTCCAGCCCTTGCCTGAGTGCGTTCATCACCTCGGCGCGGCTGCCATAGCGGAAACCGCTGACATCAATGGCGCTGCCCAGAAGCGCCGTGGCAAGCGGATGGGTGTGGGGCTCGATCAGGCCCGGCATCAGGGTGCGGCCTTCAAGGTCGACCCGGTGGGTGCCATGGCTGGCCTGTGTCTCGACCGCCGCCCGGCTGCCGACCGCGACAATGCGGCCGTCCCGCACCAGAAGCGCTTCGGCAACGCCGCCCTCTGCCATGGTCAGGATCGTGCCGCCGGTGAACAGGGTTTCCCGTTCATGGGCCGGGGGCGCCAGCCAGACATAAAGCGCGGCGGCAACAACCACCAACAGGCCTGCGGCAAAACCCAGGCCGCGCCGGACCGATCGTTTCATCCTGTTCCCCCTCTGGTCCCGTTTCCCGTTTTGCCACGCGGACTTGCGCGGTTTCAGCCTGTGCCGTTATAAATGCATATAGGGCCGGTGTCCCGGCCGGCGAGGGGGAGGGTGTCAATGGGGCTGAAACGGCTTCTGACCTATGAGGACTTCAGGCGCGCGGCCAGGGCTGCGCTGCCCGCGCCCATGTTCCACTATATCGACGGCGGCGCCGATGATGAATGGACCCTCGCCAACAACACAACGGCGTTCGACAAATATGAACTGCTGCCCGAATATCTGAAGGATGTGTCCAATATCGACACGGGCACCACGGTGCTGGGGGCGCGGCTTGAAAGCCCGATGATCCTGTCGCCCACCGGCATGAACCGGCTGTTCCATCATGAAAAGGAACTGGCGGTCGCCCGCGCGGCAGAACGGCACGGTCTGATGTACAGCCTGTCGACCCTGGGTACCAGCAGCATCGAAGACGTGGCAGCGGTCAAGCCCGGGCCCAAGATGTTCCAGATCTATGTGCACAAGGACCGGGGGTTGACCCTCGAATTTGTCGACCGGGCGCGCGCCTGTGGTTACGACGCCCTGTGCCTGACCGTGGACATGACCATGGCCGGCAACCGGGAACGCGACATTCGCACCGGTTTCACCATGCCGCCGCGTTTCACGCCCGCCAGTTTTCTGAGCTTCGCCATGCGCCCGCGCTGGGCCTTCAACCTGTTGCGCGATTCCGATTTCCGGCTCGCGAACGTCGCGCACCGGCAGGATGCTTTGGCGGCAGGCGCCATGGGCGTCATCGCCTATGTGAACAGCCAGTTCGACAACAGGGTCACCTGGGACGATGTCGCGCGGGTGATCGAGCATTGGGGCGGGCCCTTCGCGATCAAGGGCATCCTGTCGGCAGCCGACGCCAAACGCGCGGTCGATGTGGGCGCCAGTGCCGTGATGATCTCGAACCATGGCGGCCGCCAGCTTGACGGTGCGCCCGCGCCCGTGGACTGTGTGGCGCCCATGCGCGACGCGGTTGGGGATACCCTGGAGTTGATTGTCGATGGTGGTGTCCGGCGCGGCAATCATGTGATCCGGGCCTTGGCCATGGGGGCCAATGCCGTATCGTTCGGCAGGCCCTACCTGTTTGGCCTGGCCGCGGGCGGCGAAGCCGGGGTCGACCGCGTGCTGAAGCTTCTGAAAACCGAAGTCCGGCGCACCATGGCGCTGACCGGCTGCACCAGCCTTGCCGATATCGGCCCGCACTTGTTGCGGACCTGACATATCTGCGCGCCAACAGACTATTTTGCCTTTGCTGTTTTTTGCGACTGACCCGTGTTTTTTCCTGTGCTAGCAATTGCAAGCTGGTGCCGTATTTTCAGGCGCCGATGGGGGATTTATGAAAAAATTGATGCTGGCACTTGTGTGCCTTTTCCTGGCCGTGCCGGCGCAGGCGAAAGACCTGGAAGTGGGCGACATGGCGCCCGACTATGTTGGCCGTGAAGATGGCAAAGCCAAAATCTATATCAAGGATTTCAAGGGCCAGTATGTGGTGGTGACTTTCTTTGCCACCTGGTGCGCGCCGTGCCGCGCTGAAGTGCCGATTCTGGAGAATATCCAGCGCCAGGTCAGCCCCGATGTCCTCAAGGTCATTGCCGTCACCTACCATGAAAACCGCGAGACCTTCAAACGCATCAAGCGCGTGTTCGAAGACGCGGATACCACCCTCACGTTCGACGGGGATGGCAGGGTCGCCATGACCTACGGGGTGAAGGCGATCCCGAACATGTTCATCATCGACCCCGAAGGCAAGATCGCGAAGATCCGCCTGGGGTATGGCCCAGACAGCGCGCAGGAACTTGTGGATGACCTGAATGCCGTACTGGGCTTTGGGGCGCCTGCCGGCCGTTGATGCACGACGGCGCCGCGGCCAAAGGTGTCCGCATCGCGTGAAAATGGCCCTTTTGCGATGGTTTCCCTTGTTGACGGATGTCCGGATATGACCATCATGGGTGGTCCGGGCCCTGTGCCCGCTGTCCGGACCGGCCCCCTTTCACACTCCCGGGGGCTGGTCCCAGTCAAAGGAATGTTCCGATGGCCGCCGCCAAAATGCTGCGCGACTATTCGCTTGCCGAGGAAATCACCCATGCCATCACGCACGGTATCGGGGCTGTGCTGGCCGTTGTGGCCTTCGTTTTCCTTTTGATGAAAGCCATCGACACAGGGGGCGCAGCCGAAATCGTTGCCGTGTCCCTGTATGCCACCTTCATGATTGTCATGTACCTGGCCTCGACCCTGTACCACAGCCTGTTCCGCACGAAGGCGGCGGGTGTGTTCAAGCTCATTGACCATGCCGCCATCTATTTCAAGATTGCCGGCACCTATACGCCCTTTGCGCTTGTGACCCTGCCGACGGCGGTTGGTGTGTGGGTGCTGGTGGGGGCCTGGGGTGCGGCGGTGCTGGGCGCCGTCTTGAAGGCGCGCGCCTTTGTGCGCAAGACCGCCAAGAAATTCAGCCCGCTGTCGCTGGGCCTGTATCTCGCCATGGGCTGGGCCGGGGTCCTGATGCTGGGCCAGTTGGTCGACCTGCTGCCGATGGTCGCCATCTGGTGGATCATTGCAGGCGGCGTGTGTTTCACCGTGGGCGCCGTCTTCTATGCGCTCAAATCGGTGCCTTATACCCATGCCGTCTGGCATGTGTTTGTCATGGCCGGCAGCGCCTGCCATTTTGTCGCGATCTATGAATATGTGATCTGAAGGGGTTCAGAAGGGGGTATCTATGGTATTGAAATCGGTGGGCGCCGCGGCGGCGCTTGTGGCTGGGCTTCTGGTCTCCGGCACCGCATTCGCGGACGCGGACCACGCAGACCGGGTGTTCGTGGGCGGCACGGTCTGGACCGGCGAACAGGGTGAAAAACCGGCAAGCGCCATCGCCGTCAAGGGCGACCATATCATGGCGGTCGGCAGCAAGGACGATGTCTGGCCCTTTATCGATACCGATACCGAACTTGTCGACCTGAAGGGTGCCTTCGTGGTGCCGGGCTTCATCGACAACCATGTGCATTTCATCCTGGGCTCCTTCAACCTGACGCAGGTTGACTTGCGCGGCACGCCCACCAAGGAAGAATTCATCCGCCGCATTGCCGAGCGCGCCAGGACGCACCCCGGTGAATGGATGCTGGGCGGCAGTTGGGACCAGGAATACTGGGGCGGCGAAATGCCGGACCGGCGCTGGATCGACGATGTGACGGGCGACACGCCTGTGCTGGTATCCCGCTATGACGAACATTCGCTGTTCGCCAACAGCGCGGCCCTGAAGCTGGTCGGCATTGACGCCGATACGCCGGACCCTGAAGGCGGGGTTATCCTGCGCGATGCCGGCGGCCGCCCGACCGGTGTCTTGAAGGACGCCGCCAAGGAAATGGCGCTGGCCAAGGTGCCCGCGCCGTCCGACCAGTTGATGGAGCATACCTTCCGTGCCGGCATGCAGCATGCGGTCGAACATGGGGTGACCCAGGTGCATGACATGGGCTGGGACTGGCGTTCCCTGCATACATACGAACGGCTCAGGGACAAGGGTCAGTTGGAGATCCGTTTCTATTCCTTCGTGCCGCTCGCGGACTGGGAACAGATGGCGGACTATATTGAAAAGAACGGGCGCGGCGATGATTGGCTGCGCTGGGGTGGCCTGAAGGGCTTTGTCGACGGTTCGCTGGGTTCCACCACGGCCTGGTTCCACAAGCCCTATCTTGATGCGCCCAATGATACCGGCCTTACGATGGTGGATATGAAGACCCTCGAAGAACGGGTGATCGGCGCGGTGTCGAAGGACCTGCACGTGGCGATCCATGCCATTGGCGACCGCGCGAACGACGAGCTTCTGGATATCTACAAGCGTGTGGCGCAGGGCAAGGGCGACCGCGACCTCCGCTTTCGCATCGAACATGCCCAGCACCTGACCCAGGACGCGATCAAGCGTTTTGGCAAACAGCATGTTATTGCCTCGATGCAGCCCTATCATGCCATCGACGATGGCCGCTGGGCTGCCAAGCGCCTTGAAGACGAGCGCCTGAAGGGCACCTATGCCTTCCGCTCGATCATGGACAGCAAGGGCAGGGTTACCTTCGGGTCGGACTGGCCTGTGGCCCCTTTGGATCCGATCCAGGGCATCTATGCCGCTGTGACACGCCGGACCATCGACGACAAGAACCCGGACGGCTGGTATCCCGAACAGAAGGTGAGTGTTGAACAGGCACTGGTGGCCTATACCCGCAACAATGCCTATGCCGGTTTCCAGGACGACAGGCTGGGGCTCATTCGCGCGGGCTATCTGGCTGACTTTGTCGTGCTGTCCCAGAATCTGTTCAAGGTCGATCCGGTCACCATCCCCGACACCAAGGTGCTGCGCACCGTGGTTGGCGGCAAGGACCGGTTTGTCGCCAACTGAACAAGCTGAGGCTTGTGCCGATCAGGCACCGGCGGCCACGTCCTCGGACGTGACGGCCGGTGCCGGTGCGGTTTCTTCAGCAGTTTCGGTGTCATCAATAAGGTGCGCCGGCTCCGCCGCCACGGTTGCCGGCGCTGGGCTGGCCCTCATGGCGGACGCGGCGCGTTCGTCCGCAGTCATCCTGTAGGGGCCCAGTTCCTGCCACTTGTCGCTGCCGGCGATTTCGCGCAGACGCCAGTGGTAGGGGAAATTTTTCCAGGAGGCACACTGGCTGTAGCGAATGTCGCATACCAGGGTGCCATTGTCGGTTTCGATGGTCAGCACAGCATGATACTGGTCGGTTTCCGTATAGGCGGTCGCGATCAGGAAGGCTGCGCTGAATGCGGGGAACTGTGTGCGCAACTGCTTACGCATGGTCAGCGCAAAATCCTCGCAGTCGCCCGCGCCCGGCGCGCTCAGGCTTTGCCAGACATCGACCTCTTCCGAAGTCGGGGTAATCATCATCTGTGCCAGGTGCTGGCTCTCTGCAATGGCGGCTGACAGCTCGGCCGAATGCGGGATCACACATTCTTCGGGCGTGCGCGCACAATATTCCTGATACTGGCGGGGTGCAGCCACCGCGGGGCCCTTGGGCATGGCGGCAGGTCCCTGCGCGGCGCCGGGCGCCGCCAGTACGGCATCAAGCGAGTGCGCGCTCTGGGGATCGGTCCCCATGCAGGCGCTCAGGCACATCAGCGGCACAAGCAGTTTCAGTTTGTCAAACATGGTCAGTCCTATCCGGCCCTCAGGCCTTGCAACAAGCAGGCGCACCCCATGCGGGGTTTGCCACCAATATTTTTTGCCTGAGAGGGTTGCGACTTACCCCGGGAACGGCTTTGCCGCCTCTTTTTCCCGGTCGATCCGCCTGGGCTCCGTTCGGAAGCCTCGTTTGCCTGAAAAGCGAATCGTGCGCCAAGGTTTCGCCGACATTGGTGCTGAGGCAGTTAACAAAGAATTAAACGTATAAATTGGTTAAAACGGCTGCAGAATTAAAGTAAAACTATAATCTATATTTTATTAAATATTTAAATATTGGATAACATATAAGTGTTTGATTGTATTGGTTGTGGCTATATTTCAGACTCCTGCGTCCACAAAGTGACACCGGTCACAGTCCCGGTTTTTGCTTGAATTTTAGCGAAAATTGTAGGCTTTTAGCGGGCCCGAGGCGGCCCGGGATACAACCTATGGGTCGCCGATTCGCCGTAACTGGGCCAGATGGGACGAGGAAGATGCAGTCGCAGTCGAGACAGGTCAGCAGCCAGCAGGAAGGTCTCCATGAAGGCCTTGATAAGGTGGTTCGGCGCCATCTGGGCGCTGCGTTCCGGCGCCCGGTTGCCGCCCACACGCAGGCGGCATTCGACCGGGTTGCGGCGTGGCTTGCGCTCCATCCGCGCCCCTTCATCCTCGATGCGTGCTGTGGCGTGGGCGACAGCAGCCGCGCCCTGGCGGAACTGAACCCCGATCATCTGGTGGTTGGTGTCGACAAATCGGCTGACCGGCTGGGCCGCGAGCGCACGAGGCCGGCCCCCGACAATCTGTTGCTGGTGCGCGCCGACCTGAATGATTTCTACCGCCTGGCCGAAGCGGCGCGCTGGCGCCCCGCCAAACATTTCATCCTGTATCCAAACCCCTGGCCCAAGCCCGCACACCTGAAGCGCCGCTGGCACGGCGCGCCGGTATTCCCGTCGATCATCGCGCTCGGCGGCGCGCTGGAGTTGCGGTCCAACTGGGATATCTATCTGCGCGAATTCGCTGCCGCGCTCGCCATCGCCGGCCACGACAGCCGGCTCGAAAGCTTTGAGGCGACCGACCCGATTACGCCGTTCGAGCGTAAATACCGCGACAGCGGCCACACCCTCTGGCGCCTGACGGCCGATCTGGGCAAATAAAAACGCCCGCGCAAGGCTGGCGGGCGTTTTCATTTTGATGGTGCAGGGGCCTTACGCCGCCCAGTTCAGGATCACCTTGCCGGACTGGCCTGAACACATGATGTCGAAGCCTTTCTGGAAATCGTCGGCTTCAAAGCGGTGGGTCAGGATCGGCGACAGGTTCAGGCCACCTTCGATCATGGCGATGGTCTTGTACCAGGTTTCGAACATGCGCCGGCCATAGATACCGCGGATGTCCAGTCCCTTGAAGATGACATGGTTCCAGTTGATGCCGGTGCCTTCGGGCATGATGCCCAGCATGGCGACCTTGCCGCCGTGGTTGATGGTCTCCAGCATGTTGGCAAACGCCTGCGGCACGCCCGACATTTCAAGGCCGACGTCGAAGCCTTCGGTCATCTTCAACTCGGCCATGGTGTCGCGCAGCTTGTCGCGGGTCACGTTCACGGCGCGGGTGGCGCCCATTTTCTTGGCGAGGTCGAGCCGGTAATCATTCACATCGGTGATGACGATATGGCGTGCGCCCACACGGCGGGCGATGGCCACGGCCATGATGCCGATGGGGCCGGCGCCTGTGATCAGCACGTCTTCACCCACCAGGTCGAAGCTGAGCGCGGTGTGCGCGGCATTGCCGAACGGATCGAGGATCGCGGCCAGTTCGTCCGAAACCCCGTCGGGCAGCGGGCAGATATTCACGGCGGGCACCGAGATATATTCGGCAAAGGCACCCGGGCGGTTGACCCCGATGCCTTCGGTGTTGCGGCACAGGTGACGCTGGCCGGCCCGGCAGTTGCGGCAGTGACCACAGGTGATATGGCCTTCGGCGGATACCCGCTGGCCGATTTCAAGGCCTTTCACTTCGCTGCCGAGCTCGACAATCTCGCCCGAGAATTCATGGCCGACATGCATGCCGACGGGGATGGTCTGCTGGGCCCACTGGTCCCATTTATAGATATGGACATCGGTGCCGCAGATGGCGGTTTTCCTGACCTTCACCAGCACGTCATTGTGGCCGACCTCGGGCATCGGCACATCGTCCATCCAGATACCGGTCTCGGCTTTTGCTTTCACAAGTGCTTTCATTTTTTGGTCCCTCAGGCGGGTGCCACCCTTGGCACCCGAAATTAGATCAGATGATACCCAGGTCGCGGCCGATGCGGCCGAAGGCTTCGATGGCGCGGTCGATCTGCTCGGGTGTATGCGCGGCAGACATCTGGGTGCGGATACGGGCCTGCCCCTTGGGGACGACCGGGAAGGAGAAGCCGATCACAAAGATGCCTTCGCCCAGCAAGCGGTCCGCCATTTCGGACGCCAGGCGCGCGTCGCCCAGCATCACGGGGATGATGGGATGGCCGGCGCCCGCGAGGGTGAAACCCTGCTTTTCCATGCCGGCGCGGAACTGGCGGCTGTTGGCATGCACGCGGTCACGCAGCTCGGACCCCTGTCCCAGAAGCTCAAGCACCTTGATCGAGGTCGCGGCGATGACGGGCGCAAGGGTGTTCGAGAACAGGTAGGGGCGCGAGCGTTGGCGCAGCCAGTCGACAATCTCAGCCGACGCGGCGGTATAACCGCCGGATGCGCCGCCCAGCGCCTTGCCAAGCGTACCGGTGATGATATGCACCCGGTCCTCAACGCCAAAATGTTCGGGCGTACCGGCGCCGCTTTCACCGATGAAACCGACCGCGTGGCTGTCGTCCACCATCACCATGGCGTCGTATTTTTCCGCCAGGTCACAGATCGCCGGCAGGTTCGCGAGGATACCGTCCATCGAGAACACGCCGTCGGTGGCAATCAGGCGGAAGCGCGCGCCCTGGGCGTCCTTCAGGCACTGTTCCAGTTCGTCCATATTGTTGTTGGCATACCGGAAGCGCTGGGCCTTGCACAGCCGCACGCCGTCAATGATGCTGGCATGGTTCAGGGCGTCCGAAATGATGGCGTCTTCCGGCCCCAGAAGGGTTTCGAACAGGCCGGCATTGGCGTCGAAACAGCTTGGGTACAGGATCACATCCTGTTTCTTCAGGAATTTGGCCAGCTTGCCTTCCAGTTCCTTGTGAACATCCTGCGTGCCGCAGATGAAGCGCACCGACGACATGCCGTAGCCGTGTCTGTCGAGCGCGTCCTTCGCGGTTTCAACGAGCAGATGGTCGTTCGACAGGCCGAGATAGTTGTTGGCGCAGAAGTTGATGAAGTCGGCATCCCCCGAGCCTTCGACATGCACGGCAGCCTGCTGCGGCGTGGTGATGACCCGTTCTTTCTTGTAAAGACCGGCTTCCTTCACTTCAGCCAGTTGGTCCTGAAGATAGCGCGTGTAACGATCCGTCATGCCCAAATCCCTCCTGCGACGATAGCCATAGGTGCCCAGCCCGAGCACCGAAGTTCGATATCTTAAATACTATGTTCAATATATTGGTCAAGTGCCAATATGTGCGCGATAGTGAACTTTCAGGCGCTGACAACCACCATCAGCGCACGGGCTTCCGATTTGCCCTTGTTCTCGATGAAATGGGGGATATCGGCCTCGTACCGCGCCGTATCCCCGGCTTCGAGAATCTGTTCATTGTTGCCGTTCCTGACCCCCAGGGTGCCCGACAGCACGGTCAGGTGCTCCATGGTGCCGTCGCCATGGCCTTCCGATTCCAGGATGCCGCCACCTTCAAGACGCATATCATACCATTCTGTCTTGGAAACCATATCAATGGGCCCAAGGATGCGCAGGGTGCATTTGCCGTCCGCGCTTTGAATCTCTGGCGTCTGGTAGGATTTTGTCACGGCGACCGTGCGCTCGTCTGGGCCCGCCTGCGGCGCTTCGTTCAACAGACTCGCAATCTCGATGCCCAGGGACTGGGTCAGGCTCCAGAGTGTGCCGAGGGTCGGGTTCGTTAGCCCCCGCTCGATTTGCGACAGCATGGATTTCGACACGCCCGACGCCTTGGCAAGCTGGTCCAGGGTCAGCTTGCGCTCGGACCGCAGTGCCTTGATCTTCTGTCCGACATCGGGGGGGGAATTGCGGGTCATGAACGGCCTCTGTTGATTACGGCGTTCACTATATTGAATTTTTTAGCGCTTGTGTACCGTCTATTTCACCACGGCGTCGCGGGCCGGTTTCGGTTTGCGGCGCATGTTGAACAGCACCATGCATACAAGGGTCAGCGCAACACCGGCCCAGCCAAGTGTGTTGACGGTCGGGAAGGCGATATCGTCCGGCCACAGGCGGTGGGCAAAATAGCTGCAGAAAATGGTAACCAGCGGGGTCGCGGCCACGACCGAGCTGATGTGGGTCGCGGGCCAGTATTTCAGGCTTTCGCCAAACGAGCCGTAGGCCACGAGGGTGTTGAGTGCACAGAACAAAAGGATACCCCAGCCGCCCGCAGAAACCCGCGTAAAGCTTTCAAGGTCCGACAGCGGCAACAGGACAACAATGGCCAGAAGATAGATGAACAGGAAGATGTTGGTGGACGAAATGCGCGAGGCCAGCAGCTTCTGCAGCATGGCGTAACAGGCCCACAGGAACGAGGCCACGATGGCGATGACGGCGCCGATGATGAATTTGTCACGCACCGCAAGGTCGGCGGCCTCGCTGGTCATCTCCACGAGCGCCGAGTTGAAGAACATCAACAGCCCGACAATCAGACCCGCAAAACATAACATCTGCAGGCCGCTCAGCCGTTCCCGGAAAAAGATGATGCCGCCCATGGCCATGAAGAAGGGCGTGGCTTGCGCAAAAATCTGGTTCGCGGCGGGCGAGATATAGTTGAGGGCCAGGATATAACCGACATAGTCGGCGATCAGCAGGACACCGGCAATCAGCAGGATGCCCCAGTCCCGACCGGTCAGCGACCGGTATTCGCCAAGCTTGCCGCGCGCCGCCTGAAAGGCCAGGCAGGCGATAGCCGCCACGACAAACCGGAACCATGTGATGGTTACGCCGTCCTGGGTCTGCAGCGCAAACACAAGGGCAATCGACAGCATGCCCCAGAACAGCACTGTGGTGCTGATCAGCACAAGGCCACGGACAAAGGCGCCTGGGGTTTCGCTCGACATAGGGCTTCCTCGCGTTTTTTTCAGCGTTTGTATGCACTGATTTTTGGGCGCGGGAAAGTGGATAGTTGAGACCGTTACCTAGAGGGCCTGTACCCAGTTGAAGGCGGGCAGGACCAGTTCGAACCGGCGCAGGCAATTGTCGAGCCGGATATCCTCTGGCGTGTCGCCAATCGGCATTTCGTGCCAGGCCACCAGGCTCTTGCGCCGGATCAGGCTCGCGTTCTCAGGCAGGGCCACCATGCCGGCGGGTGGTCGCTTCAATTCGGGTTCCGCGAAGGTGATACCGGACTGTGCAAGCCCGCTCATCAGCGCGGCGGCCTCGGTCGCATGTTTGGCGCTGCTGACCCGGGTACGAAAACGGGCCAGTTTTTCGTCACCAAAATGAATGGCGCCGGCCCCGCAGACATGGCGCCCGGTCTCGATCGACATATAGAAGGCCGGGCCTGCCACAACTTCTGCCGTGTCTGCGCTTGCCGGCCAGAAGGCGAAACGCAGGTACGTGTTGTAGGGTGTCTTGTCCTTCGAAAAGCGCACGTCCCGGTGCAGGCGGAAAATCTTGTGGCCGAAACTGGTGCCCAAGCGTTCGCCCAGCCGCACGGCGATGGCGTCGGCAAGAAAGGCCGCAGGGGCCTTGACGTCGGCATCAAACCGGGCGCGCCGGCTTTCAAACCAGTCGCGCCGGTTGTTCTGTTCCAGTTCCCGCAGGAAAGTTATGCCTGCTGCCGGGAAATAGACTGTGCTCATGTGGCCTCCCGCCCCATGGGGGCTAGTCGGTGCCGGTCATCCAGCCGGCGGCCAGTTGGTCCGTTGCGTCCTTTTCACCCATGGTGACCAGCTTCTGGATGTCGGCTGTGGTGAAATCCAGTACGTCGATGGGCAAGGCCGCGTTCGGGCGCATTTCGATAAACTCGATGATGCGTTTGCCCGCTGTCAGCAAGGACCGGCCCTTGGCCTGTTCCAGATGGATGGCCCGGTTGATCTTGCGGACCTGGTCAAGGTCGTTTGCCATGATCTCGCTCGTGAGGATGCCCAGGGTGCGTTTCAGCAGCTTCAGGATATTCTGGAATTCCTTCTTGGCATATTCAGGTGTCATCTGTTCGGGTTTCAGGGCGATCACCGCCATTTTTTCGGCCCCGCGCTCGATGGCCGGCTTCAGGGGTGCGATGTTGCGCACACCGCCATCCGCCAGCGGCATGTTGTTTTTCCAGAACAAAGGCATGTTCACCGGTTCGCGGGTCGAGGCGACCACATAATCGATGATGTCGTCGCCAAATGTGCCGACATCGGCGCTGAAATAATCGCCGGTCGCCATGTTGGTGACCCCGCAGGCATAATAGGTCTTGCTGGCGCGCAGGTTGGCGGCGCTGATATTGGCGCGGGCCAGGTTTGCGGCGCCGTCCATGGTGGTCAGGCCGTCAAATTTGCCGAACAGGATGTCGCCTACCAGCTCAAGGGTCGGCCGTTTTTTGCCGATCGAGGCGAAGCTGGTGATGTTCTTGAGCCAGAATTCCTCAAGCTCATGACCAATTTCAGGCCAGTCGGGTTTTTTGCCGGCCAGGGCCGCGCGTCCTGCGCGGTCTGCCAGAAAACCGCCGTTCATCGAGCCCACGGACACGCCATAAATGCCGTCCGGCTTGAACATGCTGCCGTCCTTGAAGGTGTGGCACAGAAGCGCTTTCACCGCACCGGCCTGATAGGCGCCCTTGACGTTGCCGCCCGAAAGAACCAGGGCGTTTCTTGAATAAATCATGTTGCATTCCCCCTCTCGATTGCACGGCGCCAGAGTATCGCAAAAAGGGCAGGGAGTCGCGCATCTGATGAAAACTGCGCGTAAAAACAGCCATTTCCTGTGCGGAGGTACCATAAAGACGGTTGACGTCGCGCAAGCTTCGGTGTGTGAATGAGGGCGTCAATTCAGGATCAGGGGGTGATCGTGGCCACAGGCATCGTCAAATGGTTCAATACCGAAAAGGGCTATGGTTTCATTGCGCCCGATGCCGGCGGCAATGACATTTTTGTCCATGTGTCCGCGCTCAAAGCGGCGGGCCTTGCCGACCTGCGGGAAGAACAGCCGGTCTCCTATGAACTGAAAGAGGACCAGCGCGGCCGTCAGTCGGCAGCCGATCTGAAGCTCCTGTAAGAAAGCCGGGCGCCGTTACACCCGCCCGGCGCCGGTCTCACATCGTGGCTTCAAGTGCCGCCACATCACCCGACATCAGCGCGCGGACATGCGCAGTGATTTTCTCAAGCGGCCAATCCCACCAGGCAATTTCCAGAAGGCGCGCAATCGTTGTGGCGTCAAAGCGCATGCGCACCACACGCGCCGGGTTGCCGGCGGCAATCGCATAGGGCGGAATATCGCTTGTGACCACCGAGCCGGCGGCGACGATGGCGCCGTGCCCGATTTTGATACCGGGCATGACCAGGGTGCGGAACCCGAGCCAGACATCATGCCCGACCACCGTGTCGCCCCGGCTGGGCAGGCCCATGAGCAGGTCCATATGATCGGCCCATGCGCCGCCCATGATCGGGAAAGGATATGTGGACGGGCCGTCCATCCGGTGGTTGGCGCCATTCATGATGAAACTGGTACCGGTCGCAAATGCGCAGAAGCGCCCGATATCCAGCCGGTCGCCGACGGCTTCATAATGGTAAAGCACATTGCGGTCCTGGAACCGTTCAGGGCTGTCCGGGTCGTCATAATAGCTATAGTCACCGGCCGAAATATTGGGGCCGGACAGGACGGATTTCAGATAGACAACACGCTTTGTGGTGCTGAGCGGAAAGCGGATATCGGCGTCAGGCGCGCCGGGGGCAGTCTGGGAAACAGGCATCATTGAACCTCATGGTCCGGGGTGTTGCGGGAAAGGGAAGCCGCACTCCGGCCGCGTCGCAGGCGGGAAAGGCGGGGTTCAGCGTGCTTTGTTCATTGGCAGTGTGCCTCCAGTTGACAGACTTATATAGGGGTGCCTTGCGGATGGCTTCAAGCCCCTGTGTTTGAAAACTGCAGATCCCATGCTAGACCATATTGGAAATTGGCTTGAGGGCGAAACCCGGTGGGCAGTGTTGCAATCAGAAAACGGGCAATCAGCCCGGAACAGAAAGCGCTTCGGCGCCGGCAGATATTGT
This sequence comes from Alphaproteobacteria bacterium, assembly GCA_006226495.1. Lineage (GTDB taxonomy): Bacteria > Pseudomonadota > Alphaproteobacteria > Sphingomonadales > Kordiimonadaceae > Kordiimonas. The sequence continues at coordinate 119,524 of SBGU01000047.1, forward strand.
TGGCTGCGGCGCACATGTTCGCGACCATGCCCTATGATGCAGTCAATCTGGCGGATATCGCGGCCCATGTGGGTATCACCAAGCCGGCGCTGTACCGCTATTTCCGGGGCAAGGAAACCCTGTTTCTGGCGCTGTTCCAGGAAGAACTCAGTGCCTTGGCCGACGATTTCCGCCGTGCGCCGAAACCCGCGGCTGTCGGGGCAATGTCGGCAGCCCTGTTTGCTGGCCGCCCGCTTTATTGCCACCTCAGCGCCATTTTGCACACCGTGCTGGAACGCGATCTGACCTTCGATGAAGCGAAGGACTTCAAGCTGGGCATGCTGGCAACCGTGCAGGACACGATTATGGTGATGGGCGACTGGCTTGGCCCGGGCCATGGACTTGACCTGGAATTGCTGGCGCTCCAGTTCCAGCAGGCGCTGATCGGTGTCTGGCATACGACTCATCCTACAGGTGCCATGCGCGAAGTGATGGAAACCTTGCCGGAACTCAAAAGTCACTGCCGCGACTTCGAGGAAACCCTCGCCGCCCATCTCACCGCCCTTATCGGTCGCTAGCCGTGTGCCCCGCAATTTAGCTTGCGTCAGCAGTATTGTTCGTATACGACATATTTAATTCGTATACGAACAAAGGGCATGGCATGGCCGACCCCAAGATATTTCACCTGCTGCACATGAGCCACCGGGCGGTGTTCCGCGCGGCGGACCGGGTGCTGGCGGCGCGGTTCGGCATCACGGCGGGGCAACATGGTCTGTTGTTGTACCTGCACAAGAATGCCGGGGTGGCCCTTGGGGCTGCGGCTGCAGCACTTGGGCTCAGGAATGCTTCGGCATCCGGCCTTGTGGACCGCATGGAAGCCAAGGGTCTTATCCGGCGTGAAGTCAGTGCCGCCGACCGGCGTGCCTGTGCGCTTTATCTCACCGACGCCGGGGCGGACATTGTCGCTGCCACCGGGCCGTTGATCCGGGAAACCAACGAACAACTGCTGGCAGGCTATGATGAACAGGCCCGCCACCAGATCGGCGATTTCCTGGAAACCGTTATCAGCCGGGCGGACGATTTTGATGCCACCCGCTTCACAGACACTGGGCCCGGCTCGGGTTCACGACAAGGAGGATTGGAAAAATGACAGATCTGGTAACCACAGAGATCCGGGACAGGGTGCTGACCATCACCTTCAATCGGGCGGACAAGAAAAACGCGCTGACCCATGCCATGTATGCCAAGGTGGTCGATGCCATGCGCGCGGCCGAAAGCGACAGCGGCGTGCGCGCGATCCTATTCACGGGCGCGGGCGACAGTTTCACCGCCGGCAACGACCTGGCCGATTTCCGCGACACACCACCCCTGGGTGCCGATGCCCCGGTGACCCAGTTCCTGCAATGCCTCCTGACCGCGCGCAAGCCGCTGGTCATGGCGGTGAACGGCTTGGCGGTGGGGGTCGGCCTGACGATGCTGTTGCATGCCGATATCGTCTATGCGTCTGAAAGTGCGACCCTGAGCGCGCCGTTTGTCGACCTGGCATTGGTGCCCGAAGCGGCATCGTCCCTGTTGCTGCCGGCGCGTGTCGGCCATGCCCGGGCGGCGGAAATCTTCATGCTGGGTAAGCGGGTCAAGGCACAGGAAGCGCTGGCCATGGGGCTGGTGTCCGCCGTGTTCCCGGACGGCGAACTGGCGGACGCTGCGTTCGCGGCCGCGTTGGCGCTGTCGAAAAAGGCGCCGGAAGCATTGGCGCTGACCAAAAAACTGATGCGCGGCGACCTGGATGTGGTTGGTGCGCGCATGGCCGAGGAAGGCAAGCTGTTCGGCGAACGTCTGAAGTCGCCGGAACTTCTGGAAGCCATCATGGCCTTCATGCAAAAGCGCCCGCCGAATTTTGGCTGAGCGCGCTGAACGGATTGGGGCTGGCTTTCGCCGGCCCTTTTTCTTTCTGCGGCCCGCCGTTGCCACCCGCCGCGGCACAGGCTATGACAGGCCTGTAACAGGGGCAGGAGACCAGCCGGAATGACAGACGCCAGCACGCGCAACCGGGCCGAAGAACGGCAGCGTTTCCTGGCGGCGCACGGCTGGGCCGATGCCACCGTGACCGACCTGCAGCCCGATGCCTCGTTCCGCACCTATGCGCGGCTCGAAAAGGCCGGCGAGCGCCGCATGCTGATGAGCGCGCCGCCCGAGCGCGAGAATCTGCCGGCCTACCTGAAGGTGAATGCGCACCTGCAGCGCATCGGCCTTCGGGCGCCCAGGATCGATGCGGCGGATACCGGGACGGGTTTCGCGATTATCGAGGATTTTGGCGACGATACTTTCACCCGGTTGCTGGCATCAGGCGCTGATGAAATGGCGCTTTATCTACTGGCTGCGGACGTTCTGAAAGTGTTGCATATGCAACAAAATGTGCAGGGTATCGAGCTGCCGCCCTATGACATGACAGTGCTGTTGCGCGAGACCGATGTTTTTGCCGACTGGTTCATCCCCGCGGTGCGTGGCCATGACCTGACGGACGCCGAGCGCGACATTTATCGGGGCGCATGGCGCACAGCACTGGCCGACATTGCCGACTGCCGCGCCAGCCTTGTGTACCGGGATTTCCATGTCGACAATCTGATGATCGTCGGGCAGGGCGGCGGCATCCTTGATTGTGGCCTCCTGGACTATCAGGACGCCCTCATCGGCTCGCCGGCCTATGACCTGGCGTCCCTGGTCGAAGATGCGCGGCGCGATGTGTCGCCCGCTGTGCGGGATGCCGTGCTGGACCGGTATTTTGACGGTTGGGCCGCAACCGACCGGGCGCGGCTCGAAACCGATATGGCGCTTCTGGGGGCGCAGCGCCACGCCAAGGTGGCAGGCTTGTTCGTGCGGCTGAGTGTCCGGGACGGCAAAAACCATTATCTCGGTCATGTGCCACGGGTGATCAGGCTCTTGGATCGCTGCCTGAATGCACCGGAACTTGCGGCGGTCAGGCAGGTGATAGACGACCTGGTACCGGCTTGGCGCCTGGGACCGCGTCAGCGCGGCTGACCGCGCCTGTCGGCCAGGCTGCCATAAAGCCGGTCATAGGCCGCGGCCATCGCAGCAAATCCGAACTCCGCACGTGCCTTCGCCTTGTTTGCGGCGCCGATGGCGCGGGCATTGTCCTGATCGCTGAGGAGGGCCGCCAGGCTTTCCGCCAGTTCCGGGGCTTCCCGGCCCTGGATGAAGGGCCGGTTTTCGTGGGCGACCATGCGGGCGATGTCGCCCACGTCGGTGCTGGCAACCGGCAGGCCGGCGGCCATGGCCTCGACCACCGACAGCGGCATCTGTTCGGTGTCGGACGACAGCGCGAAAATTTCAAAGGCCGGCAGGATGCGTTCCGGTTCCGGCAGGTTGCCGGTGAATATGATGCGCTGCTTGAGCCCGATGCGTTCCGCCAGCATTTTGAGTGCCGACTTGCCAACCCCGTCACCCACGATCACCAGCCGGATATCGGCAAAATCGTTCAACAGGCTGTGGTAGGCCTCGATCAGCCGACCGATGTTTTTTTCGGGCCTGAGGCCCGCCACGGTGCCGATGATGCGGTCATCGTCCGTCAGGCCGAACTGGGCCAGGAAATCGCTGTCTCGCTCGCCGCCAAAGCGCATCACATCAATACCGTTCGGGATATATTTCAGGCGGGCCTGCGGGATGCGCCAACTGTTGCGGGCAATCTGTTCCAGGGTGCGGGACGGCACCACAACGGCGTCGGCGCCCCGGTAGGTAAAGGCCCGAGCAATACGGCGGCTTGCCTTCTCGCGGCCCAGTTCGTCGCTGCCAAACCCGTCCTGGACATGCACCATGGGGCAGATGGGCGCAAAGCGGTTGGCCAGCGCCCATTCGACGCTACCCCAGTTATAGGTGACCAGCAGGTCCGGCTGTACCCCTGCGAGAATGGTTCGGCAATGCCTGATGGCCTGCCAGCTTGCGCCTTTGGCAATGGGCGGGGTTTCAAGTTGCGCCACCGTGTCGCGGTTCATCAGTTTCAGCGCGTCATAACAGCCGTCCATCGCAAAAACGGTATGCCGGAAACCGCCGCCGCCCTGTGCCAGAAGCGCCGCAAAGCGGCGCTGGGCGCCACCGACTTCAAAGGACGGAAAGATATGCAGAATATGGCGCGGCAAAGAATTGCTCCTGTCGTCAGGCACTTGCTGACGCCCATAGTGCCCGAACGACAGAAACGATCAAGCCCCCGTGTCAGTGGCTCATGAAAATCGGTACCGGGCTTTTGGTCACCAAGTCACGGGTCACGCCGCCCAGGATCATCTCACGCCAGCGAGAGTGGGAATAGGCGCCGATAACCATCAGGTCGGCCCCGATTTCGCCGGCGATGGTCAGAAGCTGCTCGCCGACCGGGGCGCCGCTGTTGGCGCGTTTTTCCGGGCTGCATTTCACGCCATGTTCGCCCAGGTAGTGGCAGATTTCGTCAAGCGGCGGGCGTTCTTCATCGATATCGCCGATCTGCACCACGCTGACCTTGGCGGCGGCCACCAGAAGCGGCAGCGCGCCACCGACCGCACGGGCGCCTTCGGCACGGCCGTTCCAGGCCACCATCACATGTTTGCCGGTGGTACCCGTATAGCCTTTTGGCACCATCAGCAGCGACCGCCCAGACCGGAACAGCAGGTCATGAAAAATGTCGCCGGTATCGGGCGCGCTGCTGTCGGGCTGCAGGCACACGGCAAGGTCGGCTGTGCGGGCGCGCCGGCCCACATGGTCGGTGATTTCACCCACCATCACTTTCCAGGCCGCTTTTGCGCCATCGCCGCCGCTGCCCAGCGGGATACCGGCTGCTTTCATACGCTCACCAAAGTGTTTTTCGGCCATTTCAGCCTGGCTGCGGCTTTCGCGCTCGGCTGTGTCGCACAGGGTCTGGATCATTTCTGCTGTCAGGCCTTCGCCCATGAAGGGAATGGCCGATCGCGGGTCAGGGCGCACGAACAGGCCCGTCAGGGTGGCACTGAATTCCCTGGCGACGCCAGCCGCCACACGGGTCACGGTTTCGCTGGCCATATTGTTCGTAAGCGGCAGAAGAATGGATTTCATGGCAAAAGCCTCCGGGTCCTGTTTCTGTTTGCGCTGAAAATAACCTCTTGATTAGTGTTCCGCTTTGATCAGAGTCAAAGATGGTTAATCAGTGGTTCAGCGCCTGCCTGTATGAGTATAGCCCATGAAGCGTGTTTTTTGGATTCTGCTGTTCTGTTTTCTGGCCGTGCCGGTTCTTGCGCCTGCACCTGCGGCCGAAGCCTTTTTCATGGGCCAGAAAAAGCAGGATGACCATGACGAGGCGCTCGAGGCCATCAAACGTGGCGATATTCTGCCATATTCCCATATCAAACGTATGGTCGAAGACCGGCTTTCGGGTGTGATCGTCGGCCAGAAGCTCAGGCGCACCAACCGGGGCTGGCAGTATGACCTCAGGGTCCGGCGCAAGGATGGCAAGGTGCTGGTCGCGATTGTCGATGCTGCCTCGGGCCATATCCTGAGCACAAAATAGGTATCAAAGGGGAGACGGATCATGCGGGTCCTGATTGTGGAAGATGACCAGGCCTTGGCCGAACAGATGCGGCAAAGCCTTGTGGACGCGGGTTATGCGGTCGATCATGCCGACAATGGCGAGGACGGGCATTTTCTCGGCGATACCGAACCCTACGACGCCGTTGTGCTTGACCTTGGCCTGCCGATCATGGACGGCGCCAGTGTGCTGAAGAAATGGCGCTCGGACGGCCGGGAAATGCCGGTCCTGATCCTGACCGCGCGCGACGGCTGGACCGACAAGGTCGAAGGTCTGGACGCCGGTGCCGACGATTACCTGACCAAACCCTTCATATTCGAGGAACTGCTGGCGCGCTTGAGGGCGCTTATCCGCCGCTCCGCCGGCCAGACCAGCCCGCAGATCAGTTGTGGCCCGGTGCTTCTGGACACCCGCAACGGTCGGGTCAGTGTTGATGGCCGGCCCGTGAAGCTGACCGCACAGGAATTCAAGCTGCTGTCGTACCTGATGCACCATGAAGGCAAGGTGATTTCGCGGACCGAACTGACCGAACATATCTATGACCAGGATTTCGACCGCGATTCCAATACCATCGAAGTGTTCGTGAACCGCATCCGCAAGAAGCTGGATGTGCCTGTCATCGACACCGTGCGGGGCCTGGGCTACCGGCTTGAATGGCAAGAGGGCGCCGAGTGAGCGAGCGGTTGAACCGCTTCTTCCGGTCCCTGACCGGCAGGCTGCTTGTGTCGGCCTTTTTCTGGTCCGCTGCCGCGCTGACGGTTGGCGGGCTGTCGTTGTCGTTCGCGTTCCGCACCTATGTGCTTTCGGATGTGGACAAGAAGCTTGAAGCCATGATCGACACCATGGTCGGTATCAGCGAAGTGTCGCCCGAAGGGGTGTTGCGTTTCAATCGGCCACTGCTCGACCAGGAATTTGCCGCCCCCTATTCGGGCTGGTACTGGCAGATATCTGAATCCGGGCAGGAGCCCTTCCGGTCGCGGTCCCTGTGGGATTTTGAACTGAAGCCGGATCTCGACAAACGTGTGTTTTCCCTGAAGTTCCTGGAAGTGCCCGGGCCGGACGACCAGATGCTGCGCGTGGCCGAACGCGACATCATCCTGCCGGAAGCCGATCGTATTTTCCGCTATCAGGTGGCGACCGACACGGCTGAGGTGCGCAACGCCATCGCGCGTTTCAACTGGCTGCTGGTGGGCGCCCTGGCCTTGATCATGGCGACCGTTTCGCTGGCGCTGGTGATCCAGGTGGCCTATGGCCTGAAGCCGCTCAGGCTTCTCGGGCGCAAGCTTGCGGATGTGCGGGCCGGCAAGGAAGGCCGTATCAGCGGCATCTGGCCCGAAGACCTGCGTCCGCTGGCGCAGGAAATCAACGCCCTGATCGACCAGAATGAAAAGCTGGTCGACCGGGCGCGCACCCATGTCGGCAATCTCGCCCATGCGCTCAAGACACCGCTCAGTGTCATCATAAACGAAGTGGATAACCTGCCGGGCAAAAGTGGCGACACGGTCGGCCGGCAGGCGCGCGAAATCCGCAACCATATCGACCACCACCTGAAGCGCGCCCGTATTGCCGGTGGAGGTTCGGGGCCGGGCCTGCCGATCCGGGAGCGGCTTGAAAAGCTGACCCGCGCCATCAGTCGCATGAATCAGGACAGGGGCCTCGATATCAGCTTCGAATGCCCGGGCCGGTTGATGTTCGATGGCGAAAAGGAAGACTTCGATGAAGTCCTGGGCAACGTGATCGAAAATGCCGGCAAATGGGCCCGGCACCGGGTGACCGTGGTTGCCCGCAAGCTGGAGGACAGCCCGCGCCGCGAATTCCTGGAAATCCGTATCGAGGACGATGGCCCCGGCGTGCCGGAAGACCAGCGTGAAACCCTGTTCGAGCGCGGGCGCCGGCTGGATGAGCGGGTGCCGGGCACGGGCCTTGGCCTCGCCATCGTGCGTGACATTGTCGATATGTATGGCGGCACAGCCTACGTGGAGGCGGCCGGCCTGGGCGGCCTTGCGGTCGTGCTGCGGCTGCCGGCCAAATAACCGGTCGCCGCCCTCAGCCTGCGCGGGCCCTGAGCCCTGCGACAATCAGGCACGCCCAGCCGGCCATCAATAGCAGTCCGCCAAATGGCGTAATCCAGTGAAAGGCGCCCAGGGAGCCGGGCCCCAGAAGGGCGCGCAGGTACAGGCTGCCGGAAAAGGCCAGAATGCCGGCCTGGAACAACAGTCCGGCACGGCTGGCCCAAGGTGCGCAAGCCGGTATCGGCACCAAACCGGTTGCCAGAAGAGCCAGTGCATGGAACAGGTGGAAATCAGCCGCCTGCCTGAACAGGGCGACGCCTTCGGGGCCCACGGTTGCGGGCAGCGCGTGTGCGCCGGCAGCCGCCAGCATGGTGGCAACCAGGCCGTTTGCAGCCCCAAGGGCAATCAGGGTTCCTGCGCGCATGTCTTTCTCCGTCCAGGGTGCGGCTGCGGCCGGTTCGGCAGCAATTTTTCCGGCCCGCCCGATCATAAGTAGGAGAATTTCTTAATCAATGCCCGATATAGTGAACTGTGGCGACGGGTCGCACGTCTAACGTGCGCGGACGTTTCCAGTTCGACATGAAATGCGTCTGTACAGGATGACGCTGGAGGTGTCGGACGGAATTGTGCCATGCCGATGCCACATTGGTGCTTCATATTGATACAGTTCGCAAAACTGCCAATTTGGGGACACTATTGTATATGTAACAATTGCCGATTGCGTGTGGGTTTGGCTTGTTTTCTGCAATTGCGACCGGTAGCATTTGTGTATATAATAACTATACCGATAGTTGTTAATGTTATCGGTCAGGCGCGCTGTCCGACACCAGGGGTCAGGGGTGATCCTTGCGGGCAGCCAACCTTCAGGCGTTGCGGAGAACCGCGTGCGATTGAATGGCAGGCCTGTACTCGGGTTCGAACGCGATCCGATCACCAGGACATCAGGGGGCTGAATTGGTTTTGTCTGGCGCAGCGTGGGGCATCGCGGCAGGCAAGTGTGTGGTTTTCAGTATGCTCGTGAGGAGAGGTGAGTGCTGCAAGAGATCGTCAACAACGCCAATATGGGATTTGTTGTTGTAGGCCCGAAGCTTGACGTGCGCCTTTGGAACAAATGGATGGTTCAGGTTACCGGCATTGAAGCCGAGGTAGCCTATTGTCGCAACCTGCCGGACCTGTTGCCCGGCTTCAACAGCAAGGCTTTGCTGGACCGTGTGGAACGTGCGCTGCAGGAAGGCATGTCGTCGACCCTCGCACCACATGAAACCAAGGATATCGTGCCTGTGAGCGCCATGGAGATCATGGTGCAGCCGCTTCGGTCCAAGCATCATTTACATGCGCTGAAGCCTGTCAGCGAAATGATGGCCGATGCGCTTTGTCTGATCCAGTTCAAGAGCCGGGGGGCCGCCGTTGTGCCGCAGGCCGCTGTGGCTGCGCCGATGGAAGGGGCGGGCGCAACGCCGGAAGCCCACCATGCCCGGCTGCAATTCCTGGCCACTGTCAGCCACCAGATCCGGACACCCGTGAACGGCGTGCTGGGCGTGGCCGAGCTCCTGGCATCAACGCCGCTCAGCCCGGAACAGCGCAAATATGTCGACCTGATCGCCAAATCGGGTCAGGCGCTTCTCAATTTTATCAACGAGATGGCGGAACTGTCGCATCTCGAGGCAGGTCTTGTCGAGCTTGAGACCCGGGCCGCCGATTTGCCGGAACTGATGCAGGATGTGGTCGATCTGTTCGCGACTGCGGGTTCGCACAAGGGCGTGAAAGCCTTTGTCGACCTGGCGCCAGACCTGCCGCGCCATGTGCGCACAGACCCGCAGAAGGTCCGCCAGATTCTGGTGAACCTGCTGAGCAACGCCTTCAAATATACGGACCGGGGCCGTGTCAGCCTTGAGGTTCATACCAGCGAAAGTGATGGCCAGACGATCCTGCATATGTCGGTGTCGGATACGGGTGTCGGCATTCCCAAGGAACGCATTGGCGGGCTTTTTGAAAAGCTGGCCATGGATGTGAAGGGTGGCACACGGCTCTATAACCGCACCGGCCTTGGCCTGTTCCTGTGCAAGGAACTGGTGGACCTGTTCGGCGGCGAAATCAGCGTGCGCAGCACGCTTGGCCAGGGGTCGACCTTCACGGTGCGGCTGCCGGTCGAGGTGGTTGAAAAGGACGATATCGCGCCCGAAGAACAGCCCCTGCGTATCCGCGCAAGCGATTCCGGTCCTTGGCAGGTGCTGGTGGCCGAGGACAACCCGGTGAACCAGATGCTGTTCCGCAAAAGCCTGGAACAGCAGGGTCACAAGGTCACCGTTGTCGGCAACGGACAGGAAGCCGTGACCGCCGTGCAGGTGCGCGAGCCCTATGACATCATCCTGATGGATATCACCATGCCGGTGATGGACGGGCTTGAGGCAACGGCCCTCATTCGCTCGCTTGCCGGCCCGCAGGGCCAGACGCCGATCCTGGCGCTGACCGCCCACGCCATGGACGGCGACCGGGAGAAATTCCTGGACGCCGGCATGGATGGTTATCAATCAAAACCGGTCGACCCCGCGGCGCTGATGGACGCCATGGCTAAGGTCATTCTGCAGCACAGGCAAAACCTGCGCGGCACGGCAACTACGGCACCAGGACAATCGGAACGCCGAGGGAATGGGCAAGGGAATTGGCCACGCTCCCAAGGACCAGATCCGCAACACGGGAACGACCGCGCCGACCGATAAAGACCATATTGGCCTTTTCTTCCTTGGTGCGCTTCTGGATCACGGTTACCGGATGACCCCAGAAAAATTCGCCGGATACCTCGACGCCGCTGCCCTGATACAGCTTCAGGAGCGGCGCGAGGATTTCGTCATGGGCGTTTTTCTCTTCCGCCACCTTTTCAAGCGGGCGATTATACATCTCGTCAACCGACAGCGGCTGATAGCCTGACCAGGGTATGACCGTGATCAGGCGCACGGATGCGCCGGTCTGTTTCGCCAGGGTGACGGCACGGTCTGCGGCGCGTGCCCCCCAGTCACTACCATCCACGGCAACAAGATAAAGTTGTTTTTTGGCCATTTCGGACCCCCTTTCTGTCTGAACCTGATATCAGGATAGCCGGAAAGGGCGGTGCCGGCATTGACGCCGGTCAAGCGACGGCCTGTCTGGCCGCCTCCCTCTTGATCATGTCCGCACATTTTTCGGCGATCATGATGGTCGGCGCGTTGGTATTGCCGCCAATCAGGCGTGGCATCACGGATGCATCCACCACCCGCAGGCCTTCAAGGCCGATCACCTTCAGGCTGGGGTCCACCACGCTGTTGCGGTTGTCCGCCGGGCCCATGGCGCAGGTGCCCACGGGGTGATAGATGGTCTCGGCCTTGTCGCGGATCAGGGCTTCGGTGGTTTTGTCATCATCGATGTCCACCCCGTGCCACGGGTCCTTCTCACGTGTGGTCAGGTCCCTGATGGCGGGCTGCGACATCAGGCGCCGGACCAGCTTCACACCTTCGCGCATGACCCTCAGGTCCTCGGGGGCGGCCAGATAGTTCGGGTCAATCAGCGCCGGCGCCAGCGGATCGTTGGTGCCCAGCGAGATGGTGCCCCGGCTGTGCGGCCGAAGCTGGCAGACATGGATGCCGAAACCATGTTCGTGCGGGTCCTCGAACCCGTGCGGCTGGTCGGCCATGCCCAGCATGATATGGAACTGCACATCCGGCCGTTCAAGCGCCGGATCGGTCTTCAGGAAGGCGCCAACGGGGGTCACGCAGTCAGACAGCATGCCCGGTTTTTTCAGGAACCATTTGGCCATTTCGGTCAGGCCCCGGTGCGGCGCCTTGTACCTGAAGAGCGAAATCGGGTCCTTCAGGTGGGCATAGACGGTCAGGTCCAGATGGTCCTGCATATTTTTGCCCACACCCGGCAGGTCATGCACCACCGGCAGCCCGACGGCCTGGATGGTTTTGGGGTCACCAATACCGGACAGTTGCAACAGTTGCGGGCTGTTGATGGCGCCACCGCACAGGATGACCTCGCGCCCGGCATGCCAGGTTTCCACCTTGCCGCGGCGGCTGATCTCGACGCCGGTCGCGCGGCGGCCCTTCATCACCACGCGCCGGGCCTGGGCTTCGGTCAGGATGCTCAGGTTCGACCGGCCCATGGCTTCGGCCAGATAGGTGCGCGCGGCGCTCTGGCGCCTGCCGCCCCGGATCGTCTGGTCGTACCAGCCGACACCTTCCTGGTTCGGGCCATTGAAATCGTCCGTGTAGGGCAGCCCCATTTCGGTGGCGGCATTCAGGAAGGCCGTGTTCAGGGGGCTTTGGGATGTATGCTGTGTGGTCTTCAGCGGGCCATCCGTATTGTGCAGGGCGTCGGGCGCGCGGTCACTGCCTTCCGATTTCAGGAAATAGGGCAGCACATCGTCGAACGACCAGCCGGTGCAGCCAAGCTGGGCCCATTCGTCATAGTCGCGGGCGTGCCCGCGCACATACAGAAGCCCGTTGATGGCGGACGAGCCCCCCAGCACCTTGCCGCGCGGCCAATAAAGCTTGCGGCCGTTCAGGTGTTTCTGGGCTTCGGTCCAGTAGCTCCAGTTATATTTGTTGGGCGGCACCACCTTGCCGATAAGGCCGGGCATGTTGATCTCGAGCGCGCCATCCTTCTTGCCAGCTTCCAGAAGCAGCACACGGACGGACGGGTCTTCGCTCAGCCGGGCGGCCATGGCACAGCCGGCGGAACCGGCGCCGACGACGATATAATCGAACCTGGTTTCCGGCATGTCAGTCGATCCGCTTCAGGGTAACGGGCAGGCCGTCGACCGGTTTGATCAGCGGCATGATCTGGAACCGGGTGCTGTAGCCTTCCGGCAGCACGATGTCATAATGCGGCAGCAGGTGGCACATGATGACCTTCGCCTGCATATAGGCAAAATGCAGGCCCAGGCACATATGGGCGCCGCCACCAAACGGAATCCAGGCAAACCGGTGCCGTTCGCGCGCCCCGCCCTCCGGCGAAAAGCGCATCGGGTCGAAGGTGTCGGGGTCGGGCCATACCTCCGGGTCGCGGTGGGTGGCGACAACGCTGATGCCCACAACCGTGCCTTCCGGGATGCGGTGGCCGCCATATTCGACCTCGCGCACGGTCTGGCGCGGCATGCCGGGCACCGGCGGGTTCATGCGCAGGGCTTCCTTGAAGGCATAGTCGGTCAGGACCAGATCGTTCATCTTGTCATAGGGCAGGCGATCGTCATTCAGGCCCAGGCCGCGGATTTCGGCGCGCAGCTTGTCCTGCCAGTCGCGCTGGCGGCCCAGTTCATAAACCAGCGTGGTGACCGAACTTGTGATCGTGTCATGTGCCGCCATCCACAGGAAGATCATATGGTCGATGATTTCCTGATCGGTGAAGCGGTTGCCTTCTTCGTCCCGCGCCTGGCAAAGCTGGGTGAAGATGTCGGTGCCTTCGGTGTCCTGCCGGGTGGGGATCAGGGCACGCAGGAAATCGACCATGAAACGCCGGCCCTTCAGCCCGCGTGCCATGATGGTGCCGGGCAATGGCGCGCGCACGATGCCGACACTGGCGGCCACCATATCGGTCAGCGCCTTGTTGACCGCGCGGCTGTCCGAGCCCGGTTCAAGACCCAGGAACACAGTGGTCGCCATGTCCAGCGAAAGCTGTTTGATGGCGGGATAGAAGGCAAAATGGCCGCGTTCGCCCCAGGCCTTGATGCGTTCCGGCATCTCGTCGTTCAGGCGCTCCAGATAGCCCTTCATCGGGCCCGACTTGAAGGCAGCGGCCATGATATGGCGGTGCGCCTTGTGTTCGTCGAAATCCAAGAGCATCAGCCCGCGCGGGAACAGCCGTCCGATCCAGGGTGCCCAGCCTTTTTCGCTTGAAAAATTGCGCGCCTTGTCCATCAGCACAAATTCGTTGGCTTCCGGGCCGCACAGGTTGACCGTTTCAGCGAACAGGGTGCGGGTGCGGTAGACAGGGCCATAGGTCTGGCGCAGGCGCTGGCCAAGGGCGACGGGGTCGTTCAGCATGCCGAACGTATGGCCGAAAAACGGCATGCCGTT